>NZ_CP103289.1:3600000-4200000 GCF_024757985.1 Cellulomonas sp. NS3 | reverse complement strand
GCTCGCGCGGAGTCCGAGCGGGCCCGCCGGGACGCCGAGCGTGCCCGGGTCGAGGCCGAGGGGGCGCGGGAGGCCGAGCGCGCACGCCGGGACGCCGAGCGGGCGGCCGAGCGTGACCGTGCGCGCGGCGGGGCCGGCCACCCGGACCGCGGCGCCGACCCGTACGCCGACCCCGACGCCCGGACCACGACGGTCATGCGCCCGACGCCGGGCGAGCCGACCCGTGCACCGAGCCGCACCTCGGTGCTGCCGGTCGAGCCGGACGCGTCGGGCTGGCGCGCGACGTGGAACCTCCCGGGCAGCGAGCAGCTCACCGGGCTGCCGGGACGTGGCGACGGGCCGGCGGCGCCGGAGCGGACGTCCGCCTTCCCGCGCGAGTCCGCGGCCGGTCGTCCCGCGGAGCCGTCGGCCTCCCAGCCGCCGTCGCCGCCGCTCGGGACGCGCCGCCAGCGCCAGGCCCAGGCGGACGAGACCGCCGTCCTCGGCGCGGACGACGTCCAGGGCTACGGCGAGAGCCGGCGCCGCGGGACCGGTCGGGACGAGGGGACCGACGGCCCGCCGACCGCCCGGTACGACTGGCGCGGGGGCGAGTAGGCGACTCGCGCGGGGCGAGCAGGCGACCGCCGCCCGGCGCGACGGCGCCGGAGCGAGCACACCACGCACTCCACGACCGGCGCGAGGCCGCGGGCGACTGCCGCGGGGCGCTACCGCACGCGCGGCGAGGGGATCGGCTCGGCGCGCAGCTCGACGAACTCGTCGACGTGCATCGGCCGCAGCCCGGCGCGGGTCCACGCCGGAACGAGCCGTGCGCCGTCGTCGCCGTGCAGCCGCACCGGGTCGGCCAGCCGGTAGACGACCCGGCGCCGCACCAGCCGGGCCTCGCCCGCCTCGAGGTTGCGCAGCCACTGCACGTCCGGCCCGTACGTCAGCGCGATCACGAACCCGCGCGCCGTCGGGAACGCGAAGATCGGCGTCCGCAGCCGCCTGCCCGTCCGGCGCCCGACGTGGTGCAGCGTCGCGAGCGGGGGGACGTCGTCGGACAGGGCCATCATCAGCGGGTTCGTGACGCGACGGTTCACGCGGGTGACCCACATAGGGATCGGCATGGTGCTCCTCACGCTCGAGGGGACGGGCCCACATCCTTCCGAAGACGGCGGAGCTTTCGAAGGATGTGTTGCTCACCTTCCAGAGATGCGCGAGGTTCGGAAGGAAGACGGTCGAGGTGGTGCCGCTCGTGCTGCCCCGGACCACGACCAGGATGTCGCGACCTGGCCACCTGTCGGTAGCGAGCTGCGCGAGTGGACCTGCGCGACCTCAGCGCCTACTTCGATGCCCTGACCGCCTACCGGGCAGGCGACGCTGCACCGATCGTCGAGCGGATGTCCCACGCCGCGCTGGCTGCCGTCGCGAACGGGCGCGAGCTCGCACGCGACTCCGTCGAGCTGCGCGATCGGTGGGCCACGCAGATCAAGACGCGCCGCGGCGCCGCAGCGTGGCGGTTGGCGGACGGCCTGTTCGCCCATCCCGTGGTGGACGTGCGTGCAGCGGCGAGGATCACCGGCACGTCCGAGCGGGCCGCGCTGACCGCTGTCGACACGCTGGAACAGGCCGGCGTGCTGTCGCTCGTCGCCGGGGTGCGTTGGGGCCGGGTGTGGCAGGCCCGTGAGGTTCTCGACGCGGCGGACGCGTTCGCACGGCGGGCGGGGCGTCGCCGACCGGGGCGCTGAGGCGCGGCACTGTGGCGTAGCGCAGGCGCCTTCTCGGGGACACCCTGACGCGGCTTCCGGGGTGAGGCCGGGTGACCCCACATCGGGATCGGCATGCTCCTCGGCCCCTTCCGTGATGACGACAACCCAGAGGGGCGCGACGGCCTTCGCGGGGTGTGACGGACCGCCACGCCACGACAGCCGGCCAGGCTTCCGCCAGCGTGACGACGACCGTCAGGGTCACGACGACCGGGCGCGTGGTCCAGCAGGCGGAGCTCGTGAAGGATCGGGCGGCAGTCTCCCACGCGCGGCGAGCTTCTGAAGGAAGCGGCCGGTGTCAGCAGCCGGGGCCGTGGGGGTTGGTGTGGCAGTTGTCGGCGACGAGGTGGCTGGTGGCGTCGTGGATGGTGACGGTGGGCAGGGGGCTGGTGGTGGTGGCGGTGCCGTTGATGGGGTGCCAGGTGGTGGTGCCGGTGATGAGGTACTGGCCGGTCCAGGTGGTGGTGAGGGTGGGGGTGTAGGTGCCGAGGTGGGGGTAGGGGTGGCCGATGACGCCGGTGGGGTAGACGGGGTCGCCGGGGTGGTGGTCGTGGCCGGTGGGGTAGGGGGTGCCGGGGTGGGTGGTGGTGCGGTGGGTGCCGTCGCCGAAGTCCCAGGTGAACTCGGTGGGGGTGGCGCGGACGGTGATGGGGAAGCCGAGCAGGGTGGTGGGGTGGTCCTGGGGGTCAGCGGTGGTGTGGACGACCAGGCCGAGTCCGGTGAGCAGGTTGGGGTTGGGGGGTTGCGGGGTGACCGGGGAGGGGGTCAGGGGCAGGCGGCGGAAGTCCTCGGCGGTGAACTCGGGCAGGACGTCCTGGGGGCAGTAGTAGTCGCTGATCCGGTCCCAGCGGGTCCAGGGGGCGTCTTCGGCGGTGCGGGTGCGGGACCACAGGGGGAGCAGCGGGGTGATGCCGGGTCCGCAGTCGGGTGGGGTGATCGCTCCGTCGCCGGGGTCGCATGCCCCGTCCAGGGTTGACGTGAGGAACTGGGAGGACACGTCGCACAGCTCCGCACGGGCGTACTCCACCAGCTTCACCGCAGGAGCACCGGACGCCCTGGCTGCGAGCCACTCCGCCTCGCGTCCGGCCGCCTCTCTCGCTCGGAGCAACAACGCGTTGCCTTCCGCGCGGTTGTCTAACAGAACGTCGGCTCGCGCCGTCCCAGGCCACATCAAGCAGGTGAGCAGCACGAGGCCGGCTGTGATCGAGTTTCTTGCCTGGGTGCTAACCCGCATCAGGCTTCACCTCAGCCTCGCGGACGATCCATGACCCCGCCTCACGAACGATCACGAGATGAATCAGCAGTTTCGTCGTCTCGTTGCTCTCGGTGACAACGGCTCCCGAAGCGTTCAGCTCTCTGTGGGGCCCCTGCGTCACGCGCAGATCAACCCCGTAGAAGGAGCCAGGCGTGATCTCGGTCACATCGGTCGAGGTGACGGAGATGTTTGGTCCTTCCTGTCGATGGCGCTCGGCAGCCATATGCCCGACTTCGTCACTGACGCTCTTACAGAAGACGCATTCGGGGTGGCTCAGAGCCTGCCAGGCGGTGACATCGCCGTTCACGACATACTCAAAGAGGTCTATGAAGTAGTTCGCTGTGGCATCGGCCCCCGCAGATCCCGGGTCATCCATCGCCGCCGGCCGCTCAGGCGCGGACGCGGCCGTCGGGGTCGGCGTCGGCTCCGCTGTCCGGCTCGGGCTCGGGCTCGCCGTGCGCGTGGGCGTCGGCTCCGCCGCGGGCTGGCCGGTGCATGCGGTCAGCAGCGCCGCGAGCACCACCACTCCGCCCACCGCGACGCGCGTCGGACCGCGTCTGCGCAGTCGTCGGGCAGGGCGGCGGGCGTCGTCGACCGCTCGAGGCGAAGGCATGCCCGCGAACCTAGCGAAATCGGGTCGAGCCGGGCAGTGCCGTCCCGCGATCTGTGGATGACCGGATCGAGCGCGGAGGGCTCCGGACGATCGGACCGGAATCCCCCGGAGAGGAAATTCGACCCCGGACATACCGCGAGGGGCCGGCGTCGTGACGGACGCCGGCCCCTCGCGGGAAGTGCTGGGCGCGTTCAGCGGCGACGGCCGCGGCGACCGGTCGCCGCACCGTAGATGAGGAACACGATGATGGCGCCGCCGATGGCGAGCAGCCACGTCTGGATGTCGAAGAACGTGGCGAGCCCCACACCGAACAGGACGCTGCCGAGCCAGCCGCCGAGCACCGCGCCCAGGACGCCGAGCACGAGCGTGATGAGCCAGCCGGTGCTCTGACGCCCAGGGAGCAGAGCCTTGGCGATCACACCAGCAAGCAGGCCGAGGAGGAGGAACGCGAGAAAGCTCATGGGAGAACAGCTCCTGTGAGAAGAGTTCGAACCGGACGGGACAGAACCTCCCACATCGGGACGAAAGCCGCATCCGGAACCGGACGACCGTCCAGACCCCTGCGTCCCCGCCACCTCCGCGCCCGTCACCCGGCGGACAGCGCCACCTCGCCGCCGGTCACCCGGCGGACAGGGCCGCCTTCACGCGCCGCGACAGCACCGTGCCGTCGACGCGCCCGCGCCCGGCGGCCGCGGCCTGGGCGGCGCGCATGACCGCGCCCATGTCGCGCATGCTCGTCGCGCCCGTCTCGGCGATCGCGGCGGCGACGACCTCGTCCAGGTCGGCCTCGCTGAGGGCGGTCGGCAGGTACGACTCGATGAGGTCGGCCTCGCCGGCCTCGGTCGTGGCGCGGTCGGTCGCGCCGGCGGTCGTGTAGATCTCCGCGGACTCGCGGCGCTTCTTGACCTCGGACGCGAGGACGGCCTGCACCTGGTCGTCGTCGAGCTCGACGGCGACGGGGCCCGACTTCTCCGCTGCTCGCACCGCGCCGATGACCTGGCGGAGGGTGTTCGTGCGGAAGGCGTCGCGCGCCTTCATCGAGGTCGTGAGGTCGGCGGTCAGTCGTTCGAGCGTGGTCATGCGCCCATCGTGCCCGGTCCGGGTGGGCGTGCGGCGACCGAATTCCGGGAGGGCCGGGCGGCCTCGCGTCGACGGCACCGACGCACCGGCTCCTCCGGCCGCGGGGCGGAGGCTCCCGTCGGCCCGGTGTCCCGCCGCGGTCGGCGCCCGGCGCGGACCGAGGTGGCCCGGCGCCGGGTGCCGACTGAGCGGTGTCGCCTCAGGCGCCTGGGAGGGACCAGCGCTGCGCGGTGTTGCCGAAGCAGTCCCAGATCTGGGTGCGCTGCCGGTCGACGGCGCGGCCGTCGGGGTTGTCCAGGCAGCGGCCGGACGCGGGGTTGCGGTACGAGTCCCCGGAGCGGACCCAGGTCTGGTTCGACTGGCCGGGGTTGCAGTCCCAGAGCTGCACCTGGGAGCCGTTCGCGGTGCCGTAGCCCGTGACGTCCAGGCACTTGCCGAGGGCGCGGAGCGTGCCGTCGGCCCCGAACGTCCAGCGCTGGGCGGGCGTGCCGTTGCAGGTGTACAGCTGCACCGCCGTGCCGTTGGCGCTGTTGGCGTTGTCGACGTCCAGGCACTTGCCCGCCGCGCCGGACACCACCGCACCGGTCGACGTCCCGGTGGTGGGCGGCGTCGTCGGGGTGCACGTGCCGCGGACGACCCGGTCGACGTGCGTGGTCCCCGCCGAGCGCAGGCCCGAGACGCGGGTCGCGACCTGGGCGGGCGTGAGCAGCTCGTCGGCGGAGTGGTAGACGTAGTCGACGTCCTGCTCGTACCGGCTCGTGCCGCCGGTGTGGGACTGCAGGTCGATGAACCAGATGTTGAACGCCAGCAGCATCGGCGTCTCCGGGTACACGTGCCCACCGTGCTGGGCGACCTGCCGGCCGTCGAGGAAGTAACGCACGGTCCCGGCGTCGACCTGCATCACGAGGTCGTGCCACCCGGCGATGCTCCCGACGACGGGCGTGCTGAGGTTGTCCGACCGCCACGGGTCCGGCCGGTACGTCTCCCACGTGGTGAGGAAGAGCGTCGGGGACGTCTGGCCCCAGCCGCCGTTCGGCAGGTACTCGAAGTCGGCCTCGCCGTAGGCGGGGTCGTCGGGGAAGGCCAGCGGCGTGATGCCGTAGAACGTCTGCACGACGGGGTCGCCGTCGGCCCCGGACACGGGGGCGTCGGTGAAGCGGACCCGCGCGGCGTACGTCCCCTCGAAGAACTTCCGCTGGTGGGACACCTCGGCGCTGACCGTGCCGGACGGCGTGCCGTCGGTCTGGGCCTGCAGCCGCATCGAGCGCGCCGTCCCCGAGCCCGTGAACGTCACGTTCGACGGGGACCAGGAGGCGCCGCCCACGCCGGGTCCGCCCCCGCCGCCGCGCACGCTCCAGCCCCGGGCCGCGAGCTGGGCGTCCTGCGAGGAGGTGTACGAGAAGTCGTCGAAGAGCTGCCCGCACCCCCCGGGCGTCGCAGCCGCTGCCGGTGTCGCGGCCGCGGTGACCGCGGCGGCGAGCAGGAGCGGGGCGAGGGCGGCCGCGGCCAGTGCCCTCCGGATCGTTGACTGTCGATAGAGCGCTCTCTGAGTCACGCGTCGACCTCCTCGTCGGAAACGGTGAAGCGGGCACCGTGCCACATATCGGGCACGGACCGCCAGGGGTCGGCGCGGCGGCGGCGGCCCGGCGCGGCCACCGGCGGTCGCCTCGCACGCGGTTGTGCTCGGCCAGGGCGTGCGCCACGGTGGACCTGCTCGCGCGACCGGAGGAGAGTCCCCATGCCGTCCAGAACCCGCAACCGTCGTGCCGCCGTCGGCCTCGCAGCCGCGGCGCTCGCCCTGCCCCTCGCGCTCGGCGCGGACGCCGGCGCGCGGCCCGGGACACCGCCGACCGGGGCTGCTGTCGGCTCGGGATGGACCCCCGAGGACCAGACCGCCCTCTCCCGCGCCGTGCTCGCCGCCGCCGAGCAGGCCGCCTCCGGCCCCGCCGCCCCCGACGCGCGGCGAGCCCCCCGGCCGACGGAACCGGCCACCCCGGGCGTCGACCGGGCCGCGCTGGACGCCGCCGCGCGCACGCTCGTCGACGACGGTGCCGTCGCCGTGACCGCCCGCGTCGAGACGCCCGCCCTGCGCTGGTCCGGCGCCGAGGGCGTCCGCCGCCTCGACCACCGGTCGCCGGCGCGCACCACCGACCGCTTCCGGGTCGCGAGCATCACCAAGCCGATGATCGCCACGCTGGTGATGCAGGCGGTCGAGCGAGGCGCGCTGTCGCTCGACACACGCGTCGAGGACGTCCTGCCCGGCCTGCTGCCCGGGCAGCCCGAGGTCACCGTCGAGCACCTCCTGAGCCACCGGTCCGGGATGCCGACCGGGACCGACTCCCTGCTGGCCGCGCGGATGGCCGACCCGACCTCGCTCGACGAGTTCTTCGCGGTGCTGGGCGAGGACTACACCGACGCGGACCACGTCGCGGCCGCTCTGGCCACCCCGTGGCTCTTCCCGCCGGGGTCGGGGTTCGGCTACTCGAACTCGGGCTACGTCGTCCTCGGCATGATGCTCGAGGAGGTCACGGGCCGGGACCTGGAGCGGCTGCTGCGCGACGGCGTCCTCCGCCCCGCCCGGATGCGGCACAGCGCGTACCCCGACGAGCCGCAGAGCCGCGGCCCGTTCCTGGTCGGCGCGGCCTACACGGGTGAGGAGGGTGCGGGGTGGTACTCGCTGGGTCACTTCGACCCGGACGTCTTCGGCGCCGCGGGCGCGGCGACCAGCACGACGGCGGACCTCCTGTCCTTCACGGACGCGCTGCTCCTCGGCCGCCTGGTGCAGCCTGCGACGGTCGCCGACATGACGACGCCCCGGAGCACGGACGTCCTGGAGTACGGCCTCGGCGTGTACCGCGTGCCGGATCCGTGCGCGCCACCGGAGGCCCCCGTATACCTGTACGGGCACGACGGGGCGAGCTTCGGGACCCTCAGCGTCGCGCTGAGCTCCCCGGACGGCTCGCGCTCGCTCGCGCTCGGCGTCACGGGACGCAACCTCAGTGCTGACCCGGAGGCGCTGTACGACCTGAACGCCCTCCTGGTGCCGATGCTCCTCGCCACCTGCTGAGCCGGCGGGCGCGGCCCGGGCGTCGTACCCGGGTGGTCCCGCGGTGCGGCCGGTGCGTGCGTCCGCCTGCTGCCGCGGGTGTCCAGGGAGGTGGGCCCCGTGGGGCTCGAACCCACGACCTACGGATTAAAAGTCCGCTGCTCTACCGACTGAGCTAGAGGCCCCGGACGCGCGGGAGCATCCCGGCGTCCTCGGGGTGGCGGCGATCGGGCACCCCGAGAGCAGGGTACCCGCGAGGTTCGAGGTCGACAGGGCGCCCCGAGCCGCCTGCGGGCGCCGGGCCGTGGCGGACTTCACCCCGCAAAGCGGACGCACACGGCTCTCCGGCCTGAGAGGCTCTTGTCCGGTCGTCCGCGTGCCGCTCGCCGGCCCGACCGTTGCTGTCGCGGCCATCCCCAGGGGGTTCTCCCATGCGTTCGTCCCGTCGTCTGCTCGCCGTCCCCGCGGCCGTCGCCCTCGTGTGGAGCCTCACGGCCTGCGGCGGCTCCTCCCCCGAGGCGAGCACCGAGACCACCACGAAGCCGTCGGCCTCGGCCGAGGCCACGAAGGAGGCCGAGGGCGTCGAGATCACGCAGGCCAACTTCCTGAAGGCGATCTCCGACGCGCAGGCCGAGGCCAGCAGCTACGACTTCTCGATGTCCACGTCGGCCGAGGGGCAGTCGATGGAGGCCACGGGCTCGGTGCAGATCGAGGACGGCGGCGCCCAGGCGCTCTCGATGGTCATGGAGCTCCCGGACATGGGTCAGATGGAGATCCGCATGGCGGGTGGCCTCACGTACATGAACCTCGGCGGGCTGACCGGCGGCAAGTTCCTCCAGGTCGACCCGAGCGACGCCTCGAACCCGCTCGCCGCCGGCCTCGGTGACATGACGGGCGAGATCGACCCCACCAAGGCGCTGGCCGACGCGGAGGCCGCCGTCACGAGCGTGACCAAGAAGGGTGACGCGGAGGACGTCGAGGTCGTCGAGGCGACCCCCTACGAGGTCGTCATGGACCCGACGAAGCTCCCCGAGGAGCAGCGCGCCGGGCTCGACCAGGCCGCCGCGGCCGGCGCCACGATCCCGACGACGTTCGTCTACACGTACTGGCTCGACGCCGACAACCGCGTGCGCAAGATGGCCTTCGACCTCATGGGCTCGAAGACCGAGATGACCTTCTCGAACTGGGGGAGCGGCGCGCCCGTGACCGCGCCGTCGGCCGACCAGATCACGACCGAGAACCCGTTCGCGGGCTGATCCCGCTCCGGCTCCGAGCCGGACCCGCTCGCACCGGAGCCCGGCGCCGTCCCCGTGACGACGCCGGGCTCCGTCGTGTGTGCGCCGCCCTCGTCGCGCGTCGGACGGAGCGGGTCGTGCCGGACGGGCGCAAACGACCGCGACGGACGGGGCGCACGCAGGACCGCTCCGGACGGTGGCGCGACGGACCGCGCCGGACGGGCGCGCGCCGGACCGCGCGGGACGGCTACGGCGCCGTCTCCTCCAGGGTGCGCTCGACGTCGTCCTGGATCGCGCCGAAGGCGGCGACCGGGACCGAGAGGAAGAGCACGAGCGCCGCGGCGGCACCGGCACCGACGGCGAGCCACCCCGCGGCGGAGAGGGACGGGGCGCCGCGGAACACCGCACGCCGGTAGTCGCGCACCGCCCGCGCCACGAGGACCACGGCGACGAGACCCGCCAGGTACCAGAGGTTGCCGAGGCCGCCCAGCGCGTGGCTCACCGCGGCGCCGACGAGCAGCACGACCAGGGCGGCGCCGTACAGCCAGGCGGCGTCGCGGCGGACGCGACGGGCCTCGTCGAGCCGGTTGCGCTGGTACTCGGGGCTCTCGGTGATGCGGTCGGCCAGGTTGAGCGACTCGCCGAGGCGAGCCGGCACGGTCGCCCGGAAGCCGCCGGCAGCCGGAGCCGACGGGCCGGCCGGGGCTCGCGCCGGGTCCGGCGCCCAGGACGCGGTGGGGGTGGCGGCTGGTGGGGACCAGCTCGCGGCGGGGGCGGACACGGCCGCGGCCGCTCGGGGCCCGGCGGGCTTCCCGCCGGGGGAGGCCGGGTCCGGGGTGGTGTGCTCGGTCCACGCCGTGCCGTCGAACCACCGCAGCACGCCGACGGTCGAGCCGTCGTCGTACCAGCCGGCGGGTGGGAGGCGGTCGTCGGTCACGGCGTCGATCGTCGCAGACGGGTCCGGGACGCCCGCGGAGGTGCGGGCGGATTCACCCAGGTGCACGAGCGAGCGGCCCCCGCCCAGCGGGTGCTGGGCGGGGGCCGCTCGGTGGTGCGGTCCGGCCGGTGGTGCGGAGCCGGTCGGCGGTGCGGAGCCGGCCGAGCCGTCCGGCCCGACGAGCGCCGTCCGTGCTGCGGGACACCGGCCGGGCTCAGGAGCCCCGGGCGGGCCGGGTCAGCTGCGCGGGAGCGCCCCCGGGACCGGCGGGACGACGGGCGGCAGGCCGTTCTGCTGTGCCGACCGGGCGCCGGAGTCCGGGGCGTCGAGCGGCGTGGTGAACGGCTGCTCGTCGCCGACGCACAGCGTGCCCTCGGCGGGCAGCGTCCCGTCGAGCAGGTAGGCGTCGATGGCCCCCGTCGCGCAGGCCGACGTGCCGTACGCCGTGTGGCCCCAGCTGTCGCTCGACAGCAGGCGGCTGTTCGGCAGGGTCCGGTCGACCGTCACGGCGTTGTCGTAGTTCGTCGCGGGGTCCCAGTAGTTGCCGACGACGAGCACGGGGCTGGCCGTCTTCTTGGTGAACGGCCCGGTGTAGGCGTCCTCGTCGCGCACGGTCCACGTCTGGCTCGCGCACGCCGAGGAGTTCCACGTCCACGCCCGGCCGAAGTCGGGCGCGCGCTGGTCGGCGCGGTCGGCGTGCCCGGGCCACGAGCGCGCGTAGGCCGGGTTGCGGCCGTCGGTGCACTGGATCGAGAAGAACGCCTCGAGCGAGTTGTCGTACGGGAACGCGAGCCCGAGCGCCTCCTGCTGCTGGGCCGCGGTCTCGTCGGCGGCCTTCGCCCGGTCCTGCTGCGACAGGACCTTGGCGGCGAGCGCCGCGTTCGCTGCCGCCTGCGTCGCTGCGGCGTCGGTCCCCGGCTCGGCGGGCGCCTGGGCGAGCTGCCACAGGAACGTGAGGTCCTGGTCGACGATGTCCGCGGCGTTCGGCGCGTACATGTCGCTCAGGAGGAACGAGACGAGCGTCGCGTACGTGACGGTCAGCAGCACCTCGCCCGTCTCCGGGTCGACGATGTCGACGGGGTTCTCCCGCAGCGACGCCTTGAGCGCGGCGTAGTTGTCCTGCGGGTCGCCGTACGCCGCGAACCGGCAGTACTCCGGGCCGGCCTTCTCGCAGCGGAGCAGGATCTCGTCGAGCGCCTTCGACGCGCCCTCCGCCGAGCGGATCCGGGTGAACGTCGGGATGTCGCGGTTGGCGCGGGTCCCGACCCAGTCGGCCGGGTCGACGACGCCGTCGATCACGAGCGCGCGCACGCGGTCCGGGAACATGTTCGCGTAGTAGTTGCCGAGGATGCTCCCGTAGGAGAAGCCGAGGTAGGTGAGCTTCTGGTCGCCGAAGGTGCGCCGGAGCACGTCCATGTCGCGGGCGACCTCGGCGGTCGACATCGAGCCGGACAGCGGCTTCCCGGTCGTCGAGCACGCGATCCCGATGTTCTCCGACGCGGTGACGTACGCCGCCTCCTCGTCGTCCGTGACGGGGAACGGGACGTCCGCGCCGGCGAGGTCGGCCGCCTGCTCGCCCATGTTCTCCCAGCAGCGCACGTTGTCGCTGTAGTTCGTGCCGCGCGGGTCCATCCCGATGATGTCGAACCGGTCGAGGACCTCCGGGCCGAGGAACTGGGTCGCCGCGGCCGCGATCTGGACCCCCGAGCCGCCGGGGCCGCCGGGGTTGAGCAACAGCGAGCCGAGCTTGTTGGCCTGGTCGCGGGCCGGGTGCCGGAGGACCGCGACCGACGTCGTCGCACCCCGCGGCTGGTCGTAGTCGAGCGGGAGGCTCACCGTGGTGCACTCGTTGCCCTCGCCGAACGCGGGGCTGCAGTCGAACCAGCTCGTGGCGGGTGCCGGGACGCGATCGACGCGCTGCGCCTCGATGTCCCCGATCGGCTTGCCTGCGGCGGGAGCGCCGGCGGCGTTCGCGGCGGACGCGGCGCCGGCGACGGCGGTACACGCGAGGGCGGCGGTCGCCAGGACGGCGGCCCACCGGGTGGACGTGCGTGATCGAGACATCGAACCTCCTGTGACGTGCCGGACGGTCGGCGCCCCCTGACGCCGGCTCGTGAACGGCATGCGCTTCACACTCTCGGCGCGCGACCGGCAGCGTCAAGGGAGTGCACAGGTTCTCCACGAAGCACGCAAAGCGGGTGCCTGTCGAGCGCACAGCCGTCGCCGGTCCGGCGCGCGACCGGCCCCGCCCAGCGCGTGCTGGACGAGGGCCGGTCGGGGCTGCTGCCGGAGGGGTCGGCTCCGGGTCAGCCGCGGGGGAGCGCCCCCGGGACGGGCGGCACCACGGGCGGCAGCCGGTCGGACCGCGCGGACCGCGCACCGGACTCCGGGCCCTCGGGCGTCGCGAGCGGGACGGTGAACGGCTGGTCGTCCCCGACGCACAGCGTCCCCGCGGGCGGCGTCGCACGCGTCAGCAGGTACGTGTCGATCGCGTCCGTCACGCACGCCGACGTGCCGTACGCGGTGTGACCCCAGCTGTCGCTCGACAGCAGCCGGCTGTTCGGCAGGAGCCGCGCCGCGTTGACCGCGCCGTCGTAGTTCGTCGCCGGGTCCCAGTAGTTGCCGACGACGAGCACCGGGTTGGCCGTCGCCTTGGTGAAGGTCCCGGTGTAGGCGTCCTCGTCGCGCACGGTCCACGTGTGCTGCGCGCAGGGCGACGAGCCCCACGTCCACAGCCGCCCGAAGTCGGGGGCCCTCGCGTCGGCGCGGTCCGCGTGCCCGGGCCACGAGGCGGCGTAGACGGGGTTCCGGCTGTCCGTGCACAGGACCGAGAGGAACGCCTCGGGCGAGTTGTCGTACGGGAACGCGAACCCGAGCGCCGCACGCTGCTCGGCCTCGGTCACGTCCGCCGCCTTCGCCTGCTCCTGCTGCGTGCGGTACCGCTCCAGGAGCCCCTGGCGTGCGGCGTCCTGCCGCGCGGCGGCCTCGGTCCCCGGCTCTGCGGGCTCCTGCAGGAGCTCCCACACGAAGCTGAGGTCCAGGTCGACGAACTCCGCGGCGATCGGTGCGTACAGGTCGCCCAGCAGGAACGAGATCAGGACCGGGTACGTGAGCGTCAGGTAGACCTCACCCGTCTCCGGGTCCACGAGGTCGAGCGGCTCCACCCGGAGCGACGCCGTGATCTGGGCGAACAGGTCCTGCGGGTCGCCGTACCCGGCCAGCCGGCAGTACTCCGGGCCGGCCTTCTCGCAGCGGAGCAGGATCTCCTGGAGCGCCTGCGCGGCGCCCTCGCCCGACGTGATTCGGGTCGTCACCGGGGTGCTCTGGGTGGCGCGGCTGCCCTGCCAGCCCTGCGGGTCGAGGACCCCGTCGATCGCGACCGCCCGGACCCGGCCCGGGAACATGCTGGCGTACACGTTGCCGAGGTAGCTGCCGTAGGAGAAGCCGAGGTACGTGAGCTGCGTGTCGCCCACCATGCGCCGGATGACGTCCATGTCACGAGCGACCTCGGCCGTGGACATCGAGCCGGACAACGGCTTGCCGGTCGTCGAGCACGCCTGGCCGACGCGCTCGGACGCCGCGACGTAGGCCGCCTCCTCGTCGTCCGTGACGGGGAACGGGACGTCCCAGCCCTGGAGGTCGGCGGCCTGCTCGCCCATGTTCTCCCAGCAGCGCACGTTGTCGCTGAAGTTGGTGCCACGCGGGTCGATGCCGACGATGTCGAACCTCTCGAGCACCTCAGGTCCCAGGAACATGCTGGCCTGAGCCGCGATGCCCACGCCCGAGCCGCCCGGGCCACCGGGGTTGAGGAACAGCGAGCCGATCTTGTTCGCCTGGTCGGTCGCCGGGTGGCGCAGGACCGCGACGGCGGTGGTCGCGCCCCGGGGCTGGTCGTAGTCGAGCGGCAGGTTCACGGTGGTGCACTCGTTGCCCTCGCCGAACGCCGGGCTGCAGTCGAACCAGCTCGGGTTCGGCGTCGGGACGCGGTCGACGCGCTGCGCCTCGACATCCCCGATCGGGCCCCGTGCGGACGCCTGGGCCGCGCTCGCGCCGGCGGCGGCGGTGCCGACGAGCGCGAGAGCGGTGAGGACGGAGACGAGACTGGACGTGCGTGGTCGGTTCATCGAGCCCCCTGCGACGTGCCACGCGGTCGACGCCCCCCTGGCGCCGGCTCGCGGCTGGCATGCTCGTCACACTCTCTACGCCCGGTGTGCACCGTCAAGGTGGGGCACAGGTTCTCCACGAGCCGCGCAAAGTGCGGCCGGGCCGGGTCGCGCGTGACGCGACCGGCGCGCGGTGCGAGAGTGACCGGGACCGCCCCGTGCCCGACGACGGAGCGCCGACCCGAGGAGTGCCCGTGCCGCGACGCATCGCCACCGCCGACCGAGTGAGCCGCGACGAGCTCCTCGAGTTCCTGCGCCCGCGCCACCACGCCGTGCTTCTCACCCGCCGCAGGTCCGGCGCGCCGCAGCTCTCGCCCGTGACGTGCGGCGTCGACGACGCCGGGTGCCTCGTCGTCTCGACGTACCCGGACCGCGCGAAGGCGGTCAACGTCCGGCGGGACTCGCAGGTCAGCGCGTGCGTGATGTCGGACGACTTCGACGGGCCCTGGGTGCAGGTCGACGGGACCGCCGAGGTGGTCGACCCGCCCGAGTCGGTCGAGCCGCTCGTCGAGTACTACCGCAACATCGCCGGCGAGCACCCCGACTGGGCGGAGTACCGCCAGGCGATGCTCGACCAGGGCAAGTCGCTCATCCGGCTGCACATCGAGGGCTGGGGGCCCGTCGCGACCGGGGGCTTCCCGGCGCGGCTCGCGGACGGGTGAGCGGGGACGGGTGAGCGGGTGGCGCGTGGCTCGCGGACCGGTGGGCGTGCGCTCGCGGGCGGCTGGAGGTGCGCTTCGTGACCCCGGGTGAGCGTGCGGTGCTCGGACGGGTGAGCGTGCGGTGCTCGGCTCGCGCAACGGCTGCGGCCGTTCACCCGGACGGAGCAGTGGCCGGCCGCAGCGATTGCGGGTCCGCCGCGCTGCCTCCTACGTTCGGGGAGTGCGTCACCGCTGACGCGCGGACCGTGGGGGGTCGTGGGCGATGAGCGCGGAGCGCTGGGCGACGCGAGCAGGGACGTGGCTGGTCCGCGGCCTGCTCGCGGGGGCCGGCGCCGTGCTGGTCGGTGCCGTGGTTGCCGGTCCCGCGCACGCCGCCGGGTCGCCGGCCGCGCCGCACGCCGCCGGGGCGCTCGCCGCGGGGTCCTTCGCCGCGCCGCACGTCGCGGGGGCCGACGAGGCGCTGGGCGCTGTCGTCGGCGGGCTGACCGGCTCCGTCGGGGCCCTGGTGACGCCGGTCGCGGACGCCGTGCTGACGCCGGTCGCCGACGTCGTGCTCGTGCCGGTGGCTGAGCTCGTCGCCGCTCCGGTGGAGGCGGCGCGGGTGCCGGCCCCGGTCGTCGACGCGGTGGTGGCACCTGCCGGGACCGTGGTGGCCCCGGTCGAGGCGGTGCTGGCGCCGGTGGGCGACGTGGTCGCGCACGTCGGGTCGCCCGTGCACACCGGGGTGGTCGACCCCGCGCTCGGGGCCGTCGCGCCCGTGGTCGAGGCGCTCGTCGAGCCGGTCGCCACGACCGTCGCGGAGGTGGCGTCCCCGGTGACGCAAGCCGTGGCACCGGTCGTCGAGGGCGTCGTGCAGCCGGTGGTCCCCGTCGTCGAGCGTGCGGTGACCGCGGTGTCGCCGCTCGTCGAGCCGGTCACCGGCACGGTCGACGCGGTGCTGCCCGCCCTCGCGCCGGTCACCGCTCCGGTCGACGAGCTGCTCGGTGGGGTCGCGGGCGCCGTCGCGGCGCCGCTGCGGCCCGTGCTCGACGGCGTCGTGGGGCCCGTCGTCGCACCGCTGACCCCCGTCGTCCACGTGGTCCGGCCGCTCGTCCCCGGCCTCCCGCTCGTGCCCGCGGTGCTCGACCCGCTCGTGCCGGGCGTGGACCTGCCGGGCCTCGCGCCGCCGTCGTCCTCCCCGCCGCCGGTCGCCTCGGAGCAGGACGCGGACCGTCCGGTGGCCGACGGCAGCGCCGACCTCGCGGCGCCGGGCACCCCGGCGGGAGCCGTCGCACCGGCTGACGTCGCGGCCGGCAGCGCCGTCGAGGCACCGGCGCAGGTGACGAGCGTCCGCTCGGCCGGCACCCGGGGCGGCCCCGCGACCAGCGGCGTCACGCCCCCGACCGCGCTCGCGTCCGGTAGCGTCCACGACCCCGGGACTGCGGGCGTCCCGAGCGCACCCTCGGCGCCCGCGCTGCCCACGGGCGGCGCCGGCGGAGGCTCGTCCTCGGGCGGCGTCCCGCGCACCGGCGCCGACGCCGCGCTCCTGACCTTCGCCGTGCCCGCCGGGCTGCGGCTCGTCGTCACCCTCGCGGGCGCGGACCTCGGCTGCCCCGGCGGCCCGACGACGGACATCCCGCACACCCCTGCCTGACCGGACCGCGTCGTCCCCGTGACGACACGCGTCCTGCGCCCCGAGCGGGCGCTCCGGTCATCAGCAGAGGAGCAACCCATGCACACGTACGTCCGTCGAGCGCTGCAGACAGCGCTCGTGAGCGGTGGCCTGCTGGCCGCCGGGGCCGTCGCGGCCCATGCCACACCCCACGACGGGGTGCTCGGGGTCGACGTCGTCGTCGGCTCCACCACGGAAACCCTCGTCGCGCTGAGCCTCGACGTCGGGGGTGAGCCGCAGACCGCCGCCGGTGGCGCGCCGCTCGTCTCCGCGCCCGTCGGCGTCCCGGTCGACGTCTCGGACGTCGCGGTGGCGGTGCTGGGCGACGCGACCGTCACGTCCAGCGACCCGGACGGTGGTGCCGGGGTCGCAGGCGAGGGTGGTGACCCGTCGGGGCCCGAGGCGCCGGTGCCGTCGCCGGGCGGTCTGGTCTCGGCCCCGCTCGACGTGCCGGTCGACGTCTCGGACGTCGCGGTCGCGGTGCTGGGCGACGCGACCGTGGTCGGGGCGGGCTCGTCGGCCGGTCCGACGGACGGTGACGCCGCCGGCTCCGCCGGACAGGAGCCGGCGGTCGTGTCGTTGCCGGTGACGGCGCCGGTCGAGGTCTCCGGCGTGGCCGTCGGCGTCCTCGGCGACGCCGACGTCACCCAGGGCCCGGTGGACGCCGGGTCGGGCGTCGGGCCGGCCGAGCCGGTCGGCTCGGGTGCGATGGGTGCGGGCGAGGAACCGCTCGTGGTCGCCCCGGTGACCGTGCCCGTGACGGTCTCCGGCGTGGCCGTCGGTGTCCTCGGCGACGCGACGGTCGCACGCAAGGCCGACGGTGCCACGGGTGGCTCCGACGCGGACGGTGGCACGCCGGGCACGCCGGGCACGCCGGGCACGTCGGCAACGCCGGGGGCGCCGGGTGGTGGTTCGGGCGGCGGTTCGGGTGTCGGGTCGCCCGCTCCCGGCGTCGTCATCCCGTCCGACGGCGTCCTCGGAGCCGGTGGGCAGGCGCCGGGGGAGCCGTCCGGCGAGTCGGGTTCCGGGTTCACCGTCGGCCTGGCCGGGGGCGGTGGCGTCGGGGCCGACCCGGCGGCCGTCGCCGGAGCCGAGCCGGTCGCCCTGGCCCGCGCGTCTGCCGGAGTGCGCCCGTCCGACGCCGCGCTCGCCGCGCGCGCCGCCGAGGTGCCGCCGGTCGCGGTGCTCGCATCGACCGGCAGCGAGCTCTGGCTCGTCCCGGTGGCGCTGGCCCTGGTCGTCGGGGGCGTGTGGCTGCGCGGCCGTGCGCACCGGGCTGCAGCCCACCACCCGGGTCGGGTCACGTTCGTGCCGCACCAGCGGGGTGCGTCGGACGGCTCGTGAGACCGGTCGTAGCGGGGTGGCCGGGCCGTCCGGCCACCCCGCCCGGACGGGCGCGACGCACGGTCCCCGGCGTCGCGAGGGCCGACGCCACGACCACCGGCGTCGGGGTCGCCGACGGCCCGCGGCGGCGACGGCAGGCGCGGCGGATCACGGCGCTCGCTGCTCCGGGCACGCGTCGACCTCGGCGCTCCTCGGGCGGGCGAGCGCGATGCGGCGCACGATGGCGTCATGAGCGAGAACACGAGCGAGAGCGCCAGCAACGACACGAGCACCCCGACGGGCGACGTCCCCAACCCGGAGACGGGCGTGGGGATCGGCGCCGGGGAGCCGTCCGGCTTCGAGCCCGAGGAGGACCCCGAGGCCGTCCCGGACGACACCCAGGACTGACCGGCCGCGCCTGACCGGCCCGGCGACCGGACCGAACGGCCCGACCGCGATCCGTGCGGTGGCCCTCCGGGCGGCCGCCGGGACGGTCAGAACAGCGTGAGCTGGCCGCCCACGTCCTGCGGCGCCTCGACCGGCCCACCGCGCGGCGTGGGGAGCGACCCGGGCGGGAACCCCTCGACGCCCGGGCCCAGACCCGGCTGCCGCTCGGCCGCGCTCACGAAGCCGTGCCGCCGCCGCAGCGGCGCGACGCGCTCGCGCAGCCACCGCCGGTAGTCGTCGGGCACGTACGCCCCCCGCCCGTAGAGCCCCCGGTAGCGCGCGACGAGATGCGGGTGCTCCTCGGTGAGCCAGCGCAGGAACCACGGCTTGACCGAGCCCCGCAGGTGCAGCGGCATGACCGTCACGCCGCTGGCCCCGACCTTCGCGAGCTCGCCGAGCAGCGCGTCGAGGTGCTCCTCGGAGTCGGTGAGCCACGGCAGGACGGGCGCGACGAGCACCCCGCACGACAGCCCCGCGTCGCGCACGGCCCGCACGAGGTCGAGGCGCGCTCGCGGTCCCGGGGTGCCCGGCTCGAGCGCGTGCTGCAGCGCCGGGTCGAGCACGGCCAGCGAGACGGCGACACCGACCGGGACGTCCCGCGCGGCGGCGGTGAGCTGCGGGAGGTCCCGCTTGAGCAGCGGGCCCTTCGTGAGGATGGACAGCGGGGTGCCCGAGCCCGCGAGCGCGCCGATGATCCCCGGCATGAGGGAGTACCGGCCCTCGGCCCGCTGGTAGGGGTCGGTGTTGGTGCCGAGGGCGACGTGCTCGCGCTGCCAGGAGCGGCGGCCGAGCTCGGCGCGCAGGACCTCGACGACGTTGGTCTTGACGACGATCTGGGTCTCGAAGTCGCGACCGGCGTCGAGGTCGAGGTACTCGTGCGTGGGCCGCGCGAAGCAGTACGTGCACGCGTGCAGGCACCCTCGCATCGGGTTGACGGTCCACCGGAACGGCATCCGCGACGCCTCGGGGACCCGGTTGAGCGCGCTCTTGGCGGCGACCTCGTGGAACGTCACGCCGCGGAAGTCGGGCGTCTGCACGCTCCGCACGAGGCCCGCGAGCGAGAGCCCGGGCAGGGCGCCGCCCTCGTCCTGGTCGAGCCGCTGGCCTTCCCACCGCATGAGTCCATTCGAACACACGTTCGATCATGACGCCAGCACGCTCCCGTCGTGCACCCGCGCGCGGCCCGGAGCACGCAGTGCACCGCGAGCCGCGGACGAGCGCGGAGGTCGTCGGGCCCCGCCGTACGCCGTCTCGGGCACCCCGGAGGGCTACCGGTGGTGCGGCGGCACCGGGTAGAGCGTGTGCTCGGTGTGCTGCAGGACGTTCGTGACGAGGGCCGCGACGTGCTCGTTGGCCTGCGAGTAGAACACCGTGGTGCCCTCGCGGCGCGTGACCACGAGGTGACCGGCGCGGAGCTTGGCGAGGTGCTGGGAGATCGCCGGGGTGGGGCGGTCCAGCGTCTCGGCGAGGGTCGTCACGGACATCTCGGTGCCCTCGAGCAGCGCGAGGACGGCCAGGCGCGTGCGGTCGGCGAGCAGGCGCAGGACATCGACCGCGTGGTCGAGGTCGGCGCTGCCCGGGGTGGTCCGCGGGGCGGTGTCCATGGCGGCCATCATGGCACCGGGGTGCGTTCCGCGGCGGGCGGCGTGGCCTCGGCCGCCGGCTCCGGCACCCGCGTCGCGGGCGACACCGACCCGGGCGCCGTCCTGGGCCACAGCGCCAGCCCGGTCACGGTCGCCGCCGCCGTCGCGGCCGCGAGCACCAGCGCCGTCGGAGCCAGGCCCACGGCGGACCCCAGCCAGCCGGCGAGCGGGTAGGTGACGAGCCAGCACGCGTGCGAGAGCGAGAACTGCGCGGCGAACGCGGCCGGCAGGTCTCGGGCCGGGACGAAGCGGCGGATGATCCGGCCGACCGGGGTCTCGACGCTCGACCACCCGAGGCCGATCAGCACCCACAGCGCCCCGACGGCGACGAGCCCCGCCACCGGCGAGCTCACGGCCAGCGCGAGCGGCACGGCCGCCGCGCCGGCGGTCAGCGCGACTGCGCCGCCGAGCATGACCCGGCGCTCGGGGAGCCGGCGCAGGACGCGGGGGAGCGCGAACGCGGCCGCCATCGACCCCAGCCCGTTCGCCGCGAGCACGAGGGCGACGGCGTCGTTCGTCTGCCCGAACGTCGAGCGCACGACCGTGACCGTCTGGACCAGCACGAACGCCCCCGGTGCCGCGACGGCGAGGTTGAGCGCGAGGACCGGGCGCAGCGCCGGGGTCCGGGCGAAGACCGAGGTGCCGCGCCGCAGCCGCTGGCCGAACGTGCCGGGCTCGTCGTCCGGCCCGGGCGCGTGCCGCGCGGCGGACAGCGTGACCGACGCGACCAGCAGCGCCGAGGCGGCGAACCCGGCGGCGGTCCCGAGGAAGAGCGTCGACGGCGACACCACGAGCAGCAGCACCGCCGCGAGGACCGGGGACAGGACGGCCTCGAGGTCGTAGGCCAGCCGCGACAGCGACAGGGCGGCGGTGTAGTCGTCCTCGTCGGGCAGCACGTCGGGGATCACCGACTGGAACGTGGGGGTGAACGTCGCCGACGCCGCCTGCAGCACGAGCACCAGCAGGTAGACCTGCCACACGTCGCCGACGAACGGCAGGCTCGCCGCGACGAGGAGCCGCACGACGTCGGCGCCGATCATCACGACCCGCCGCGGCGCCCGGGCGACGACTGCGGCGGCGAACGGCGCGACCAGCACGTAGGCGAGCATCTTGATCGCGAACGCCGTGCCCAGCACCACGCCGGCGTCGGCGTCGGCGAGGTCGTACGCGAGCACGCCGAGGGCCACTGTGGCCAGCCCGGTGCCCGCGAGGGCGACCACCTGGGCCAGGAAGAGGCGCCGGTACACGGGGTGGGCGAGCGCACGGAGCACCCGAGCAGCATGCGTGAGTGTGCGTAAGTGCGCAACTATGCAGACGCGCATCCCGACGGTCCGGTGCCGCGCGGAGGCCGTGGGCAGACCCGGTGCGACGACGGGCCTCGGGGCGTTCGTGAGGGTCACTCCGGCGAGGGCCGGGGCTGCGGCAGGTCGGGCGCGTCCGGCCCGGCGCCGTGGTCCAGCCCCGAGGGCGGCTCGGGCCGCACGTCGTCCGCGGGGATCCAGGCGAGCCACGCCGGCTCGACGCCGCGGTCCTGCGCGATGCGGACCATCCCGGGTGCGCGCGCGACGACCTCCACGTCGAGGGTCGTGGTGGATCCGTCGTGCAGCCGCGTGGTGACCCGGACCGGTCGCGCGGGGACCACCGGTGCGACGTCGGCCTCCGGCGGCGCCGGCAGGGCGACGACGAGCTCGGTCCACGGGGTCTGAGGTCTGTCGGGCACGACCTCAGCCTGTGCGGTGCACGGGCTTCGGGCCACCGGCGGGAGCATCGAGGGTGCGGTCGCTGCCCGGTCCGTGCGCGCGGGCGTGCGGGTTCCGCGTGCTCGCCCCGCGGAGCCGTGCGAGCGTGTAGGGCTATGAAGAAGCTGCTGCTCGTCCTCGTGGTCGCCTGGATCGTGCTGTCCGTCGTGGGTGCGGTGATCGAGGGACTGCTGTGGCTGAGCGTGGTCGCACTCGTCCTGCTCGCGGCCACGACCGTCTACGGGTGGCTCACCTCGCGCGGCTCGGCGGGCCGCAAGTAGCGACGTCCTCGACGCCGGCTCGCCGCCGGCGGGAACCAGCCTGAGCCGGCGCACGTTGTCCGGTGGACCTGCCGCCCACCCGAGAGAGCCATGGACACCGACAGTACGAACCCCCGAACGTCGCGCGACGACCAGCCGGCGAGGGGGTGCAGGTCCTGATGTGGGTGCTCACGCTGCTGCTCGGCGTGCTCGTCGTCCTGGCGATCACCGCCGTGACGGGCTACTTCGTGGCCCAGGAGTTCGCGTACATGGCCGTGGACCGCTCGCGGCTGACCTCGCGCGCCGGTGGCGGCGACGCCGCGGCGCAGCGCGCGCTGGCGGTCACCCGGCGCACGTCCTTCATGCTGTCCGGCGCACAGCTCGGCATCACCGTCACGGGGCTGCTCGTCGGGTACGTCGCCGAGCCGCTGATCGGTGAGTCGCTGGGCGAGGCGCTCGGCGGCGTCGGGATCCCGACCGGCGTCGGGATCGCGATCGGCACGGTCCTCGCGCTGCTGTTCTCGACGCTCGTGCAGATGATCTTCGGCGAGCTGTTCCCGAAGAACCTCGCCATCGCGCGCCCGGAGCCGGTCGCCCTGTGGCTGGCCCGCTCGACCACGGTCTACCTGACCGTGTTCGGGTGGCTGATCCGGGTGTTCGACGCCGCGTCGAACCTGCTGCTGCGCGCGCTGCGGATCGAGCCGGTGCACGACGTCGAGCACTCGGCGACCGTGCGCGACCTCGAGCACATCGTCGAGGACTCCCGCGACAGCGGAGACCTCCCCGCCGAGCTGTCGGTGCTCCTGGACCGGATCATCGACTTCCCGCGCCGCGACGTCGAGCACGCGATGATCCCCCGTGCGCACGTCGACGTCGTCGACGCGACCGAGACGCTGGCGCAGGTCCGCGCCCGGATGGCCGCCGGTCACTCCCGGTACCCGGTGCTGACCGACGACGAGCAGGTCGTCGGCGTCGTCCACCTCGACGACGTGCTCGCCGGCGCCGAGGGCGACGGGACCCCTGCCGCGAGGTTCATGCGGTCCCCGCTGGTGCTCGCGGCGTCGATGACGCTTCCCGACGCCCTGCGCGAGCTGACCCGGTCGAGGAACCGGATGGCGTGCGTGATCGACGAGTACGGCGGCTTCGCCGGAGTCCTCACCCTGGAGGACCTGGCCGAGGAGCTCGTCGGGGAGATCACCGACGAGCACGACCCCGCCACCCCGACCCTCGCCCCGGTCGCGGACGACGGGATCTGGGTCATGGCGGGCGACGTGCACATCGACGAGGTGGAGCGCGCCGTCGGCCACGACCTCCCGCGCGACGGCTACGAGACGATCGCCGGCCTGGTCATCGCCGAGCACGGCTCCCTCCCCGCGACCGGGGACGCGGTGCACGTCGAGCTGCCTCCCGACCCCGCCGACCTGGCCCATGCCGACGAGCCCGCACCGGTGTGGATGCGCGTGGAGGTGCTCGAGGTCGAGCGGCACGTGCCGGCCCTCGTACGCGTCACCGTCCCGGCCGAACCCCCCACGACCGCCGACGCCGAGGAGGCCGACCGATGAGCGACCCCTGGATCGTCACCGGCGTCACCGTCGCCCTGATCGCGCTGAGCGCGTTCTTCGTCGCCGTCGAGTTCGCCCTGCTCGCCGCGAAGCGGCACCGGCTCGAGGACGCCGCGCCCACCAGCCGGTCAGCACGCGCCGCGCTCCGCAGCTCGACCGAGCTGACCGTCCTGCTCGCCGGGTCCCAGCTCGGGATCACCGCGTGCACCCTGGCGCTCGGGGCGATCACCAAGCCGGCCGTGCACCACTGGCTCACGCCCGTCTTCGAGACCTGGGGGCTGGCGCTGTGGCTGGCCGACGCCGCCGGGTTCGTCCTGGCGCTGCTGATCGTCACGTTCCTGCACCTCGTGGTCGGGGAGATGGCCCCCAAGTCCTGGGCCATCGCCCACCCGGAGACGTCCGCGACCGTGCTGGCGATCCCGATGCGCGCGTTCATGTGGGCCACCCGCCCGCTGCTCGTGGCGCTGAACGACGTGGCCAACCGGTGCCTGACCAAGGTCGGCGTCGCACCCGCCGCCCAGGTCGCCGCCGGGCAGAACCCCGACGACCTGCGCCACCTCCTCGAGCACTCCGCGAACGTCGGCGCGCTCGAGCCGGCCTACTTCGCCCAGCTCTCCGGCGCGCTCGAGCTCCAGGACCTCACGGTCCAGGACCTGCTCACCGGCAGCTCGCGGCCGACGGCCGTCCCGGTCACCGCGACCGCGGCCGACGTCCAGGCGGCGACCCGGACGTCGGGGCACCTGCGCATCCTCGTCGGCGGGCCGGGCTCGGCGCAGGGCGTCGTGCACGTGCGCGACACGCTGGTCGAACCGGCCGACCGGCCCGTGCGCGAGCTGATGCGGCCCGTGCTCGCGCTCGAGGCGGGCACGCCCGTCTACGCCGCGCTGACGTCGATGCGCGAGAGCCGCAACCACCTCGCCGTCGTGGTCGACGACGGCACCCTGCGCGGGGTGATCACCCTCGCCGACGTCCTCGCACGACTGTTCCCCCGGGCGTCGACCACCCCGGTCGGGTCCTGACCGGCCGACCCCGGACGCGCGGCAGGGCCGACGGGTCGCCACCCGTCGGCCCTGCTCGTCGTGCGGTGGTGCGTCGTGCGTCGTGCGTCGTGCGTGGTGCGTGGTGCGGTCGGGCAGGGGCGCGTCAGGCGGCGCGCTCCCAGCCCTCCTGCGTCCCCTGCGGCGCGAGCGTGCCGCCGTGCCGGCCCTTGCCCGGGTGACCCGGGTGGCCGGGGTAGCCGTGGCCGGTGCCCGGGCCGGAGACGCCGTTGATCGCCGACGTGTCCTGCGCGAGCGAGTACGTCGCGAACGCGATGGCCTTGACCATGATCCCGAGCGCCGTGGTGTTGACGTTCGTGATGTCGTCCTCGGGCGAGTGGTAGTTCGGGTCCTGCTGGATGCCCTCCGTGCCGCCGAACAGCGCGACCTCCTCGGCGGTCTTGATGTCGTCGGCGCCGGTGAACAGGCCCGACGCCGGGATGCCGTTGAGGATGAACGCCTGGTAGTCGGAGCGGCCCGAGAACTCGGTGTCGACCCACGGCTGCCCGATGCTGTCGAAGTAGTCGGTGAACACGTCCTCGGTCTCGATCGAGCCGGCCGGGACCTCGACGGGTGCCTCGTACGTCGACTGGTCGGCGTCGTACACGCCGATGACGTAGTTGGGCGAGCCGACCATGTCGAAGTTCAGGTAGGTGGCGATGCGGTCGAGCTCGCCCTCCTGCGTCGCGAGCTCCTCGACGTACTCGGTCGAGCCGATGAGCCCGAGCTCCTCGGCGCCCCACCACGCGAAGCGCACGGTGTTGTTGTGCTTCTTCGACTTGGCGAGCTGGACCGCGACCTCGAGCAGCGCCGCGGAACCGGTGCCGTTGTCGTTGATGCCGGGGCCGTCCTCGACGCTGTCGAGGTGCGCGCCGAGCATCACGACGTTGTCGTCGCGCCCGCGCCTGGTCTCCGCGAGGACGTTGAAGCTCTCCGCCTCCTCGACGTGGCTGCGGATGTCCAGCGTGACGTTGACCGGGTAGCCGGTGGCGAGGTCCTCGAGCAGCGCCTGGCCGGTCTCGAGCGTCGTGCCCGCGGCCGGGATCGTGACGCCGCTGTCCTCGCCGAGCGTGCCGAACAGCTCGGTCTCGGCGACGTTGTTGTAGATGACGACGCCGACGGCGCCGGCCTCCTGCGCGGCGAGCGCCTTCGCGGCGAAGGGGCACGCGTTGCCTCGGCTCACGAGCGCGATGGTGCCGGTGGCGTCGACGCCCTCCCACGCGGTCGCGTCGCAGCCGAACGCGTCCGCCGGGACGGAGAGGTCCGCCGTCAGCCCGGTCTCGGGCGTGCTCGACGAGAACTCCATCTGGTCGACCACGAAGCTCGCCTCGTCGGGCGTGTTCTGCAGCAGCACCTCCGCGTCGACCACGTCGAGGTCGAACGTGAAGTAGTCCCGTTCCGTCGTGTACCCGGCGCGCTTGAGCGTGCGCTCGACGTACTGGGCGCTCGCGTCGTACCCGGGGGTCAGGGCGGCACGGTTGCCGTCGTTGCGGTCCGCGACGTACTGCAGGGCCTGCAGGTGGCGCATGACCGCCTTCGTGGTGACCTTCTCCGCGAAGCGCTCGGGGGTGCTCGGGTTGCCGTGCGCCGAGGCGGGTGCCGCGATCGCGCCGCCGACGAGCAGGGCGCTGGCCGCTGTGAGCGCGGCGAGGGTACGACGTGCTGTCACGGGTGGACCTCCTGAGGAGTTCGGCGAGCCCGGGTCTGCTGACCCCGCGGGTTCGTCCGAGGAGGAAGCCGCGTCGGCGCGGTTCACAACGTACGCACAGGTAATCCCGGGATGGAAGGGGGCGAATCGACTCCGCCCCCCGGGGCGGTCAGCGCGAGGCGACCGCGCGGCGGGCGCGGCCGGGGGACGTCCGGCGCTCGCGGCGGCGCAGGTAGTGCCACGCGAGCCCGGCGCAGACGACGCCGTTCAACACCCCGACGAGCACGTCCGTCAGGTGGTGCATGCCCCGGTACAGCCGCGCGTACGCGACGAGCACGGGCACGAGCAGGCAGACCGCGGTCGCGAGCCCGCGCAGCGTCGGGTCCGCGATCCGCCGGCTGAGCAGCGCGAGCGTGAGGTAGAACGCGGTCGACGCCCCCACGTGGCCGCTCGGGAAGCTCGACGTGGGCGGCGCCTCGTCGAGCTTCTCGACCGACGGGCGCTCGCGGCCGACGACCGCCGCCGCGGTGACGAACACGGCGGCCTGCACGGACACCGCGATGCCCGGGACGACGGCGAGCCACCACTCCTTGGTCCGCCACCACACCAGCGCGATGACGAGCAGGCACGTGACGATGAGGAACAGCGTCGCGCCGATGTTCGACCACAGCGCGGTGAGCTGGTCCATCGCCGGGGTGCGGTCCGCGGCCAGCTCGGCGTTGAGCGTGTCCTCGGCGGGCAGGTCGTCGAGCGGCCCCCGAATGAGCGTCCCGAGCCCCACGATGACCGCCCACAGCCCGACGGCGGGGGCGAGGGCGCGGCGGGCGAGGTCGCCGCCGGCGCTGCGGAGGGTCGGTCGCGACGTGTCCTGCGCGTACCGGTGGACGAAGCTCACGGGTGGGCCTGCCTGTCGTCGTCGGGGGTGGCGGGGCTGACGGAGGTGCCGGGCTGCGGGAGGTGCGGGGTGCGGCCGACGTAGCCGAGGTAGGAGGCGCCGACCATCGCGGTGCCGACGAGCACCCCCGCGACGACGTCGGACGGGTAGTGCACGCCGAGCAGCACGCGGTCCGCGGCGGTGAGGAGGACGAGCGCGGCGGCGACGGCGGGGACCGCGACGCGCCCGCGGGGGCCGAGCAGCGGCCAGACGAGCAGGGTCACGGTGAGCCCCGCCGCGGCCGTGTTCGTGGCGTGGCCGGACGGGAAGCTGAAGCCGTCGGCGTGCGCGACGGCGTCCTCCACGACCGGGCGGGCGCGCGCGACCACCTGCTTCATGACCTGCGCGAGGCCCCAGGCGACGAGCAGGGTGACGAGCGCCCACGTCGCGCGCGTGCGCAGGCCGTGCCGTCGCCACACCCAGAGGCACAGCAGCGCGACGAGGGGGTTGATCCACACCCCGCGGAACGCCTCCTGCCACGCGAGCAGCACGTGGCGCAGCCCGGGGGTCTCGCGGGTCAGGTCCGTCGCCGCGGCGATCACGGCCTCGTCGAACGCGACTACGGGGGAGGACTCGGTGCGCACGACGAACGCGAGCGCGGCGACGGGCAGGCCGAGCGCCGCCGCGAAGCCCGCGGCGCGCAGCAGGCGGTGCGTGCGGCCGGGGTGGTGCGGGGCCTCGGCGTCGCGGGAGTCCGTGCGGCGCGAGGTCATCCGCGAAAGGTAGAGGTCCGGAGCCCCACGCGCGCGTCGAGATCGGGGCGGCCCGTCCCTGGGGACCGGTCCGAGGTCAGGCGGGGGCCTGGCGGAGTTCCTCGGCGAGCCGGCGCAGGTCGGCGTCGAGCGTGTCCAGCGCGCGGCCGAACGCGTCGGACGCGTCCTCCCGCGCGGTCTGCAGCGCCTCGCCCGCCTCCTCGACCGCGGCGACGGCCTCGTCGCGCACGGCCTGGTCCTCGCTGTCCCGGGCCGTCTCGGCCTCGTCGAGCGCGGACTGCGCCTGCTCGAGCGCGGCCTCCGCGTCGGCGCGGGCGTCCGCCTCGGCGTCGTCGAGCCCGGCGCGCAGGTCGTCGATCTGGTCCTGCACGCCGCCGAGGTCGACGACGTCCTCGCCGAGGTCCTCGGGGGCGAGCGTCTCGGGGCCGGAGCGCTCGGCGACGGGGTCGGCGCTCTCGTCCGCGGCGGTGCAGCCGGTCAGCACGAGGGCTCCGGCGAGGGACAGCGTGACGATGCTGGTGCGCATGGGCGAACCCTTCGGTCGGTGCAGGTGCGCCCAGTCTGGCGACGCCGGCAGCTCCGCGCGCGTCGAGGGGCGGATCCGCCCACCACCCGGACGAGTGGTCCTGCGGAGCCGTGCCGGGCGCGGGTGGGCGCGCACGCGAATGCCGCACGACCGGTCTGTAAGTCAACCGTTGACCGGGTGAACGGCGGACGGCTACTGTCGGAATCGATCCATTAGTACACCATCCTTACATATCAGGCCGAGAGGCCGAGAGGACAGGGGACTGGAACGATGGGCTTCACTCACCGCGCC
The DNA here is from genome assembly GCF_024757985.1 of Cellulomonas sp. NS3. Lineage (NCBI taxonomy): Bacteria > Bacillati > Actinomycetota > Actinomycetes > Micrococcales > Cellulomonadaceae > Cellulomonas > Cellulomonas sp. NS3. The sequence continues at coordinate 4,171,490 of NZ_CP103289.1, read as the reverse complement.
GCCGCGGGGCACAGAACGCTCGCACCACATCACGAGACGGCCCTCGTCGCGCCCCGCACGCGCGTCGCCGTCGCGCTGGCCGCCCTGGCCGGCCTGCTCGTCACCTTCGTCGCGGCCCTCCCGGCCGCGCCCGCCAACGCGGCCGGAACGTTCACCGCGAGCTTCACGTCCGCGGGCGACTGGGGCACCGGCCACCAGGTCAACGTGAAGGTCACCAACAACAGCACCGCCGCTGCCCCGTTCACGGTCGAGTTCGACCTCCCGGCCGGCACGACGATCAGCAGCTCGTGGGACGCCGACGTCACGCGCAACGGCAACCGCTACACCGCGAAGTCGAAGAGCTGGGCCGGTTCGCTCGCGCCGGGCGCCTCGCTGACCTGGGGCTACGTCGCGAGCGGCGGCCACAAGGCCCCCACCGCGTGCACTGTCAACGGCGCGACGTGCTCGGGCGGGACGGTGACGCCCCCGCCGGCGACGCCGACGCCCACGCCGACCACGACGACCACCCCGAAGCCGACGCCGACCCCCACGACGACGACGACCCCGCCGCCCGGACCGGCCGGCAAGAAGGTCGTCGGCTACTTCACCGAGTGGGGCGTCTACGGCCGCAACTACCACGTGAAGAACATCCAGACGAGCGGCTCGGCCGACAAGCTGACCCACATCGTCTACGCGTTCGGCAACACGACCGGCGGGCGCTGCTCGATCGGTGACTCCTACGCCGACTACGACAAGGCGTACACCGCGGCCGACAGCGTCGACGGCGTCGCGGACACGTGGGACCAGCCGCTGCGCGGCAACTTCAACCAGCTCCGCAAGCTCAAGGCCATGCACCCGGGCCTCAAGGTCGTCTGGTCGTTCGGCGGCTGGACCTGGTCCGGCGGCTTCACGCAGGCCGCGCAGAACCCCGCCGCGTTCGCGGAGTCCTGCTACAACCTCGTCGAGGACCCGCGCTGGGCCGACGTGTTCGACGGCATCGACGTCGACTGGGAGTACCCGAACGCGTGCGGTCTCACCTGCGACACGAGCGGCCCGCAGGCGTTCGACAAGGTCGTCAGCGCGCTGCGCACCAAGTTCGGGAACGGCGCCCTCGTGACGGCGGCGATCACGGCCGACGGCAGCAACGGCGGCAAGATCGACGCGACGGACTACGCGACGGCCACCCAGAAGCTCGACTGGCTCATGCCGATGACGTACGACTACTTCGGGGCGTTCAACCCGACGGGTCCGACGGCGCCGCACTCGCCGCTGACGTCCTACGCGGGCATCCCGCAGCAGGGCTTCAACTCCGAGGCCGCGGTCGACAAGCTCATCGGCAAGGGCATCCCGGCCAACAAGATCCTGCTCGGCGTCGGCTTCTACGGCCGCGGCTGGACCGGGGTCTCGCAGGCCACGCCCGGTGGCTCGGCGACGGGCGCCGCGCCCGGCACGTACGAGGCCGGCATCGAGGACTACAAGGTCCTCAAGAACCGCTGCCCCGCGACGGGCACGGTCGGCGGCACGGCCTACGCCAAGTGCGGCAGCGAGTGGTGGAGCTACGACACCCCGCAGACGCTCGCGAGCAAGATGTCGTGGGCCAAGAGCAAGGGCCTCGGTGGCACCTTCTTCTGGGAGCTGTCGGGTGACACCGCGAACGGCGAGCTGATCAGCGCGCTGTCCAACGGGCTGCGGTAGTCGGTCCCGCTCAGCGCCGAGGGCCCGGCGGCTGGTTCCCCCACCAGCTGCCGGGCCCTCGGTCTGCGTGCGTCCGGGCGGATCCCGGTCAGCCCCTCGCCGTCTCCTGCGGCCCGCGGCGGGCGAGCAGGACGCACAGCACGAGCAGCAGGACGACGAACGGCGCCCAGCCGTACCGCTCCCAGGGGCTCGACGAGGCGGCGTTCATGACCGCACCGAGCCCGAGCAGCCCGACGAGTGCGCGGACGCCCGTGCGGCCCACGCTCGCGGGGAGCCGGACGCCCACCCCGCCGCGCGCGAGCACCACGAGCGCGGCGAGCAGCCACACGACGGCCGAGACGCTGCTCGCGACGCGCAGGTCGTCGGGCAGGCGGCCCGGGTGGGCCCCGCTCCAGGCGGCGGCGCCGAGCGGGGCGCCGGCGGCGAGCGCGACCTGGAACGCGGTCACGAGCGCGAAGCCCGACGCCGCCGCGACCGCGAGGCGGCGGTCGTGCGGTCGTGCGCCCGCGGGGTCGATCCCCGTGGCGGTGCGGTCGGAGGCGGCGGTCGTGGGCATCGGGGCTCCCGAGGTGTGCGTGGGTGGGTGCTGGGGAGCCGACCCGTGGTGCGGGGCGGGTGGTGGTCGGCGAGGGGGGGGCGCGCGGGGGCGCGGTGCGGGACGAGGCGGTCAGCCGTCGGCCGGTGCCGTCCCGACCTCTCCAGCCGCGAGCGCGTCGAGGGTCGCGAGCGCCTCGTCGGCCCAGGCGAGCGTCGCGCGGGCCGCGTGCTCGCCCGCCGCGATGGTGAGCAGCCAGTACGGGCTGTCCTCGGCGTGCTCGGCGTGGTCGTGGTCGGCCCGCGCGGCGGCGAGCGCGGTGAGCTGCTGCCGCGCCCGATCGCGGGCGTCCCGGACCAGGGCGGCGCAGGCCTCAGGGCCGAGCGTCCGCCCGAAGAACAGGCGCAGCAGCACGCCGTTGCGCGGTGCGCCGGGCTGCGGGGGCTCGGCGAGCAGCGCCCGCAGCTCCGTGCGGCCCGCGGGCGTGAGCGCGAACGCGGACGAGCCCGTCCGGGTGCCGCCCTGCCGCTCGACGAGCCCGTCGCGCTCGAGCTCGGCCAGCGTGGGGTAGATCTGCCCGAAGCTCTCGCTCCAGAAGTGGCCGAGCGTCTCGCGGATGGCCTCGCGGACGGCGTAGCCGGTCATGGGCTCGATGCTCAGGGCGCCGAGCACGGCGGTGCGGGTCTGGCTGCTGCGCATGGCGCTCCTTGTCTCTGTAAGATATGTCTAGCAGATAGATCTCCGGCGCGACAGAGCGACGTCTCACGGCGGCGACCTGCACGACGGCCCGACCGGCGTCGTCGCCCGCCCGACGGCTCAGGTCGCCCACGCGTCCGCCGATGGGCACCCACGGGCGACGTGCGCCCACGACGGGAGCCGGTGGGATGGGCAGGACGCGGTCGGAGGCCGAGCAGCAGGTGGCCGAGCTGCTGCGCACCGCCAAGGAGGCGATCGGCCTGAGCGTCGCCTTCCTCACGCGGATGGACGGCGAGACCCAGCACCTCGAGGTCGTCGACTCCTCGATCCCGTTCCTGTTCCCCGAGGGGGCGAAGCTGAAGCAGGAGACGACGTTCTGCCAGCAGATCCTCGACGGGCGCCTGCCCGCGGTCATCCCGGACGTGCGCGCGCACCCGCTCGCCATGACGCTGCCCGCCGCGAGATTCCCGCGGCTGCGCAGCTACGTCTCCGTCCCCGTGACGCTGAGCGACGGCAGCCTCTACGGCACGTTCTGCGCGGCGGGGCTCACGACCGACAAGGGGCTCACGGTCCGCGACAAGGCGCTGCTCGGGGTCCTCGCGTCGGCCGCCGCGGTCATCATCGAGCCCGGAGTCGTCGAGCGCGGGCGGCGCGACGAGATCACCGCGCGGATCGGGCCCGTGCTCGACGGCGCGGGGCCGACGGTGCTGCTCCAGCCCATCGTCGACCTCGCGACGGGCCGCCGCGTCGGCGCCGAGGCGCTCAGCCGGTTCCCCGCCGGGTGGGGCATGACGCCGGACGTCGTGTTCGAGCAGGCGCACAGCGTGGACCTCGGGCACCGCCTCGAGCTGCAGGCGCTCGAGCTCGCGGCGGCGCACCTCGACGCCGTCGGCGGGTACGTCGCGATGAACGTCTCGCCGCAGACCCTCGTGACGCCGGAGTGCGCCGAGCTCCTCGCGCGGCTGCCCGCGTCGCGCGTGCTGCTCGAGCTGTCCGAGCACGACCCGGTCGACGACTACGACACGCTGCGCCGGGTCCTCGCCGGTCCCCGCGCCGCCGGGATGCGCCTCGCGATCGACGACGTCGGCGCCGGCTTCTCCTCGCTGCGGCACATCGTGCTGTGCGCCCCGGACGTCATCAAGCTCGACCGCAGCATCGTCGACGGCGTGAGCGCCGACCCGGTGCTGTCGACGCTCGTCGGCGCCCTCGTCGACTTCGCGCACGGCAACGGCACGACCGTCGTGGCGGAGGGCGTCGAGACGGCCGCGGACGTCGAGACCCTGCGCTGGCTGCACGTCGACCTCGCGCAGGGCTGGTTCTTCGGGCGGCCCGGGCCCGCGGAGCAGCTCGCGCCGGTCGAGGCGCCGGTGCCCGACGACGCGCCGGTGCCCGACGACGCGCCGGTGCCCGACGACGCGCCGGGGCTCCCGACGCAGCGCACCGCGAGCGCCGTCCCGCAGGCCGGTGCCGTCCCGCCGGCGCCCGCCGTCAGCGGGGCAGCTCGACCCCGGTGAGCTCCGCGAGGCGGGCCAGCAGGCCCTCCTGCAGCTCGACGTCCGACGCCTCGGGGTTGGCGACCTGGATCTCGTGGCGCTTGACGTACTCCCCGGTGACGCGGGCCCCCTCGTCGTCGGACGTCGCGAGCCAGACCTGCGTCGCGGCGCCCTCGTCGACCTCGTCCCACGCGTCGGGGCCGCCGAGCTTGGTCTTGATCCAGCCCGGGTCGACGGCCGTGACGAGCACGTCCGGCCACAGGCGCGCGACCGCGAAGGCGAGCGTCACGTCGAGCAGCTTCGAGTCCGAGTACGCCTGCATGCCGTCCCACGGCCGGGCCTCGAACTGGAGGTCGTCGAGGTGCGTGCGGCCCTGCGACTCGAGGCCCGACGTCAGGTAGACGAGCCGGCCCGGCCGGGGCATGAGGGCCGTGAGCAGGTACGGCGCGACGGTGTTGACGTGGAGGATGCGCTCGAGCCCGTCCTCGGTCACCGTCCGCTCGGGGACGCCACCGCCGATGCCGGCGTTGTGGATCACGGCGTCGTACGGCCCGGCGGCAGTCGCGGCCTCGGCGAGCGCGCGGGTCTCGGCGAGCGAGGCCAGGTCGCCGACGACGACGTCGGCCAGCCGCGGCTCGGCGGCGCGCAGCTCGGCGGCCCGCTCGGCGTTGCGGGCGTGCCCGACGACGTCGTGCCCTGCGGCGAGGAGCTGGCGGGCGGTCTCGAGGCCGATGCCGTCGCTCGAGCCGGTGACGAGGATGCGGGACACGGGGACTCCTTCGGGCCGGTGGGCCACCATCGTCGCGCACTCGCCGGCGAGGGTCGAATCGATCCGAGCGCGGCGCCGACGGACCGCTCCGGTCCGGGGTGTGCAGGGGGCAGGTCAGGCCGCGGGGGTCACCGCAGCGCGCGGGTGGCGGAGCGTGCGCGTCCGGGGTGGAGGTCGATGTCGACGGGCAGGTCGGCGCCGGCGGCCCGGCGCAGGTCCGGGACGAGCCGGGTCTCGAGCTCGGCGCGGACGTCGGCGATGTCGGCGTGCTCCGTGAGGTCGACGGCGAGGTGGAGGCGGTCCCCGTGCTGGTCGTGCAGACGGGCGTTCGCCCCGTGGACCCCACGGATGGCGGTGGCGGCGTCCTCGACGGCGCTCGTCAGGGCGCTGGTGTGGAGCGTGGTGATGCCGTCGCGGGGGTCGGTGGTCAGGTCCAGGCGGCTCACGGTGCTGGTGCGCAGCTGCACGAGCAGCCACCGCACCGCGAGCAGCGCGACCAGGAGGCAGACCGCGGCGGCGGCCCACCAGAACCAGGGGGTCTCGGCCGCGAACGCCCGAACGGTGTCGGGCACGACCGGGGTGTCGACGAGGCCGGTGCCGAACGCACCCAGGCTCAGGGCCAGGCCGGCGGCTCCGGCGGCGAGGAACAGGACCCCGAGCAGGGCGAGAACCCCCCGGTTGATGCGGTCGACGCCGGTGCTCATCGAGTCTCCTTGCGGGTCAGCGCGACGCGGGGACGGACCTGGTCGAGCCCGAGCTGGGCGAGGCGGTCGCCGATGACGGTGGCGACGTCACGCGGCAGGTCGTCCTGGCCCCGGGTGGCGGTCCGTACCTTGACGTCGGCCCGGCGGCGGGTCAGCCGGACGCGGGCGGCACTGACGCCGCTGGTGCGGCGGGCCGCCGCGGTCAGCCAGGCCTCGGTGCCGCGTCTGGAGGCCCGCACCCGCACGCCGGGGGGCGTCTGGCCAGGTCGTGGGGGCAGGACGAGCGTGCCGGGCCGACCTCGGCGCAGGGCCAGGACGAGGAGGACCAGGCCGAGGACGGCGAGGGCGGCGAGGCCGGCGCGGACGGCGCCGGTGACCCACGTCTGCTGCGTGAGCCAGGGGCTCCAGTCCTCGTGGGGTATCAGCCAGTGCGGGCGGTCGAGCAGCGCGAGGACGATCTCGACGGCTCCGACCAGCCCGGCCACCAGCAGGGCGAGGGCCAGGATCGTGGACAGGACGCGCAGGACGACGGGCACGGCGGTCACCGGACCCGGGGTCGGGAGGCGGTGGGCACGGACAGGCTCACCACGTCGAGGTCGATGTGGTCCACCCGGACGTCGGTGATGCGGTGCACCTCGTCCCGGATGGCGCGTCTGGCCTGCTCGGCGACGTCGCGCACGGACTCGGGCCAGCGCACCGCGAGGGTGGCCTCGATCGTCGCGGTGGTGCCCCGGACGTCGGCGCGCACGCGGGCCTCGTCGTCGGTGTCGGCCTTGCCCACCGTGAACCCCAGCATCTTGCGGGGGCCGGCGGCCGCGGCGTCGATCGAGATGACGGCGTAGGCGGCGACCCGCTCGACCACCCGGTCGCTGACCGTCAGCGTGCCGCGCTCCTCGGGCTCGGCGAGGTCCGGCGTCGAGGCCGCCGCGTGGGTGACCGTCATCGGGGACCGCGGCCGGCGCCGCCGAGGTACGGGGTGAGGTCGATCTGCCCGGCGACGACCTTGCCGACGACGAACCCGACCACGCCCAGGACGGCGGTGCCGACGAAGGCGTCGAAGCCGCCGATCACCCAGGCGAGGCCCAGGAGCAGTCCGGTGAACAGGCCCACGGTGGTGGGGGGCATGACTACCTCCGAGAAGTGAGGAACGAGGTCGGGCACGTCAGTGCACGCGCGGCGGGCGGGTGCGGCGTCGCCGCCGCTCTCGCCACCACGCCACGAGCCCCCGCAGCCCGCGCGGGCGGCGCACGACGACGGGCCGCGAGCTGGTGTCGGGTCGGGTGAGGGCTGCGAGCCGGTGGATCAGCTCGGCCGGGTCGCCGCCGAGGTCCGGGTGGTGTGCGCGCAGCACCGCGCGGCGCGCCCGGCGTGCGGCGGCGTCCGCACGAGGGCGCTCGGGCTGCGCCGCCGGCATCGCGGTCACACCCCCGCGGCAGCCGGCGAGGCCGGGTCCGGGGACGTGACCCGGACGGAGTCCAGGACGTCCTCGACGTGCAGGTGCACCGCCCGCCCCCGCGCGTGGGGTGCGAGCGCCGCCCGGACCTGGGCGTCCAGGGTCGGGACGGGCACACCCAGGCGGGCGACGAGCGAGACCTCGACGGCGTCCGGGCCGATCCGCACCCCGTCCACCCGCCGACCGGGCAGGTAAGTCGCGACCAGGCCACCGCCGGCTCGCAGGCCGACCACGGCGGGGCACGCCAGGACCGCGGCCGCGACGACGTCCGCCTCGGTGCGGGCGAGCGCCACGGAGGCACCGCCGGCGGGAGGGGTGGGGTGGGTCACTGGACTCGCGCCGGCTCCGGGGCGTCCTGCGCGTCGTCGGTGGGCAGGTGGATGTCGTTGACCGAAACGTTGACCTCGGTGACCTGCAGCCCGGTCATGCCCTCGACGGTGTCGATGACGTTGCGGCGCACCGCCCGGGCGACCTCGGCGATCGAGACGCCGTACTCGGTGACCATGTCCAGGTCGATCGCGGCCTGGGTCTCCCCGACCTCGACGGCCACGCCCTGTCCGGTCGACTGCGAGGCGCCCGGGATGCGCTCGCGCAGCGACCCCAGCGCGCGGGCGGTCCCGCCGCCGAGCGCGTGCACGCCGGCGACCTCGCGGGCCGCCAGCCCGGCGATCTTCTGCACGACGCCGTCGGCGATCGTCGTGCGCCCCTGCGGCGACTGCAGGCTGTCCGGTGCGGCGAGTGCGCCACCACGGCTGGTCGTCATGCTCGATGCGCTGGTGGGGGTGCTCATGTCACTGGTCTCCCTCGGGTCGGCAGCTCGGCCACCTTCGCCGAGCACCGGTACGGCACCCTGGCTACGGTGACCTTCATCCCTTAGACACCGGTTCGCCCGAAGGGTTACAGACGATGTGGTCGTGGCCGGGAGCGTCCGCGTGAGCACGCCCGACGCCGACGCGGGGTGGCAGGCCGCCCTCCTCGCGCAGGCCAAGGCCGGGGACGACGCCGCGTTCGAGGCCCTGGTCCGCCTGCACCAGGACCGCGCCTTCGCCGTCGCGCTGCGCATGACCGGCAACCCCCTGGACGCCCAGGACGTCGTGCAGGACGCCCTGCTGCAGGCGTGGCGCTCCCTCGGCGGCTTCCGCGGCGAGGCGGGGTTCGGGACCTGGCTCGTCCGGATCGTGATCAACCGGTGCCACAACCTCCGCCGCGGCGCGAGACCCACGACCCCGCTGCTCGACCGCGACCCTGTCAGCGGCGTGCCCGGCCCCGATACGGTGGTGCAGGCCGAGCACCGGCGACTGGCCACGGCGGCGGCGCTGCAGGCCCTGCCGTTCGACCTGCGTGCCGCGCTCGTGCTGTACACGTTCGGGTCATCGACCCACGCCGAGGTCGGGCGCATCCTCGGGATCAGCGAGACGGCCGCGAAGGTCCGCGTCCACCGCGCACGACGCGCGCTGACCGACCGCCTGCAGGAGTGGAGGTGAGCACCACGGACGACCCCCGCCTGCCCTGCGGTGCCCGCTACGACGACCTGCTCACCCGGGTCGCCGACCGCACGCCGCCGCCCGACCACCGCCACCAGGCGACCTGCCCGCACTGCCGCGCCGCGCTCGCCGACCTCGAGGCCGCGTGGGAGCCGCTGCACGAGCTGGCCGCCGAGGACGTCCGCGCACCGGACTCGGTCCTGGCCGCGGTCATGACGCACGTCCGCGAGCTCGCGCGCCACACCTGGTACGCCGACATCCCGACCGAGCAGGGTCACACCCGCATCGGGGCCCGGGTCATCGGCGCGGTCGCACGTCTGGCAGCCGAGGAGCTCCCCGGCGTCGCGCTCGCCCTCGGCCACGGGCACGTCGGCGCGCACAGCGACCGGGCCACGACCGCCGGCCCCGCGAGCGAGTCCGCGACGGTCGTCGGTGTCGCCGGCTCCCACGTCGTCGTCGACATCCATGTCGCCGTCGAGCTCGGCACACCCATCCCGACCACCGCCGCGCGGCTCCGCGCCCACGTCGCCCGGAGCATCGCCGCGCACCTCGGCCTGACCACCGTCGAGGTCAACATCACCGTCGCGGACATCCACCACACCGGGGCGACGCGCCGCCGCCAGGCGTGACCCGGCCGGTCAGGACTCCGGCGCGGGTGTCGCGCCCACCGGGACGCACGGCGTCGGCTCCGGCGCGAAGACGAGCGTGTCGGGGAGGTCGGCCACGAACGCGTCGCGCAGCGCCGGGTGGCCCGCGGCCGTCCAGTCGACGTGCGCGCCGATCTCCGTCTCGTGCTTGTCCCACTCGAACCAGTTCACCATCCTGAGCTGCGGGAACCGCGTCGCGAGCTCGGGGGCGAGGACCTGGTGCCACCACGCCTGCTTGACCGCGAGCCCCTGGGCCCAGGGCAGCGCGTCGTCCGTCACGACCAGCGCGGCCGTCTCGGGGATCGCCACGGGCTTGCCGTGCTCGACGCCGTAGACCTGGTAGAAGTCCGGCGCGGACGTCTCGTCGCCCGCGAGCCCGTCGTAGGTCCCGGTGAGCTGGGCGGCGAACTTGCCGGGCTCCGGCATCTCCGTCTCGCCCCACGGCGGCGCGGACCCCCAGTGGTAGAGGGACATCCCGACCCAGTCCACGACGTCGTCGCCCGGGTAGTACGGGGCGTAGGCGTCGTCGGCGGTCGTCACCGAGCCGTCGCCGTCCGTGTCGAGCAGCGCGGTCTCGGGCGTCCCGGGCTGGGCGGCGAACGCCCCGCCGAGGAACGGGTAGCCGCCCGCGTAGTTGGGCGCCCACATCATCGCCGACCCCGGCGCACGCGCGTCGAGCGCGGCGGCGACGTCCCGGAAGGCGCGCACGTACGCCTCGGGCTGCTGGCCCCACGCGTACCAGGAGCCGTTCATCTCGTGCGCGAACCGCACGATCACGGGGACCCCGGACTCGTTGAACGACGCGAGGAGGTCCGCGAGGCGGTCCACGACGTCCGGGGTGACGGCGGCCAGCCCCTGGTCGGGCTCGAGCGTCAGCAGGAGGATGCCGCCCTCCGCGCGCACCTGGTCGGCGGCCCACGTGACGTTCTGCACGTCGGCGTCGTCGAGCGGCACGGACGTGAAGGAGACGACCACCGCGGGCCGGCGACCGAGGTCGCGCGTGTAGTCGGCGAGGCTCTGCGCGTCCCAGTCGAGGTTGACGCCGAACAGCACACCCTCCTCCGGCACGAGGTCCGCGGCCGGGCGCACGGTGCACACGGGCACCTCGGGGGTGCGGTCCTGCGGCGTGCACGCGCCCAGGACGCCGACGGCGCCGGCGGCGAGGAGGGCGGTCAGTGCCCGAGCGCGCCTCATCGCGGCACCGTGATGTCGGCACGCAGCAGCGAGACGTACCCGCCGAGCGAGATCGCCCGACCGGTGAGCGTCGTGTCGCGCTCGATCGTCACGTTGCCCTGCGCGAGGTACGTGCCGGCGCTCGTGCTGCCCGTGAGCAGGTTCACCGTGCCGGGCGTGACCCAGTAGACGTTCGCGGCGGACGCGCCGCCGGTCAGCCGGACGGTGCTGCCCGCGCGGGCGGTGATGCTGTCGGCGGCGAGGACGAACACGGCGCTGGGGTCTCCTTGGGCGTCGAGGGTGAGGGTCCCGCTCACGGCCAGGCCGCCGGTCCGCCGGTGCGTGCCGGGCCGGAGCGTGCCGGTCAGGACCGCGGCCGGGGTCGCGGTGGTGGGCCGCCTGGCGGCCGCCGCGTAGAGGGTCGTGGCGTCGGCCTTGGCGTTCCGCGCGGCGCTGTTCGCGAGGTCCACGCTGGTGCCCCAGGGGAAGCCGGTGACGATCGTGCCGGGACTGGTCGCGATGCTGCCGGTGATGTTCACCTGGGTGCTCGGGCCGCTGTTCATGACGGCCGTCGACCCGATCAGCGCGTACGGCGCGGCCCGGCCGACCGTCAGCGGCGCGGGGATCGCGGCGGCCCACGTGGAGGTCATCGAGGTCCGGGCGGTGAACGCGGCGGCGGCGGGCTGGGGCGGCTCGACGGCGGCGCCCGCGGCGACCGCGAGGGCGACGAGCGCGAGGGCCGTGCGACGGGCCGGCGGGGCGGGGTGCGCACCGCGCGCGGGCGGGGCGCCGGCGCCGGTGTCGTCGTCACCACCGGTCGTCGTGCGGCGCGAGGCGAGGGCGATCGCGAGCGCCGTCACCGCGAGCCAGGTCGCGAGGGCGGGGACGTCGCGGTGCGTGACCCACAGGCTCGGCAGCCCGATGTAGGGGGCGAGCAGGCGGCCCTGGCCGATGATCTGGTCCCGCGTGATCGGGGTGCTGTCGAACTCGGCGTTCGCGTCGCCGGCGGTGACGAACGTGCCGTCGTCGTTCGCGCCGACGATGCGGTGGAGACGGATCTTCGCGACACCGCTCGGCTCCGCCTCGGCCGGGCTGTCGAACTGCACGACCGCCCCGACCGGCACCGGCCGGTCGTCCGGCAGGCTCGTCGTCAGGACGACGTCGCCCGGGTTGATCGCCGGCATCATCGAGCCGGTCTGCACCACGGAGGTGTGCCACCCGAGCATGCCCGGGACGAAGGCGACCGCCGCGAGCGCGGCGAGCAGCACGAGGTAGCTGCGGGCGACCGTGGCCACGACCAGCCAGCCCCAGCCGGGCGGGGTGAGCGCTCGGCTGCGGCTGGTGGTCGTGGCCCTGGTCACGGGTTCCGCGTGCGGGTGCTCAGCCGGCCGGGGTGTCGTTGCTCTGCAGCTCCCAGACCATGTCCATGCTCACGCGCGCGCCCTGCAGGGCGTCGATCTGCTGCTGCGTGAGGCCGGTGGTGTCGAACTTCCAGGAGCCGCGGTAGGTCCGGCTCTCGCCCGGCGTGCCGGCGGTGCTCCAGGCCGAGCCGCCCGACGCGTAGTCCTTGTTGACCCGGGCGAGCGTCGCGATCGACGCGGCGGGCTGGTTGTCGGGGGTCGGGACGAAGCCGGTGCAGTCGCCGAACGAGCCGCCGGTGCCCTGCTCGACGTCGAACACGATGTGGTTCTCGAGGCCCTGCGCCGACGGCGACAGGCTCGCGACGTACGTGCGGACCTGCCCGGGGACGTTCGCGCCGGACGTCACGACGAGGCAGCGCGAGCCGGTCTGGCCCGGGACCAGGTTCTCGACGGTGAAGCCGGCGACGCCGTTGTCGTCGTCGGTCAGCACGACGGAGCCGCTGCTCCAGGCGTTGCCCGACGAGCGCGTCGTGGCGGTGAACGCGGCATTCGAGGACTGCCACACGAGGCTGCCGGCGGCGAGGATCGCGACGGGCGTCGCGGCGAGCGCGGCGACGCGGTGGGCGCGGGACGAGGGTGTCTTCTTCACGGTGCTGCCTGTCTGCGAGAGCGGTGCGTCGCGCTCGGTTCCCCCCGGCCACGACCCTCGCCGCCCGGTGGTGCGGGCGACTCAACAGGAGCGATCGGCGAGGCATCCGGGTGACTGAGAGATGAGGGGTTGTGACGTGGATCACACACGGGTGGCTCAGCGGTGGGCGGATCCGGGGGGTTTGCGGTCGCCCGTGCGGCTCAGCCGTCGGCGCCACGGCCCGGTCACCCGGACGGTGGGTCCCCGGGCGCCGGCACGCGTCCGTCGCCGCTCGGGCGCGTCGCCCCGGCCGCTGCTGGGTGCGCCGGTGCTCCGCGCCCAGCGGCCCGCGGAGGCACAGCGCGGTCGGGCGCGCCACCCGGGCGGGGGGCCGGAGCGGGTGAGATCCGGGCGGGGCCGGCGACGTCTCACCCCTCGGACGAACGTCCCCTCACGCTCGCTCCGGGTGCGCCGATGACAGGGGAATGACGCCCGACGAGCGCATCCCCGCCGCAGCCGCGACCGCGGCACCCTCGACCGCAGCCCCCGCCACGACCGCAGCCGAGGCGGCCCCGGCCGCCCCGAGCAGCGCCGCGGAGCCGGCCGCCCGCCCGACGATCCCGCGCGCGAGCGGCAGCCGCGGCGCCGGGTCCGACGACGACCGCCCGCTGCTGTCGTCGCTGCGCCGGTGGTCCCGCAGCCGGACCGTCCTCGCCGTGACCGCCGCGGTGCTCGTGCTCGGCGGGGCGGGGGCCGCGGTCGCCGCCTCGTCCGCCGGCTCCGCGGACGCGCCGCGCGAGGTCGCGCTCAGCGCCGCGCTCGCGAGCATCGCCTCGGGGGACGTCACGACCGCGACGCTCGACGACGGCACGAGCACGGTCACGCTCGACCTTGCCGGGGGGGACGTGACGCAGACCCGCTTCCCGGCCGGCTACGGCGACGAGCTCACGCAGACCCTCGTCGACGCGGACGTCGCGCTGGAGACCGTCGACGGCACCGACCAGGGTCCCCTCGCGGAGGTCGCGCTCCGCGTCTTCCCCGTCGTGCTCGTGCTCGGGCTGCTGCTCCTCCTCGTGCGCGTCCTCAACCCGGGCGTCCTCGGCGCGACCCGGAAGAAGGCGCTCACGTCCGGCGATGTCCCCACGGTGACGTTCGCCGACGTCGCGGGCGCCGACGAGGCCGTCGACCAGCTCCGCGAGATGGTCCAGTTCCTGCGGGACCCCGCGCGCTTCGAGGCGGTCGGCGCGACCCGGCCGCGCGGTGCGCTGCTCGTCGGCCCCCCCGGGACCGGCAAGACCCTGCTCGCGCGCGCCGTCGCAGGCGAGGCCGGCGTCCCGTTCTTCGCGCTCGCGGGCTCCGACTTCGTCGAGACCTACGTGGGCGTCGGTGCGCGCCGGGTGCGCGACCTGTTCGCCGAGGCCCGCAAGGCCGAGCGCGCGATCATCTTCATCGACGAGATCGACGCCGTCGGTCGGGCCCGCAGCGGCAAGGGCAGCAACGGCAACGACGGCGAGCGCGAGAACACCCTGATCTCCCTGCTCAACGAGATGGACGGCTTCGGCGGCTCGCAGATCGTCGTGCTTGCGGCCACGAACCGCGCCGACATCCTCGACGCCGCGCTGACCCGCCCGGGCCGGCTCGACCGCGAGGTCCACGTGCCCAACCCCGACCGCCGCGGGCGCACGCTGATCCTCGAGGTGCACGGCCGCTCGCGCCCGCTCGCCGGTGACGTCGACCTCGTCCAGGTCGCCCGCCAGACCCCGGGCATGTCCGGCGCCGACCTCGCGCAGGTCGTGAACGAGGCCTGCATGGAGGCCGCCCGCCGCGGTCAGCCGCTCGTGGACGCCGCCTGCTTCCAGGCCGCGATCGCCACCGTCGCGCTCGGCCGGGCGCGCACGTCCGCGCTGGTCACCGAGTTCGACCGCCGCGTCACCGCGTGGCACGAGGCCGGTCACACGATCGCCGCGGCGCTGCTGCCCGACGCCGACGACCCGGTGTCCGTCACGATCGTCCCGCGCGGCCCCGCCGGCGGCGTCACGTGGATGAGCGGCAGCGACGACATCTTCCTGCCGCGCAAGAAGGCCCTCGCCCAGCTCGTCGTCGCGATGGCCGGGCGGGCCGCCGAGGAGCGGCTCCTCGACGGCGAGTTCACGCAGGGCGCCTCGGGCGACCTGCAGAGCGCGACGAGCCTCGCGACGTCGATGGTCACGCAGTACGGGATGACCGGCTTCGGCTACGCGCAGCTCGACGCCGACACGCTCCGGGTCGGGGGAGAGGTCGCCGCCCGCGCGCACGCGCACGTCGACGCGCTGCTCCAGGACGCGCACGCCACCGCGACCGCGCTGCTCGCCGACCACCCCGCGCTGCTCGAGGCCGTCGCCGACGCGCTGCTGCTCGACGAGACGCTCGACGGGCCGCAGGTGTTCGCGCTGGTCGCGGAGCACTCGAGCCCGGCGCAGGGCGCGGTCACCGCCGCCTGAGGCGGTCAGGACCGCCGGTCACGGTCTCGGTCGTCGCGCCGCCCGGGCGCTCACGCGGCGGCCGACCCCAGCTCGACGCGGCAGCGCGCCGTGCGGTCAGGAGTCCAGCCGCGTCCGGATGATGCCGTCGGCGTCGGGCAGCCACGCCTCGAGCAGCGGCGGGTCGTTCGTCCGCCCCCGCCAGGCGGCCCGCGTCGCGCCCGCGAGCAGCGTCCGCAGGTCCGGCGGCGCGTCGCCCTCGACCCAGCGCTGGCGTGCCCGCCCGTCCGCCGCGACCCACACGAGGCTCTCCACGCGCTCGGGCGCCGGCGGCGAGGCCAGCACCGCGCCGACGCCGTCGGGCAGGTCCGGCCACACGAACACGTGCGCGCGCGGCCGCAGGGTGACCCGCGGGTGCTCGGTGGTGAGCCGGTGCCAGCGCGGCCACGGGCCCCACTCCTCGACCATGACCGCGCCGTACGCCTCCAGCAGCGCGTCGACCTCGGCCCAGAACGCCGGGTCGACCGCGCGGCGGTCCTCCCACGGGGAGACGTCCGTCGGGGCCGGGTCGTTGGGCGAGGCCGCGACCTCCTCGCAGTCGAGCCCGGCCGCCAGAGCGCGCGTCAGGGAGCGCGGGCACGGCTCCGCGGCCCCGACGTAGACGGACTCGTACCAGACGTGCACGAACGCACCGGGCGCCTCGAGCCGGCACCAGGCCCCGGCCCGGCGCAGCATCACGCGCACGAGGAGCTGCGCCCCGGCGACGTCGACGAGCGCGCCGTCGAAGTACCCCTCGAGCCGCCGCCCGAACAGCCCCGCGAGCGGGTGCTCGGGAGGCAGGGGCGCCTCGTCGGGGTCGAGGCCCTCGCTCATCGGGTCGCGGACCTCGAGGTGCGTCACGCCGAGCTCCTCGAGGAACCAGGCGACCGCCTCGACGTGCGCGGCCTCGACCGGTCCCTCGTCGCTCGTCCACGCGACGTCGCCCGAGTAGCGGCCCGCGGAGTCCCAGTCGCGCGGGTCGTACTGCGTCACGCGGTAGGTGTACGGCAGCTGCACGTGGTTCCCCCCTCCGCGGTGCCCCGGCCTCGCCGGGTCCCCTCCCCGCGGTCCCGGGTCAACCCTGCCAGTGCCGCACGAGGCGCCAGTGGTTGCGCCCCTCGCCGCGCCGGTAGGAGATCTCGTGCACCGCCCGGCGCGCGAGCGGGATGCCCCGGCCGTTCGTGGCGAGGTCGTCCTCGGGGAGGTCCACGTCGAGGTCGACGTCGACGAAGCCGCCGGTGTCGGTCAGCTCGCCGACGAGCGCCCCGTCCTCGACGCGCAGCACCACGTCCGCGTCGAAGTCGTCGCCGCGCTCGGCGTGCTCGATCACGTTGGCGGTGACCTCGATCACCGCGGTCTCGAACATCATCCGGTCGAGCTCGGGGACGTCGGGCGCCTGCTCCCACAGCCCGGCCAGCGCGTGGTGCACGCGCTCGATGCAGCCGGGCAGGACGCAGTGCTCGACCCGCGTCTCGACCGGTCGGTCAGCCGGCACCGACGGCGTCCTCGACGCTCGCGTGCGGCCGCAGCACCCGGTCCATCGTCGTGAGCTCGAGCACCGTGCGGACCTGCGTGGAGGGCCGCGCGATGCGCAGGTCCCCGCCGGCCGCCCGGGCCGAGCGCAGGCCCCCGACGAGGGCACCGAGCCCGGACGAGTCCATGAACTCGGTGTCCTGCAGGTCCACCACCACGACGGTGTGACCCTGGGCCACCACGTCGTCGACCACGGCCTTGAGGTCGCTCGCGGCGACCATCGTGAGCCGGCCGCGCGGCCGGAGCACCGCGATCCCGTCGGGTCGGACGTCCCTGTCGAGCTGCATGCGCGTCACTGCCCTTCCTTGCTGCTGGAGCCGCTGGTCGCGCCACCGGTGTAGCCGCGGTAGCGCAGCGCCTCCACGATGACACTGAGCACCACGAGGTCGTAGGCGACCCACGCGAGGTTCACGAACGTGCCCATCCACGGCGCGTAGCCGAGCCCGAACCGCACGAGCCCGATCAGCGCGGCGACGACGAGCGCGCCCATCGCGACGAGCTGCGGCAGGACGAGCCGCCACGACCCGCCGCCGTCCTGACGCACCTTGGGCGTGACCGCGAAGCCGAGCGGCCGGCCGAACCACACGTTCGCGGTCGCGGTCACCGTGGCCTTGATCCACACGGGGAACAGCGCGAGCGAGTACTGCTGACCGCGCCACGTCTTGACGCCGTGCGCGGCGACGACGAACAGCAGCTGGCTCGCGAGCTGGAACGGGATGAACCGCGCGAAGAAGTCGACGGTCCACGCGGTCACCGGCAGGACGCCGAAGCACAAGAAGATGATCGGTGCGGCGAGGTAGACGACCGCGGCGAAGCCCGACAGGTAGCTCCACATCGTGGAGAAGTACATGACCCGCTGGCTCCAGCGCAGCCCGCGCATCGTCAGCGGGCTCTCCTTGAGCATCACCTGGAGCGTGCCCTGCGCCCACCGCAGCCGCTGCGTGATCATCGTGCCGAGGTCCTCGGGCGCGAGCCCGTCGGCGAGCCGCTCGTGGTGGTAGACCGTGCGCCAGCCGAGGGCGTGGAGGCGCATCGCGGTGGCCATGTCCTCGGTCACCGAGACGGTCGCGACCGGCATCACGGCCTGGGCCTCGTCGGAGCGGTCGACGTCCACCGCGGCGACGAGCGCCCGGACCGACTCGATCGCCCCGAGCGGGGACCAGTCGCGCGACGAGAGCCGGCGCAGCGCCGCGTCGTCGACGGTCAGCGTGGTCTCCTCGACGTGGCGCCCGGTGCTCATCGCCGAGATCGCGGCGAGGTCCGCGCGCATCGCGTCGACGTCCGCGGTGACCATCGACGCGGACACCTCGCCGACCCGGCGCTGGAACTCGAACGTGACCTCCGAGATGGGGTCCTGCGCGTGCAGCCGGCGCTGGGCGTCGCGGACGGCCAGCTCGACCTCGTCGAGCGCCGCGAGCACGCGCGGGTCGCTCTCGCGCCGGCGGCTGCGCGCGAGCACCGTCGAGCCGGCCCTGAGCGCCTCCCGCACCGTCCGCTCGGTCTCCCGGACGTAGCCGACGAGCCCGAGCTGCATGAGGGCGTCGCGCCGCAGCACGGCGTTCGACCCGCAGAAGAACGCGGCGTTCCAGCCGTCCTTGCCCTGCTGGATGGGGCCGTAGAAGAGCGGCGCCTGGCTGCCGAGCGGGTCGGCGTCGGGCACGTTCGTGAAGTACTGCGGGGTCTGCACGAGCGCGACGCGGTCGTCGGTGAAGTACCCGAGCGTGCGGTCGAGGATCGCGGGGTCCGGGATCTGGTCGGCGTCGAGGATGAGGATGAACTCGCCGTCGGTCGTGAGCATCGCGTTGTTGAGGTTGCCGGCCTTCGCGTGGCGCGGCCGGTCGGCCCAGTCGGCGGTGCGCACGACGTAGCCGATGCCCGCCGCGTCGGCGGCGGCCCGGAGCCCGGGGCGCGCGCCGTCGTCGAGCACGTACGTCTGGTGCGGGTAGCGGATGTCGCGGGCGGCCAGCGCGGTCGTCATGACCATCTCGACGGGCTCGTCGTACGTCGTGATGAACACGTCCGCCGTCGCGCCCTCGGGCGGCGGGGGCGGGGTCTCGCGGTCCTTCGCGCGCCACATCGTCATCCCGAAGAACGCGACGTCGATGAAGCTGTACGTCTCCGCGATCACGAGCGGCACGGCGATCCACCACGCCGACCAGTTCACCGACTCGAGCCAGCGCCAGACCGTGTAGTTGAGGCCGAGCGTGACGGCGAGCAGCACCGCGACGCGCAGCGCGAGCTGGCGCCTCACGCGTCGGCCCCCCCACCGGACGGCGCGTCGCCGTTCCGGCCCGAGGGCGCCCCCGAACGGCGGAGCGCGAGGACCGTGAGGTCGTCGGGCCGCTCGACGCCCGCGGGCGCGAGGGCCAGGACGCGGTCCACGGCCTCCTGCGCCGACGCGGCACCGCGCACCGCGTCGGCGACCCGGTCGACCGACGCGAGCGTGCCGTCGAGCACGTCCAGGACCCCGTCGCTGAACGTGACGAGCAGGTCGCCCGGCGCGAGGGTCAGGCGCGTGACGAGCCGCTCGCCCAGGTACTCCGGGATGCCGAGCGGCGGCCCCGTCGAGACGAGCCGCCGCACGTGACCGTCGCCCGTCAGCACGACGCTCAGCCCGTGCCCGGCGTCGACGTAGGACAGCTCGTGCGCCGCGGTGTCGAGGCGCCCGTGGAACGCGGTCACGAAGCTCCCGGAGCCCAGCAGGTCGGGCTCGACGGCGGCCTGGGTGTCCGCGAGCGCGCCGTCGACGCCGCGCGCCCGGCCGCTCGCCCGGAGCACCGCCCGGACCGTGGCGGCGAGGATCGCCGCGCCCATGCCCTTGCCCATGACGTCGGCGATCGTCAGCGCGACGCCCCCGGGGGCGACGTCCCAGTCGTAGAAGTCGCCACCGACCGCACGCGCGGGCAGGCAGGCCCCCGCGACCTCGTAGCCGTCGAGCACCGGGGGAGCGGCGGGCAGCAGCCCGGCCTGCACCGACGCGGCACGCTCCAGCTCGGCCTCGACGATGAGCTCCTTCTCGACCCACCGCGCGAGGTCGCCGAGGAGCGCGCGGTCGGCCGCGGAGAACTCCCGGGGCCGGTCGTCCGCGACGCACAGGGTGCCGACGCGGTGGCCGCCGGGTGCGACGAGCGGCTGCCCGGCGTAGAACCGCAGCCGCGGGTCGCCCGCGACGTAGGGGTTGGCGCTGTAGCGGGGGTCGGCGGACGCGTCCTCGACGACGAACGTCGCGGGCTCCGCGATCGCCATCGAGCAGAACGAGTGCCGGCGCGGGATCTGCTGGAGCTCCGTGCCGATGTGCGCCTTGTAGAAGAGCCGGTCGGCGTCGACGAGCGAGACCATCGCGTTGGGCACGTGGAAGAGCTGCTGCGCGAGGCGGGCCACGCGGTCGAACCGTTCCTCGGGCGGCGTGTCGAGCACGCCGAGGCGGCGGACTGCGGCGACGCGCTCGTCCTCCGCGACCTGCCCGGTCCTGCTGTGCGTTGCTCCCCCCATGCGCCGACGGTAACCAGCGGATCGGGGTGCTGCGCGACCAGTCCCACGCCGGGAGCCGCGCCGTGCCGGGTTCCTCCCGGTGCGGGGCGGTTGGTCCCGCTGAACTGGTCGGACGCCCATCTCGCGGAGCCGGGAACACCGGCCCGGGCTCGACCTTCGCCGCCACGAGCGGCCCCGCGCCGTGAGGCGTCTGCCGTTGCGCACCTGCGTCCGACGGGCGGCAGCCGGTCCGGCTGCCGCCCGTTGTGGTTCCGAGGTCGGTCGTGGGCCGGGCGGGGGCGCCCGGAACGCCGTCAGTACACGTACGGCCAGCCGGCGGCGTCCCAGCCGATCAGGTTGATGCCGAGCTGGGGCGCGCCCGAGTCCGTGTAGTAGTGGTAGAAGAGCACGTCCCCGTCGGTGTCGGCGAGGACGGCGGAGTGGCCGGGCCCGTGGATCGACCCGCGACCCGCGAGCACCTCAGTGCCGCCGCCGCTCGTCATCCGCGTGCCGTTGCGGTCGACGTACGGCCCGGTGATCGAGGTCGAGCGGCCGACCGCGACGCGGTACGTGCTCTGGGCGCCCTTGCAGCACGCGTCGAACGACACGAACAGGTAGTAGTACCCGCCGCGGTGGACGATGTCGGGCGCCTCGATGCCCGCGCTGCGCGACGCGATGGAGTGCATCGCGGTGCCGGACCGCAGGCCCGTCGCGGGGTCGATCTCGATGAGCTTGAGGCCGGACCAGAACGACCCGAAGCTCATCCACACCCGGCCCTGGGCGTCGGTCACGAGGTCGGGGTCGATCGCGTTGTAGTTGCTCGACGCCGTCGTGCTGACGACCAGGCCGCGGTTGGTCCACGTCCCGGCGTCGCCGCTCGGGCTGGTCGCGAGGTAGATGCCCGACTTGCTCGTCCCGAACGACGACGCGGAGTAGTACAGCCAGTACTGCCCGTTCCGGTAGGACAGGTCGGGGGCCCACACGTCGCCGGTGGTGTGCTGCGACGTCCACGGCGTGCCGTTCGGGAACGCCGAGCCGGCTGCGGTCCACGAGGTGCGGTCACGCGAGGTCTTCAGCGGGATCCCCCGTCCGGTCGTGGCGACGAGGTAGGTGCCGTCCGGGCGCTTGACGGCCGTCGGGTCGTGCGCGCCGATGCTCCCGGTGACGGCTCCCGGCCGGGGGTAGGTGGCGGGCGGCGTGCCCGTTCCGCCCGTCGGGGCGGTCGTCGGAGCCGGCGTGGGGGTCGTGCCGCCCGCGGTCCACTGCTGGTTGGTCCGGCCGTTGCACGTCCACAGCGCGACGGCGGTGCCGTTGGCCGTGCGCGCGCTGGTGACGTCGACGCACAGCCCCGAGCGCTGGTGCACGAGCGAGCGGTTCGCGCCCCACGCGAACCTCTGGTTCTCGCTGCCGGTGCAGCTCCACGAGATCAGCGCGGTGCCGGCCGTGGTGCCCCACTCGAACGCGTCGAGGCAGCGGGTGCCGTCGTGCGTGCGGAGCTCGCCGGCGGACGTCAGCGTCCAGCCCTGCCCGGCGACGCCGTTGCAGTCCCAGATCTGGACGGCGGCGCCCGCGGTGGTGCTGTTGTCGCGGACCTCGAGGCAGCGCCCCGACTGCACGCCGACGAGCGTGGGCGGGGCGGCCTGCGCGGTCGGGGCGATCGTGAGGAGTGCGCCCGCGGCGAGCGCGGCGGTCGCGACGGTGGCGGCGAGGCGACGCAGGGAACGGGTCGGGGTGGGGCGGTGGTCGCTGGTCGGGCGGGGAGGACTGCCGGGCATGAGGGCTCCTGCACGTCGGGGACACCGCGGGGGGCGGCGTCCGGTCCGGGTCGGCGACGTCGGTGTCGCGGACGTCCATGCCGGGCGTGCTCGATCCCGCGAGGTGCCCGGTTCGTCGGATGTGACCGCTAACATATGGATTCGACATGTTTCGGTCAACGATGTAAACGGTTCGTGGCGACATTCTCATCGAGTCTGTCGACCTCCCCGGCGACCGCGCGTCGCCCGTCACGGGCCGGGCTCGCCGGCCCGCCAGGGCCGGTCCGCTGACGGTCGGCGACCGGGCGGAGGTCGTCCCGGAGCGCTCCGTCGTGTCGCGGTCGGCCCTCCGCGACCGGCCGGCGCCGCGCTCGCCGGGGCCCTCGCGGGGGGTCTCGCTGCGTGGACGCCCGGTTGCAGCCTCCACCGGGCCTTGTGACGGTGGAACGGACCGAAGGCGCCGACCGACCGGCCGAGACGGCCGTGACGGCCGGCGTCCTCACCGGCAACGAGAGGAGAGCACCCGTGCTCACCCTGACCGAGAACGCCCGCAGCGCCGTCGAGGACCTGACCACGCAGGCCGGCCTCCCCGACACCGGCGGGCTCCGCATCGCGGAGTCCACCGAGCGCGCCGGCTCGCTCGAGCTCGCGCTCGTCGCGGCCCCCACCCCCGGCGACGACGTCGTGACCGCGGGCCGTGCCACCGTGTACGTCTCCCCGGAGACCACCGACGCGCTCGCCGACCAGCAGCTCGACGCCGAGGGCACCGACGCGGCGGCCGGCTTCCGGCTCGCGCCGCAGCAGTAGCACCCGACGACCGGCTCGCGCCGGTGCGGACGAGGGGTGGCGCCGGGTACGGCGTCACCCCTCGTCGTGTCCGGGCAGGGCCCGTGCCGGCCGTGCCGGCCCGTGCCGGCCGGACGGCTGCGCGTTGCTGCGCGCGTGCCGGGCCGACGCCGCCGCGCGGGGTACGGCGTCATCCTCGCGGCGTACGGCGCGGCCGGGACGATGTGGTCCCGGCGGCCGTCCCCACGCCGGGCGCCCGCTCCTACGTTCGAAGCACACCGAACGCAGGAGGACACATGATCGAGGCCACAGGGCTCACGAAGAGGTACGGCGACAAGACCGCCGTCGACGGGCTGACCTTCACGGTCCGGCCCGGGCGGGTCACCGGGTTCCTCGGACCCAACGGCGCCGGCAAGTCCACGACGATGCGGATGATCGTGGGCCTCGACCGGCCCACGGCCGGGACCGTGACCGTCAACGGCACGCCGTACGCCCGGCACCGCGCGCCGCTCGGCGAGGTCGGCACGCTGCTCGAGGCGAAGGCCGTGCACACCGGCCGGTCCGCCCGCAGCCACCTGCTCGCGCAGGCCACGACGCACGGCATCGACGCGCGGCGGGTCGACGAGGTGATCGAGGCCACCGGCCTGGCGTCGGTGGCGAAGAAGCGGGCCGGGACGTTCTCGCTCGGCATGGGCCAGCGGCTCGGCATCGCCTCGGCGCTGCTCGGCGACCCGCAGACGCTCATCCTCGACGAGCCCGTCAACGGCCTCGACCCGGAGGGTGTGCTGTGGGTGCGCCACCTGCTGCGCGGGCTCGCCGCCGAGGGCCGGACGGTCTTCCTGTCCTCGCACCTGATGAGCGAGATGGCGCTGACCGCCGACCACCTGATCGTCGTCGGGCGGGGTCGCCTCATCGCCGACGCGCCGGTCCAGGAGATCGTCGGCCGCGCCACCTCGACGACCGTCCGGGTGCGGACCCCGTCCGCCGCGGAGCTCGAGGCGGTGCTCGCCCGTCAGCCCGGGGCCGAGGTCACGTCCGTCGCGCACGACCTGATCGAGGTCACGGGCCTCCCCGCGCCCCAGGTCGCCGCCGTCGCGGCCCACGCCGGCCTCGTCCTGCACGAGCTCACGCCCGTGCAGAGCTCGCTCGAGGACGCCTACTTGCAGCTCACCGCCTCCGAGGTCGAGTACCGCTCGACCTCGGCCGACGCCCCCGACGCGACCGTCCTCGCCCGGCCGACCCGTCCCACCTCAGGAGCCCACCGATGACCGCCCTCGTCGCCCCCGGCGCTGCCGCGCCCTCCCGCCGGCGCGTGGCCGTGCACCCGTCGACCTTCCCCCGGCTCGTCGCCGCCGAGTGGGTCAAGCTGCGCTCGCTGCGCTCGACGTGGTGGACGCTCGTGCTCGGCGCCCTCGTCGTCCCGGCCTTCGCGGCCTCGCGCATGTCGAGCATCTCCGCCGTGCCCGAGGCGGTCGGCAGCCCCTACCTCGTGGGCGCCGTCTACGTCACGTCCGGGGTGGCGCTCGCGCAGCTCGTGTTCTGCACGCTGGGGGTGCTCTCCGTCGCCGGCGAGTACGGCACCGGGCAGATCCGCTCGACGTTCGCCGCGGCGCCGACCCGTGTCCCCGCGCTGGCCGCGAAGCTGCTCGTGACCGTCCTCGCGGTCATGGCCGCCTCGCTCGTCGCCGTCCTCGCCGCCTGGGCCGCCAGCTCCCCGTGGTTCGGGGCCACCGGCATGTCGGTCGACCTCACGCGCGGCCAGGACCTGCGGATCGTGCTCGGCGTCCCGCTCTACCTGGGTGCCGTGACGGCGCTCGCGTTCGGCGTCGGCGCGCTCGTGCGCAGCTCCGCCGCGGGCATCGCCGCGGTGCTCGGCCTGCTCCTGGTCGTCGAGAACGCGCTCGCGTCGATCCCGTGGGCGCCCATCCAGACGCTCGCCGCGCACCTCCCGGCGAGCGCGGGCAGCCGGCTCCTGCAGGCCGACGAGGTCGGCTCGGTCATCACCGTGTCGAGCACCACGGACCTGACGCCGTGGCAGGGCTACGGCGTGCTGCTCGCCTGGGTCGCCGTCGTGCTGGTCGTCGCCGGGGTCCTGCTGCGCCGGCGCGACGCGTGAGCGTGACCCTCGTCGCGGGGGCGGGCGGCCTGGTGGCTGCCCGCCCGGGTGCGGCGCCCGGTGCGAGCGGTCGCCCTGCGGCGCCGACCGACGTCACCCGCCGCCTCGCTGCGACGTCCGGACCGACCTGGGAGAGTGCTCCGGTGGGGGCAGCCGGGAGCCAGGGCGGGGCGCGTGCGGGGCGGCCGACGCCGGCCCCGGTGTTCACCGAGCAGTCCGCCCGCCGCCGCGGGCCCGTGCGCCGGTTCCTCGAGCGGCACCCCGTCGTGACGGACGCGCTCGTCGCGCTCGTCTTCCTGGGGTGGTCCGCGCTCATCGGGCTCGGGGCCGACTCGATGTACGCGCTCTCCGCGTACCTCGGCGGCGAGCGCGTCCTGCAGATGCAGTCGGTGCTCCTCGCGCTGATGCTCGCGGGTGCCGGGGCGCTGATGTGGCGGCGTCGCCGGCCCGTGCTGGTCGCCGCGGTGATGGGGGTCCTGGGTGTGCTGGCGCTCGCGGCCACCGGGGCGACGTCCGGCTTCGAGCTCGGGCTCGCGCTCGCGCTGTACGCGGTCGCGACCTCCGCGCCGCCGCGGGTCACGTGGGCCACCGCCGCCGCGACCGTGAGCGCCTGCCTCGTCGCGGCGCGCGTCCTCGACCTCCCCGCGACGGTCGGCGCGATCGCGATGGGCGTCGACCCGGCGCTCGGGACCGACCTCGAGGCGGCGACCCGCGAGGCGCGGGCCGGCCTGTTCCTGCAGAGCGCGGTCTGGTACCAGACCGCCGCGCCCGTGCTCGTGCTCGCGCTCCTCGCGGTCGCCGCCGGCACCGGCGTGCGCAACCAGCGCCTGCACCTCGCGGCGTTCGTCGAGCAGGCGAACGCGCTCGCCCGCGACCAGGAGCAGCGCGCGCAGCTGGTCCAGGCCGCCGAGCGCGCCCGCATCGCGCGCGAGATGCACGACGTCGTCGCGCACAGCATCTCGGTCATGATCGCCCTCGGCGGCGGGGCACGTGCGGCCGTCGACTGGGCGCCCGACCGCTCGCGGGAGGCCCTCGACGAGCTCGTGGCCACCGGCCGGGCCGCGCTCGGGGACGTCCGGCGCGTGCTGGGCGTCCTGCACGACGACGGGTCTCCTGCTCCCGCGATCGCGGCGGCGCGGCCGGGGGACCCCGGTCCCGGCGACGGACGCCCCGGGGACCCGCGCCCCGGAGACGTGCGCACCGGCAGCCCCGACGCGGTGCGCGGCGACGACGCGACCCCCTTCGAGCCCCAGCCGGGCAGCGTCGACCTCGGCACGCTCGTCGAGCGGTTCCGGTCCGCAGGGCTGACGGTGCGGACCACGGGGCTCGCGGACACCGACCTCCAGGAGCTCGACGCGAACCGTCAGCTCGCGGTCTACCGGGTCGTGCAGGAGGCGCTGACCAACGTGCTGCGCCACGCGCCCGGCACCCCGGCCGTCGACGTCACGGTGCGCCGCGACGCCGGCACGGTCGAGGTCGTCGTGACCGACCAGGGCCCGACCCTGCCGGTCGACGCGAGCCCCGGGTCGCAGCGCGGGCTCGTCGGGATGCGCGAGCGCGCCGCCGCGTTCGGCGGCGACGTCGAGGCCGGGCCGTACGGTCGGGGCTGGCGCGTCCGCGCGGTGCTGCCGTCGGAGGAGGGAGACGCATGACGAGGGTCCTGCTGGTGGACGACCAGGCGCTGGTGCGCATGGGCTTCCGGCTCGTGCTCGAGAGCGCGGGCGACATCGAGGTCGTGGGCGAGGCCGGCGACGGGCGGGCCGCGTTCGAGCAGGTCGGTCCGCTGCGGCCCGAGGTCGTCGTCATGGACGTGCGGATGCCGCGCGTCAACGGCATCGAGGCCACCCGGAGCATCGTCGAGGCCCACCCGGACGTGCGCGTGCTCATCCTCACGACGTTCGACCTCGACGAGTACGCGTTCGCGGCGCTGCGGGCCGGGGCCAGCGGGTTCCTGCTCAAGGACGCCGCGCCGTCCGACCTCGTCACCGCAGTGCGCACGATCGCGTCCGGCGACGCCGTCGTGTCCCCGCGCGTCACGCGGCGCATGCTCGAGATGTTCGCGGACCGGATGCCCGAGCCCGGGGACGCCGCCGACGCGCCGCACCCCCGGCTGGCGGACCTCACCCCGCGCGAGGTCGAGGTGCTGCGCTGCGTCGCCGACGGGGACTCCAACGCCGAGATCGCCGAGCGGCTGTTCCTCTCCGAGGCCACCGTCAAGACGCACGTCGGGCGGATCCTCGCGAAGCTCGCCGTGCGCGACCGGGTGCAGGCCGTCGTGCTCGCCTACGAGACAGGGCTCGTGCGCGCGGGGACCGGCTGAGCACCGGGCCGGTGCGCGCGGGTCCCCGCCGGGCCGCGGCCGCCGGGGTGCCCGATCGGCGCGACCGCGTGCGCGAACGGGTACGCCGCCCGGTCCTTGCCGCGCGCGACGCCCGCGAGCAGCGTGGTCGACGGGGGAAGCCGCCCTCCATGGACCCGGGGAGGCCGCGATGCACCGGCTCGGAGCGAAGAACAAGTACATCGGATTCCTCTTCATGAAGATCAGCCCCGAGTACTTCGCGCTCGGGCGCAAGGGGATCCACGAGGTGTCCAAGAGCCACGCGGACAGCCTCGAGAAGTTCTCCGACCTGCTGACCCACGTGGTCACGAGCGGGCTCACGACCAAGTACGACCAGGTGACGATCGTCGAGGCCGACACCCTCGAGCAGATCCACGCGGCCGCGACCGAGTTCCGCATGGGCGCGAAGGCGCAGTACATCGAGATCGTGGACATGGTGGTCGGCATCAAGGCCCCGCCACGCAGCCACGGCGTCCGGCTCGCGCAGGCCGAGCAGCTCGAGGCGGAGTCGACGGAGTAGCGACGACCGCGCCGCGCGGGGACGGTGGCGCCCGGCCGTCGGCACGCGTCGCGACGCACGCGGGCGACGGCGCGAGGGGCGACGGCGTCGTGCGACGGCACCCCGGGCGAGGCCCGCAGCCCGGGCACGCCGCGGCGCGACAATACGGTTGCCGGCCCGTCCGCCGCGGTGGTTCCTTGTGCCCGTGAGCCGCCCCCCGACCGCCGACGACGCGCTGGCCGCGCTCGTGCGCCCCGACCGCTACCCGCTCTCCTCGGCGTACGACCCCCGGTGGCTCGTCGGGCTCGACATGGGGCCGAACCCGCTCTGGCTGCTCGAGGACCTGTGCCACGACCTCGACCTGCGGCCCGGGATGCGGGTGCTCGACCTCGGCTCGGGACGCGGCGCGACGTCGGTGTTCCTCGTGCGCGAGCTCGGCGTCGAGGTCGTCGCCGCGGACCTGTGGGTCGACCCCGCGGAGGTCACCGCCGTGCTCGAGGCCGCCGGCGTCGGCGACCGGGCCCGGGCGGTCCGCGCGGAGGCGCACGCCCTGCCGTTCGAGCCCGCGAGCTTCGACGCGGTCGTGTGCGTCGACGCGTTCGAGTACTTCGGCACGTCCGAGCACTACCTGCCGCACCTCACGCGCCTGCTCGTGCCGGGCGGGCGGCTCGGGGTCGCCACGCCTGCGCTGCGCCGCGAGGTGCGTGACCTCGGTGCGGTCCCACCGCACGTCGACGCGTGCGTCGGCTGGGAGGCGCTCGCGTGGCACACCCCGGAGTGGTGGCGGTTCCACTGGGAGGTGACCGGGCTGGTCACCGAGGTCGTCGCGCGCCTGCAGGACGGCGGCTGGGACGACTGGCTGCGGTGGCAGCGCGCGGTCGCCGCGCTGCGGCCCGCGGGGGAGGGGCCGGACGCCGGGACCCCCGACACGGTGCTGACGATGCTGGAGGCGGACGGCGGCGAGCTCCTCTCCTTCACGCTGCTGTCGGCGCGCACGCCGTCCTGACCCTGGGCCTCGACCCGGTCCAGGGCTAGCGTCGGACGGCGTGACCGCCGACGGCCCCGGAGGACCCGACCGCGCCCCCGCGCTCGACCCTCGCCGCGCCGGCGCCTTCGGCTCCTCCGCCGAGGAGTACGAGCGGTGGCGCCCCCGCTACCCGGACGACGCCGTCGACTGGCTCGTCCCCCCGGGAGCGGTCCGGGTCGCCGACGTCGGCGCCGGGACCGGAAAGCTCACCGGCCAGCTGCTCGAGCGTGGCCTCGGCGTCGTCGCGGTCGAGCCGGACCCTGCCATGCTCGACGTCCTGCGCCGCCGGCACCCCGCCGCCGAGGCCCATTTCGCCGGGGCGGAGCGCCTGCCGCTCGCCGACGCGAGCGTCGACGCGGTGCTCGTCGCGACGGCCTGGCACTGGTTCCGCCCCGACGCCGCCGTCGCCGAGGTCCGGCGCGTGCTGCGCCCCGGGGGGTGGCTCGGGCTCGTCTGGACCGGGCCGCGGCCGCGCACGGGCTGGACCGCCGCGCTCGCGGAGCTCGACCCCGACCGCGCGCGCACCGGGTTCCGCGACCCCGTGCGCCGCGCGGTCGGCGTGCCCGCGGACGAGGTGGAGACCGTCGACGTCCTCTGGGACCGGCACGTGACGCCCGACGACGTGCGCGGGCTCCTCGGGACGCACTCGGGCGTCGCGGTGCTCCCGGCCGCGGAGCGCCGGCGGGTGCTCGACGCGGCGTGGGCGATCGTCGACGCCGAGCGCCGACGCCTCGGGACGGCGACGGTCGTGTGGCCGCAGGCGGCGGAGTGCGTGCGGTGGCGTCCCTGAGCCGGGCCGAGGGGTCAGCGACCGGACCGGGACGCGCCCGACGTCGGAGCCGGCCCGCTCGCCCGACCGCGCCCGGGCCGCCGGCTCAGAGGTGCCGGCTCGCGTGCGCGCTGTGGTCCGGCTCGCCCACGAGCGCCACGTCGACGACGAGCGCGCGGTGGTCCGAGAGCCCGGTGTCGAGCGCCCGGCCGAGCGCGGTGGCCTCGATCGGTCCGTCCGCCAGCACGTGGTCGAGCTGCCGGTTCGGGTTCTCGAGCGGGAACGTGTTCGTGCTGGTCAGCGGACGCCACCGGCTCACGCGTGCGGCCCGGTCGCCCTCGAGGTTGAGGTCGCCCATGAGCACGACGGGCCGCGGGACGCCGCGCAGGTCGCGCACGAGGTGGCGGAGCTGGCGGGAGTTCCAGCCGGGGATGAAGCTGAGGTGCGTCGAGACGACCGTCATGGCGACGGGGCGCCCGCCGTCGTCGCCCGGAACCTCGATCACGGCGGCGAGCGCGGCGCGCGGCTCGTCCTGCACCATCGACGGCACGCGCTGCCCGGGGAACACGACCGGGACCCTGCGCGTGAGCGCCGGCAGCGCCATCGCGTGCCACGACAGGACCGGGTGCCGGCTGAGCAGCGCTATGCCGTAGCTCGCCGTGTTGGGCTGGAGCTCCCCGTCCGCGGCCGACCACAGGTCCGGGGTGCCGGCGAGCGTCGCGACGAACCGGTGCTCGGGCGCCCCCATCGCCTCGGCCGCGACGGCCGTGAGGTCCGCGCCGTGCGAGCGTGGCTGGTCGCGGTCGACCTCCTGCAGGGCGAGCACGTCCGCGTCGAGCCGGGCGACGGCCGCCCCGAACCGGTCGAGGTCCACCTCGCCGTCCGTGAGCGACCGCCCGTGCAGGATGTTGAAGGTCGCGAGTCGCATCGCACCGATTGTTGCCCTCGCACTGCGGGGCCGCACGCGGTCGTGTAGACCCGTGGCATGCCCATCGACGATCGCGAGGCGATGCACGACGGACTGCGGCTCGTTGCCGTGGCGCTCGGCCAGGCCGACATCCCGTACGCCCTGTGCGGCGGGTACGCCGCGTGGGCCCGGGGTGCGCCGGAACCCGACCACGACGCCGACTTCCTCATCCGTGAGGAGGACGCGGACGTCGCGCGGGTGGCCATCGCAGAGGCGGGCCTCGAGGTGATCGACCCCGCCGAGGACTGGCTGTTCAAGGCGTTCCACAAGGGTGAGCTCATCGACATCCTCTTCCGGATGACGGGCGAGGCCGTGGACGACGGGATGTTCGAGCGGGCCGACCGCATCGAGGTCCTCGCGGTGCGCATGCCGGTGCTGAGCGCGACCGACGTGCTCTCGAGCAAGCTGCGCGTGCTCGGCGAGCACTACTGCGACTTCTCCCGGCTCCTGCCCGTCGCGCGGGCGCTGCGCGAGCAGATCGACTGGGAGGTCGTGCGCCGCGAGGTCGGCGACAACCCGTACGCGCGCGCGTTCCTGTTCCTGCTCGACGACCTGCGCGTGACGCCCGCCGACGCGCGGGCCGACACCGCCGGCTGACACCGGCCGACGCCGGGCCGCCCCCGGGCCGCCCCCGGGCGACGCCGGCGGACACCGACGGGACGCGGGCCGACGTCGACGCGCGCCGGTCGCTCCCGACCGGCGCCGTGCCGACGTCGACCGCGGCCGGCCGGTGCGACGATGTCGCCGTGCCCCACGAGACCTCGTCGACCGACCGCGGCGCGTCGTCCGCCGACGGCACCGCCAACCGCCCGGCCGTTCGCGTCCTGCCCCTGACCCCCGCCCACGCGCGCGGGGTCCTCGGGGTGTTCGACGAGGGGATGCGCGCCGGGAACGCGACGTTCGAGACGCAGGTCCCGACGTGGGACGAGTGGGACGCCCGGCACAGCGCCGCGCACCGGTTCGTCGCGCTGGACGGGACCGACGGGGTGCTCGGTTGGGCGGCGGTCGCCTCGGTCAGCAGCCGCGCGGCGTACGCGGGGGTCGTCGAGCTCTCGGTCTACGTGGCCGCCCGGGCCCACGGCCGCGGCGTCGGCGGGGCACTCGTGCGCGCGGTCGTGGCGAGCACCGAGGCCGCGGGGATCTGGACCGTGCAGTCCGGGGTGTTCCGGGAGAACATCGCGTCGCTCGCGCTGCACGAGCGGCACGGGTTCCGGGTCGTCGGGGTCCGCGAGCGCATCGGTCGGCGCGACGGCGTCTGGCGCGACGTCGTGCTGCTCGAGCGTCGCAGCGCCGTCGTGGACTGACGGCCGACCGTCGTCGGGCACCCCCAGCCCGCCCGTCCGGCCGGCGCCGTGCCCGCCCGACGCGCGCCGCGCCCACCTCCGCCCGACCCGCGCCGCGCCCACCTCCGCCCGACCCGACCCGCGCCGCGCCCACCTCCGCCCGACCCGCGCAGCGCCGCGCCCACCCCCGCCCGGCTCGCGGCCAGAACCCTCATGTCCGACGCACGCCGGCCGATGGGGGAGCCGGTGGTCTGTCTACGGAGGAAGCGGGGGTCCGGGTGCACGCGAGCGAGGCGGAGCGGGTCGAGGCGCTGCACCGGCTGGGGGTGCTCGACTCCGGACCGGACCGGCGCTTCGACGACGTCGTCCGGCTCGCGCGGCGGCTCTTCGAGGTCCCGACGGCGCTCGTGACCCTGGTCGACCGCACGCGGACCGTCCACAAGGCGGGTGACCCCGGTGGCGTGCTGCCCCGGGAGCAGACGTTCTGCTCGACGACCGTCACCGAGGACCGCATGCTCGTCGTCCCCGACGCGACGCTCGACCCCCGGTTCGCGGACCTCCCGCGCGTCGCGGGCGCGGAGCACGTGCGCTTCTACGCGGGTCAGCCGCTCATGGCCCCCGGCGGGCACCGGGTCGGCGCGCTGTGCCTCGTCGACGTCCGACCCCGCGAGTTCGGGCCCGAGCAGGAGGCGCTGCTGCGCGACCTCGCGCACTGGGTCGAGGCGCAGATGGCCGTCGAGCAGGAGCTCGAGCGGGCCACCCAGGTCCAGGCCGGCCTCCTGCCGCGCGAGGCGCCGCACGTCCCCGGGTACGGCGTCGCCGGGGCGTGCGTCGCCGCCGGCGTGGGCGGGGACTTCTTCGACTGGTCGCCGACTCCGGCCGGGCTGACGCTGAGCATCGTCGACGTGCTCGGCACCGGGCCCGCCGCGAGCATCATGGCGGCGTCGGTGCGCGCCGTGCTGCGCGTCGCGTCCCGTCAGGCGGGCGTCGCGCAGGCGCTCGGCGAGGCGGGGGCCGTGCTGCACACCGACCTGCACGCGACCGGCTTCCTCGCGACGAGCTTCCACGCGCACCTCGACCGGGAGACCGGTGACGTGACCTACGCCGACGCGGGCCACGGCCTGACGCTCGTCGTGCACCCCGACGGCACGAGCACCCGGCTGACGGCGTCGGGCCTTCCGCTCGGCGTGCTGCCCGTGCCGGAGACCACCGAGCGCACGGTCCACCTCGCGCCCGGGGACCTGCTCGTGACGTTCAGCGACGGGCTCGTCGAGCGCTTCCGGAACAGCGCTGACTCCTTCCCTGCGGTCCACGACGCGCTGCGCGGCGTCACGTCGGCGCAGGGAGCGGTCGACGCGGTCCTGCGCCTGGCGGACGCGCAGGGGCGCGCGCGGGCCGACGACGTGACCGTGCTCGCGGTGCGTCGGGACGACGCGCGGGCCTGACGCGGCTCGGGTCCGGCGGGGCGACGCGCAGGACTGACGCTGCTTGGACCCGGCGGGGCGGAGCGGGCGTCCCGGCTCAGCGGCCGCGGCCCTCGCGCGGAGCCCGGAGGTCGTCCCGGGACGACGCCGGTGCGGGCGGCGTCGTGGGGGTCGGGGTGGCCGTCGGCGTCGCGGTGGGCGCCGGTGCGGGCGGCGTGCGCGGGGCGTCGAAGTCGGGCACCGTCCGCACGGTCGTGACGACCGTCTCGGTGTCGGTGAACACCGCCGACGTGGAGCCGGGAGCGGCCGCCGCCGTGCCGAGCAGCGCACCGGCCACGACGAGCGACGCGGCGACGAGGCGCAGCACCCGGCCCCGTGCGTCGCGGGGGTCAGCCGAGGAGGAGGTCATCCTGCGTCCTCCCTCGGTGCCGCGGCGGGCGGGGGGCTCGTCGGCTGTCGAGCAGCGACTGGACCTCCATGACGGCGAGCGCGACGAGCGGCGGCACGAGCATCGCGAACCGGCCCTCCGCCGAGCGGGCCCACGCGAGGACCCACCCCCAGCCCGGGTAGACGTCGAGCACCACGCCTCGCACGCGGGACAGCGGCGTCGCGTCCGGGTCGGGCGCGGGGTTGGCGTCGCCCTTCGTCACGATGAACGGGCGCTCCACGAGCTCGCCGGTGACCGGGTCGCGCGTCGGGAGCATGCGGCCGGTGGCCTCGTCCTGGCGCAGCACCGGCAGGTAGTGCAGCGCGACGATGCGGTGCGTGACGAGCGCGTCGGAGCCCGGGGGCCAGAACGACACGACCTGACCGACCCGCAGCTGGGACGGGTCGGTGATGCGCCGCATGATGACCGCGTCGCCGGCGTCGAAGCCGCCCGACTCGGTCCCGGACATCGAGCCGGACGTCACGATGAGCACGCGCTGGTCGTGCAGCTGGAACCACAGCGGGACGAGCAGCGAGACCGCGTACGCCGTCGCGCACACCACGACCACGAGCCACGCGACCGCCGTGACGAGACGCCGGCGCCAGCTGCGCGGCACCCGCGCGAGGTTGGCCGGCGTCCACTGCGCCCTGTGCGGCGCGGCCCCCCGGGCGGCGCGGGGCCGGCCGAGGGCGCGCAGCGCGCGGGTGAAGGTGGGGAACCACCGCGCGGCCGTCCGCGTCCGGGCGGTGCCGGGGACCCACGAGCCGCCCGCGAGCTCCTGCGCCCGCGCCGCCGAGGCGACCGCCTCCAGCCCGATGGCCGGCGTGGTGGCGGTGGTGGGCCGGGAGCGTGTCCCGGCCGGGGCGGCCGCGCGCGCGAGCAGCGGCGGGAGCCCCGGCCGGCGTGCCCGCGCGTGCCCCGGCGGACGAGGCCCACGAGCGGGCGGCCGGAACGCGGGCGGAGGCGACGGCGCAGGCGCGGGAGCGGGCTGCGCGGGCGTCGCCGTGGGCCCGGACCCGGGCGCCGACGTGAGCCGCGGCGTGGGGACCGAGGGCGGACCGACCCGGGGCACGCCGGCACCCCGCGACCCGCCGACAGGTTCGTCGGCGGGCGCGGTCGTACCGAACGGCCGGGTCGTCGTGCTCACGAGTTGTTGGTCGTCTGCTCCGCGTCGAACCGCAGCGAGATCGAGCTGGACGTGTCCTGGTACTCGTTGCCCGCGTCCTGCGCGAGGTCGAGGCGCACGCACAGCGTCTCCGACTCCTGCGAGGGCAGGTCACGGTCGCCGGGCTGCGCGAGGCTCGTCGGGTCGCCCAGCAGGCGGGTCCACCCGTCGGTCGCGAGCGCGCCGGCGCCGTCGACGTGCCCGGCGCGGGCGAGCGGCTCGGCGCCGTCCGTCCCGGCGCGCGTGCACGTGACCCCGGCGTAGAGGCGGAGCTGGAGCTGCGCGGACAGGCGCGCCTCCGTCGCCTCGGCGTCGGGCGCGTGGTCGGCGGTGCCCGACGCGGTGTCGACGTCGCTCGCCTGGTAGCGGACGGCGTAGCGGTAGCGCAGCGAGCCGCCGTTGCGCACCGTGACCTCGGCGAGCACCGCGTCCCCCGGCGCGAGCCCCCCGCTCGGCACCACGAAGTCGGGCGCGGACGCGGCGAGGTCGATCGTGCCGGTCGTGATGCCGTTCCCGGCGACCGCCTCGTTGTCGGTGAACAGGGCCGCGGTCGTCAGGGCGGTCACGCCGACCCCGGCGAGGCCGAGGATCACGACCGTCGAGACGAGCCGTCGGCGCCGGGCGGCGTCGTGGCGCTGGGGGCGGGGGTCGACCATCTCCATGAGGAGCTCGTCCATCGGTCTCGGGGTGCCTTTCATCGAGGTGGGGCCGCGCGGTGCGGGGTCCCGGTGGGGGTCGTGGGGCTCATCGGCAGGACGTCCGGGCGACTTGAGCGTTTCTGCACGACTTCGTGCGGGGATCGGACGGTCTGGGCGGGTGCGCGCCGTCCTGGGCCGGTGTGGACCGGTTCGGGTGGGCTCGGGGCTACACGGAGGCCACCGGGCGTGCGGGCCGGGGCACCCCGGCGAGCGCGGTCGACACCGATGTCGGCGCGGGGTCGGGGAGCTCGTCGGCGGGCAGCGCCTGGGCGTAGTGGTAGCCCTGCGCCTGGTCGACGTCGAGGCTCCGCAGCATCTCGGCGGTCGCCGCGTCCTCGACGCCCTCGGCCACGACCGTGAGGCCGAACGAGTGCGCGAGGTCGACCATGGCCTTGACGACGACGCCCGACCCGCGCCCGCTCGACGGCAGGCTCGACGCGGTCAACCCGGTGACGAAGCGGCGGTCGATCTTGAGCTGGTCGACGGGCAGGTCGAGCAGCTGGGAGATCGACGTGTTGCCGATCCCGAAGTCGTCGATCGCGACCTGCACGCCGAGCGCGGACAGGCGCTCGAGGACCGGGACGATGCGCGAGGGCTCCGTGACCAGCGCGGTCTCCGTGATCTCGACCTCGAGGAGCTCGGCCGGGACGTCGTGCTCGAGCAGCAGGTCCTCGATGAGCAGGACGACCGTGGGCGACGTGACGTCGTGCGCCGAGAGGTTGACGGCGACGGGCGTCGTGCGTCCCTGGCGCTGCCACTGCGCGAGCTGGGCGACGGCGGTCGTGAGCGCGAACCGGGTGAGCTCGTGGATCAGGCCCGACTGCTCGGCGAGCGGCACGAACAGGTCGGGCGGCAGGAGCCCGCGCGTGGGGTGGCGCCAGCGGATCAGCGCCTCGTAGCCGGCGGTGAGCCCGGTCCGCAGGTCGACCTTCGGCTGGTAGTGCAGCTCGAGCTCGGCGTGCCCGTCGACCGCGTCGCCGCCGGTGCCCCCGGCGCCCGGCGCCGGCTCCCCGCGCACGCCCGCACGCCCGGTGCTGCGGGCCCCGAGCGCACGGTGCAGGTCGCCGAGCAGCACGAGCCGCGCCGGGGAGGAGTCGTCCTCGTCCGGGGAGTACACCGCGACGCCCAGGCGGTGGGCCTTCGCGGTGTACATCGCGACGTCGGCCATCCGCATGAGCGACGTCGCGTCGTCGGCGTGGTCGGGCAGGCACGCGACGCCGATGGACGTCTCGACGTGCAGCGGCAGCTCGCCGAGCACGAACGGCGCCGCGAACACCCCGCGCACCCGCTGGGCGAGGCGCTCCGCGTCCTCGATGCTGTGCACCTCGGGCAGCAGGACCGCGAACTCGTCGCCGCCCAGGCGCGCCACGAGGTCCTCGTCGCGCAGCACGTCGCGCAGCCGGGCCGCGACCTGCTCGAGCAGCTCGTCGCCCCGGTCGTGCCCGAGCGAGTCGTTGATGTCCTTGAACCGGTCGACGTCGAGCAGCACGAGGCCCACGCGGGTGCCGTCCTCGTGCGCGCGCTCGATGGACCGGCCGAGGCGGTCGGCGAGCAGCCGGCGGTTCGGCAGGCCGGTGAGCGAGTCGAGGAGCGCGAGGCGCGCGTTGTCGAGCGCCGAGCTCTGCAGCCGGCGGGACGCGGTCAGCACGGTCCGGAACAGCAGGAGCCACAGGATCACGAGGCCCGCGACGACGACGATCGTGACGGTGCGGCTCCCGTCGCGCAGGGCGGCGGTCGTCGCGGTGTGGTCGAGCACGACCTCGGCGGCGCCCAGGACCTGCCCGTCGACGGTCATCGGCGTGTAGACCGACAGGACCTCGCGCTGCGTGCCGCCGAGCTCGCCGCCCCGGACGTCGGTGACGACGCGCGCGTCGGGCGTGGCCTTGCGGGTCGCGGCGTCGAGCCGGTCACCGTCCGGGAAGCCGGTCGAGGCGCTCTCGGAGTCGTAGAGCAGGTTGCCGTCGAGCGTCCAGAGGCGCAGCGCGACGAGGCGGCCCTCGTAGCCCGCGAGCTCGTCCTCGAGGCGGGCCCGCTGGGCGGGGTCGAGCAGCGCGAGCGTGAAGGACTCCGCGTCGACCGCGCGTCCCGCGTAGACCGCGACGGTCTGGGCGGCGTCGACGCCGTCGCGCAGCGCCTGGCGCTGGAGGACGCCGGAGATCGTCACCACGAGGGTCGCCCCGAGCGCGAGCATGGCGAGCACGCTCACGACGGCGAAGTACCGGGTCAGGGACCAGCGGCGGCGGGCGGGAGGCAGGGTGACCTCGCGGGGGCGGGACGGGGCGGCGGGGGACGCGCGAGCCCCGGGAGACGGGGCTCGTGGCACACAGTAGGGGAGCGGAAGGGACAATTGTGAGATTCTCCTCACCAGACGCGCCGGTCCCTGGACGGACGTCCGGATTCACCCGGCGCCGCCCCGTGCTTTCACCCCGTCGGCGGCAGCCCGTGCCCGCCACCGCGGGTAGCGTCGGACCGAGGAACAGCCTCACTGCGGCCCCGCCGGCCGCGTCCATGGACGGACACCCGATGCACGAGCTCTCCCCCTGCACGATCCGCGCCGCGGACGACGACGTGACCGTCGTCGGCTTCGTGCGCGCGCTCGAGGGGGACACGCTGACCATCGGCTCCGAGGACATCGTGCGCGGGCTCGCCGTCGGCCGGGACGTCACCGTCCAGGTGCTCGACGAGGTCCGCGGCGAGTGCCTGTACGCGGGGTTCGTCTCGCGCGTCGCGGGCGACCAGGTCGACATCGCCGACGTCGACCTCGTCGCGACCCTGCAGAAGCGCGAGGTCGCCCGGGTCCGCACCTCCGTGCCGTGCCGCGGCGTCGTGTCCCGGCCCGCCGAGGTGTTCCTCGAGGGGCTCGACGCCGCCGACCCCACGCAGCCGCCCGGGGGCGAGCACGAGCTCGACTTCACCGTGCTCGACATCAGCGCGCACGGCATGCGCGTGCTGGCGCGTGACACCGTGCCCGTCGGCAGCGTGATCCGCTTCGAGTTCCCGGAGCTCGACGCACCGTTCCTCATCGCTGCCGTCGTCGTGCGCGGCCAGGAGTCCCGCACCGGCATGCACTACGGGTGCCGGTTCGAGGGGACGACCGCGCGCGAGGCCGACGCGCTGTTCGGCTACGTGATGCGCACCCAGGGCGCCCAGCGCCGCGAGCGCCTGCGCATCTGACGGCGCGCCCGAGGCCGCGGACGTCGACCCGGACCGCGGTACGCCGCGCGCCCCGCGGGTCGCCGGGTGACGATCAGGCATGCGCCCCCGCCGCCTCGCTTGCCTGCTCGACGGCTCCCTGACGCTGCGCGCGCACGGCGGGGTGGACCCGGCGACGGCGTGGCGCCGCTACGACGAGCTCGCGCTGTGGCCGCGGTGGGCGCCGCACCTGCGGCGGGTCGACGCCGACGCCGCGACCCTCACCGCGGGCGGTCGGGGTCGCGTGCGCGGGCCGCTCGGCGTGACCGCGCGGTTCGCCGTGATCGCCGTCGAGCACGACCGTCGCCGGTGGACGTGGCGCGTGCGCTCGGGCCCTCTCGTGCTCCTGCTGGAGCACGGCGTCGACGCACCCGCGGACGGCCGGGCGGGCTCCCGGACGTGGCTGACGATGCGCGGCCCGTACCCGGTGCTGCTCGGCTACGCGCCCCTCGCGTGGTGGGCCCTGCACCGGCTCGTGAGCCGGCGGACGCTCCCCGGCGGCGTCGCCTGAGCCACCGTCCGGCACGACGCGCGGCCCGGAAGGGCGGTGTCGACCGCACCGGGTGCTGGGGCCCGGCGCCGGACCTACAGTGACGCGGGTGCAGCCCTCCGCGACCGACCGCTCCACGGCACCGGCCCCGCAGCCCCGCTGGGTGCCGGCCGACGCGGTCCGCGTCGCCGGGGTGCTCAGCGTCCTGCTCGCGCTGACGTTCGACGCGGTCGCGGTCGCGCTCATGCTGCTCGTGCTCGGCGGGCTCGTGGTCCCGCGCCTGCTGCGGGCCCCGGGCGGGCTCGACGTCGCGTACGGGACCGGGCTGCTCGTCGCCGCGTGGAGCGGGATCCTCGACGTGTACGAGGCGGTCGCCTGGTGGGACCTCGCGGTCCACCTCGTGGTCACCGGCCTCGTCGCGGCCGTCGCCTACCTCGCCGTCGTGCGGCTCGGCGCGGCGCTGCACCCCCGCGACGCGACGACGCGCGGGCAGCGCGCCGGCGTCGTCCTGCTGACCGTCGGGCTGGGGCTCGCGCTCGGCGTGCAGTGGGAGATCAGCGAGTGGCTCGGCCACACGTACCTGGACGAGTCGATCTACGTGAGCGAGGCGGACACGATCGGGGACCTCGTGGCCGACGGCCTCGGGTCGGTCCTCGCGGGCCTCGTGCTCGTGCGCCGGGGTGCCGCGTCCTCGACCTCCTCGACGAGCGAGCGGCCCAGCAGCTCCGCGGCGCGGTCGCCGGGGACCGCGCGGTCGAACAGGAACCCCTGACCGCTCGCGCACCCGACCTCGCGCAGCGCCGCGAGCTGCCCGACCGTCTCGATGCCCTCCGCGATGACCTCCAGGCCCAGCGCGCTGCCCATCGCGATGATCGCCTTGACGAGCTCGCGGCTCTGGCTGCCCTCGAGGATCTCGCTCACGAAGGACCGGTCGATCTTGAGCGCGTCGACCGGGTAGCGGTGCACGGTCTGCAGGGACGAGTGCCCGGCCCCGAAGTCGTCGATGTGCAGGCGGAGCCCGGCCGTGTGCATCTGGTCCATGAGGTGGTGCGCGAGCTCGGGGCGCCGCATGATCACGCCCTCCGTGACCTCGAGCGTCAGGCACGTCGCGTCGAGGCCGTAGCGGCGCAGGCACGCCAGGACGTGCTCGACGAGGCCCGCGTGCCAGAACTCGCGGTCCGAGATGTTGACGCTGACGTTGACGGGGCCGTCGTACTGCTCGCGCCACTGCGCGACCTGGCGGCACACGTCCTCGAGGATCCAGCGCCCGAGCCGCACGACGAGCCCGGTCTCCTCCATGAGCGGCAGGAACTCCCCGGGGCCGAGCAGCCCGCGCGTCGGGTGCGCCCACCGCACGAGCGCCTCGAAGCGGTGCACGTGGCCCGCCGCGAGGTCGACGATCGGCTGGTAGTGCACCGCGAACTGCTCCTCGTCGAGCGCGTGCTGCACCTCGGCCTGGAGCCGCACGTGGTGCACGGCCTGGTCGTGCATCGCGGCGTCGAAGTAGGACAGCGTGCCGGGATCGTGCGACTTGGCGTGGTACATCGCGGTGTCCGCGTCGCGCAGCACGTCCTCGGCCCGCTCGTAGCTGACCGCGGACGACGCGATGCCGAGGCTCGCGGTGACCCACAGCGCGTGCCCGTCGATCTCCACCGGGCGCGCGAGGCTCTGCTGGATGCGGCGGGCCACCCGGGGGACCTGCTCGGGGTTGATGCTGTCGAGCAGCACCGCGAACTCGTCACCGCCGAAGCGCGCCGCGGTGTCCTGCGGGCGCAGCACCGATCGGACGCGCTCGCTCACCTCGCGCAGCAGCCGGTCGCCGACCTGGTGGCCGAGCGAGTCGTTGACGACCTTGAACCGGTCCAGGTCGAGGAAGACCACGGCGAACGGCACCTGCGCCGCGACCCACCGCTCGACGCTCGTGGTGAGCCGCTCGAGGAACATCCGCCGGTTGGGCAGCCCGGTCGCGGCGTCGTACATCGCGTTGTGGCGCAGCTCCTCCTCGAGCTGCTTGCGGTCGTCGATGTCGGTGAGCGAGCCGAGGATCGTCCGGGCGTGCCCGAGCAGGCCGCCGCTCGTCACGGGCATCGCACGCGCAAGCATCCAGCGGTAGCCCTCGTGCCCCGGGCCGCGGAAGCGGTACTCGATCTCGGCGTGCGGGAGGGTGCCGTCGACCACCTGCAGGAGCTCGGCGCGGAACCGGGGGCCGTCCTGCGGGTGCACGCCCTGGAACCAGACGGCCCGCATGTCGAGCGCGCCGGCGCGCTGCTCGAGGGAGAGCCCGAGGAGGTCCGAGCAGCGGTCCGAGAACGACATCTCGCCGCTCTGCGGGTCCCACTCCCACAGGCCCTCGTTCATGGCCCGGGCCAGCAGCGCGTACCGCTCCTCGGACGTGCGCAGGGTCTCGGTCAGCTGCTCCTGCTCGAACGCGGCGCACAGCAGCGCGGCCCAGTGGTTGTAGGTGTCGCGGCCCGCGGACGTGTCGATCGGGCCGACGACGGCGAGCGTGCCCCAGTCGGTGCCGTTGGCGCGGACGGGCATGAGGTAGGTGACCTCGCCGCGGCTCGCGTCCGCGGCGCCGACCAGCTCGGCGGGCGGGAACTGCTCGGGGCGCACGACGTCGCCGACGCGCGCCGAGCGCACGACGCCCTCGGGGTCGTGCACGCCCTCGACGACGAGCCGCCCGCTCCGCCAGCGCGCGAGCACCCCGACGCGCACGTGCGAGCTCGCGAGCCAGCGCAGCCGGCCCGGGTCGTCCGTGCCGTGCCCGAGCAGGCCCATGCCGATCTCGTACTGCTCCTGGTTCGCGTTGCGGAGGCCGTCGACCCGGCCGACGTACAGGCCCGCCTGGATCCGCCACAGCGCGGCGGACGCACGGCTCCCGATGCTCTCGACGAGACCGCGCACCGCGGAGCCGAGCCCGTCGAGAGCACCGACCCGGTCCTGCACGTAGCGCGTGAGCGCGTCGTCGACCCGCTGGAGGACCTCGGGCCGGTGCACGTGCGCGGACAGCGGCCCGAGCACCGCGGCGACACGGTCGTGCTCGGGGCGCTCCCCGGTCGCGACGACCTGGTCGACCACCGCCGCGAGCGCGTCGAGCGTCGCCTGCACGGCGTGCCGGGCGTCGACGAGCGGCGAGCCCGCGACGAGCACCGCGTTGAGCCGCGACTCGAGGCCCTCGAGCGCCTCGGCCGGGCTGACCTGCTCGCACCGGGGCCGCTCGTCGGACGCCGCGCACCCGCACGACGCCCGCGCGATGACCTGCGAGGGCGGCGCGTGGCCGGCCGGCTGGGGGCTGCCGCCGCGGAGCTCGTCGAGCAGGAGGCGGCCCGCGAGCGCGCCGATGCTGTCGAAGCGCTGGTTGACGGTCGTGAGGGTCGGGCTCGTGAACGCGCCCGCCTCGACGTTGTCGAACCCGACGACGGCGAGGTCGCGCGGGACGGCGACCCCGGCTGCGGCGACGGCCGGGACGAAGCCGAGCGCGTTGCGGTCGGTCGCGAACATCAGGCCGGTGGGCCGGTCGTCGGACGCGAGGAACGCCGCCGCGGCCTGCGCGCCGCCGTGCTCGACGTTGTTGGCGACGGGGTAGAAGTGCGCGGGGTCGGCGACGAGCCCGAGCTCCTCGACCGCGGCGACGTACGCGTCGTACCGCTCGACCATGTCGGGCTGGGCGAGGCAGCCGACGAAGCCGATGCGGGTGTGGCCGTGCTCCGCGAGGTGGCGCACCGCGTCGCGCGTGCCCTGGGTGTTGTCCGGCATCGCCACGGGCGCGTCGAACCCGGGGATGCGGTTGCTCGTGAGGGTCACCGCCTTGCCCGCGGCGCGCACCTCCTCGAGGTACGCGCGGGGCACGGCGGCGGAGACGGAGACGACCGAGTCGACGTGGTCCCACGCGAAGCGCGCGGTGAACGGCGGCGGCTCGACGGCGTCGTCGTTCATCAGGCCCGCGTCGAGGGTCTGCGCGACGACGACGCGCCGCCCGGTGCGGCCGAGCTCCCGCGTCACGCCGGCGAGCACCTCGCCGAAGTAGTCGCCCGTGGCCCACTGCGAGAGCACCAGGACGGCGTTCGGGGTGGTCACGGCTCTCCTCGGTGTCGTGGGCTCGCCGCGTGACGCCGCGGTGCACGCCTCTCCATCGGCCGCCCGGCGCAGGACCTGACGATTCGGACGCCCCGACCTCGCCGCAGGTGGACGACCGTCCAGGTTTCACCCGCCCGCGCGCCCTCCCGCCCGGGCGTGCGGGCGCGCCCGACGGCGTCCCCGCGCCCGGTGTGGCGCACGTGACGCGACAGACATGCACGTA
Source organism: Cellulomonas sp. NS3 (assembly GCF_024757985.1). Taxonomy (NCBI): domain Bacteria; kingdom Bacillati; phylum Actinomycetota; class Actinomycetes; order Micrococcales; family Cellulomonadaceae; genus Cellulomonas; species Cellulomonas sp. NS3. Next base: position 4,128,133 of record NZ_CP103289.1, on the reverse strand, counting down.
AACGGCCCGCATGAGGCACACTGGGTGGTGCGATGCGCGCAACCAGCGCGTCCGACGTCGTGGAGCACCGGCGGGTCTCGAGCAGTCGAAACCCCGCAGAGCCGCCGCGAGCCCCGACCTCCTCCACCGCCGGAAAGGCGCCCCCTCATGACCTTCTCTGCTCTCGGCGTGCCCGAGTCCCTCGTCCAGACCCTCACCGCGCAGGGCATCACCGCCCCGTTCCCGATCCAGACCGCGACCCTCCCGGACACGCTCCAGGGCCGCGACGTCCTCGGGCGCGGCCGCACCGGCTCCGGCAAGACGCTGGCGTTCGCGCTGCCCATGGTCGCCCGCCTCGCCGCGTCGACCGGCGCCCGCCGCGCCGCCCGCCCCCGCGGCCTCATCCTGGCCCCGACGCGCGAGCTCGCCACGCAGATCACCGCGACGCTCGAGCCGCTGGCCCGCGCCGAGCGCCTCAGCATCACGACGATCTTCGGCGGCGTCTCCCAGAGCCGTCAGGTCAGCGCGCTCAACGGCGGCATCGACATCCTCGTCGCCTGCCCCGGCCGCCTCGAGGACCTGCTCAAGCAGCGCTGCCTCACGCTCGACGGCGTCGAGATCACCGTGCTCGACGAGGCTGACCACATGGCCGACCTCGGCTTCCTTCCGGGCGTCAAGCGGATCATGGACCAGACGCCCAAGCGCGGTCAGCGCATGCTCTTCTCGGCGACGCTGGACAACGGCGTCGACCAGCTCGTCAAGCGCTACCTGAGCAACCCGCTCACGCACTCGGTCGACTCCGCGGAGTCCCCGGTCGCGAAGATGACGCACCACGTGCTCGCCGTCCCGGACGCCGAGGCCAAGCGCCTCGTCGTGCAGGAGCTCGCGTCGGGCACCGGGCGCCGGGTGCTGTTCATGCGCACCAAGCACCAGGCCAAGAAGCTCGCCAAGCAGCTCACGAGCGCGGGCATCCCCGCGGTCGACCTGCACGGCAACCTCAGCCAGCCGGCGCGCGAGCGCAACCTCGAGGCGTTCTCGAGCGGCTCGGTGCGCGTGCTCGTCGCGACCGACATCGCGGCGCGCGGCATCCACGTCGACGACGTCGAGCTCGTCGTGCACGTCGACCCGCCGGCCGAGCACAAGGCGTACCTGCACCGCTCGGGCCGCACCGCCCGCGCCGGGTCCGAGGGTGTCGTCGTCACCGTCATGCTCCCCGAGCAGGCCGGCGACGTCCGGACCCTGACCCGTCAGGCCAAGATCAACGTCCAGCCGCAGCCGACCCGTCCGGGCTCGCGCGTCGTCGCCGAGCTCGTCGGCGAGGTCGCCGCGCTCGTCACGCCGACGGCGGCGTCGCTCGGCATCACGCCGGCGCCGGGTCAGCCTCGCCGGGGTGACGCGCGTCCCGCCGGTGGCGGCAACGGTCGTCGTCGCGGCGCCGGTGGCGGTGCGGGCGGCGGCGGTCGCGGTCGCGGCGCCGGTGCCTCGGCGGGCGGCCAGGGCGGCGCCCCGGCGTCGGCCGGCGGCCGCAGCCAGGGTGGCGGCTCGTCGCGCGGCGGTCAGCCGGCGCGCCCGGCCCGTGCCGGCGGCGGCGCGCGTCGCGGCGGCGGCAGCACCTCGGTGTACTCGACCTCGACCGGCGGCGCGACGAGCGGCGCGGTCGCGATGTCGATGGCCGGGAAGCGCCGCTCGCGCTGAGCCCCTCGCGTTCGTCCGACGCCCCCTGCACCGCTGGTGCGGGGGGCGTCGGCGTGTCCGGGTCCGGCTCGCCGGCGGGAGGCGCCGCCGCGGCCGGTCGACCCACCCCCCGGCGCCACCTCAGCGGGCGCGTGTCCGGAGCGTCTGTGCGAGGGACAGGGCGTCACGGTCGGACACGACCCACAGAGCCCACGGCACCCGCTCGGCGTCCAGCTCCACGACGAGGGCCGGGACGAAGCGCATCGTCGCCGCGAACGCCGGCTGCCCCGCCCAGGTCCGGACCTTCGGGAGCGTCGTGCAGAGCCGCCCGGGAAGGGTGCCGAAGTTGAGGATGAACGGAACCTTGACGAGCCCCTCGACCCGGTCGACGGTGGGCTTGACGATGCTGACGCCGGTGACCGCGTCCCGCGGTACACGCGGAGCAGCACGCCAGTAGAAGGTGGAGAGTCGTTCGAGCCAGTGCATCCGGACGTACACCTCGGTGGCGGTCACGCGGAGCCTGGCCATGTGTCGAGGATGCCGTGCCTGGCCGTGCCGGCGCACCACCCGGGAGCGCCGGCTGGGACACTGCGGGCGTGGAGCGCGGGAGACCGTCGGATCATGCCGACCACGACCGCCGACGCCCGGTGCGTCGGCTCGGCGTCGTCACGCACGCGGGTGCGCTGCGCCGGGCGAGGCTGCGCGTGACGTGGTGGTGCCTGCGCGCGGCGCTGGGCGCGTCGCTGCTGCTCCTCGCGGCGGTCGCGCTCGTCGTCGGCCCGCGGGCGGACGCGGACCACCGGCGGCTCATCGACTCCGCCCCGCGGAGCGCGGTGACCGTCGTCGACGTCCGGCCCGGACGGGGGTCGCCCCAGATCGACGTCGACGTGGAGGGCCGGACCGAGACTCTCGGGCTCGGGTTCCCGGGCGACAACCGCGCGGAGGTCGGTGACGTCGTCGAGGTGGTCGTGGACCCGGACGACCCGGCCGTCGTCCTCCCGGTCGCCGGGCACGACGACTGGACGTACACCCCGCTCGGGTCTGCCGTCCTCGGCGTCGCCGTCGCCGTCCTGGCGCTGGCCGTCGGGGTGCCCCTGATGATCGCGCCTCGCCCCCGCGCGCTGCTCGGCGCCGCCCGCCCGCGAGTCGTGCGGGACGGCGCGGTCGTCGTGGCACAGGACGACGTCGTCACGTTCGACGCCGACGGCACCCGGTGGACGTGGTCCGGCTCCGACGGGTGGAGGCCCCGGCGCGGCAAGCCGGTCGTCGTGCTCGGTGACCTCCGCGACGGCGGGCTCGTGCTGCTGGACGACGGCCGCACCCGGTGGCCCGCGACCCGCGTCCAGCAGGGCGGTGCGAGCGGGCAGGGCGTCGGGGGCGAGTGAGGGTGAGGGAACCGTGGCCGGCTCCCGCGGCGCCCGCCGGCCGCCCTCGGGTACCCGACCGTGCCGCTCGCCGGCCCCACACCGTGCTCGACCTCGCGCCGCACCGCGCGGACGATCTCCGGACCGGCCGGGGCGGGACCTCCGCCGAGGGTCGGCCCCTGCCCTCAGCGAAAGGCCGACGGCGGCGCGCCGACCTCCGCGAGCGGGCGGTGGGACCGGGCCCGGCGGCGGGCGCCCACGACGAGCGCGACGACCAGGCACACGACGGCGGCGGCCAGCATGCCCAGCGTGCGCGTGGTGCTCCCAGGGGTCTCGCCGTCGACCCACAGCCACGCGACGGCCAGCGGCAGCAGCCCGGCGAGCGCCCACGCCAGGCGCTCCCCGACGCCGGGCGGGCGCAGCGGCACCGTCGGGTCGGCGGTGCGCCGGCGGCGCGCGTCGAGGTCGACGAGCCCCGGGGCGGGGGAGCGGTCGACCGGGACGCGGGCGAGCGCCTCGCGCAGCAGGACGGAGTCGGGCTGGCGCAGGGCGATCTCGACGCGTCGGCCGTGCGGGTCGCGCGTCACCAGCACGTGCGCGTCGCCCACGCGGTCACGGAGCCCCGAGGGGCGGTCGCCCTCGACATGCAGGCGGCCCGGCGACTGCGCGAACCCGCCCCGGCCGGTCAGGTGGGGGACGCCGTCGCTCACGACGACGTGCACCCTGCGGAACCGCTGCGGGTAGGGGGCGTCGCCGCGCACGTACCCGTCGAAGCGCCTCCACTCCCCGGCGTCGAGCCGCCGGCGGACGTACCGTCGGTGCAGCGCGAGCACCACGAGCCCGAGCGCGAGGCCGACGACCTGCCAGGCGATGTCCCCGAGCACGTCGTCCACGTCAGGCGGACTTCGGGCGCGTCACGACGAGCAGGGCCCGGGCGAGCGCGAGCCGGGGAACGTCGCGCTCGTCGGCGGCCGTGCCCCCGAGGACTGCGCTCTGCTCGGCGTCGACCTGGACCGCGCACAGCATCCGGACGGCGGCGCGGGGGTCGAGCACGAGCTCACGCCCGGCGAGGTCGATCGCGCGCTGCACGATCGGGACGAGCGAGGCCTCGAAGCGCTGCTGGTAGGCGAGGTAGTCGGCGGCGACGGCGGGGTCCCGCATCGCGAGGAGCAGGAACTCGCTCGAGACCAGGGTCCACGTGCGGTTGTCGAACGGGCCGACGAGGAAGTCGAGGATGAGGTCGCCGATGACGTGCTCGTCGAGGTCGCCCGAGAGGTCGAGCGTCGGGAGCAGGGTGTCGACCCGCTCGTCGAGGGACGTGAGCCGGAGGCCGTGCTCGCGCTCCATGAGCGCGAAGAACAGCTCCTCCTTGGACGTGAAGTTGGAGTAGAACGCGCCGCGGGTGAACCCGGCGCGCTCGCAGACCTGCTCGATGCTCGCGGCGTGGACCCCGCTCTCGGCGAAGACCTCGTAGGCCGCGTCGAGCAGGCGCTCGCGGGTGCGGCCCCGGCGCGGGGTGCCGGAGGCGGCGACGACGGGTTGCTCGGGCGTGCTGGTGGCCACGGCACCTCCTTCTGGCTGGACCCTAACGAACCCTGACGGGTCCTCCTGCCGGCTCGGCGGGTGATCCCAGGTGGCGATACGCCAGTGTATCGAATACGTTGCCGTATCGGATACATTGGCGTATCGCGCGACCCGACACCTCGTCACCACCACGCCGACCCAGCCGACTGGCTGCCTTCCCCGGAGGCCCCGTGTCCTCGTACCTGTACCGGCTCGGACGGGACGTCTACCGTGCCCGCCGCCGGGTCGCCGCCCTCTGGCTCGTGGTCGTCCTGGTCGTCGGGGCAGGCGCCGCGCTGTTCAACCAGGGCACCGACAACACCTTCTCGATCCCCGGGACCGAGGCCGGCGAGGCGCTCGACCAGCTCAGCCGCACGTTCCCGCAGGTCAGCGGTACCTCGGCGCGCTACGTCGTCGTCGCGCCCGAGGGCTCGGACGTCGACGACCCCGCCGTCACGCAGGCCGTCAGCGACGCGGTCGAGGTGCTCGGTGACGTCGACGGGGTGGCTGCGGTCACTGACCCGTACGGCACCGACGTCACGGGCTCGGTCTCCGACGACCGCCGGGCGCTCGTGCTCGTCGTGCAGATGGACGGGTCGAGCGAGTCCGTCGGCGCCGGCACGCTGACCACGCTCGAGGACGTCGAGGCCGACCTCGCGGACGCCCTGCCGGCCGGCTCCGAGGCCGCGCTGGGCGGCGAGCTGTTCGCCAACGAGGTGCCGCACGCGTCGCTCACCGAGGCGCTCGGCGTGCTGGTCGCGCTCGTCGTGCTCGTGATCACCTTCGGGTCGTTCCTCGCGGCGGGGATGCCGCTGCTGACCGCGCTGCTCGGCGTCGCGCTGTCGATGGCCGGCATCTACCTCGCGACGCTCGTCGCTCCCATTTCCTCGACGACCCCGCTGCTCGCGCTCATGCTCGGGCTCGCCGTCGGGATCGACTACGCGCTGTTCATCATCTCGCGGCACCAGGGCCAGCTGAAGGCCGGGATGGACCCCGAGGAGTCCGCGGCGCGCGCGCTCGCGACCGCCGGGTCCGCCGTCGTCTTCGCGGGACTCACCGTGATGATCGCGCTCGTCGGGCTGGCGGTCGCGCGCATCCCGTTCCTCACGACGATGGGCGTCGCCGCGGCCTGCGCGGTCGGCGTCGCGGTCGTCATCGCGCTGACCCTGACGCCCGCGCTGCTCGGGTTCGCGGGGGAGCGGCTGCGGCCGGGCTACCGCGCGGAGCGGCGTGCAGCGCGGCGCGGGGCGCAGGCGCCGCACGCCGAGCGACACCGCGCGGCTGAGGAGTCGGTCCCCGGGGCCGACGACGCCGCCGCGGGGCGGGGAGCGCACGCAGGCGGAATGCCGGTGGCCGGTGCGCCGAGCGGCACGCACGCCGCGGGGGCGCACGCCGCGGGAGCGCACGCAGCCGACGACGCCGTCGTCCCCGTGGCCGAGAACCGGTTCTTCGCCGGGTGGGTGCGCGCCGTGACCCGCGTCCCGGCGCTGACCGTCGTGCTCGTCGTGCTCGGGCTCGGCGCCCTCTCCGTGCCCGCGCTCGACCTGCGCCTCGCCCTGCCCGACGCCGGGTCGCAGCCTGAGGGGACCCCGGCGCGGGAGACCTACGACCTGCTGACCGAGCACTTCGGGCCCGGGTACAACGGCCCGCTCATCGTGACCGGGACGATCGTCGGCTCGACCGACCCGCTCGGGCTCATGGCGGACCTCCAGGCCGAGATCGAGCAGCTGGACGGTGTCGCCGCGGTCCCGCTCGCGACGCCCAACCAGAACGCCGACACCGGGATCATCCAGGTCATCCCCGAGGGCGGCCCGGACTCCGACGCGACGAAGGCGCTCGTGCAGGAGATCCGGGACGCGCACGACGAGCTCCAGGAGCGCTACGGCGTCGACCTCGCCGTCACGGGGGTCACCGCCGTCGGGATCGACATCTCCGCGCGGCTCGGTGCGGCGCTCGTGCCGTTCGGGCTGCTCGTGGTCGGGCTCTCGTTCGTGCTGCTCACGATGGTGTTCCGGTCGCTGTGGGTGCCGCTCAAGGCGACCCTCGGGTACCTGCTCTCGGTCGGGGCGTCGTTCGGCGTCGTCGCGCTCGTGTTCGAGCACGGCGTCGCGGCGGACCTGCTCGGCGTCGGGCGGCTCGGGCCCGTCATCAGCTTCATGCCGATCGTGCTCATGGGCGTGCTGTTCGGGCTCGCGATGGACTACGAGGTGTTCCTCGTCTCCCGGATGCGGGAGGACTACGTGCACGGCGGCGACGCGCGCGCGGCCGTGCGGTCCGGGTTCGTCGCGTCCGCCGTGGTCGTCACCGCCGCCGCGGTGATCATGTTCTCGGTCTTCGCGGCGTTCGTCCCCGAGGGCGACGTCAACATCAAGCCCATCGCGCTGGGCCTCGCCGTCGGGGTGTTCGTCGACGCGTTCGTCGTGCGCATGACGCTCGTCCCCGCGGTGCTGCACCTGCTCGGCGACCGCGCGTGGCACATGCCGCGCTGGCTCGACCGGCTGCTGCCGTCGTTCGACGTCGAGGGCGAGGGCCTGACGCGGGAGATCGCGCTCGCGGACTGGCCCGAGCCCGGCGCGACCGACGCCGTGGCCGCGCAGGGCCTGCGACTCGACGCCCCCGACGGCACGCCGATCTACTCCGGCGTCGACGTGCGCGTCCCGCAGGACGGGCTCCTCGTGGTGCACGGACCCCACCGCAGCGGGCGGACGGCCCTGCTGCTCACCCTCGCCGGCCGGGCGCACGCCGACGCCGGCGTCCTCAAGGTGGACGGGCTCGTGGCGCCCGAGCGGGCCGCGTCGATCCGCGGCCGGGTCGCCGTCGCGTCGCTCGCCCGGGCCGCCGATCCCGTCGGCGAGCTGCGCGAGGCGTTCGCGTCCCGCGCGGTCGTCGTCGTGGTCGACGACCTCGACGCCGTCGGCGACCCGGTGCTGCGCCGCGAGGTGCGCGCGTGCACCGAGGAGGCGCTGCGCCAGGCACGCGTCGACGGGCGCCACCTCACCCTCGTCGTCAGCTGCCTCGACCCCGCAGACCTCGAGGGCCTGCTCCCCGAGACGCCCGACGGCCTCGTCGCCGTGCGCGTCGCCGCCGCTCCCGACCTCGTGAAGGTGCGTTGATCCGCATGGCACAGACCTCTCCCACGCTGCTGCGCCCCGAGCGCGCCCGGACGCCGGGCCGCGCGACCTGGGTCACCGTGCTCGGGCTCGTCCTCGTGCCGCTCGTCGTCGGCGGCCTGCTCACCTGGGCGCTGTGGAAGCCCACCGAGCGGCTCGACCGCATGCAGGCCGCGATCGTCAACCTCGACCAGGCCGTCGAGGTCGACGGGCAGACCGTCCCGCTCGGGCGTCAGCTCACGTCGGCGCTCGTGACCGCGGGCGGCGCGTCCGACGACGCGGCCGCAGCCGCCGGGGACACGGCGGGCGACGAGGCCGGGTCCGGCGGCGGCACCGACGCGACCGGCGTCGCCAACGTCTCCGGCTCCGACTCGTCGGGCAACTTCACGTGGGTCCTGACCGACGCCGACGACGCCGAGGAGGGCCTCGCCGACGGCACCTACGCGACCGTCGTGACGATCCCGGAGGACTTCTCCGTCGCGGCCACGTCGTTCGGCGGCGAGGCCGGCGAGGCCGTGCAGGCGCGCATCGACATCGCCACGAGCGAGCGCTCGCGGCTCGTCGACGCGGCCGTCGCGCAGGCCGTGACCACCACGGCCGTCGGGCTGCTCAACGACCAGCTCACGACGACCTACCTCGACAACGTGCTCGTCGGCTTCACGACGCTGCACGACTCGCTCGGCGAGGCCGCGTCCGGCGCCGACCAGCTCGCGTCCGGCGCGGGCCAGCTCGGCACGGGCGCGACGCAGGTCGCCGACGGGACGACCGCGCTCGCCGACGGCGTCGGGCAGCTCGGGGCCGGCGCCGACCAGCTCGCGGGCGGGATCGGGACGCTCGGCACCGGGGCGGGGCAGCTCGCCGGGGGCGTCGGGCAGCTCGCGACGGGAGCGGGCGAGCTGTCGAGCGGGCTGTCGCGGCTCGCGCAGGAGACGCGGGCGTCGGCGCAGGCCGCGGCGGCGTCGGCTCCGCAGGTCGCGCAGCTGACGGCGGGGGCGGACGCGCTGGCGGCGGGGATCGCAGGCGACGGCGGGCTGGGGCAGAACGTCTCCGGCCTCGCCTCGGGTATCGGCGACGTGCAGACCGGAGCGTCGCAGCTGTTCGCCACGCTCGCCGACCTGGCCGCGGACTGCGCTGCCGCCGTGCCGCAGGCGTGCGAGACGCTCGTCGCGATCACGAGCGCCGAGTCCGACGGGGCCCCGACGGGTCCGAGCGGCGCGCCGACCCTCACGTCCAGCATCGGTCGGCTGGCCCTCGGGGCGGACCGCCTCGACGACGCCGTCTCGCGGGGCATCGACGGCGCGCCGGCCCTCACCACGAGCACCACCCAGCTCGCCACCGGCGTCCGCGGCCTCGCCGACGGCGTCACGGCGTCGGCGTCGGGCCTCGGCGCGCTCGCCGACTACCTCGACCAGTCCGCCCAGGGCGCGGCGCAGCTCGCGTCGGGCGCCCGCACGGCTGCGGGCGGCGCACGGGATCTCGCGACCGGCGCGCGCACCGCGGCGGGCGGCGCGCGCGAGCTCGCCTCCGGTGCCGACGACGCGGCGTCCGGCGCCGGTGAGCTCGCGTCGGGTGCCGGCCAGGTCGCGTCAGGGGCGACCGAGCTCTCGTCCGGCGCGGGCGAGCTCGCATCCGGTCTCGGCCAGGCGGGGGAGCAGGTGCCGTCGTACACCGACGAGGAGGCGTCGACGCTCGCGGACGTCGTCGCCACGCCGGTCGCCGCACGGTCCGACGACGGCGCGCTGTTCGGCGACACGAGCGTGCCGTGGCTCGCGGCGCTCGCGCTGTGGCTCGGGGGGCTCGCGACGTTCGTCGTGCTCGCCGCCGTGCCGCGCCGCGCGCTCGGCTCGACGCGCTCGTCGGTCCGGCTCGCGCTCGGCGCGTTCGCCCCCGGCGCGCTCGTCGGCGCCGTCCAGGGCCTCGCGGTCGGCGGCATCATGGCGTTCGCGCTCGACCTGTCGCCGAGCGGCTGGGCGGCCTTCTTCGCGGTCGCGGTGCTCGCGGGGGTCGCGTTCGCGGCGGTCAACCAGGGCCTCGTCGCGGTGCTCGGCGGGGTCGGCCGGTTCGTCTCGGTCGTCATCGCGGTCGTCGGGCTCGCGGGTGCCGTCGTCTCGACGGTCCCGGCGCTCGTCGAGCACCTGTTCCGAGCGCTGCCGCTCTCCGCGGCGCTCGACGGGCTGCAGGGCGTCGTGACCGGTCAGGGCGGCGCGGGCGGCGCGATCGCGGCGCTGCTCGTGTGGACGCTCGTCGGGCTCGGGGCGTCGGCAGCCGCGGTCGCGCGGCGCCGCGTCGTGCCGGCCGGGCAGCTCGCACGGTGGGTGCGCACCGCCTGAGCCGCGGGCTCCCGTGCTCGGTCGACCTGACCCCACGCTCCCCGCTCGGCGGCCGACCGGGTCGCCGGAAGCCATCTGCCGGCGATCCGCTGATCCGCTCATGTGGGGGTCGTCTCAGCAGGATGAGCGGAAGGTGAGCGGAACCGTGCAGTCCTGCGCCGACCTCGACCTCCGCATCGGCGCGGTGGATCTCCGACCTCCGCGCTGTGCTGCCCGGTGTCTCCCACCCGACGATCCGACTGGCGCTCGCCCAGCTCTGCGCCGAAGGTCTCGTCGAGGTCGAGGTCGAGGTCGAGGTCGAGGTCGAGGTCGAGGTCGACGGCGCGGGCCGCAGCGCTACCTGGCAGCGACTCGCTCGCAGCTGACGAGGCTCCGAGCGGCGGCCAGGTCGTCGTGCGACGCTGGCGGGGACGCGAGCCGCCGGACGTACGAGGAGGAGCCGTGCCGGGTCCGCCCCCGCCCGGACCGCCCCCGCCCGGACCGCTGCCCCCGACGGGCGGGACGCTCCTCACCTTCGGGCACGGGACCGCCGGGCAGGACGAGATCCTCTCGGTGCTGGGCGCCGCCGGTGCGAGGGTGCTCGTCGACGTCCGGCGCTTCCCCGGCAGCCGCCGGAACCCGCACGTCGCGCGCGACGAGCTCGCGCGCTGGCTGCCCGAGGCGGGGGTCGGGTACCGCTGGGAGCCGCGCCTCGGTGGCCGGCGGACCGTCGCCGCGTCGCGCGCGGCCACCGCCGACGGCCCACCCGCCGACGACCTCGACCCCTGGTGGCGCGTCGAGGCGTTCCGCGCCTACGCCGCGCACACCCGCACCGACGAGTTCCGCGGCGGCATGGCGGACCTGCTCGACGACGTCGCCCGCGGGCCCCGCGCGACCGTGGTGATGTGCAGCGAGACGGTGTGGTGGCGCTGCCACCGGCGGCTGATCAGCGACGTCGCGGTGCTCCTGCACGGCGTGCCCGTCGAGCACCTCGGCCACGACGGCCGGCGCACCCCGCACCCGCCGTCGGAGGGTGCCCGGGTGACGGAGGCCGGGCTGCGGTACGACGGGCCCGCGGGGGACGACACGGGGTCCGACGGCCGTCCCGCATAACCTGTCGACTGACAGGAACGGGCGAACCGAGGAGTGGGCGTGGACAGCGCGCTGGAACCGATCTACGCGCAGGTGCTGCGCCGCAACCCCGGGGAGGCCGAGTTCCACCAGGCCGTCCGCGAGGTCTTCGACACCCTCGGGCCCGTGGTCCGGGCGCACCCGCAGTACGCCGAGGGCGCGGTGCTCGAGCGGCTCTGCGAGCCCGAGCGGCAGATCATCTTCCGCGTCCCGTGGGTCGACGACGCCGGACGGGTGCAGATCAACCGCGGGTTCCGCGTCGAGTACAGCTCGGCGCTCGGGCCGTACAAGGGCGGTCTGCGGTTCCACCCGTCGGTGTACCTCGGGATCGTCAAGTTCCTGGGCTTCGAGCAGATCTTCAAGAACGCGCTCAGCGGGATGCCGATCGGCGGGGGCAAGGGCGGGGCCGACTTCGACCCCCGGGGCCGCTCCGACGGTGAGGTCATGCGGTTCTGCCAGTCGTTCATGACGGAGCTGTACCGCCACATCGGCGAGCACACCGACGTCCCTGCGGGCGACATCGGGGTCGGCGCCCGGGAGATCGGCTACCTGTTCGGCCAGTACAAGCGGATCACCAACCGCTACGAGTCGGGCGTCCTCACCGGCAAGGGCCTCGCGTGGGGCGGCTCGCTCGTGCGCACCGAGGCCACCGGCTACGGGACGGTCCTGTTCGCCGAGCAGATGCTCGCGACGCGCGGCGCGGCCTTCGACGGGCTGCGGGTGTCGGTGTCCGGCGCGGGCAACGTCGCGACCTACGCGATCCAGAAGGCGCAGTCGCTCGGGGCGCGCGTCGTGACGTTCTCCGACTCGTCCGGCTACGTGGTCGACGAGGCCGGCGTGGACCTGGACCTGCTCCGCCAGGTCAAGGAGGTCGAGCGCGGCCGCGCCGCCGACTACGTGGCCCGCCGTCCGCAGGCGCGGCTCGTCGAGGGCGGCAGCGTCTGGGACGTCCCGGTCGACGTCGCCCTGCCGTGCGCGACGCAGAACGAGCTGACCGCCGACGACGCGCGGACGCTGCTGACGAACGGGGTCCGGGCCGTCGCCGAGGGCGCGAACATGCCGACGACGCCGGACGCCGTGCAGCTCCTCCAGGACGCCGGCGTGCTGTTCGGCCCCGGCAAGGCCGCCAACGCGGGCGGGGTCGCGACGTCGGCCCTCGAGATGCAGCAGAACGCCTCGCGCGACTCGTGGACGTTCCCGCACACCGAGGAGCGCCTCGCCGAGATCATGGTCGGCATCCACGACCGCTGCGCCGAGACCGCCGAGGAGTTCGGGGCGCCCGGCAACTACGTGCTGGGCGCCAACATCGCCGGGTTCCGCCGGGTCGCGGACGCGATGCTGGCGCTCGGGGTCATCTGACCCGAGCGGGTCGTGGGCCGCTGTGGCGATGCGCACGAACGCCGCTGGACGGGTCGGGCGGCGGGCTGCCGACCCGGCCGACCCGTCGGTAGGGTCGAGGGGTCAGGTGATCGTGACCGCGTCGTTGGGGGGCGATCGTGCGAACCGGCCGGCGCGCGGGTGCGTCCGGTGGGTGAGGCCGGGCGCCCGCCCACGACGGAGGACCTGCTCAGCTTCTGCATCGCCTCCGCGGACACGCCGATCACCATCGCGGACGCCCTCGGGGCGGACCACCCGCTCGTCTACGTCAACCGTGCGTTCGAGGTCATGACCGGCTACGCGGCGCAGGACGTCCTCGGGCGCAACGCCCGGTTCCTCCAGGGCCCCGCGACCGACCGCGGCGCGGTGCACGCGATGGGTGCGGGCTTGCGCGCCGGGGAGTTCACGCGCGTGCGGCTGCTCAACTACCGCGCGGACGGGACGTCGTTCTGGAACGACGTCCACATCTCGGTGGCACGCGACGGCACCGGCACGGTCACCCACTTCATGGGCGTCCAGCACGACGTGACCCCCGAGGTCGAGGCGCAGACCCGCGCCGTCCAGGCGATGACCCGCGACCCCCTGACGGGCCTGCTCAACCGGGCGGCGTTCGACGACGAGCTGTACCGGGTGCTCGAGCGCGCGGCCGCGACGGGCACGGGGGCCGCTGTGCTGTTCCTCGACATCGACGCGTTCAAGGGGGGCAACGACCTGCACGGCCACCTCGTCGGCGACGTCTACCTCACGCACGCGGCCCGCTGCCTGCAGTCGCGGCTGCGCGAGCAGGACGTCGTCGGGCGCCGCGGGGGTGACGAGTTCGTCGCGGTCCTCGCCGGGGTCCCGGGCGACACGGCCCACGCCGTCGACCGGGTCGTCGCCGACCTCGACGCGGCGCTGCGCGAGCCGTTCACCGTCGACGGCGCCGTGCACCGGATGACCGTGAGCATCGGTGCGGCGGTGTTCCCGAGCGACGGGACGACCGCGCGCGACCTCGTCCGGCACGCCGACGCGGCGATGTACCGGCGCAAGCGCGAGCGGGCGGCGGGGCGCACGTGAGGCCGGCGCACCGGTCCGCGCGTGCGGGCACAGATCGCGGCGGCGCAGCGTTGTGCAGGTCGACGGGTGAACCCCGCGACGACGAGGAGGGCGCATGACGAGCACGCCGACCGACGGCACGAGCCGCTACGAGGTCAGCAGGAGCGACGACGAGTGGCAGCTGCTGCTCCAGCCGCAGGAGTTCGCGGTGCTGCGCCGCGCCGGGACCGAGCGCCCCTGGACGGGTGAGCTGCTCGACGAGAAGCGCGAGGGCGTCTACCGCTGTCGGGGCTGCGGCCAGGAGCTGTTCCGCTCCGACACGAAGTTCGACTCGCACTGCGGGTGGCCGAGCTTCTTCTCGCCGCTCGCGGGCGACCGGGTCGAGCTGCTGACCGACCGCACGCTGGGGATGGTGCGCACCGAGGTCCGCTGCTCGCGGTGCGGCTCGCACCTGGGGCACGTGTTCGACGACGCCCCGCAGACCCCGACGGGCGACCGGTTCTGCATGAACTCGGTCAGCCTGACGTTCGAGCCGGCGACCCCGGAGACCCAGGCCTGACGACCGCTGACGGCCCCCTGCACCGAGCAGGGGGCCGTCGGCGCGCCGCGGCTGTCAGCGCCGCTGCGGCCGTCAGCCCCGCGCCGCCGCCGCCGGGTCGATGATCCGCGGGCACGCGGCGTCGGTCGTGTCGACGACCACCGAGGCGCGCCCCCACGGCGCGGCGGCGTCGAGGTACAGGCGCTGCGCCCCGGCGTACCGGCGCAGCGGACCGCGCTCCGGGTCCGGGTCGATCCCGTCGCGCAGCGCGAGGCGGCGGTGGCCCACCGCGATCGGCACGTCCAGGTACACCGAGAAGTCCCAGAACCCCGCGAGCTCGTCGCGGTGCAGGAACGTCCCCTCGACGACCACGAGCGCGTCCTCGGGAGCCCGCACCGGGTCCGGCCGGACGGCGCGGTCGGCCGCGTGGTCGAGCGCGTGCGTGCGGTAGAGCCCGTCGCCGCCGGCCCGCAGCGGGGCGAGCGCCCAGGCGGTCAGCGCGGCGTAGTCGTACGCGTCGAGCCAGAACCCCTCGGGCGAGAGCCGCCCGCGCGCGTGCCGGGTCGCGGACGGGTGCAGGAAGTCGTCGGCGTGCAGCACCAGGACCGGCCGGTCCTCGACACGCCGGGCGAGCGCGGCCGCGAACGTGCTCTTGCCGCTGCCGCCGACCCCGTCGACCGCGACGAGCGCCCGCCCACGCTCCGGGACCGCGGCGCGCAGGCGGCGGACGACCTCGTCGAGCCCGTCGGCGCGTGCCCCGGCGTGCGCCCGCGCGCTACCCACGGCGTCCGGGTCGCCCGGCAGCCGGACCGGCGTCGTCCGCGCTCGCGACCGCCGCCGGGACGGGCTCGCCCGCCGGTCCGTCGCGCGACGGGTCGTCGACGAGCGCACCGCCGAGCGCCTCCGCGTGCCACTCCTCGAGGCGCCACCGTCCCGGCGTCCCGGTGAGCAGCACGGCGCCGGTGTTCGAGAGCGGGTTCTCGGCCGCGAGCCCCACCGTGACGTCCTCGCACCGGGCCCCCGCCCACGCGCGGATCACGGCCCCGTGGCTCACGAGGACCGCGACGTCGGACGCGGCGGCGGCCTCCTCGACGACGCGGTCGAACCGGCTCAGCGTCGCGGCGCCGGACTCCCCGCCGGGCAGCCGGGCGTCCAGGTCCCCGCCGGCCCACCGCAGCATCGTCTCGACGTAGAGCCGGATCGACGGCAGGTCGTCCGCCATCTCGAGCGACCCCGCGGAGATCTCGCGCAGCCCCGGGCGGACGTGCGCGTCGAGGCCGAGCGCCCGCGCGAGCGGCGCTGCCGTCTGCTGGGTCCGGACGAGGTTCGAGACGTAGATGGCGTCGATGCCTTCGCCCTCGAGCGCCGCGGGCAGCGCCCGGGCCTGGCGCTCGCCGAGCGGGGTCAGGTCCGCGCCGGGCTCCGCGGTGTCGAGGTTGCGGCCGACGTTCGAGGAGGTCTGGCCGTGGCGGATGAGAAGGAGGCGCATGCTCCATCCTCTCGCGACGGGCACCGAGCCCGCCCGGGACGCCGCGCGAACCGGGTGGTAGCGGGCGCGACACGTCCGCCCGAGGGACGACACGCCGTCCGGGCGCGCGACGAGGCGTCACGCGTTCGGGGAGCGGGTTCAGACAGGGCCCGCGGATGCCGATAATGGTTCACGTGGACGAGGCCCTGATCGTGCGACGGTGGCGCCGGTACGGCGCCGACCGCCTGTACGTCACGGGCGAGTCCGGAGCGCGGCTCGGCTGCGTCGACCTGCAGTCCGGCGAGGTCATCATCGACCAGCCCGCGGCGGAGGCCGGCGTGCGTCGCGCGGCGCAGGCGTACCTGCGCGCGGACGTCACCGAGCTCGTGCTGCCGCTGACGCTCGACAAGCGGCTCGGCACGCTGGACGCGCTCGACGGCCCGTCGGCCGACAGCGCCGGCAGCGCGGCGGAGAACGCACGGCGCGAGCGCGGCGGGTCGGTCCGCACGCGCCTCGACCGGCTCACGCAGGAGGGCTGGCAGGTCGTGCACGGCGTGCCGCTCGGCCGCCAGGGCACGGTCGTCGACCACCTCCTGCTCGGCCCGGGCGGGATCTTCACCGTGACCGAGCGTGCGCACCCCGGCCGGCGCGTGCGCGTCGAGGGCCGCTCGATCGAGCTCGAGGGTCGCCCGGTGCCCTACCTGCGTGACGCCCGGCTCGAGGCCGCGCGGGTCCAGGGCCTCCTGCGCTCGGCCGTCGGGTCGCAGCTGCGCGTCCGCGGCGTGCTCGTGCTGCAGGGCCTGCTCGACCTGCACCCCGACGAGCAGCCCGACGAGCCGCTCGTCGTCGCCCGGCACGACGTGCCCGGCATCTTCCGGGGCCTGCCCGAGCGCCTCGAGGCCCCCCGGGTCGACGCCGTCGCGGCGATCGCCCGCCAGCGCACGACCTGGCAGCGCTGACCCGACCGTCCCCGCCCGCACCGGGCGTCGACCGGTCGCGGGCGGGTACGGACCTCAGTCCGTGCGGCGGCGGGCCGCCGCCTCGAGGTCGGCGTTGAGCCGGGCGAGCTGGTCCGCCAGGTGGCCGATCTCGTCGTCGGTCCACGCGCCGAGCGCCGCCCCGAGGAACCGTCGCCGCGCGACCTTCGCGCCCTCGACCCGGCGCAGCCCCTCGGGGGTGAGCCGGATGAGCTGGCCGCGCGAGTCCTCGGGGTCGGGGCGGCGCTCGACGAGCGCGAGCTCCTCGAGCCGGGCCAGCTGCCGCGACATCGTGCCCTTCCCGACCCCGATGTGCGCGGCGATCTCGCGGGCCCGGACGTCGGGGTTCTGCGCGATGTGCGCCAGCAGCGGGTAGGCCGCGGGCTCGAGGTCGGGGTGGACCCGCGCCGCCATCCGCGCCGAGTTGGCGCGCGCCCGCCGCAGCAGGAGGCCGAGCTCGTGCTCGACGTGCTGCAGCGCGTCGCCGCTGGTCGCGCCGGGGGTCGGTGCCGAGGTGCTCACGGGACCATCCTGACGGACGCCGGCGCACCCGGCGCGGCTCGTCCCCCCGGGGGACGACGAGGGCCGGTCACGGGCACCTGCCCGCGACCGGCCCTGGGGGACGTCACGCGCCCGAGCGGACCGTCTCGCGGGCGTCGCCCGCGGCGGCTGCGTCGGCCGGGTCGGACCCGGTCCGCGCTGCGAGCTCCTGCCCGGGCTCGGTCGACGCCGTGCCCGCGGCGTCCTCGGCGCCGGCCTGCTGCGCGGCGAGCTGCTCGAGACCCGACTGCCGGCCCAGCGGCACCTCCTTCAGCAGGAGCACCGCGACGAGCGCGACGACCGCGAGGGGCACGCAGTACAGGAACAGGTCGGCGACCGAGTCGCCGTAGGCGGACTCGACGACCGTGCGGACCGGCGCGGGCAGGGTGCCGACGTCGGGCACCGCGCTCGTGCCGCCCGCGAGCGCGCTCGTGTCGACGCCGAGCGCCGCGAGCCCGTCGGAGATGCGCGTCGTGACGTGGTTGGCGAGCACCGCGCCGAGCGCGGACACCCCGACGGTGCCGCCGAGGGTGCGGAAGAACGCGACGGTGGACGTGCCCGAGCCGACCTCGCGGACGTCGAGCGTGTTCTGCGCCGCGAGCACGAGGTTCTGCATGAGCAGCCCGACGCCCGCGCCGAGCAGGAACATCCAGGCGCTGACGGCCACGAAGCTCGTGTCGTAGTGGATGGTGCCCATGAGGGCCAGGCCCGCACCGAGCACGACGGCGCCGACGGTCATGAGCGTCTTGTAGCGGCCGGTGCGGGTCACGAGGCGCCCGCCGATGGTCGAGGTGACGAGCTGGCCGACGATCATCGGGATGGTGAGCAGGCCCGACTCGGTGGGCGTGCGGCCGCGTGCGACCTGCATGTACTGGCTGAGGAACACCGAGGTGCCGAACAGCGCGACGCCCACGGCGACGCTCGCGACGACCGCGAGGACGAGCGTGCGGTTGCGGAACAGGTGCAGGGGGATGATCGGCTCGGCGGCACGCTTCTCCACGACGACCGCGGCGACGAGCGCGGCGACGGAGCCGCCGAGCATCGCGGCGGTCTGCCAGGACAGCCAGTCGAAGTTCTGGCCCGCGAACGTGACCCACAGCAGCAGCCCGGCGACACCCGCCGAGATGAGCGCGGCGCCCGCGTAGTCGATCCGCACGACCCGGCGCGCCCGCTCCGGCAGGTGCAGGGTGCGCTGGAGCACGACGATCGCGGCGACGGCGAACGGGAGCCCGACGAAGAAGTTCCAGCGCCAGCCGATCGAGTCGGTCAGCGCGCCGCCGAGCAGCGGGCCGCCGATCATCGCGACGCCCATGACGGCGCCCATGAGGCCCATGTACTTGCCGCGCTCGCGCGGGGACAGGATGTCGGCGATCAGGACGGTGCCGAGCGCCATCAGGCCACCGGCGCCGATGCCCTGCAGGGCGCGCATCGAGATGAGCATCTCGACGTTCGGGGACAGCCCCGCGAGCGCCGACGCGACGACCGAGACGACGAGCGCGAGCTGCACGAGGAGCTTGCGGTCGACGAGGTCGGCGAGCTTGCCCCAGATGGGCGTCGAGATCGTGGTGGTCAGGAGGGTCGCGACGACGACCCACGTGAACGACGACTGGGTGCCGGACAGGTCGCTGATGATCCGGGGGAGCGAGGACGACACGACGCTCGTCGCGAGGATCGAGACGAACATGCCGAGGAGGATCCCGGACAGCGACTCGAGGATCTCGCGGCGGCTCATGGGGGCGGTGGCGGGCGGGCCGGCCGGGCGGTCGGTGGGTGCGACGGCGGTCGTGGTGCCGCGTTCGTCGGGGGCGGCGGGGCGGGGGGTCTGCGGTGGTGTGCTCACGCGGGGATCTGCTCTCGGGTGGGGGGTGTCGTGACGGGTGCTGTGGTGGCCGGTGCCGTGGTGGTGCCGGCCGGGGTGGTGCCGGCTCGGGTGGGGACGTGGTGGCCCGGGGGCAGCGAGTGGATCGCGGCGGTGATCTTCTGCACCTGGACCGCAGCCGCCGTGAGCTCGTCGGGCGTCCAGCCGGCGAACGCCTCGCCGGCCCGCTCCTCGAGGTGCGCGCGGCTGCGGGCCGCGAGCTCGGTGCCGCGCGCCGTCAGGGCGACGGTGCGCACGCGCCGGTCGGCGCCGGGCCCGTCGGGCGCGCTCCGGTGGACCAGGCCCGCGTCGACGAGCGCGCTCACCTGGCGGCTGACGACGGAGATGTCGACGCGCAGGCGCTCGGCGAGGTCGCCGACGGGCTGCGGGCCGAGCCGGCTCAGCAGGTGCACGAGGGTGAGGCCGGCGCGGGGGCAGTCGAGCTCGCGGGCGAGCAGGGCCCCCGTCTCGCGCTGGGCGCGGGCCAGGTCCTCGATCGCGGTGAGCAGGGTGCGGGACGAGCTCGTGGTCATGCGGCGTCTCCTTGGTTGCCGGAAGCAACCGTATCACAAAGGTTGTCTATGGCAACGATCGGCGGGCGTGCCGCCGGTCACACCGGCGGAAGGGCGTAGCCGGCGGCGCGCGCCTGGGCTCTCGCTTCGGGGGAGGCCCGCTTCCGCCACGACTCGTCTGTATCGATTGGCTTCGAAAGTTGCGGTTGTATACATGCAGGTCACAGCAGTGTGTGCGCTCTCACCCGACCGAGTGAAAGGGCGCGTGGCGTGCGGCAGGACGGCCGGGGCGAGCCCGCGTCTTGACCCGACTTCACCCGTCGCCTAGGGTCCACCTATCGACACCGACGTCGATAGTTTCGCAGCCCGGATAGCGTTGTCCGGGCGGAAGGGGGCCGTGCGTTGACCGTCCACGACCCTGTCGTCACCGGCTCCGCAGGCGGCTCGTCCGGCCCGCTCGGCGGCACGGGCAGCGCCGGAGCGGCAGCCTCTCTCGCGACCGTCGCGGGTCCGCCGGCCTCACGGGGGACGCGACCCGCGCGCCGCGGCTGGCGCCGCGCCCTGCGCCGCGACTGGCAGCTCTACTCGCTCGTCGTGCTCCCGCTGCTGTTCTTCCTGGTGTTCCGGTACCTGCCGATGCTCGGCAACGTCATCGCGTTCCGCCGGTTCCGCCCGGGCAGCAGCATCTTCGGCGACGAGTGGGTCGGGCTGCGGTACGTCGAGCTCTTCATCAACGACCCGACGTTCTGGAAGGTCTTCCAGAACACGCTGATCCTCGGCGCCCTGAGCCTCGCGATCGCGTTCCCGCTGCCCATCGTGCTCGCGCTCCTGCTCAACGAGCTGCGCTCGCCGCGGTTCAAGCGGCTCGTGCAGACCGTCTCCTACCTGCCGCACTTCATGTCGGTCGTCATCGTCGTCGGCATGGTGTTCCAGCTGCTCTCGCTGCGGGGCACCGTCAACCAGCTCATCGACCTCGTCGGCGGCTCACCGGTCAACTTCGTGCAGGAGGCGGAGTGGTTCCGGGCCGTCTACATCGGCTCGGAGGTCTGGCAGACCGTCGGCTGGGGCACGATCCTCTACCTCGCGGCGCTGACGACCGTCGACCAGAACCTCTACGAGGCCGCCCGCATCGACGGCGCCAACCGCTGGAAGCAGACGTGGCACGTCACGCTGCCCGGGATCCGCCCCACGATGGTCACGCTGCTGATCCTCAACATCGGCACCTTCATGGCGGTCGGCTTCGAGAAGATCCTGCTGCTCTACAACCCGCTCGTGTACTCCACGGCCGACGTCATCTCGACGTACCTGTTCCGCGTCGGCATCTCGTCGAGCAACTTCAGCTACGCGACCGCGATCGGCCTGTTCGAGTCGCTCATCGGGCTCACGCTCATCCTGTCCGCCAACGCGATCTCGCGCCGCACCGTGGGGACGAGCCTGTGGTGACCACCGACCCGACCGCCCTCGCGCGTCGCCTCGAGAAGGCTCCGCACCCCACCGGCCTCAAGGACAGCCGCTCCTACCGCGCGTTCCGCGCCGCCAACGCGACGCTGCTCGTGCTGGTGATGGTCGTGATGCTGTACCCGTTCGTGAACATCGTCGCGCAGTCGTTCAGCGGCGAGGCGTACATCAACGCCGGCCAGGTCAACGTCGTCCCGCGGGGCTTCAACCTCGAGACGTACCAGCTCGTGATGTCCGACCGGCTGTTCTGGGTCAACTACCGGAACACCGTGGTCTACACGGTCGTCGCGACCGCGATCTCGATCGTCCTCACCACGACGTTCGCGTACGCGATCTCCAAGCGGGCGCTGCGCGGGCGGAACGTGTTCATCGCGATCGCCGTGTTCACGATGTTCTTCAACGGCGGCCTGATCCCGAACTACGTGCTCATCAACGCGCTCGGGTTCACGAACACGATCTGGGCGATCGTCGTCCCGAACGCCATCAGCGTGTTCAACCTGCTCGTCATGAAGTCGTTCTTCGAGAATCTCCCGGCGGAGCTCGAGGAGGCCGCCGCGATCGACGGGCTCAGCACCTACGGGACGCTCCTGCGCATCGTGCTCCCGCTGAGCAAGGCGGTCATCGCCACGATGGTCCTGTTCTACGCGGTCTTCTTCTGGAACTCGTGGTTCTCCGCGTTCCTCTACCTCGACCGCGCCGAGATGTTCCCCGTGACCATGTACCTCCGGAACCTCATCGCGGGCGCGACGACCGCGACGTCCGTGGGCGGCGGCTCGTCCGAGAACGTCACGCAGATCGCCTCCAACATCCAGTCCGTGACGATGGTGCTCACCGTGCTGCCCATCGTCCTGCTGTACCCGTTCGTCCAGAAGTACTTCGTGTCGGGCGTGATGCTCGGCGCGGTCAAGCAGTGACCTCTCGCGAACGGGAACCCGCACCCCGCACCGGCCGACGACGGCCGACGACGGAAGGAACGACGATGACCACGAGGCGCACGCGCCTGATCACCGGGCTGACCGTGGGCGTGCTCGCCCTCGGCCTCGGTGCCTGCTCGAGCGGCGGGGACGACGAGGGCGACGAGGGCACGACCGCCGACTCCACCGCGCTCGACGGCAAGCGGGTCGGCGCGATGGACGACTTCGGGGTCGGCGACACGTTCGTCGCCACCGAGCCCATCGAGCTCTCGCTGCTCTACCGCGACCACCCGAACTACCCGATCAAGGAGGACTGGCTCTTCTTCACGACGCTCGAGGAGAAGAACAAGGTCTCGTTCGAGACGGTCCTGGCGCCGCTGAGCGACTGGGAGCAGCGCCGCAGCCTGCTCATCGGCGCGGGCGACGCGCCGTCGATCATCCCCGTCACCTACCCCGGCCAGGAGGCACCGTTCGTCGCCTCGGGCGCGATCCTCCCGGTCAGCGACTACGTCGACCTCATGCCGAACTTCCAGGCGAAGGTCGAGGAGTGGGAGCTCGAGCCGTACCTCGACCAGCTCCGCCAGGAGGACGGCAAGTACTACCTGCTGCCCGGCCTGCTCGAGGCCCCGCGCCCCGACTACACGATCGGCATCCGCACCGACGTGTTCGAGGCCGCGGGCGCCGAGACCGAGCCCGAGACCTGGGAGGACCTGGCCGGGTCGTTCGCGGACGTCAAGGCCGCGAACCCCTCCACGTACCCCTTCTCGGACCGCTGGAGCAACCCGACGTCGCTCGGCTCGCTGCTCAACGTCGCCGCGCCGAGCTTCGGCACGATCGGCGGCTGGGGCTACAGCTCCGGCGTGCAGTGGGACGCGGACGCCGAGGAGTTCGTCTACGCCGGCGCGACCGACGAGTACCGCGACATGGTCGAGTACTTCCACGGCCTCGTCGAGGACGGGCTGATGGACCCCGAGAGCCTCACGCAGGAGGACGCTGCGGCCGAGCAGAAGCTCATCTCGGGCCAGTCCGCCGCGATGAGCACCAACCGCCAGGAGATGCTGCGCCACCGCGCGACGTTCGCCGAGCAGGGGGTCACCGGCGCCCGGTTCGAGAAGATCCGCGTCCCGTCCGGCCCGGCCGGCGACCTCACGGCGGGCACCCGCCTCGAGAGCGGCATCATGCTCTCGTCGAGCGTGGCCGACGAGGAGACGTTCGTCGCGACGCTGCAGCTCATCGACTGGCTGTACTACTCCGACGAGGGCCTCGAGTTCGCGAAGTGGGGCGTCGAGGGCGAGACGTACGAGAAGGCCGACGACGGCACCCGGACGCTCGCGAGCGACATCACCTACCTGGGCCTCAACCCGGGCGCGCCGAAGCAGCTCAACGTCGACTACGGGTTCAACAACGGCGTGTTCCTGCTCGCGCAGGGCTCGACGACCGACCTCGTCTACTCGATGCTCGACGAGGAGGAGCTCGCGTGGCAGGAGGAGATGGCCACCAAGGAGGCCGTCCCCGTCGCCCCGCCGTACCCGCTCGACGAGATCGAGCGCGAGCAGGTCAGCCTCTACCAGACGGCGCTGACCGACTTCGTCGAGGCGAACACGCTGCAGTTCATCCTCGGTGACCGCCCGCTGAGCGAGTGGGACGCGTACGTCACCGAGCTCGAGGGCATGAACCTCGCGCCGTTCATGGACGCGGTCAACGGCGCCCACCAGCGCTACGCGGAGGAGAACGGCTGACCACGCACCACCCCCGCCGGGCGCAGCGCTCGCTGAGCCGCTGAGCCCGTCGGGACCCGAACGTCGCCGTCCGGTCGCGCGCCCCCTCGCCCGCGACCGGACGGTGGCACGTCCACCCCCGGAGGAGCCCCGTGAGCACCGCACGCGTCACCGTCCCCCACGAGCCTGTCGGACCGCTCGGTGACGCCTGGCGCGCGTGCGTGGGGACCGGCCGGCTCAACCTCGCGCTGCGCCAGGACTACCAGGAGTCGCTCGCGGTGGTGCAGCGCGAGATCGGGTTCCGCCACGTGCGCGGGCACGGGCTGCTGAGCGACGACCTGGGGGTGCACCGGCCGTACGAGGTCGACGGGGTCCGGCACGTCCGGCACGCCTTCACCTACCTCGACCAGGTCGTCGACGCGTGGCTCCGGCTCGGGATCCGCCCGTTCCTCGAGCTCGGGTTCATGCCCTCGGGCCTCGCGTCCGGCGACCAGACGGTGTTCTGGTGGAGGGGCAACGTCACGCCGCCGCGGTCCTACGACGAGTGGGCCGCGCTCGTGCGCGCGACCCTGCGCCACCTCGTGGACCGGTACGGGATCGAGGAGGTGCGGACCTGGCCGGTCGAGGTGTGGAACGAGCCGAACCTCACCGTCTTCTGGCAGGGCGCCGACCAGGCCGAGTACCTGCGGCTCTACGAGGTCACCGCCCGGGCCGTGAAGGACGTCGACGCGTCGCTGCAGGTGGGCGGGCCGGCGATCTCCCCGGGGTCGGACGAGTGGTGGGCGCCGTTCGCCGACTTCGTGACCGCGCGCGACGTGCCCGTCGACTTCGTGAGCCGGCACGCCTACAGCTCCGGCCCCGCGCAGCACGTGCCCTTCGGCACCTACCAGACGCTCACCGAGCCGCAGGCGCTGCTCGACCAGTTCGCGGCACCGCGCCGGCACCTCACGGGCACGGCGCTCGCGGACCTGCCCGTGCACATCACCGAGTTCAACACCTCCTACCGGCCCGACAACCCGGTCCACGACTCCGCGTACAACGCGGCGTACCTCGCGCCGGTGCTCGCGGGCGGCGGCGAGCACGCCGACTCGTTCTCCTACTGGACGTTCAGCGACGTGTTCGAGGAGGAGAACATCCCCACGGCGCTCTTCCACGGCGGCTTCGGGCTGCTGACGCACCGGCAGGTCCGCAAGCCGACGTTCCACCTCTACGCGTTCCTGGCCCGCACGGGCGCGCACGTCCTCGCGCGCGGCGAGGACCACCTCGTGTGCCGGGACGACGACGGGCGCGTGACGGTGCTCGCGTGGCAGCCGGTGGGCGGCACCGACGCCGATGACGCCGGGTCCGGGCCCGGGCACGTCGTGCGGCTGTCGGTCCCGGTCGGCGGAGTGCCCGACGGCGGGACGGTGTTCGTCGTGCAGCGCTCGGTCGACGCCGAGCGCGGCAACGCCTGGGCGGCGTGGCGTGAGCTCGGGCGGCCCGCGAACCCCACCGAGGGCCAGCTCGCGCTGCTGCACGACTGCGCGGAGCCGGCCGTCGACCACCGGTCCGCGACGGTCCGCGACGGGCGCGTCGACCTCGACGTCCTGCTCGGCCGGCACGGCATCGCGCTCGTCGAGGTGCTCCCGGTGCGCGACGAGACACCGCCCTGGGTCGACGACGGGCGCCTGCTGGGCGAGGTTCCGGGCGCCGCGTCGGGCACGGCGTCGGGCACCGCCGGCGGTCCCGAGGCCGGGACGCCCGGCGCCGCGGGCGCGCAGGAGCGAGGATGACTCAGGTGACGGCCCGCGAGCAGCCCGGCGAGATCGGCACCGGCGTGCTGGCCCGGGCCTCCGCGACGGCGTACTGGTACCTCGTCGTCGAGGCCCTGCTCGTGCTGGCCGCCGCCCCGGGCCTGCTCGCCCTCCCGCTCCTGGCCCGCGACGCGAGCAACGTCCCCCTCGTCGCGCTCGCGCTCGTCCCGCTCGGCCCGGCGCTGTCCGCGGCGCTGTTCGCGCTGCGGGCCTACCGCCGCGACCCGGACCTGCGCCCCGCGGGGCACTTCTGGCGCGGGTACCGGCTCAACTGGCTCGACGTGCTGCGGTTCTGGGTCCCGTTCCTGGTGGTGATGGCGGTCCTCGCGACGAACCTCACGCACCTCGGGTCCGTCCCCGCCGGGCCGGCGCTCGCGCCGCTGCTGGGCGTGGTGACGCTCGGGCTCGTGCTGTGGTGCG
The DNA here is from genome assembly GCF_024757985.1 of Cellulomonas sp. NS3. Taxonomy (NCBI): domain Bacteria; kingdom Bacillati; phylum Actinomycetota; class Actinomycetes; order Micrococcales; family Cellulomonadaceae; genus Cellulomonas; species Cellulomonas sp. NS3. The sequence continues at coordinate 4,102,395 of NZ_CP103289.1, read as the reverse complement.
CGCACATGCTCGTGCTCGTCTCGCTGTTCTCGTTCCGCACGCGCGACGCTGCGCGGCTCGCGGGGTTCTTCCTCGCGCGGCGACCCGGCGTGACGCTCGGCGCGGCGTCGCTCGGGGTGCTCGCGACGGGGACCGTGCTGTTCCTGTCGGACTGGGTGCTCGCGCTGCTCGCGTCGGTGCTGGTCGGGCTGCTGCTGCGCAACGCGGGGCCGATGCTCGCGGACGTCGAGGAGCGGTTCGTCACCGAGGTGTGACGGGGCGGGGCCTCACGCCGAGAGGCTGTCGACCCGGTCGTGCACCACGACCGCGCCCGGGCCGTGCGCCTTCGCCTCGTACATCGCCGAGTCGGCGGCGTGGAGCAGCTCGTCGGGTGACGCCCCGGCGCGGGGCCGGATGACGACGACGCCGATGCTCGCGGTCACCGGCAGCGACGTGCCCGCGACCCGCATGGGCTCACCGAACGCCCGCGCGAGCCGCTCGGTGAGCGCGCGGACGGCACGCGCGCGCGGTTCGGGCTCGGGCGGGACGTCCTCGCACAGCAGCACGAACTCGTCGCCCGCGAGCCGCGCCAGGGTGTCGGCCGTGCGGGCGGTGGCGACGAGCCGCCGGGCGACCTCCACGAGGACGACGTCTCCGCCGGCGTGGCCGAGGCTGTCGTTCACGCCCTTGAACCCGTCGAGGTCGAGGAACGCGACGGCGAGGGCTTTGCCGGTGCGCTGCGCCACGGCGACCGCGTGGGACATCCGGTCGAACAGCAGGCTCCGGTTGGGCAGGTCGGTGAGCTGGTCGTGCAGCGCGCGGTGCTCGATCTCCCGCCGCGCCGCGCGGGCCTCGTCGCGGTCGTGGGCCATGACGAGGTAGGACACGGCGACGTCGGCGAGCAGCCGGGCCGCCTCGATCTCGCGCTCGTCCCACGGCCCTGCCGTGCGCCGGTACATGTCGAGCGTGCCCCAGACCACCTCGCGGCGGAGGAGCGGCACGGCGACGACCGCCTGGACCTCGACCGCCAGCGCGGTCGTGACGAAGGGGCCCCACGCGTCGTGCATGCGGCCGAGGTCCTCGACGACGACGACGTCCTGCGTCATGACCGCGTCGTGGCACGGGCCGAGCTGCAGCGCCTCCTGCACCGCCTCGGCCGGAGCGACGCGCCCCTCGACGGCGACGATCCGGACGGTCTCCCGGCGCCCGTCGCGGGCCTCGACCTCCATCACGCCGACGCTGTCGACGGGGATCGCGCGAGCCGCGGCGACGCACAGCTCCCGCAGCATGTCGCCGGGGTCGGCGTCGAGCGTGGCGGCCGCGGACAGCCGTGCGACCGCCTGCACGAGCCGTCGGTCCTGTGGCATGGTCCCCCGCCTGCCTGCGCCCCCGAGGGCCTCGCGCGGCTGCGTCCCACCCGCGCGCACGACCACGGTACGGCCCGGCGGAGGGGTCTGACGACACGAGCGCGTCGGGTGGGCACGCCCGCCGTCAGTAGATCCGGCGACCCCGCGCGTCGGGCACGCCGGACTTCCGGAAGAAGTACGTGGTGACCTGGTCGCGCCACTCCCGGGCGCTGCGCAGCTGCTCGTCGAGGAGCTCGGTGACGCGCGCGTGGACGTCGCCCGGCACCCTGCCCGCGAGGGACGCCCACGTCGCGACCAGCTCCTCGACGCGGGCGACGCCGGCGAAGTGCGTGTCGTACACGTGCTGGATCACGGTGCTGCCGCTGTGCAGCACGTGGCCGTACGGGACGTGGTGGAAGAACAGCAGCAGCTCGTCGGGGCACGTCGCGAGGTCCTCGTACACGTCGCGCCACGGCGCCGGGTACTGCCCGGTGTACCCGGTCCCCGTCGCGCGCGTGCGGTCGACGCCGATCCCGTCGCGGTCGGCGAAGTGGTACGTGCCCCACGGCGAGTACTCGTACCCGTCGACCGCGGGCCCGTAGTGGTGCCCGGGCTGCACCATGAACCCGACGCCGAGGGGTGCGGTGTAGCTCTCGTAGGTCCGCCACGAGTCGTCGAGGACCGCGTGCAGCCCGGCGCGGACCTCGGGGTCGGCGCCGAACGTGAGCCCGGCCCACTCGTCGAGCACCGCCTCGGGCGCGAGCGTCGGGTCCCACGCGAGCCGCCCGAACGCGAAGAGGTTCGCCTGCGCGAGCGGGTGCCCGGTCCAGAACGGGTCGTCCCCGACGTTCGACACCGCGACGAGCGCACCGGGCCTGCCGCCGGGACCGTCGCCGATCGCCACGTCGGCCACCGTCGCGCCCTCACCCCACGGCCGGAAGTCGAGGATCTCGCGCCACCACGGGCCGAGGTAGCACGCGTGCCGCTGCTGGCCCGTGTACTCCTGCGTGACCTGCAGCTCGACCGCGAGCCGGGTCCGCGGCATCGCGGCGATCACGGGCGAGACGGCCTCGCGCGTCTGGAAGTCGAGCGGCCCGTGCTTGACCTGCAGCACGACGTTCTCGTCGAACCGGCCGTCGAGCGGCGCGAAGTGGTCGTACGCCGCGCGCGCCCGGTCGGTCGAGCGGTCGCGCCAGTCCTGGTCATGGTCGTACACGAAGGCGCGCCAGAACACCGTCCCGCCGAACGGCGCGAGGGCCCGCGCCAGGAGGTTCGCGCCGTCGGCGTGGTCCCGCCCGTACGCGAACGGCCCCGGCTGCCCCTCGGAGTCGGCCTTGACGACGTACCCGCCGAAGTCGGGGACCGCCCGGTACACCGCGGCGGTCACGTCGCCCCACCAGCGCTGGACGTCGGGGTCGAGCGGGTCGGCGGTCGGCAGCCCCCCGACGGTCATGGGCGCCGCGAACGACACCGAGAGGTGCACCCGGATCCCGTGCGGCCGGAACACCGCGGCGAGACGCGCGACGTCGGGCAGGCCCTCGGTGAGCAGGCGCGCCTCGCGGGCGTGCACGTTGACGTTGTTAAGGCCGACGCGGTTGATCCCGATCGAGCCGAGCAGCCGCGCGTACTCCTCGGCGCGGGACAGGTCCGGCCGCAGCGCGCCGCGGTCGTAGAAGATCGACCCGCCCGCGTACCCGCGCTCGACCTGACCCATGACGTCGTGCACGTCGACGTTGTCCCAGTGGTCGAGCATGCGGACCGCCTGGGCGGGGGAGTGCAGCACGTCCGACGTGGCCGTGTCCTCGGCAGCGGGGCCGGGACGGGCCGCGGCGTCCCGGGCGACGTGGTGGAGCCCGTACAGCAACCCCGCGCCCGACGACGCGACGACGACGGTCACGCCGGCGTCGCGCACGAGGCGGAAGGTCTCGGGGGGCAGGTCGCCCGGGTCGTCCAGCACGCGCCGGACGAGCGCGGGCCACCCCGGCGCGGTGTCGTCGGTGCCCTGGGTGGAGCCGCCTGCTCCGGCGGTCTCGCCCGGCAGCGGCCCGGAGCCGGACGCGATCGTCGCGAGCACGACGCTGACGTCCGCACCCGGGTCGCCGTCGGGCCGCGTCGAGAGCCGCCCGCCGTGCGTCGCCGTCGCGCGGCGCAGCTCGGCCTCGACGGTGGACAGCACCGGGTCGGCAGCGGCCTCGTCGTCGCCCGTCAGGAGCAGCGCGTGACCCGTCCCGAGCGGCTCGAGCGCGGTGTCGGGCAGCCACGCGGGGTGCACGCGCGCGGCCGGCGCGGGGCCCGGGACGGTCGACGTGGCGCTCATCGGGCGGGCGCCGAGCGTGCGACGCGGGTGTGGACGTAGAAACCGATATCGGCTCGCCGACGGCCGAGGCTCGGCACGAGCGTCGTGCCGGTCGTGGTTGCGGGGATCATGCCGTGCGTCTCCGATCCGGCCCGGCTCCGTCGCCGGGCGCGTTGCCCGCACCGACCCTAGGCAGGGAGCGCGCGGCCCGGCAACGCGACGGACACGGAGGCGCGCCGCGGGGCGGAACGCGTCGTCGACGCGGACCCAGGTCTCGACGCACACGCGGGGCGGAGGCACGTCGTCGCTGGTGGGGGCCGTCCCGGTGGACCGTACCGCGCCGGCAGCCGCAGGCGCGGCCTCACCGCCCGACCGCGTACCCCTGCATCCCGCGCGGGTTCGCCGCGGCCCGGAGCATCCCGTCGGCGCGCACCCCCGTCGCGCTGAGCCGCCCGAGCGACCACGGCCCGGCGTCCTGCACCGCGTGCCCGCGCCGCGTGAGGTCGGCGACGGCGTCGGCGCCGAGCCGGGACTCGACGACGAGCCCGCGGGGCACCTGGTCGCGCGGGTAGAACGACGACGGCACGTGCGTCGAGTGCCACGTGGGCGCGTCGATGGTCTCCTGGAGGTTGCGCCCGTGCAGCAGGTGGCGGACCAGGAACGGCACCGGCCACTGGTCCTGCTGGTCGCCGCCCGGCGTGCCGAACGCGAGGTACGGCGCGCCGTCGCGCAGCACGAGGCCGGGGCTGAGCGTGGTCCGCGGGCGGCGACCCGGCACGAGCGAGCTCGGCAGCCCGGGCTCGAGCCAGAACATCTGCGCGCGCGTGGGCAGCGCGAAGCCGAGGCCCGGGACGACGGGGGAGCTCTGCAGCCACCCGCCGCTGGGGGTCGCGGAGACGAGGTTGCCCCAGCGGTCGACGACGTCGACGTGGCACGTGTCGCCGCGCGTGAGGCCGTCGGGGCGCACGGTCGGCTCGCCGATGCCCGCGACGGGCTCGGTGCCGAGCGCGCCGGCCGACGACGCGCGGGAGCCGGCGTCGGGCCCCGCCGACAGGAACGCGGGCAGGCGAGGGGTCCGGCCGTCGGGCGACCCCGGGTGCAGCCCGTCCGAGGCGTCGCGCCCGACGAGCGCCGCCCGCTGCTCCGCGTACCCGGGCGAGAGGAGCGCGTCGAGAGGGACGTCGGCGTCGGGCGCGTCGCCGTACCAGGCCTCGCGGTCCGCGAACGCGAGCTTCGCGACCTCGGTCACCGCGTGCACGAGCTCCGGGCCCTCGCCGAGCTCGCCGACGCCGAGCGCGTCGAGCACCGTGAGCTGCTGGAGCAGCACCGGGCCCTGGCCCCACGCACCGGTCTTGTGCACCTCGTAGCCGCCGAACGGCACCGCGACGCTCGCCTCCTCGGTCGGGCGCCACCCCGCGAGGTCGTCGCCGGTCAGCACGCCCGTGTGCGCGCTCCCCGAGGAGTCCATGACCGCCGTGCCCTGCACGTACGCGTCGATGCGCTCCGCGACGAAGCCCTCGTAGAACGCGCGCCGGGCGGCCTCGATCTGCGCCTCGCGGTCCGGACCGGCCGCGGTGGCCTCGGCGAGCAGCCGCTCGAAGGTGTCGGCGAGCTCGGGGTTCGTGAACCGGGCGCCCGCCTCGGGCGGCGCACCGTGCGGCAGGTACACCGCGGCCGACGTCGGCCAGTGCTCGGCGAACATCGTCGCGACGCCCGTGATCGTGGCGACGGCCTGCGGGATCAGCGGGTAGCCGTGGCGCGCGTAGCCGACGGCCGGGCCGAGGACGTCCGCGAGCGGCAGCGTCCCGTACCGCGCGAGCAGGTCGAGCCACGCCCCGAACGCCCCCGGGACGACGGCCGCGAGGTGCCCGGTGCCGGGCACGAGGTCGAGCCCGAGGCCGGTGTAGTGGTCGACGGTGGCGGCCACCGGGGCGGTGCCCTGACCGCAGATCACGAACGTGTGCCCGTCCGCCGCGCGGTGGCCCATCAGCGGGGCGTCGCCGCCCGGGCCGTTGAGGTGGGGCTCGACGACGCTGAGCGTGAAGCCCGCGGCGGCGGCGGCGTCGAACGCGTTGCCGCCCGCCTCCAGGACCGACATCCCGACGGCGCTCGCCAGCCAGTGCGTCGAGGCGACCATGCCCTGCGTGCCGAGCAGCTCCGGGCGGGTGGTGAACGTGCCTGTGGCCATGCCGAGCATCGTGCCCGATGCGCGGCGAGGGCGCCGTCCGGCCCGTGGACCCGCGTCGCCGGAGGGTGCGCGACGGGTGCGTGCCGGGCGGACGCTCCTGCAGCGCCGCGGGGCCGGACCCGGCGGGCACGACGACGCCGGCCGGTGCACGCGGTGCGTGCGCCGGCCGGCGTCGGGTCGTGCTGTCGTGCCCGTCGGGCAGGGACGCGGGACGGGTCAGCGACCCAGCCCTGCCCTGTCGACCTTGCGGTGGAACCGCATCCCGGCGAGCCCGCCGAGCACCGCGCCGGCGAGGCTCGCGGCCGCGACGACGAGCACCGCGATGATGCCGCCCGTCGTCAGGTCGCCCTCACCGAGAGGGATCCGCGGGAAGCTGTCCAGCCGCGCCAGCACGTTGAACTGGTCGCCGGCGACGGCGGCGAGCACCGCGACCGCGATCGCGACGACAACCGCCCACAGCCACACCGCGAGCCCCTGCTTGGCGCCGTCGAACCGCGCCATGCGGCCCGCGACGTACCCGCCGCAGTAGTACGACATGAGCAGGACCACGAGCAGCGCGATGCCCCCCGCGAGACCGACGGTGCCGGGGTCGGACGCCGCCTGGTCCGCGGCCTCGGCGACGTCCGTGTCATTGGCGATGCCGACCGCCGTGCCGGCCGCGGCGACGAGCGAGGTCAGCAGCACCGCGGTGCCGGTGGCGGTGAGCCACCCGAAGAACGCCGACCCGAACTTGATGCCGCCGTACTCCTCCTTCTCGCGCGCGACGACGCTCTGCCGGTCGACGCCGAGGCCGCGCGCGGAGACTGCGCCGCCCGCATGCTCGCTGTCGCCGTCCCGCGGAACCGGGCGATCCGTGTCGTTGGTGCTCATGCTGGCCTTCTCTCCTGGGGGTCGGGCAGAGGGCGGCGTCAGAGCCGCGAGGTGCCCTCACCGTCGGTCTCGAGCTCGACCTCTTCGCGGCTCTTCGACTCGGTGACCTGCTGCTGCTCGGTCACGGTCTCGGTGTCGAGGCGGACGCGCTCGACCGGCACCGTCTCCTTGGTCACGACCGGACGCTCCTCGGTGAGGGTGACCTCGTGCACGCTCTCCGTGAGCTCGGGCCCGGACAGCGCGTCGTCGACGTTGCCCTCCGTGATGGGCTCACGCTCGAGGCGGACCTCCTCGCGCTGGACCGGGACCGTGACCGTCTCGTGCTCGGTGACGATGTACTTGCGCAGGCGGGCGCGGCCCGTGGTGACGCGCTCGGTGCCGACGTCGAGCCGCTCCTCCGAGAGAGTCATCGCGTCGTCCGTCGTGCCCGCCGAGGCCGTGGTCGTGCCCGTGGTGCCCGCGGTCACGTCCGTGTCGGCGGCCGTGTAGGTGGTGTCGGTGTCGTCGTGCACGTCGGTGCCCGTCGTGCCCAGGCCGGCCGTGGTCGTGCTCTCGTACGTGTCGGTGCCGCCGTAGGTCCGGCCGTAGTACGCGTACAGCTCCGACTCCTCGGTCTCCGAGAGGTGGCCGTCCTCGTCGTCGACGCGAGGGGCGCCCTTGATCTTGTCCTTGTCGAAGGGCACGTGGATCTCGTCGCCCTGCACGCTCGCGTCGCCGAGCGGCACGAACGACTGCGACGTGCCGAACAGGCCGGTCGAGACGGTGAGCCACTCGGGCTGACCGGACTGCTCGTCGAGGAAGATCTGGCCGAGCTTGCCGATCTTCTGGCCGTCGGGGCCGATGACGGTGCCGCCGGAGACGAGCAGGGTCTGGATCTGGTCGGTGGTGATCATGTGTGTCCTCACAGGGGTCGTCGAAGCGCCGACCGGCATGACGGAGCCGGGCGGTGCGGTGTCGGGGTGTGACGCGACTGGCCTGCGCGTCGGTCGCCTCCGGGGCCGGGACCCAGTGGTGCGTCCGCGACCAGGAGCGTCGAGCGATTCGTCCGCTGCGTGGGCAGCTGCACATCGCTGTGTGCGTTCATCACGCTATGTCGGGGTTGGAGGCCCAGCAACACGAGACCGCCCCGAAACGCGATCAGGTGGTCGGAATCGCGGGTCGTGTCGTGCTGTGCGGGGATCTCGCGCCCGCGAGGCCGGACCTGCCGGGCGCGGCGACGCCGGCCGGTGCACGGGGTGCGTGCGCCGGCCGGCGTCGGGTCGTGCGAGGGCGGGTGCTCCGGGTCAGGCCGCGGCGCTCAGCGACCGAGGCCCGCGCGGTCGACGCGGCGGTGGAACCGCATCCCGGCGAGCCCGCCGACCACGGCGCCGACGAGGCTGGCGACGGCCACGAGCAGGATCACGACGATGCCGCCCGTCGTGAGGTCGCCCTCGTTGAGCGGGATGCGCGGGAAGCTGTCGAGGCGCGCGAGCACGTTGAACTGCTCGCCGGCGATGGCTGTGAGGATCGCGACGACGATCGCGATGACGACCGCCCACAGCCAGACCGCGAGGCCCTGCTTCGCGCCGTTGAACCGTGCCATGCGCCCGGCGACGTACCCACCGCAGTAGTACGCGAGGAAGAGGATCACGAGCAGGGCGATGCTCCCGGTGGCGCCGACCGTGCCGATCTCGCCGGCAGCCTGGTCCGCGGCCTCGCCCACGTCGGTGTTCGTGGCGACGCCCACCGCGGTCCCGGCGCCCGCGGCGAGCGCGGTCAGCAGCACCGCGGTCCCCGTCGCGGTGAGCCAGCCGAAGAAGGCGGAGCCGATCTTGATGCCGCCGAACTCCTCCTTCTCGCGCGCGACGACGCTCTGCCGGTCGACGCCGAGGTCGCGTGCGGAGACCGTGACCGGCTCCGGCTCGGGGACGTCGGCGGGGCCGGCGACGGACGCGCCGTGGTCACGGTGGTCGACGTCGGTGCGGTCGTCGAGGTGCTCGGCACGGTCGCTCGACGCGGCGGGGACGCCGCTCGTGTGCGGTCGCTCGGGCTCGGTGTGGCGGGGGTGCGTGGGGTCGGTCTCGTGCGGCGTGCTCATCGGGCTCTCCTTCGACGGTCGAACCTGGGCGTACGTCCGCTGCCGTCGGTCGGCGACGCCGGCTCAGGGGGTGAGCGCGTCGGCGAGCTCGCCGTGACCGGCCCGGCGCGCGGCGCCGGCGGCAGTGAGGCCATCGAAGCCGATCCAGGTCGGGTCCGCCCCTCGAGCGAGCAGCAGGTCGACGCACGCCCGCTGCCCGCCGTGCGCCGCGCACCACAGCGCGGTGGTCACGTCGTCGACGTCCGGCGCAGGATCGGCGTCGAGCAGCGCCTCGACCCGGTCGACGATCCCGAGCCCGGCCGCCTGCCAGAGGTTCGCGGTCGCGCCCGCGTGGAACAGGTGCTCCGCGGCGCGCCACTGCCCGAACGCCACGGCGTCCGCCAGGGCCGTGCCCGAGCCGTCCCCGATGACGGAGCCGGGCGCCTCGAGGTCCGCGCCCGCCCGGACGAGCGCCTCGACCGCCTCGACGTCGTCGTTGCTCGCGGCCCAGTGCAGCGCGGTCTCCGCGTGCGGCCCGGTGAACGGCGCGTCGGGGTCGGCGCCCGCGGCGACGAGCACCTCGATCGTGCGCCCGACGGCGAGGAGGTGGCCCGGGTGGTCGGTCGCGACGTGCAGCAGCGTGCACGTCGGCAGGTCCTCGACGGTCGCGTCCGGCTGGGCGACGTCGCGCGTGATCCGGGCCGCCGCGAGCCCGGGGTTCGCGGCGAGCAGCCCACGCAGCCGTTCGACGTCGCCGGTGCGGATCGCGTCGGCGGCCTCGCGCGCGAGCGGGTCGTCGGCGGCCAACGTCAGTGTTGCGTCCACGGGTGGCTCCTTCGCCGAGACCTCCACGGTGCACCCGGCCCGGCCGCGTGTCCAGGGCCGGGAGCGACGCACCGGCGTCCTCGGGGCGGTGCGGGTCGCTAGCGTGAGGGCATGACCGAACGGATCAGCCCTCGGCAGGTGGCGGAGGCGCACGGGCTCGATGACTGGCGCGTGCTGCCCGGCGGGGTGTGGGCGTGCGCGCACTTCCGGACCTCCTCGTTCTCGGTCGGCGCCGCGCTCGTCCAGGCGATCAGCGCGGCTGCCACGACCGTGAACCGTCATCCCGACGTGGACCTGCGCCCGGAGGGCGTGACGGTCCGGCTGCGTGGTGACGAGCCCGAGGGGTTCCGCACCCGCGACCTCGACCTCGCCCGGACGATCTCCGCTGCGGCGCGGGCGCTCGACGCGCACGCGGACCCGGCGGCCGTACAGCACGTGCAGGTCGCGCTCGAGGCGCTCGCCGCCGCGCAGGTCCGGCCGTTCTGGCGCGCGGTGCTCGGCTACCAGGATGCGGGGGACGCGGATCTGGTGGACCCGCTGCGGCGCGGCCCGTCGTGGACGTTCCCGCACACGGACGACCGCGAACCGCAGCGCGACCGGCCCCGGGCTGAGGTGCAGCTCGCCGCCGACCAGCTCGAGGAGCGGGTCGCCGCCGCGGTCGCCGCCGGGGGGAGAGTCGTGAGCGACGCCCGTGCGCCGCAACGGTGGACGCTGGCCGACCCCGAGGGCTCCGAGGTCGACCTCACGGTCTGGACGCCGTAGCCGACCCGGAGGGTGCGCACGCACGAGCGCGGGCGCGCAGCACCGCGCGCCGCGGCGAGCCGGGGGACCGGCCGACTCCGCGCAGCCAGCCGCGCCGCGGAGCCGGCCGACGTCGAGGGGTGCGGGGCCGACCGGACCCTGCTGCTACGACTCCGACCAGACGCCGAGCTCGTTGCCCGACGGGTCGAGGAAGTGGAACCGCCGCCCGCCCGGGAAGGCGTAGGGCCCGTCGACGACCGTGCCGCCGGCGCGCGTGACCGCGTCGAGCGTCGCGTCGAGGTCCGCGGAGTACAGCAGGACGAACGGGCCGCCGCGCGTGACGGCCGCCGACTCGGCGAGCGCCAGCCCACCCGCCTCGTCGGAGCCCTCCTCGGCCGCCGTGCGGATGCCGGCGTACCCCTCGCCGTACGCGGTGAACTGCCAGCCGAACGCCGCCCCGTAGAACGCGCGCGCCGCCGCGAGGTCGGTCGCGGGGAGCTCGACGTAGTCGATCGAGTGGGGGATGCGGTGCGTGTGCGTGGCCATGGCTCATCGTCGCGCCCACCACCGACACGCCCCACCGTGCCGGGCCTGTGGACGCCTGGACGCCTGGACGCCGACGCCGACGCCGGACGGCACGCTGAGGCGGCCCGTCAGGCGACGCCCCGGGGCGCGAACATGATGACGGCGACGCCGAGCAGGCACAGGGCGGCGCCGGTCAGGTCCCACCGGTCGGGCTGGAACCGGTCGACGACGACGCCCCACGCGAGCGACCCCGCGACGAAGACCCCGCCGTACGCCGCGAGGATCCGCCCGAAGCTCGGGTCCGGCTGCAGCGTCGCGACGAAGCCGTAGGCGCCGAGCGCGAGCACCCCGGCGCCGATCCACAGGACGCCGCGGTGCTCGCGCACGCCCTGCCAGATCAGCCAGGCACCGCCGATCTCGGCGACCGCAGCGAGCAGGAACAGGGCGGTCGAGCGCAGCACGGTCATGCGTGCAGTGTGCCGGTGCTCGCCCAGGACCGGGTCTGCCGGCCCCGCTCCCGCGGGCTCGCGCCGGCTCATGCGACCCGGGCGTCCCAGTCGATGCGGTGGTCGTACATCCAGGCGGTGCTCCGGTCGGTCACGACGTGCCGGAGGACGAGCGGCATCACGAGGTCCTGGACGCGGCGCCCGAGCGGCCCGGCGATCTTCGCGCTGCCGCTGCGCGCCCCGGCGGCGACGACCCGCTCGACTCGCGGGCGGCGCAGGTGCTCGTAGGTCGCGAGCGCGGTGGTCACGTCCGGTGCGTCGCGCAGCGCCTGGGCGAGCACGACCGCGTCCTCGAGCGCGATCGAGGCGCCCTGCCCGGAGCTCGGCGAGGGGGCGTGCGCGGCGTCGCCGACGACGACCATGCCGTCGCGCGACCACGTCGGCACGTGCGGGAGGTCGAACGTGTTGTCCCCGGCGAGCTCGAGCCGGCCGGCCGCGACCAGCTCCGCGGCCGGCCCCGGGTCGTCGCGCAGGAGCTCGTGGAGGTGCTCGCGCCACCGCACCTCGCTCGTCCCGGCCCGCTCCTCGGGGGTGGTCCGCGCGCGGGGGACGTTGACGAACCACACCACGTCGCCGTCGGGGGTGGGGTGCGCGCCGAAGAACGCCCGGCTGCCGAAGACGAGGAGCCACGCCGCGGGCGGGAGGGTGTCGGCGAGCGGCGTGCCCCGTGTGATCCCGCCGAAGTTCGTGAGGCCGACGTAGCGACCCGCGGGCGCGGTGGGGTCGATCGCGCGCCGCACGCGCGAGTGCACGCCGTCGGCGCCGATCACGACGTCGCCGCGCACGGTGGTGCCGTCGTCGAGGGTCACGACGCCGGGGCCGACCCGGCCGACGTGGGCGCCGAGGCGCACGTCGACCCCGGCGCGCGCCGCGTGCGTGGTGAGCTCGGCGGCGAGCCGGGACCGCTTGAGGGTCAGCGCGGCACCGCCCGGGAGGGTGCCGGTGAGCGAGAGCGCGCCGAGGGCCCGCCCCGTCGAGCCCTGCAGGACGTTGCGCCGCGTCGGGAACCCGGCCGCCTCGACGGGGCCGCGGACGCCGAGGGGCGTGAGCGCGTCGAGCCCGTTCGGTCCGAGGGTGAGGTACGAGCCCTCGTCCGGGTCGACGACGGCCCGGCGCTCGAGCACGACGGCGTCGATCCCGGCGCGGTGCAGCGCGAGACCGACGGCCGGTCCGGCGACCCCGCCTCCCACGACGACTGCCCTCATGGCGGTACCCTTTCCCTACGAGATTTGGAAAATTCGATTATCGAAAGGTTAGGGAGATGCGCGGGTCGCGTCAAGAGGCCGTGGCGTCGGTCGGGGCCGCGCTCCAGCGCTACCAGCGCAGCGTCCAGGCGTTCGACGACGCCGCGGCGCGGCACCTCGGCGTGGGCCCCGCCGACCTGCGGTGCCTCGACTGGCTCGCGGACGGCCCCAAGACCGCCGGCGAGCTCGCCGCCGCGACCGGCCTGCGCCCCGCGGCGACGACCGCGCTCATCGACCGGCTCGAGCGCAAGGGCCTCGTCGAGCGCGTGCGCTCCGACCTCGACCGCCGCCAGGTGCACGTGCGCATGACCGAGGCCGGGCAGGCCGTCACGTGGGAGGTCTACCGCCCGCTCGTCGAGGAGGGCGCGTCGCTCCTCGACCGGCTCACCGTCGACGACCTCGACCGGATGGGCGCGCTCCTCGACGACATGCGCGGCCTGACCGACCGGCTCCGCGACCGCCTCGTCGACGGCCGGTGACCCGCAGGCGGCCGGTGACGCGGGCGCGGCCGGCGATCCGGGGAGCCGTCACACCCCGCCGGCGAACCCCAGCTGGCGCCACGCCTCGTACGACGCGACGGCCGCGGACGTCGAGAGGTTGAGCGACCGGCGCCCCGCGAGCATCGGGATGCGCAGCCGGTCGGTCACGCGCGGGTGCGCCAGGACCTCGTCGGGCAGCCCGGTCGGCTCGGGCCCGAACAGCAGGACGTCGTCCTCGCGGTAGCCGACCGTCGTGTAGCCGGTCGTCGCCTGGGTCGTGAACGCGAAGACCCGCGAGCCGGGCAGCGCATCGAGGCACGCGTCGAGGCCCGGGTGCACGACGACGTGCGCGAGGTCGTGGTAGTCGAGCCCGGCGCGGCGCAGCTTCGGCTCGCTGAGGTCGAAGCCGAGCGGCTCGACGAGGTGCAGCGTCGCACCGGTCGCGGAGACCAGCCGGATGGTGCTGCCGGTGTTGCCGGGGATGCGGGGCTCGAAGAAGACGACGTGCAGCACCCGGCGATCCTCCCACCCCGGCGCACAGTGCTCAGCCGCGCGGGCAGGCCTCGAACACGTGCGCGCGCGATGCGGGGGTCGTCAGGTCGTGGTCGCGCAGCACCGTCGAGAAGGGCGTCTGCGGGTCGGCGCACACCTCGGCGAACGTGCCGCGCAGGTCGTCGGCGTACTCCACGTCGATCACCTGGTCGCCGTACACGTCCGTGTAGGCCGCGCACTCGTCCCAGCGGTGGCACTCCTCAGCGACGGCGAAGTCGAAACCGACCTCGTCGTGCCCGCGGCGGGTCAGGTCCGCGGCGTTCTTCTGCCCGACGGCGAGCCCGAGACCGTGCGCGACGGCGACGTACCGGGCGGCCGTCGCGAGCGCGTCATCGGCGGTGAGCAGCCCGCCGGACCGGGTGTAGGAGTCGAGGTTGTCGAGCTCCACGGCGTCGAAGCCGGCGTCGGCGCACCGCTGCAGGGTCGTCCCGACCAGGTCCGCGAGGCGGGCCCGCTTGTCGTCGGTCGACATGTCGAGCAGCAGCTCGTCGGGCCAGCCCGGGTCGGCGACCACGCGCCCGTCGGCGTCGCGCAGCACGAGGTCCGGGTGCTCGCGCAGCCACATGGAGCGCTCGTCGGGCTGGGTCTGGAAGCCGTTGACGTAGCAGATCGAGTAGGCGCCGGGCGCGGGCTCCGACGTGCTGTCGCGCACGACGCCGCCCACCCCGGCCGGGAGGGCGTACGCGCCGCCGAGCTGGTAGTCGACGACGATCCCGCCGAGACCGGTCGGCGCCGCGACGGGTGGCGCCGAGGCGGGTGCCGTCGGTGTGCTCGTCGGCCCCGGGGTGGTCGGCGTCGCGGTGGGCGCAGGGGTCGCGGAGGGCGTGGCGGACGCGCTCGGGGCCGGGTCGGTCGTGGCCGTCGAGCCCGGGGACGGCGTGGTGGACGCGTCGGGCGAGGGCGCCACGACGGTCGGCGAGGAGCCCGTCGGGCGCGCCTCCACGGGGCCGGCCTTGCACCCCGCGCACAGGGCCGCGACGGCGACGAGGGCGATCATGAGGGTCCGGCGGCGGGTCGTCGGCATGCTGCGTGTCTCCTGGCGTCGTCCGCCCCCCGGCGAAGCCGTGACCATATCGTGACCTGAGCCGACCGGGTCAACCCCCGATCCGGGTGACGCCGAACGGCACCTAGGCTGGTCGCGACCGACCCTGCGAGAGGACGCCACCGATGCCGACCGAGCCCCACCGCCCCTTCACGGCCGCCGAGAACCGCTACGAGGCCATGACCTACCGCCGGGCGGGGCGCAGCGGGCTCGCGCTCCCCGCGCTGTCGCTCGGCCTGTGGCACAACTTCGGCGGGACGACGTCGGGGGACACCCAGCGCGCGATCCTGCGCCGCGCGTTCGACCTCGGCATCACGCACTTCGACCTCGCCAACAACTACGGCCCGCCGTACGGCTCGGCGGAGGAGAACTTCGGGCGCGTGCTCGCGAGCGACCTGCGGCCCTACCGCGACGAGCTCGTGATCTCCTCGAAGGCCGGCTACGACATGTGGCCCGGCCCGTACGGCGACGGCGGCTCGCGCAAGTACCTGCTCGCCTCGCTCGACCAGTCGCTGCGGCGGATCGGGGTCGACTACGTCGACGTCTTCTACTCGCACCGCCCCGACCCGAGCGTCCCGATCGAGGAGACGATGGGCGCGCTGCACACCGCCGTCCAGAGCGGCAGGGCGCTGTACGCGGGCATCTCGAACTACTCCCCGGCGCAGACCCGCGAGGCGCAGCGCGTGCTCGCCGAGCTCGGGACGCCCCTGCTCATCCACCAGCCGAGCTACTCGATGTTCAACCGGCACGTCGAGCAGGTCGGCGACGGCCAGGAGGAGACGCTGCTCGACGCGGTCGGCGACCTCGGCATCGGCATGATCGTGTTCTCCCCGCTCGCGCAGGGCCTGCTGACCGACCGCTACCTCTCCGGGGAGGTTCCCGGCGACTCGCGTGCGGCGCAGAGCCGTTTCCTGCAGCCCGAGCGCATCAGCGAGACGTACCTGGCCCGGGCGCGGGCGCTGGACGAGATCGCGTCGGCGCGCGGCCAGAGCCTCGCGCAGCTCGCGCTCGCGTGGGTCCTGCGCGACGAGCGGGTCACGTCGGCGCTCATCGGCGCGTCGAGCGTCGCGCAGCTCGAGAACAACGTCGCCGCGCTCGAGGCGGCCGCGCTGACCGACGACGAGCTCGCCGCGATCGAGGAGCACGCGGTCGACGGGACCGCGCGATGACGCTCGACGCGCGTGGCGCCGGGGAACCGGGCACCGCGGAGGGCGAGGCCGACGGGACCGTCGTGCACCGCAGCGAGCGCACGCTCGGCGTCGACGGGCGTCCCGTCGGCTACACCGTGTGGGGGCGGCCCGGCGACGCGCTCCCGGTGCTCCTGCTGCACGGCGTGACCGACTCCGCGGAGACCTGGGACCCGGTCGCGCGCCTGCTCGCCGCCGACCGGCTCGTCGTCGGGGTCGACGCGCGGGGCCACGGCCGGACCCCGCTCGGCGAGGGGTCGTTCACGATCGCGTCGCTCGCGGCCGACGCCGCCGCGGTCCTGCGGCACGTCGTCGACGGTCCCGCGCTCGTCGTCGGTCACTCGATGGGCGGGCTCGTCGCGACCGAGCTCACGCTCACCGAGCCCGGCCTCGTCGCGGGGCTCGTGCTCGAGGACCCCGCCTGGGACACCGGCGGGGTCGCGACGCCCGACGGGGTGCCGCCGTTCCTCGCGCCGTTCCTGCTGTCCTTCGCGGGCGTCGACGCCGAGACGCTCGAGGCCCGCTCCCGGGCGACGCAGCAGGCCTTCGCGGACGACGAGCACGGCCCGTGGGCCCGATCCAAGGCGCAGCTCGACCAGCGACTCGTGCACGTGACGCACGACTGGAACGGCCGCGCGTGGGTCGAGGCGCTCGCGGAGGTGCGTGTGCCGGTGACCCTGGTGACCGGCGACGTCGGCCGGGGGGCGCTCGTGGGGGCCGCCCAGGTCGAGCGCGCGCACGAGGCCCTCGGCGAGCGGCTCACGCACGTCGCGATCCCCGGCGCCGGGCACAGCGTGCGGCGCGAGGGTCGGGAGGACTTCCTCGCTGCTCTCGACGCCGCTCTCGCGCGGGTCTGACGGGACGTCCTGCCCGCTCTCGACGGCCCGCTCTCGACGGCTCGGTCCCGACCGACGAGCCGGACGTCTGGAGCGTCATCGCCGCCGGGGCCCGGTGCCCGCCGCGACCGAACCCGGCGGGCGGGTGCGTGCCGGTCGACGTACCCCTGCTCGCCCGTCGCGTGGCTGCGGGCCATCGCCTAGCGGAACGTCTCCTCGGGGCGGTCGGAGGTGGTGGTCACCGTGAACGGCAGGTCCGACGAGGCGGCGCGCGCGGGCTGCATAGCCGCCAGGCCGGCCAGGCCCGCGAGCGCCAGGACGGCGGCGGCCGTCACGGCCGCGACGATCTTCCGGGTGCGTGGCGAGACACGGAGCATGGCTTCCCCCTGCTGTGGTGCGTGGTCCCGGCGAGGGTCGTGCGCGCGACCCGTGGTGATCGGTGCGCGCAGGTGGACCCCGGCCGGTGGACGGCCCGCGGGACGGGCCCGGGGGCCGCACCCGAGGAGCCGTCGTCCAGGACGGCACGACGGTACCGGGTCTCCGGTCACCTGCCGTCGTCACGGCCGACGTGCGGGGGGCGACGACCGCCTCGGGCGCCTCCCCTCACCGCAGGCCCCGCCGCACGATGGTCAGGTCGCGCAAGCGGATCGATCGCGCCGGAGCGCTCGGAGAGACCGCTGACCCCACCGTGCTGCCGATCACTGCCGGACGTCCTTGCCGAGCGCGTCGGCGATGCGCTCGGCGTGGACGTCGCTGACGAGCAGCTCGTCGAACTCCTGGCCGACGAGCGTGAGCCGGAGCAGGGGAAGCCCGCGCCGCATCGCCACGAGCCTGCGGACGCCGGACGGGTGGCGGAACGTGCCGACCTTGATGCGGCCGGAGACGACCAGGCCGGAGCGCGCGCCGAGGACCTCCGAGGTCCAGCCCGGCAGCAGCTCCGCGGCGCTGATCGCGTCGCGGGCGACCGCGTAGTGCGAGCGCCCCGCCATCAGGGCCTCCCAGCCGGGGAACTGCAGGTGCAGGGTCGATGCGTCGAGTCGGATGGCGGTCATGGGACTCCCCTTGCTCGTCGTACGCTGATGCGAGTGTTGAGAACATTATCACTGTGAGAATGGTTGGTCCACCGTGCCGAGGTCGTCGCCGATCGCTGCTGTCGTCATGCACCCGGTCCGCCTGCGGATCATCCAGACCGTCGGAACCCACCGGCTGACGACCACGGAGCTCCGGGCCTCCCTGCCCGACGTCCCCCAGGCGACGCTCTACCGCCACGTCGCGGCCCTCGTCGACGCCGACGTCCTCGCCGTCGTCGACGAGCGTCGGGTGCGCGGCGCGGTCGAACGCACGCTCGCCCTCGGCGGGCAGATGGCCCACGTCGACCACGCCGAGCTCCGGGAGATGGGGGAGCAGGACCTGCGGCTGGCCTTCCTCACCTTCCTGGCGAACCTCGGCGAGATGTTCGACCGCGCGAGCGCCGACGGGGTCGAGGGCGCGTTCCGGGACCTCCTCGGCTTCGGGCAGGTGCAGCTCCACGTCACGACCGAGGACCTGGCCGAGATCCAGGCTCGCCTCGGCGAGCTCCTGGCGCCCTACCTCGCGGGCGGGGCCGCCGGCAGCCGCACGGTGACGCTCGCCACGGTCCTCCTGCCTGAGCCCCGGCGCCCGGCCTGAGCCTCGCGCCGGTCGGCCCGAACCTCCCGGGTGCTCGGCCGGCCGGTGCCGGCGTCAGCCGAGCAGCGCCGTGACGACGAGCAGGACCGGCACCGCGAGGACGGTGGTGACGAGCCCGGCGTCCCGGGCGAGCGGCTGCTGGCGGCCGTACTGGATCGCGTACACGAGCACGTTCTGCGCGGTCGGCAGCGCGGCCATCGCGGTCACGGCCAGGAGCGCCGCGCCCTCGAGCCCGAGCGCCGCGCCGATGCCGCCCGCGAGCAGCGGGTGCACGAGCGAGCGCAGCACCACGACCAGCACGAGCTCCCGCCGCACCGGCCGGGCGTCGACCGTGCGGGGGACCGCGAGCGACATGCCGAAGGTGAGCAGCGCGAGCGGCGCCGCCGCGGCGCCGATGAGGCCGAAGGGTCCGAGCAGCACCTCGGGCGGCGTCCACGGCAGCGCCGCGAGCGCCAGGCCCGCGAGCGCGCCGACGATGATCGGGTTGCGCAGGGTCCGGCTCAGCACGGTGCGCAGCATGCGGGCCCCGCGGTGGGGGCCGCGTCCGACCCCGGGGAGGGGCGCGGCGGTCGGTGGGGTGTCGGGCGGGACCGGAGGGACGGCCGGGAGGTCCGGCGTGGCGGCGGGGGCTGCCGGGGTGCTCGGTGGCCGGGTCGCGTCGTCCGACGACGGGGGCCCTGGGGTCGGGTCGGGACCGGCCGCGCCCGGAGCCCGGGCGTCGAGGACCGCGAACGCGACGGGCGCCAGCACGAGCAGCTGGTACAGCAGCGACGGCACCACCGCGACCGCGTCCCCGAGCAGGTACACGGCGAGCGGCAGCCCGAGGTTGCCGGCGTTGACGTAGGAGGACGCGAGCGCCGCGACCGTGACGTCCGCGGCGGAGCGGCGCCACAGCCCGCGCAGCACCGCGACCGCGACGAGCACGACCGTCGTGGTGCTCAGCGCGGTGACGAGCGCGGTGCGCGAGAGCAGGAGGTGCAGGTCGGCGTTCGCGACCGTCACGAGCAGCAGGCACGGCGTCGCGACGGCGAACACCACGCGGGCGAGCACCGCGGGGGCGGCCGGACCGAGCGTGCCGCGGCGGCCGAGGACCCAGCCGAGCGCGACGATCGCGCCCATCGTGCCGAGCGCCGTCAGGATCGCGCCCACGTCTCCCGCCTCCGCCCCCGTCGCCCCTGTCCCGCCCGCCGAGCCGCGCCCGGGCCCGGCCGGTCGCCCGTCAGCCGTGCAGCGCCGCGAGCAGCCCCGGACCGTACTTGTCGCGCTTCGTCACGCCGACGCCGCTGACCGTCCCGAGCGCGTCGAGGTCCGCGGGCACGCTCGTCGCGATCTCCCGGAGCGTCGCGTCATGGAACACGACGTACGCCGGGACGCCCTGCTCCTTGGCGGTCGCCGCGCGCCAGGCACGGAGCTTCTCGAAGACCGCGGCGGCGCTCTGGTCGAGCTCGGCGACGGCGGCCGTCGACGCGGTGCGCCGCGACGACCGGGCGGCGCGCGCGGCCTTGGGCGCCTCGCGCCGCAGCCGCACCGGCCGGGCGCCCGTGAGCACCTCGGCGCTCGCGGGCGTGAGCCGCAGCGTCCCGTACCCGTCGGGGTCGACCCCGAGGATCCCCTGCGCGAGGAGCTGGCGGACGACACCGCGCCACTCGGTGTCCGAGAGGTCGGTGCCGAGGCCGAAGGTGCTGAGCGACGCGTGCCCGAGCTGCGTCACGCGCGGCGTGGTCTTGCCGAGCAGGATGTCGACGAGATGCCCGGCGCCGTACCGCTGCCCGCGCTCGCGCTCGAGGCGGACGACCGTCGAGAGCAGCTTCTGCGCGGGGACGGTCCCGTCCCACGACTCCGGCGGCGTCAGGCACGTGTCGCAGTTGCCGCACGCGGTGCTCTCCTGGCCGAAGTACGCGAGGAGCTGCACGCGCCGGCACTCGACGGTCTCGCACAGCGCGAGCATCGCGTCGAGGTGCGCCCCGAGCCGGCGCCGGTGCGCGGCGTCCCCCTCGGACGTGTCGATCATGCGCCGCTGCTGCACCACGTCCTGCAGGCCGTACGCGAGCCACGCGGTCGACGGCAGCCCGTCGCGGCCCGCGCGCCCGGTCTCCTGGTAGTAGCCCTCGACGGACTTCGGCAGGTCGAGGTGCGCGACGAACCGCACGTCCGGCTTGTCGATGCCCATCCCGAACGCGATCGTCGCGACCATGACGAGGCCGTCCTCACGCAGGAACCGCGCCTGGTTGGCCGCGCGCACCCGCGAGTCGAGCCCCGCGTGGTACGGCAGCGCGGGGATGCCGTGGTCGACGAGGTGCTGCGCGGTCTGCTCGACCGACGCGCGCGAGAGGCAGTACACGATGCCGGCGTCGCCCGGGTGCTCGGTGCGCAGCAGGTCGAGGAGCTGGGCCCGGGGGTTGTCCTTGGGGACGATCCGGTACTGGATGTTCGGGCGGTCGAAGCTCGCGACGAAGTGCCGGGCCTCGGTGAGCTGGAGGCGCTGGGCGATCTCGGCGTGCGTCGTCTCGGTCGCGGTCGCGGTGAGCGCGATGCGGGGGACGTCGGGCCAGCGCTCGTGCAGCACCGAGAGCTGCAGGTAGTCGGGGCGGAAGTCGTGGCCCCACTGGGACACGCAGTGCGCCTCGTCGATCGCGAAGAGCGCGAGGTCCGCGCGGCCGAGCAGCTCGAGCGTGTCCGGGACGCGCAGGCGCTCGGGGGCCAGGTAGAGCAGGTCGAGCTCGCCGTCGAGCAGCTCGCGCTCGACCCGGCGTCGCGCTGCGACGTCCTGCGTCGAGTTGAGGAAGTCGGCCCGGACCCCGGCGGCGGCCAGCGCGTCGACCTGGTCCTGCATGAGCGCGATGAGCGGGGAGATCACGACCCCGGTGCCCGGGCGCACGAGCGCGGGCACCTGGTAGCACAGCGACTTGCCGCCGCCCGTGGGCATGAGCACGAGCGCGTCGCCGCCGCCGACCACCGTGTCGATGATCTCGGCCTGGTCGCCGCGGAAGCTGTCGTACCCGAAGACGGTGCTCAGGACCTCGGCCGGGGTCGGCGCGGGGCCGACGGGGCGCGCGGGCCGGGGCGGCGCCTCGGCGACCGCCGCACGGGAGGTCACGGCAGCCGACGACGTCACCGTCGCGCGACCGGCCGCCCCGGTGCTGCCCGCCCGCGTGCCGGTGCGTGACGTGCCCGACGCCGCGCCGCGCGCACCGGACCGCGGCGCCGAGGCGAGGTGCGCGTCGTCGGGCGGGGCGGCGTCGTACTCGGGGTCGAACGGGGGGACGTCGTCGTACGCCGGGTCGTACGGCGGGACGTCGTCGTACGCAGGAAGGCCCGGGCTCACGGGCCCCAGCCTACGAGCCGCCGCGGACACCCGGGCGCGCGTCCACAGCCTCCGGCGGCTCACGGACCCTCGCCTGCGTCGGCCTGCGGCACCCGCTCGTCGGGTCGGTGCGTGACCGTGCCCGAGAAGGGGCGAGCGGGCGTGAGCGCCGTCACTCCCCGACGGCGGAACACGCCGGGGGGTCGACCGGTTGGACCAGGTGCGCACCGGTTCATGACCCCCGGGCTCAACCATCGCCGCCACGAGCGGCCCCGCGCCGTGAGGCGTCTGCCGGTGCGCACCCTCGTCCGACGGGCGGCAGCCGACCAGGCTGCCGCCCGTCGCGCTCTCTGCGGACCGGCACGGGCGAGCACAGACGGGAAAGCGCTTGCCATCGCGCCGTGACGCATGCCAGGATCGGCGCGACACCGCACGGCCGCGGTGCGCCCGACCGCGAAGAGGATGGCAACGATGCCGGCAGTCGCACTCGTCACCGGCGGCAACCGGGGCATCGGCCTCGGTATCAGCCGCCGACTCGTCGAGGACGGGTTCGCCGTCTCGATCCTCGCGACGCGCGAGGAACCGGCCGAGGTGCTCGCGGAGCTGCGTGCGCTCGCGGGAGACGACGCGCGGGTGCGGTACGTGCGCGGCTCGGTGGCCGACCTCGAGGACCACGCGCGCTACCTCGACGACGCCGTCGACGCGTGGGGGCGGCTCGACGTGCTGGTCAACAACGCGGGCGTCGCGCCGAGCGTCCGCGCGGACCTCCTCGAGGCGAGCGCCGAGAGCTTCGACCGGGTGCTCGGGATCAACCTGCGCGGGCCCTACTTCCTCACGCAGGCGTTCGCGAACCGGGTCATCGGGCTGCGCGGCGACCTCGACCACCTGCCCGAGCCGCCCGAGGGCCCGGTCGCGACGGTGGTCAACGTCTCGTCGATCTCCGCGACGACGGTCTCCACCGCGCGCGGCGAGTACTGCGTGTCCAAGGCGGGCGTCGCGATGGCGACCCAGCTCTTCGCCGTGCGGCTCGCGCCCGAGGGCATCGTCGTCCACGAGGTGCGGCCCGGCGTCGTCGCGACCGACATGACCGCGGGCGTCGCCGGCAAGTACGACGCGCTGATCGCCGAGGGGCTCGCGCCGGTCAACCGCTGGGGCCGGCCCGCCGACGTCGCCGGCGCCGTCTCGCTGCTCGTGTCGGGGCAGACCCCGTACTCGACCGGCGAGGTGTTCCACGTCGACGGCGGCCTGCACATCCCCACGCTCTGACGCCCCACCCACCCCCAGCCGGAGGACCCCGCGATGACCAGCCACGAGCCGCACGAGCTCACGATCGACGGGCGCGCGGTGCCGGTCGTGACCGCCAACACCGTCGTCGTCGGCACGGGGTCCGCGGGCTTCTGCGCCGCGGACCGGCTCTGGGAGTTCGGGCAGCCCGACGTCGTCATGGTGGCCGACAAGATCGGTGCCGGGGCGTCCCGCAACGCCGGCTCGGACAAGCAGACGTACTACAAGATGACGCTCTCGGGCGGCGACCCCGACTCCGTCCGGGAGATGGCCCAGACGCTGTTCTCGGGCGGCGCGATGGACGGCGACAACGCCCTCGCCGAGGCCGCGCTCTCCGCCCGGGCGTTCCTGCGGCTGTGCGAGCTCGGGGTGCCGTTCCCGCAGAACCGGTTCGGGGAGTTCATCGGCTACAAGACCGATCACGACCCGCGCCGCCGGGCCACGTCGGTCGGGCCGTACACGTCGCGCAGCATGGTCGAGCAGCTCGAGAAGAAGGTCGCGCGCAACGGCACCCGCATCTACGACGAGTGCCGCGTCGTCGACCTCGTGGTGCGCGACGGCGAGGTCGCCGGGCTGCTCGTGCTGCGCACCGACGTCCCGCACGACGGCGAGCAGAGCCCGTTCCTGCTGTTCCGCTGCACCAACCTCGTCTACGCCACGGGCGGCCCGGCCGGCATCTACGCGACGCGCGTGTTCCCGCACGGCCAGTGGGGGGCCTCCGGCGCCGCGTACCGCGCGGGGGTGCACGGCAAGAACGTCACGGAGTGGCAGTTCGGGCTCGCGTCGACGCACCCGCGCTGGAACGTCTCGGGCACGTACATGCAGGTCCTGCCGCGGTTCGTCTCGACCGACCAGGACGGGAACGACGAGCGCGAGTTCCTCTCCGAGTCGATCCCCGACTACGGCCGCCAGCTCTCGCTCATCTTCCTCAAGGGCTACCAGTGGCCGTTCGACGTGCGGAAGGCCCGCGACGGGTCCTCGCTCATCGACCTGCTCGTCTACCAGGAGACCGTGCTGCGCGGGCGGCGCGTGTTCCTCGACTTCCGCCGCAACCCGGTGCGCGACGAGCTCGACGCGTCGGCCCTGTCGCCCGAGGCGCACGACTACCTCGAGCGTGCCGGCGTCCTGTTCGGCACCCCCGTCGAGCGGCTGCAGCGCATGAACCGGCCCGCCTACGACTTCTACCTGCAGAAGAACCCGTACGTGGACCTCGAGACGGAGCTGCTCGAGGTCGACGTGTGCGCGCAGCACAACAACGGCGGCCTCGTGGTCGACGCGTGGTGGCAGTCGAACGTCCGCGGGTTCTTCCCCGTCGGCGAGGCCGGCGGGGCGCACGGCGTGTACCGGCCCGGGGGAGCGGCCCTCAACAGCGGCCAGGTGGGGGCGACGCGGGCGGCGCAGTGGATCGCGGTGCAGCGGACCGACGCCCCCCTGCCCGAGGACGAGTTCGCGGCCGTCGCCGGACCGGTGCTGGGGGCGGCCCACGGGCTCGTCGAGCGGTCCACCGACCGCGCCGCCGCCGGCATCCCCGACAACACCGGCGACCTGCTCACGGCGGTCGGCGAGCTCATGAGCGCCAAGGCCGGCCCGGTCCGCTCGCGCGAGTCGATCCACGAGGCGCTCGACCAGGTCCGCGCGTGGCTCGCCGACTACGAGGCCACCGTCGCCGCCGACGCCGGGTCGCGCCGCGCCGTCAACCGCACCTTCCTCGTCCGCGACATCCTCACGACCGCGTCCGTCTACCTCGCCGCGATGGCCGACTACGTCGAGCACGGCGGCCGGTCCCGCGGGTCCGTGCTCTACACCGACCCCGAGGGCTCGCTGCCGCAGGTCGGGTTCGGCGAGGACGCCGCGCGCGAGCTCGACCTCCCCGAGATCTTCCGGTTCACGCTCGACGGCGGGGCGCTCGACGGGGAGGTGCAGGAGGTCGCGTGGTCGCCGGCGGTGCCGGACGCGTCACCGGCTGCGGCCGGCTCGGGCGCGGTCGGGCCCGACGACGGCGTGCGGGTCGACGGCTCGGGCAAGGTCACGTTCGCGTGGCGACCCGTGCGGCCCATCCCGGAGGACGACGACTTCTTCGAGAACGTGTGGCGCGAGTACCGGGAGCACCGGAACGTCGTCTGACGGTCTGACGGTCTGACGGTCTGACGGTCTGACGGTCTGACGGTCTGACGGTCTGACGGTCTGACGGTCTGACCCGGCGACGGTCACGCGTCGGTCAGGAACCGCTCCGCCTCGGCGACGAGGGACGCCGCGAGCTCGGACATGAGCGCCTGGCAGGTCGCCCACGCGCGGTCCTCACCTAGCGCGTCGCCGGCGGCGTGCGCGGCGAGCCCAGAGCGGAAGGCGCGGAAGACGGGGCCCTTGGGGTCGCCGAGCAGGAGCGGTGCGGTCAGCACGAAGCGCTTGGCCCACGTGTCGCCGTACTGGCGTCGGATGCCGGCGTACGTGGGCGCGAACTCCGGGTGGATGTTGACGTCCATGCGCTTCGGATCGGCACGCGAGGCGTGGACCTGAGCGGCGGAGTGGGCGAGGTCACGACGTGAGACGGCCGCGCCCGGGCGCGACGTGCGCGCGGCTCACGTAGGCCCACGCCGTCGCGCCGGAGGCGAGCCCGACGGCGACGCGGACGTAGTCGTCCACCTCGTAGGTGTCCGCGGCGGCGAGCTCGCCGGGCGTGAGGAGCAGCAGGCTCCCGGCGACGACGTCGGCGTCCTGGCCCGTCGGCACGAGCGCGGGGTGGCGCGCGAGCCCGCTCGTGCGCACGACGTCGGGGTCGTGGATCTCGATCAGCTCGGTGCGGTAGCCCGGGAGCGCGTCGGCGGCCATGGCGAGCTCGCGTCCGAACGTCGCGCGCTGGACCTTCGGGTCCTGCAGGGTGCCGTACGAGAACAGGTGCTCCGCCATGGCGTCATCGTGCCCGATCGTGCAGGACGTGCGCCCCGGACGGCGCCCGCCGCGCATCCGGCCGACCCTGGGGGGACCACGTCCTCGGCCCGCCGTGCAGCCCGACGGGGCGGTCCGGGGACCCTCGTCGCACTCCGGAGGACGTTCATGGCCAAGGTGACACAACCGCTGACGGACGACAGCATCCAGGTCCGCCAGGTCTCGCACTACCAGTTCTCGTGGGTGCCCGGTGAGCCCGGGCAGAACGGCACGTACACGCTCCAGCTCGTGCTGGACCAGGGCGCGTGGGAGGAGGTCCTCACGCTCACCGCGGACGACGCGGACGCGCTCCAGGACCTGTTCATCGCGCAGGGGACGGTGCACTACGACATCCGTCGCCGCGTGCTGCTGTTCGGGGTCAAGAGCCCGGGCAGCTGACGCGCGCTCGCGGCCGCCGGGCCGGTCCCGGCGGCCGCGGACCGTCCCGCCGGCCCGTCCGGCGGACCTGCCCGCGGCCCGTGAAGCGGACTGCCCCGCGGCCCGTGACACCCGGCCCGCCACGATCGCTGCCCCGGGCGCACGACCGAGCCGCTCGACCCCTGCTCGGAGGAGCGGACGGAGTCGCTCGGGCGCCCGTGCTCCGAACGGGTGGCGGAGGTCGGCGGGTCGGGGTGAACCTGGTGCGCGCGCAGAGGGCGAGAACGGGACGGACCGGGACATCCCGGACAGCCCGCGCGGACGGGCGGTTGCCGCTCCGTCGGAGGCTCCGGACCATGGCACGCGGCGCGGTGCTGCGCCCACCACCACACCGTGCCAACCGAAAGGGCCCACCATGGCCACGCCCGACGCCGCGCTCCAGCAGATCCTCGAGCTCGACGGCGCCCTCGCGATCGCCCTCGTCGACCTCGGGAGCGGCATGGCGCTCGCGCAGCAGTCGAAGGTGCCGTTCGACCTCGAGCTCGCCGCCGCTGTGAACACCGAGGTCATCCGATCCAAGATGCGCGCGATCGAGAGCCTCGGTCTCGGCGAGACGATCGAGGACATCCTCATCACGCTGGGCAGCCAGTACCACCTCATCCGGCTGTCGGCCCGGCCCGACCTGGCCGGCGTCTTCTCCTACCTGGTCCTCGACCGCGGTCGCTCGAACCTCGCGCTCGCACGCCGTGCGCTCAAGGGGCTCGAGGACCAGCTCGACATCTGAGCCCCGGGCACCGCGCCATGCCCGACCAGCTCTCCGACGTCCTCGACCGCCTGCAGGCGGTCGGGGACGTCGAGCACGTCCTGGCCCTCGACACGGTCGACCGGGTCGTCCTCGACGACGGGTCGGCCTCCGACGCGCACGTCTCGGCCGCACGAGCGGTCGCCGCCACCCTCGCCTTCCTCGACACGACCGGTGAGTCGGCCGTGCGGTCCGTCGTGGAGACGGCCGACGCGACGTTCTACGCGGTGCACGACCCGGCGGGGCTCGTCGTGGTCCTCGTCGGGCCGTCGGCGTGGAACGTGGCCCTGGTCCGGCGCTCGGCGGACGCCGTCCTGCGCGACGTGGACGCGGCGGCGCTGGTCGGACCCCTGCGCGAGCAGCGCCGCGCGCAGGTTCCCGCGGGGTCGGACACCCGCACGCCGGCACGCGGCACGTTCGCCGAGGCGCGCCGCGCGGCGATCCGCACGACCGGCACCGGGGCCTGACGCCGCGGAGCACGGCTCGGTCGCCGGGCGGCCGGTGCTCGAGCGGCGCCGTCGCGGGACGAGCCCGGTCGCCGAACGGCAGGGTCGGCGGGCGGCTCAGCGCTTTGCGGTCGTCAGGCGGCCTCGGCCTCCGACGCCTCGTCGCCCGCTCGGCAGCCGGTCGGCCTGGGGGCGCGCCCGCCGCTCAGGCGACGCCCACGGTCCCCGCCGGACGGAACGCCGCCCGGTGACCCCGCGGGCTCACGCCGAACCGCGCCCGGAAGTGCTGGCGCAGCGACGCCCCGCCCCCGAACCCGCAGCGCTGTGCCACCCGCTCGACTGTCTCGTCCGTCGCCTCCAGGAGCACGCGCGCCCGGTCGAGCCGCTGGTCGAGGAGCCACTGCTGCGGGCTCGTCCCGGTGCGCTCGCGGAACTGGCGAGTGAAGGTGCGGCGCGACATCGTCGCGGCGCGCGCCCACGCGTCGAGGTCCACGTCGGTGGTGTCGAGCCGGGTGAGCGCCCACGACATCGCCGTACCCATCGGGTCGTCGTCCTGCGCCGCCGGCACGGGCGCCTCGATGAACTGGGCCTGCGAGCCGGAGCGGTGGGGCGCCAGGACGAGCGCGCGGGCGACCGCGCTCGCGACGAGGGCGCCGTGGTCGCTGCGGACCAGGTGCAGGCACGTGTCGAGCGCCGCGGCGACGCCGGCCGAGGTGACGACGTCCCCGAGGTCGCACCACAGCGCGTCGGAGCGGACCCGCACCGCGGGGTGCGCGCGGGCGAGCTCGTCGGCGGCCTCCCAGTGCGTCGCGACCTCGCGCCCGTCCACCAACCCGGTCGCGGCGATCGCGAAGCTCCCGAGGCACAGCCCGACGAGCCGCGCGCCGCGCGCGTGCGCCGCACGGAGGGCGGCGACGAGCTCGTCGTCGGGCGGGGTGCCGCGCGTCCAGCTCGGCACGACGACCGTGTCCGCCTCGGCGAGCAGCTCGAGCCCGTGGCGCACGGTCAGGTCGTAGCCCGCGCTCGTGGTCAACGTGCCGGGTCGCTGCGCCGCGACGCGGACGCGGTAGGGGAGCCCGCGCGCGGCGAGCGCCTCGTTGCCGAGCACGGTGGTCGGGACGGCGAGGTGGAACGGGCTGATGCCCTCGAACGCGAGGACGACGACCCGGTGCGGCATGGCCCGATCCTATCGACCATGCGCCCGTGGGCCACTGCCGCGAGCGGGGAGACCCGGGCGAGAGTGACGGTATGGACCTCGAGACCTCACCCGTCACCCCCGCAGCGGCGCACGCGCGCCCCACGACCACGCTCGTCGGCGGCCCCACGCTCCGCCTCACCTACGCCGGCCTGACGTTCCTCACCGACCCGACGTTCGACGAGCCGGGCACGTACCCGTCCCCTGGCGCGACGCTCACCAAGCTGCGCGGGCCCGCGGTCGGCGCCGCAGAGCTCGGACCCGTCGACGTCGTCCTGCTGTCCCACGACGAGCACGCCGACAACCTCGACGCGTCCGGCCGTGCCCTGCTCCCCGCTGCCGGGAGCGTGCTGACGACCCCGGCCGCGGCGAGCCGGCTCACCGACGTCCCGGCGGCGCGCGGCCTGGAGCCGTGGGAGGACGTCACGCTCGCGGGGCCCGCGGGCGACGTCGTCGTGACCGCCGTGCCCGCCCGCCACGGGCCCGAGGGCTGCGAGCCGCTCACCGGGCCGGTCACCGGCTTCGTCCTGCGTGCCCTCGGCGAGCCGACCGTCTACGTGTCCGGCGACAACGCGTCCGTCGAGATCGCCGCCGAGATCGCCCGGCGCGTCCCCGACGTCACGCTGGCCGTGCTGTTCGCCGGGGACGCGCAGACCCCCGGCCTCCCCGGCGAGCCGCTCACGCTCGACGCGGAGCGCGCGCTCGCCGTCGCCGGGCTCTGGCCCGACGCGGTCGTCGTCCCGGTGCACACCGAGGACTGGGCGCACTTCAGCCAGCCGCTCGCGCTGCTCGTCGAGACGTTCGCGGCCGCGGGCGAGGCGCACCGGCTGCGGGTGCCGCGGCGCGGAGAGACCGCCTCCGTCTGACGCCCCGCAGCGCCGGGCGCCGGGACGCCGGACGTCCGGCGCTCCGGCGTCAGAGGTGCGGCAGCACGTGCCGCGCGTAGCGGTCGGCGAGGGTCGCCACGGTCTCGTCGCCCGGCGCGTCCCAGATCTCCTGCCGGAAGATCTCGACCTCGACGTCCCCGGTGTACCCGGCGGCGGCGACCCAGCGCGTGATCGTCGCGAAGTCGACGTACCCGTCGCCGACGTGGCCGCGCGAGAGCAGCGCGTCGGCGGCGAGCGGGAGGACCCAGTCGCACACCTGGTAGCCCGCGAGCCGGCCCTCGGCGCCGGCGCGGGCGATCTGCCGCTCGAGGTCCGGGTCCCACCACACGTGGTAGGTGTCCACCACGACGCCGACCGTCTCGGCCGGGAACGGCGCCGCGAGGTCGAGCGCCTGGCCCAGCGTCGAGATCACCGCGCGGTCCGCCGCGAAGATCGGGTGCAGCGGCTCGAGGACGATCCGCACGTCGTGCTCGGCCGCGAAAGGCACGAGGTCGGCGATGCGGTCGGCCACGCGGGCGCGGGTGGCGACGAGGTCGCGCGCGGGGTCGCTGCCGTCGGGCGTCCGTGCGGGCGCGCCCGACGACGTGCCGGGCGCTGCCGCGGGGGTCGCGCCCGTCGTCCCCCGGTACGGGAGCGCCGGTCCGCCGGGGGCCGACGCCGCCGGCAGCCCGCCGACGACGAACACGAGCTCGCGCGTCCCGAGCGTCGCCGCCTCGACGACGGCGGCCCGGTTGTCCTCGAGCGCCGCGGCGATGCCGGCGTCGTCGGACGCGGTCAGGAAGCCCCCGCGGCACAGCGACGACACGCGCAGGCCGGCGTCGGCGACGATCTTCGCGGCCAGCGGCGCCCCGACCTCCTGCACGCGGTCGCGCCACAGGCCCACGGCCGGCAGCCCCGCGCGCGCGGCGCCGTCGACGGCCTCGCGCAGGTCCCACGCCTTGGTCGTCGCGGTGTTGAGCGAGAGCCGGGACAGGTCGGGGGACCCGGTGGTCACAGCGTGATCTCGGGGATCTCGAGGCGGCGCCCCTCGGCCGAGGACTGCAGCCCGAGCTCGGCGAGCTGCACGCCGCGCGCGGCCGAGAGCAGCCCGAAGCGGTGCTCGCGCCCGGCGACGACGTCGCGCAGGAACTCCTCCCACTGCAGCTTGAAACCGTTGTCCAGGTCGGCGTTGGCGGGGACCTCGAGCCACTGGTCGCGGTACGACTCGGTGACCGGCAGGTCCGGGTTCCAGACCGGCTTGGGGGTGTGCGCGCGCTGCTGGGCGACGCAGCGGTTGAGGCCGGCGACCGCCGAGCCCTCGGTGCCGTCGACCTGGAACTCGACGAGCTCGTCGCGGTACACGCGCACGGCCCAGGACGAGTTGATCTGCGCGACGATCTCCTCGCCCTCGGGGCCCTCGACCTCGAAGATGCCGTAGGCGGCGTCGTCGGCGGTGGCCGTGTAGGGGCGGCCCTTCTCGTCCCAGCGGGTCGGGATGTGCGTCACGGTCTTCGCGGTGACGGCCTTCACCGAGCCGAGCAGGCCCTCCAGGACGTAGTTCCAGTGGCAGAACATGTCGGTGGTCATGCCACCGCCGTCCTCCTTGCGGTAGTTCCAGCTCGGGCGCTGCGCGGGCTGGTGCTCGCCCTCGAACACCCAGTAGCCGAACTCGCCGCGCAGCGACAGGATCCGCCCGAAGAAGCCCTCGTCGACGAGCCGGCGCAGCTTGACGAGGCCGGGCAGGTAGAGCTTGTCGTGCACGACGCCCGCGGTGACGCCCGCGTCCTGGGCGACGCGCGCGAGCTCCACGGCCTCCGTGAGCGTCTCGGCGGTCGGCTTCTCCGTGAAGATGTGCTTGCCCTGCTTCATCGCCGCCGTCAGCGCCGCGTACCGGCGCGAGGTCACCTGGGCGTCGAAGTAGATGTCGATCGTCGGGTCGGCGAGCAGGGAGTCGACGTCGGTGCTCCACCCGGCGACGCCGTGGCGTGCGGCGAGCTCGCGGACCTTGCCCTCGTTGCGCCCGACGAGCACGGGCTCGACCTGCACGACCGACCCGTCCTCGAGCACGACGCCGCCTGCGTCGCGGATCGCCAGGATCGAGCGGACCAGGTGCTGCCGATAGCCCATGCGACCGGTGATGCCGTTCATCGCGATGCGGAGCGTGCGGGACGTCATTGTCTCTCCGAGTGGGGTAGGCGCGGGAATGCGCTTTCCACGATAGGGCGCGCGGAACGCCGACGTCAAGGCTGGGTCGCGCGCGCCTGGACGCGCCAGGTGTCAGGCCTCGCGCACGTCCGCGAGCAGCTCGAGCACGGCGGCTCGTACGGCCGCGCGCATCTCGGGGGAGTCCCCGACCTCGGCCGGGAAGACCGCGCGGAGGTCGAGCATCCGGTCCGCGAGCCCGTCCTCGGGGCCGGCGGCAGCGGCGCGCAGCACGTCGGCCAGCGGGTCGTCGAGGGGCAGCACGTCACCGGTCGCGGACGCGCCGCGCCGCACGAACACGACCCACGCCGCGACCGCCCGGGCCACCGCGTGCGGGACCGCCCCGGCGGCGAGCCGGTCGGCGGCCGTCGCGAGCAGCCGGAACGGCAGCTTCTGTGAGCCGTCCATCGCGACCTGGATCGTCGTGTGCCCGGTGTTCGGGTTCGCGAACCGCTCCAGCACCGAGTCGCGGTAGGCGTGCAGGTCGAGGCCGTCGGGCGGGGTGAGCGTCGGGAGCACGTCCTCGTCGATCAGCGCGCGCGCGACCTGCTCGAGCGCGGGGTCCTGGACGGCCTCGGCGATGGTCCGGTAGCCGTGCAGCGCGCCGAGGTACGCGAGCGTCGAGTGCGTCGCGTTGAGCACCCGGAGCTTCGCGCGCTCGTACGGCGCGACGTCGCCGGTGAGCGTTGCGCCCGCACGCTCCCACGCCGGGCGCGGGCCGGCGAAGTCGTCCTCGATCACCCACTGCGTGAACGGCTCGCCGACGACGAGGCCCTCGTCCCGCAGCCCGAGGACCGCGTGCGCCTGCGCCCGGTGCTCCTCCGTCGTCGCGGGGACGATGCGGTCGACCATCGTGCCGGGGAAGCGCACCGACTCCTCGACCCAGGCGCGCAGCGCCTCCGCACCGGGGACCGCGTCGAGCAACCCGGTCACGATGCGGCGGACCTGGGCGCCGTTGTCGACCATGTTGTCGCAGCACACCACCGTGACGGGCGCGCCCGACGTCGCGTGCCGCCGGGCGAGCCCGCGCACGAGCAGGCCCATGGACGTCGCGGCGGGGCGCAGGTCGGTCGCGCCCGCGCCCGGGGCGCCGAGCTCGGCCGCGAGCGCCGTGAGGTCCGCCTGCGTGCCGGCGTCGTCCAGGTCCGGGCCGCCGCCCGGCGCGCGGCGGTAGCCCTTCTCGGTGACCGTGAGCGACACGACGTGCGTCGTCGGTGCGGCGAGGCGGTCGAGCACCTCGGGTGTCTGCGTGCCGGGGAACGCGACGCCGCGCAGCGAGCCGATCACGCGCAGCGACGTCGCGGTGCGGCCCTTCGTGAGCACGCCGTACAGCCCGTCCTGCGGCGCCAGCTGCTCGGCGACGCGCGCGCTGCGCTGGGTGACGCCGAGGATGCCCCAGCGCGTCTCACCGGTCACGGCAGCGGCGTCCTCGGTGTGCACGGCCTGGTGCGCGCGGTGGAATGCGCCGAGCCCGAGGTGCACGATCCCGACCTCGAGCGCGCCCGGGTCGACCGCGGGCGGGGTCCAGGTCGACGCGCCGGCGTGGGCCGCGGCGGCGTCGAGCGTCGCGAGCGAGAGCTGCGCGGCGTCGGGGGCCGGGTCGGTGGGACGCGCGTCGGTGGGGGTCGTGGTCACGATGCGCCTCCAGGGGCGGTGTCGGTCGAGCCGCGGACGACGAGCTCGACGGCGAGCCGGTGCCCGGGCGCGGTGGGGTCGGCGGCGTCGGGACCCGGGTCGGGTGCCGCTCCTCGGGGCGCGCCCGCGGTGCGGCCCGTGCCGGTGACGGTGCCGAGGCCGGTGCCGAGGCCGAGCAGGGTGTCGACCGCGGCCCGGCCGAGGCGGCCGAACGGCACGGCGACGGTCGTGAGCGCGGGCGAGACGAGCGTCGCGGCCGGCACGTCGTCGTAGCCGACGAGGGAGACGCCGCCGGGCACGGCCGTGCCGCGCGAGCGCAGCCGGTCGAGGATCCCGAGCGCCATGAGGTCGTTGTGCGCGAGCACCGCGGTCGCGCGCGACGCGGCCACGAGGTCCGCCGCGGCGACGCCGCCCGCGAACACGGGCGCGAAGTGGCCGAGGTCGACAACCTCGAGACCGGGGAGCCGCTCGGCCGCACGGAGCAGGCCCGCGTGGCGCTCGCGGTCCGACCACGAGTCGGCCGGTCCGCCCGCCCACGCCACCCGGCGGTGGCCCAGGGCGTGCACGTGCGCGGCGGCCTGACGCACGCCGTCGACGTTGTCCACCACGACCGACGCGACGCCGGGCGCCTCGCGGTTCACGAGCACCACGGATCGCCCCGCGCTGAGCCGGGTCAGGGCGGTCTCGCTCATGCGTGGCGCGCACAGGATCACACCGTCGGCCTGCGCGCCGAGCTGCGTCACGAGCTCGGACTCGAGGTGCGGGTCCTCCTCGGAGTCCGCTACGAAGACCGCGTAGCCCGCGGTGCGCGCCCGCGACTGCACGGCCTTGGCGACCGCCGCGAAGAACGGGTTCTCGAGGTCGGGGACGACGAGGCACAGGTTGCCGGTGCGCCCGGTGATGAGCTCGCGGGCCGCGCGGTTGGGGCGGTAGCCGAGCTCGCGTGCGGCGCGGTGCACCTGCGCGCGGCGGTCGGTCGAGGTCGAGCCCGTGGCCGCGAGCGCGCGGGACGCCGTCGCGGGGGAGACGCCCGCGGCCCGCGCGACGTCGCGCAGCGTCACCGGTGGGGTCATGGATGCGATTGCACCACGGGCGCGTCGTGGCGTGCAACGACCGTCTCGGCGACGGCCCGCCGGCAGGGTGTCGCGGGCGGCGCCGCAGCGCTGGCGCACCGGTCCGAGGTGTTACGGCAGCCTGATGGTGAGCGCTCGGATCCCGACGGGCTCGCCCGTTGTCGCGTCCCCGACCCGACGCTAGGGTCGTCGCAAACGATTGCACGTCGATGCAGCGCGAGTCACCGGGGACCGCCCGCACGACCGGCACAGGGAGACGACGTGACCGCCGAGAACCGCGCCCAGACCACGACCTGGGCCCTGCACCCCGACCGCGCCCTGCCCGCGGACCCCACGACCCGCGCGCTCGCCCGCGAGATCCTCGCGTCGACCGTCGACCTTCCGATCGTGTCCATGCACGGGCACGTCGACGCCGCCCTGCTCAACGCCGACGAGCCGTTCGGCAACCCCGCCGAGCTGTTCGTCGTCCCCGACCACTACCTCGTGCGGATGCTCGTCTCACAGGGCGTCCCGCACGACGCGCTCGGCGTCCCGCGTCACGACGGCCGCCCGGTCGAGGCCGACCCGCGCGCGATCTGGCGCACGTTCGCCTCGCACTGGCACCTGTACCGCGGGACCCCGACCCGGTTCTGGCTCGAGCACGTGCTCGCCGGAGTCCTCGGGCTGACCGAGCGCCCGTCCGCGGAGTCGGCCGACCGCCTGTACGACGCGATCAGCGAGCGCCTCGCCGAGCCGCGGATGCGCCCGCTCGCGCTCGTCGACGAGTTCCGCATCGAGGTCCTCGCGACGACCGACCCGGCGACAGCGTCCCTCGCTGACCACGCGGCGCTCGCCGAGCGCGGCTGGGGCGAGCGGATCGTCCCGACGTTCCGACCCGACGCCCTGCTGCACCTCGACCGCCCGACGTGGCGCGCCGACCTCGACCTCCTCTCCGAGCGCTCGGGCGTCGACGCCTCGACCTACGCCGGCTACCTGCGCGCGCTCGAGCAGCGCCGTGCGGCGTTCGTCGCGGCCGGCGCGCGCGCCACGGACCACGGGCACCTGCGCGGGGACACGTCGCCGCTGCCCCTCGCGGACGCCGAGCGGATCTTCGCGGCCGCGGTGCGGGGCGAGGTCGAGGCCCCCGAGGCCGAGGCGTTCAGCGGGCACATGCTGTTCGAGATGGCGCGGATGTCGTCCGAGGACGGCCTGGTCATGCAGCTCCACCCCGGCGTCCTGCGCGACCACGACCCCGCCGTCCTCGCGGCACGCGGGCCGGACGTCGGCTACGACATCCCGGTGCCGACCGAGTTCACGCACGCGCTGCGCCCGCTGCTCACCGCGTTCGGGCACCACCCGGGCCTGCGGCTCATCGTGTTCACGGTCGACGAGGACACGTACTCGCGCGAGCTCGCGCCGCTCGCCGGCGTGTACCCGGCGATGCGGCTCGGGGCGCCGTGGTGGTTCCTCGACACCCCCGACGGGATGCGCCGGTTCCGCGAGGCCGTCACGGACAGCGCCGGCTTCTACAACACGACCGGGTTCGTCGACGACACGCGCGCCTTCTTCTCGATCCCCGCGCGCCACGACCTCGCGCGCCGCATCGACGCGGGCCACCTCGCGCGCCTCGTCGCCGAGCACCGGCTCGACCTCGACGAGGCCGTCGAGACCGCCGTCGACCTCGCGTACCGCCTCCCGCTCGCCTCCTACCCGAAGCCGGGGGCGGCGTCGACGGGCGGGTGACCCGGGCACGCACCGGTGCCCGACGACGGCGCGTCCCCGGGCCCGAGGAGCGCGCGCCGGAGCCCTCGATCGGGGGAGTAGACCCCCGTGCCCACGGGCGGCTACCGTGCGCCACGGCGCGCCCCCCGCACGTGGCGCCCGGTGGCACGACGACGGCCGCAGCGCCGTCGACCGGGCTCCCCGGCGACGACGTGCGGCGCGCCGAACCCGTGTCTGCACGGCCGGTGACCTCGGCGTGCCCTGCCGCCGCCCCGGCGCAGGCGCCCGCGGCTCCGGTGAGCCCAAGGAGTGGGGATGGACAACCTCGAGGGTCGTCGCGCGCTGGTCACCGGCGGCGCGGCCGGCATCGGGAAGGCGATCGCGATCGCGCTCGCCCGGGCCGGCGCGGACGTCGCGGTCACGCACCTCGCGCACGACCCGGCGCCGGTCGTCGCGACGATCGAGGGTCTCGGCCGCACGAGCGAGTCGTTCCAGCTCGACGCGCGGCACAGCTGGGACGTCGACCACGTCGTCGCGAAGGCCGCGGAGGCGCTCGGCGGCGGCATCGACATCCTCGTGAACAACGCGGGCGGGCTCGTCGACCGGCAGCTCGTGCACCAGATGGACGACCAGCACTGGCACCAGGTCCTCGACCTCAACGTGTCGAGCGCGTTCTACGCGACGCGCGCGGTGCTGCCGTTCATGCCCGACGGCGGCCGCGTCGTCATGATCAGCTCGCTCGCCGCGCAGGACGGCGGTGGCACGGGCGCCGTGGCGTACGCCACCGCGAAGGCCGCGATGGACGGGTTCACGCGCGGGCTCGCCCGCGAGCTGGGTCCGCGCCAGATCACGGTCAACGCGATCGCCCCGGGCTTCATCACGGCGACGCCGTTCCACGCCACCCACACCCCGGAGCCGGCGCAGCGCGCCGCCGTGGCGTCGACGGCCGTCAAGCGTGCCGGGGTGCCCGACGACGTCGCCGGGGCGGTCGTCTACCTCGCCTCGGGCGCCGCGGGCTTCATCACGGGTGCGGTGCTCGACGTGAACGGCGGCGCGCACTTCCGCTGACGGCGGGCGACGACCCGCCGCTCCACGGTCGCTCTCCGCCCGGCACGGGTGCTCCCGTCCGTGCGGCGAAGGCAGCCGGTGCCCGCGGGAAGCGGGCCGTCAGGCGCGCGGCTGGTTGAACCGCAGCATGTTCCCCGCCGGGTCGCGGAACGCGCAGTCGCGCACGCCGTAGGGCTGGTCGAACGGCTCCTGGAGGACCTCCGCCCCGGCCGCGCGGAGCCGCTCGAACGTCGCGTCGACGTCGTCGGTGCGGAAGATGACGCCGCGCAGCATGCCCTTGGCGAGCAGCTCGGCGGCGGCCTGCTTGTCGGCGGCCGAGGCGTTGGGGTCCGCGAGCGCCGGCTCGAGCACGATGTCCACGTCGGGCAGCGAGGGCGAGCCGACGGTGATCCAGCGCATGTTCTCGAAGCCGACGTCGTTGCGGACCTCCAGCCCGAGGACGTCGCGGTAGAAGACGAGCGCCTTGTCGAAGTCGTCGACGGCGATGAAGCAGGAGGCGAGGGAGATGTCCATGCGCCTCACGCTAGGGGCGGGTGCGCGGCGCGCGCTTCTCCGTTCCTGACCGGTCGCGTGGCGACCTTGGTGACGCACGCGGGGATCGGGGCGTCGTCGTGCACCCGGGCCCGGTACGCGCTCGGGCTCTCGCCGACGAGCTCCGTGAACCGCGAGCTGAACGACCCGAGCGACGTGCAGCCGACCGCCATGCAGACCTCGGTCACCGACAGGTCGCCGCGCCGCAGCAGGGCCTTCGCGCGCTCGATCCGCCGCGTCATCAGGTACGCGTACGGGGTCTCCCCGTACGCCTCGCGGAAGCTGCGGGAGAAGTGGCCGGCCGACATGAGCGCGACGCGCGCGAGGGCCGGGACGTCGAGCGGCTGCGCGTAGTCGCGGTCCATCGTGTCGCGCGCGCGGCGCAGCCGGACGAGGTCCTCGATCAGCACCGTCCCAGGGTGCCACAGCGGTCCCCGCTGAGTTCCGGGCGTGCCGGGGGTCTTCCCGTGTGGGCCCTCGTCGCTAGCGTGGACCCTCTCCACCCGCCCTGCCGCCAGCCGGTCAGCCCTCACCGACGGAGACCTCCCCTCATGGCCACGAGCACCGAGACCGAGCCGTCCACGACCGAGCCGTCCACCCAGCCGCGCACCGGCCACGTCGCCGACTCGCACGACCTCATCCGCGTGCACGGCGCGCGCGAGAACAACCTCAAGGACGTCAGCGTCGAGCTCCCCAAGCGCCGGCTCACCGTGTTCACGGGCGTGTCCGGCTCGGGCAAGAGCTCGCTGGTGTTCGGCACGATCGCCGCCGAGTCGCAGCGCATGATCAACGAGACCTACAGCGCGTTCGTGCAGGGCTTCATGCCGACGCTCGCGCGCCCCGACGTGGACGTCCTCGAGGGCCTGACGACGGCGATCATCGTCGACCAGGAGCGCATGGGCGCCAACCCCCGCTCGACGGTCGGCACCGCGACGGACGCGAACGCGATGCTGCGGATCGTGTTCAGCCGCCTCGGGCAGCCGCACGTCGGCTCGTCGCAGGCGTTCTCGTTCAACGTCGCCTCGATCAGCGGGGCCGGGGCCGTCACGTACGAGAAGGGCGGCACGACCACCAAGGAGCGCCGCGAGTTCAGCATCACCGGCGGCATGTGCCCGCGCTGCGAGGGCATCGGCAAGGTCACCGACTTCGACCTCACGGCGCTGTTCGACGCGTCGAAGTCGCTCAACGAGGGCGCGCTCACCATCCCCGGGTACAGCGTCGACGGCTGGTACGGCCGGATCTTCAGCCAGTCGGGCTTCTTCGACGCCGACAAGCCCGTCGGCCAGTTCACGAAGGCCGAGCTGCACGACCTGCTCTACAAGGAGCCGGTCAAAATCAAGGTCGACAACATCAACCTCACCTACGAGGGCGTGATCCCGAAGATCCAGAAGTCGCTGCTCGCGAAGGACAAGGACGCGATGCAGCCGCACATCCGGGCCTTCGTGGACCGCGCGGTCACGTTCACGACGTGCCCGGACTGCGACGGGACGCGGCTCAACGAGGGCGCCCGCTCCTCGAAGATCGGCGGGGTCAGCATCGCCGACGCGTGCGCGATGCAGATCAGCGACCTCGCGCAGTGGGTGCGCAGCCTCGACGAGCCGTCGGTGGCCCCGGTGCTCGCGACGCTGCGCGACACCCTCGACTCGTTCGTGGAGATCGGCCTCGGCTACCTCTCGCTCGACCGGTCGTCGGGCACGCTCTCGGGCGGCGAGGCGCAGCGCACCAAGATGATCCGGCACCTCGGCTCGTCGCTCACCGACATCACGTACGTCTTCGACGAGCCGACCACGGGCCTGCACCCGCACGACGTCCAGAGCATGAACGACCTGCTGCTGCGCCTGCGCGACAAGGGCAACACGGTGCTCGTCGTCGAGCACGAGCCCGAGACCATCGAGATCGCGGACCACGTCGTCGACCTGGGGCCCAAGGCCGGCACCGCGGGTGGGACGATCTGCTTCGAGGGCAGCGTCGAGGGGCTGCGCGCGAGCGACACGCTCACGGGCCGCCACCTCGGCTACCGGGCGACGCTGAAGGACTCGGTGCGGACGCCCACGGGGGCCCTCGAGATCCGGGGCGCGACGACGCACAACCTGCGCGGCGTCGACGTCGACATCCCGCTCGGCGTGCTCGTCGTCGTCACGGGGGTGGCCGGCTCGGGCAAGAGCTCGCTCGTGCACGGCTCGATCCCGCGCGGGGCCGAGGTCGTGTCGATCGACCAGGTGCCGATCCGTGGCTCCCGGCGCAGCAACCCCGCGACGTACACGGGGCTGCTCGAGCCGATCCGGAAGGCGTTCGCCAAGGCCAACGGCGTCAAGCCGGCGCTGTTCAGCGCGAACTCCGCGGGCGCGTGCCCCACGTGCAACGGCGCGGGCGTCATCTACACCGATCTCGCGATGATGGCCGGCGTCGCGACGACGTGCGAGGAGTGCCAGGGCAAGCGGTTCCAGGCGTCGGTGCTCGAGTACCACCTGGGCGGCAAGGACATCAGCGAGGTGCTCGCGATGTCGGTGACCGAGGCCGAGGAGTTCTTCGGCGCCGGCGACGCGCGGCTGCCTGCGGCGCACGCCATCCTCGACCGGCTCGCGGACGTCGGGCTCGGCTACCTCAGCCTCGGGCAGCCCCTCACGACGCTGTCCGGCGGCGAGCGCCAGCGGCTCAAGCTCGCGACGCACATGTCGGAGAAGGGCGGGGTGTACGTGCTCGACGAGCCGACGACCGGCCTGCACCTCGCGGACGTCGAGCAGCTGCTCGGGCTGCTCGACCGGCTCGTCGAGTCCGGGAAGTCCGTGATCGTGATCGAGCACAGCCAGGCCGTCATGGCCCGCGCCGACTGGATCATCGACGTGGGGCCGGGAGCCGGGCACGACGGCGGGCAGATCGTGTTCGAGGGCACGCCCGCCGACCTGGTCGCGGTGCGCTCGACGCTCACCGGGGAGCACCTCGCGCGGTACGTGCTCGACTGAGGCGGGGGAGCGCGCCGCCGCCCGGACGGGGCGGTGCGCTCAGCCTCGCGGGGGCGCGACGGGGTCGTCGTCGACG
Source organism: Cellulomonas sp. NS3 (assembly GCF_024757985.1). Lineage (NCBI taxonomy): Bacteria > Bacillati > Actinomycetota > Actinomycetes > Micrococcales > Cellulomonadaceae > Cellulomonas > Cellulomonas sp. NS3. The sequence goes on along the minus strand of NZ_CP103289.1, from coordinate 4,061,606 downwards.
CTGAACGTCACCGTGTAGCCGCCCGGCCCCGTGCGGTGGTGGACGTCGCGCAGGAGCACCTGGACCATCCACATCCCGCCGCGGTCGTACGGGCTGCCGGGCGACGCGGGCAGGAGGCCGACGAGCGGGTGCGGGCCGGGGCCGGTGTCGCTCACCGCGACGGTGACGCGCCCCGGCCGGTCCAGCCAGCCGCGGACCAGCACCGGGGCCCGCCCGTGCGTCCACGCGTTCTCCACGGCCTCGCTCGTGGCCAGGATGACCGTCTCCTGGGCGGTCTCCGGGAGCCCCGCCCGCAGCGCGAGCTCGCGCACCGCACGGCGGGCGTCCGCGGACGACGGGTCGACGAGCGCGAGCGTCGGGGGCGAGGCCTCCGTGGGGTGCGCGGGGACCTCGAAGAAGGTGCCGGCGTGCGTCCCCGCCTCGTCGAAGGCGGCGTTCGGGCCCCCGCTGTGGGCGTCCTCGACGTGCGCGTGCGTCGCCCGCAGGTCCTCGAGCATGCCGGCGTCGAGCGTGCGCTCGTCGTGCGCGCACTTGCCCCACGCCCGGTAGGGCGCGAGGACGACGTTCGCGGCCGCCTCGTACCGGCGCCACTCGTGCCACTGCTCCGGGGTCGTCGCGACGGGCATCTGGTTGACGATCCGGACCGCGGTCCCCTCGCCGTCCAACCGGGCCAGGAGCTGCTGCGCACGGTGCAGGTCGCGACCGGCGAACCGCTCGTGCTCCTGCTCGCGCAGGGCGAGGGCGTCGGTGACCTCGGGCACCGCGGCGAGCAGCGCGTCGACGAGGTCGGGGCGCCCGAGCACGACCGTGCGCTCCCCGGCGGCGGCGCCCGCGCGCAGGAAGGGTGCCATGAGCCGGACGAGGTCCTCGGGCCCGTCGTGCAGGACGAGGTCGTGCCGGAAGGTCTGCTCCGGGTGGGTCGTGATCATGACGGGCCCCGGGCGACGTCCGGCGTGCGGCCGCGACCGGCCGCGGTCGTGGGCATGCGACTGGACACGGGGGCCCCCGCTCGCTCGATGCGTCATCGGACCGAACTGCTCCCATGCTCGCACCGTTCGGGTCCGTCGTCCCTCCGGGGGAGGTGCGGGGCGCGTCCCGCACCTCTACGGGCACCCGTGTGCGGCCCGCGCCGCCTCCGGCACCGGCTCGGTCGCTCAGCGCGTCACGTCACCGTCCCGAGCTGCCACGGCACGAACTCGTCCTGCCCGAGGTCGAGCTCCTCGGAGACGGTCTGCTCGCCGGACGCGACGGCGATGATCTTCTCGAAGATCTCCTCGCCGACCTGATGCACCGTCGCCTCGCCGTCGACGATCCGCCCCGCGTTCAGGTCCATGTCCTCGGACATCCGGTCGTAGGTCTCGGTGTTGGTGCACACCTTGATCGACGGCGTCGGCTTGCACCCGAGCACCGACCCGCGCCCGGTCGTGAACACCACGACGGTCGAGCCGCCCGCGACGATCCCGGTCACGGAGACCGGGTCGTAGCCCGGGGTGTCCATGAACGTGAAGCCCTTCGCGGTCACGGGCTCGGCGTACTCGTAGACGGCCGCCAGCTCGGCGCTGCCCCCCTTGGCGACGGCCCCGAGCGACTTCTCGAGGATCGTCGTGAGCCCGCCGGCCTTGTTGCCGGGGGACGGGTTGTTGTCGAGCGAGCCGCCGCCCTGCGCCGCGTACGTCTGCCACCAGTCGATGCGCCGGAGGAGCGTGCGGCCGACCTCCTCGCTGACCGCACGGCGCGTCAGCAGGTGCTCGGCCCCGAAGACCTCGGGGGTCTCCGCGAGGATCGTGGTGGCGCCGTGCGCGACGAGCAGGTCCGACGCGTAGCCGAGCGCCGGGTTGGCGGTGATGCCCGAGTACCCGTCGCTGCCGCCGCAGTTCATGCCGAGCACGAGCTCGGAGACCGGCGCCGGGGCGCGGCGCAGCGCCTCGATCTCGGGGAGCATGTCCTGGACCGCCTCGACGCCCGCCTTGACGGTCCGGCGGATCCCGCCGGTCTCCTGGATCACGAGCGTGCGCACGGGCTTGTCGGCGGGCAGGTCGAGCCCGTCGAGCAGCGACTGCGCGGGCAGCATCTCGCAGCCGAGCCCGAGCACGAGGACACCCGCCACGTTGGGGTGGTCGGCGTACCCGCGCAGCGTGCGCAGCGTGATCTGCGCGCCCTCGCTCTGCGCGACGAGCCCGCAGCCCGTCGTGTGCGTGAGCGCGACGACCCCGTCGACGTGCGGGTATGCGTCGAGCACCGGGCCGCGGAACTGGTCGGCGATCATGCGCGCGGACGACGCCGAGCAGTTCACCGACGTGAGGATCGCGACGTAGTTGCGCGTCCCGACCCGGCCGTCGGCGCGGTGGTAGCCCTGGAACGTGCGGACAGGCCCCGCCCACGGCGCGGGACGCACGCGCGCGGTGCCGAACTCGTAGTCGCGCGCGACGTCGTCCATGCCGAGGTTGTGCGTGTGCACGTGGTCCCCGACGGCGATGTCGCGGGTCGCGAGGCCGATCGACTGCCCGTACTTGTGCACCTGGCCACCGGCGGGGACGTCGCGGACGGCGAGCTTGTGCCCGCGCGGCACGCTCTGCCGGATCACGAGCGGCGCGCCGTCGTGCCGGATCTCCGTGCCCGACTGCAGGTCGCGGGTCGCCACGGCGACGTCGTCACCGGGCCGCAGGACCAGCGCGCAGTCCGTGAGCTCGGGAAGGGTGGTGCTCATCGGGGCTGCTCCTGGGGGGTCGGTGGGGCGTCGGCGGTGGGTCGGGCACTGCGGGCACTGCGGGCACTGCGGGCACTGCGGGGGCCGACGGACGGGCCCCCGGCGCGCGTGCCCTGCGCCGCCGCGGCGGTCCCGAGGAGCGCGGCGGCGACCTCGCCGTCCGTGAGGCGGCCGTCGGCGACGAGGCACCGCAGCCCGCGGGTGAACGGCTGCCCGGGCTCGACGACCGCGGGGTGCTCCCACGCCCAGGCCGAGCCGAGGCCCGGGTAGTCGGCGACCCGCACGAACCAGGGGTCGTCGGCCGCCTGACCCCGCGCGGGCGCGAGGGCGACCGTGAAGTCGCCGTCCGCGGGGTGCTCGGTCGCTGCTGCCCGGGCCGCCTCACCCGCGGGACCGGGAACGCTGACGAGCCCGTCACCCACGCCGCTCGCCGTGCCGTCCGCGAAGCCCGCGACCTCGATCGCCCCGCCGGCGCCGACGCGCCCGAACCCGTCACGCCCGAACACGCCGCCGAGCGGGATGCCGCTCGCGCTCGTCAGGGGTTCCGGCTCCGCGGCCGGGCGGGACCGCGCCGACCAGGCGACCCACGCCGCGCCCTGCGACGGCCGTGACCCGTGCACGGCCTCCTCGCCGCGGCCCAGGGGCGTGCGCACGTCGACGTCCAGGCACGCGGGCAGCCGCCAGAAGAAGCCGCCGTAGCCGCCGCCGACCCGGCCGTTCGACCCCGGGCTGCCGAGCGCCACGGGCTCGGTGCGCCCGGGCGCGAGCGTGAGGACCGTCGTGAGCTCGAGCTGCCAGCCGGTGCCCGCGGCGAGCGCCCCGGCGGGACCCCAGCGTAGCGTCCGCGTCTCGGTGAGCACCGGCGCGCCCTGCGCATCGAGCCACGTGAGCGCCTCGACGCGCAGGCTCGGCTCCTCGAGGGGCCACGCGTCGTGGCGGACCGCGCCGTGGTCGTGGCGCCACGTGTAGCCGTCGTCCCGCACGTACGTGCGCCCGCCCCAGAGGTTGCTGCCCGCGACGTCCTGCACGCCCACGCCGAGGCCCACGTGCCAGGTGTGGTCGCGCGGGGCCGCGTCGGTCACGACGACGCCGCCCGGGGTCCGCACGGGGTGCAGGTGCGGGCGCGGGGAGTCGAACGCCGGAGCGCCGGTGCCGTCGGCGTACTCCGCCACGACGCGGTCCGCGACCTCGAGCCGGGCGAGCACGCGGTGCTCGCCCCAGGAGGGCGTGGGGTCCCACGGCGGGGCCTTGACGGGCGCGTCGGGTCCGGCGGGGCCGTGCGCGGGGGAGTCGACGGGCTCGTGCACCGCACCGTGCGTCATGCCGCACCCCCGGTCGTCGACGGACGCGTCCACGGCGCCCCGAGCTCGCTGAAGGTCTGCAGCGTCTCGGCGACCTGCGCGCACAGGTCCTCGACGCCGCGGACCACGAGGTGCCGGCCCGCGTCGTCGGTCACGTCGTCGACGTGCGCGGGGTCGATCGCCACGGGGTCGGGGGCGGCGCGGACCGCGTCGAGCACCCGCATGAAGGCCCCGGTCGCGACGAGCGGCGCGTGCAGCGGCACCGCGGGGTCGGCGCGGTGCGCCAGGAGGTTCTCGAGCAGGTCGTCGCGCGCGCACGTCTCGGTGCGCGTGCCGCCCGGCCCGGTGACCTCGAGCACGTCGCGCGTGTAGTGCAGCACGACGCGCCCCTCGGTCCCGTGCACCACGAGGTGCGGCGGCGTCTGCACGGCGGCGCACAGCGTCAGCCCGAGCGCGACCCGCAGCCCGTCCGTCGTGGTGACCCGGACGCTCGACGTGTCGTCGGCCTCGATCGGGTTGGCGCGCGCCAGGTCGAGCTCGACCGAGGCGACGTCGCTCGCCCGCGAGGCGCCGGCGAGCAGCAGCGCGGTCGCGACCGCGTGCGCGAGGGGGTTGGTGACGACGCCGTCGACCACCGCGCGCCCGTCGACCGTGCGCCGCCCGGCCCACCGTGCGCGCGTCCAGTAGGTGTCGGGCCGCACCCACGTCCCGACGCCGCCGACCCCGGTGACGGTCCCGATCTCGCCGCTCGCCACCACCTCGCGGACGCGGGCGACGGCGTGCGACCCGTACGTCTGGAAGCCGACCTGGACGGTCCGGCCGGTGCGCTCCTGCGTCGCGACGAGCCCCTCGAGCTCGGCGAGCGACGCGGTCGGCGGCTTCTCGAGCAGCACGTCGCAGCCGGCCTCGAGCGCGGCGGTCGCGAGCGGTGCGTGCGTGTCGATCGGGGTGCAGAGGATCACGACGTCGGGCGCCCCGGCGGCGAGCAGCGCGGCGAGGTCGGGGTGCCACACGGTGCCGTCGGGCACGTCGTCGACGGACGCGAGGCGCTGCCCGCGCGTCGCGCCCTCGGCGACCTCGGCAGCCGTCGCGAGCGGGTGCGGGTCGACGACGGCGGCGAGCCGGACGGCCCCCGCGTCGGCGAGCGAGCGAACGTGACCAAGATGTGATGTGCCGTGCCCGTGGGTCCCGACCAGGGCCACCGACACCGGTCGCGACGCGGCACGAGCGGCCCCGCCGCCGGGCTCCGGGGCCTCCTGGCGGGGCGTCCCCGCAGGTGGGAACCCGTGCGGGTGCCCGTCGCCGTCGATCATGGGGGCGGTCTCTGGCACGCTCGGCTCCGCTCGCGTCGTCGCTGGTCAGCAGGCTGTCCCCCTGCTCCGGCACCTCTCTGGCACCCGGCTGTGTGGTTGACATCACACATTCCGGACTGGTACCAAACTACTACCAGGAAGCGGAGAGCGCTTTCCACCCTGCTCGGGACATCGATGAGGATCCACCGGGAGTGCGCATGACGAACGTCCAGCACGGCACGACAGGCAGGGACGGGTCCACCACCCGCACCTGCCTCTGCGGGGGGTGGTGACGGTGGCGACCATCACCGAGCTCCGCGCCCTGCGCCGCACCTCGGGACCGGCCTCCGTGGCCCCCGCGGAGCGCGGCGACAACAAGGCAGCGCTCGTCTTCCTCGCGCCCTGGTTCCTCGGCCTCACCGTCATCACCGTGGGCCCGATCCTCGCCTCGCTGTACCTGTCCTTCACGGACTACAACCTGCTCGAGGACCCGAGCTGGATCGGCCTCGAGAACTACCAGCGCATGCTGGAGGACACCCGCCTGCACAACTCGCTGCGCGTGACGTTCACCTACGTGTTCGTGTCGATCCCGCTGCAGCTCGCCGCCGCGCTCGGGCTCGCCCTCGTGCTCGACCGCGGCCTGCGCGGCCTCGCCCTGTACCGGTCGGTCTACTACCTGCCCTCGCTGCTCGGTGGCTCCGTCGCCATCGCGCTGCTGTGGCGCCAGGTCTTCGGCTCCGACGGCCTCATCAACCAGGTGCTGGGGTACTTCGGCATCCAGGGCCAGGGCTGGGTCTCCCACCCCGACTACGCGCTCGGGACGCTCGTCATCCTCAACGTGTGGACGTTCGGTGCCCCGATGGTCATCTTCCTCGCCGGCCTGCGCCAGATCCCCGAGATGTACTACGAGGCGGCGTCGATCGACGGCGCGGGAAAGGTGCGCCAGTTCGTCGCGATCACCGTCCCGCTGCTCAGCCCGATCGTGTTCTTCAACCTCGTGCTGCAGGTCATCCACGCGTTCCAGTCGTTCACGCAGGCGTTCATCGTCAGCGGCGGGACCGGCGGCCCGGTGGACTCCACGATGTTCTACACGCTGTACCTCTACCAGCGCGGTTTCGGTGCGCTCGACATGGGGTACGCGTCCGCGATGGCGTGGCTCCTCCTGGCCATCATCGCCGGCATGACCGCCCTGAACTTCATCGCCTCCAAGTACTGGGTCTTCTACAATGACTGACACCGCGCACCGCCCCGTCGTGCACAACGACCAGCACCGGACGGCCGCGGTCGAGGCCGCCTCCGCCGCTGCCACCGCGACCCGCAAGCGCCGCTCCCCGTGGGTCGGTCACATCAAGACGGCCCTCAAGCACACGGCCCTCGTCGCCTTCGGCTTCGTGATGCTGTACCCGCTGCTGTGGATGATCGCGAGCTCGATCAAGCCGAGCGCGCTGATCTTCCGCGAGCCGGGTCTCATCCCGTCGGCGATCGACCTCAGCAACTACTCGGTCGGCTGGAACGCGCTCACGCACCCGTTCAGCCACTACCTGCTGAACTCGGCGATCCTCGTGCTCGGCGTCCTGCTCGGGAACCTGCTCTCGTGCTCCGCCGCGGCGTACGCGTTCGCGCGGCTCAACTTCAAGGGCCGCAAGTTCTGGTTCGCGATCATGCTCATGTCGATCATGCTGCCGATCCACGTCGTGATCGTGCCGCAGTACGTGCTGTTCTCCGAGCTCGGCTGGATCAACACGTTCCTGCCGATCATCGTGCCGCACCTGCTCGCGACCGACGCGTTCTTCATCTTCCTCATGGTCCAGTTCTTCCGGGGCCTTCCCCGCGAGCTCGACGAGGCCGCGCGGATCGACGGCGCGGGGCACGCCCGGATCTATTTCCAGATCATGCTGCCGCTGTCCACGCCGGCCCTCGCGACGACCGCGATCTTCTCGTTCATCTGGACGTGGAACGACTTCTTCCGGCAGCTCATCTTCCTCACCAAGCCGGACATGTACACGGTGCCGATCGCGCTGCGGAGCTTCATCGACGCCACGGGCGAGAGCTCGTGGGGCCCGATGTTCGCGATGTCGATCGTGTCCCTCGTCCCGCTGTTCCTCGTCTTCCTCTTCGGTCAGAAGTACCTCGTCAAGGGAATCGCCACGACGGGTATCAAGTGACCGCTCGGCTCGGCCCTCGACCGTGCGCGACGGTGCGCACGGAGTACCGCCCTCACCCCCACTGAAGGAGCACGATGTCTCTTCTCACGACCCGCCGCCCGCACCTGCGGCGCAGCGTGCGGCTCGCCGCGGCGCTCGGTGTCGCGGCCCTCGCCCTCACCGCGTGCGGGCAGGGCGAGGCGACGCCGGAAGCCTCCGAGCCCGCCTCGGCCCCCACCGAGACCGGGCCGGTCACCATCCGCTTCTCGTGGTGGGGCTCCGACACCCGCCACCAGCTCACGCAGCGGGTCATCGAGGCGTTCCAGGCGAAGTACCCGAACATCACGGTCCAGGGCGACTTCACCGACTGGGGCGGCTACTGGGACAAGCTCGCGACGTCGATCGCCGCGGACGACGCCCCGGACGTCATCACGCAGGAGGAGCGGTACCTGCGCGACTACGCGACGCGCGGCGTGCTGCTCGACCTGTCGACCGTCGAGGACACGCTCGACCTGTCGAACATCGACCCCTCGGTCGTCGAGTCGGCGTCGTTCGACGACGGCACGTTCGGCGTCCCGACCGGCGTCAACGCGTACGCCGTCTTCGCCGACCCGGCGGCGTTCGAGGCGGCGGGCGTCGAGCTGCCCGACGACAAGACGTGGACGTGGGACGACTACCTCGACATCGCCACGAAGATCACGGCGAGCACCGGCGGGACGATCTACGGCACGCAGGACTACGCGTTCAACGAGCCGGGCTTCTCGATCTACGCGCGTCAGCAGGGCCAGAACCTCTACGACGAGAACGGCGAGGTCGGCTACGACGACGAGCTGCTCGCCGAGTGGTGGCAGCTGTCGGTCGACCTCCGCAAGGCGGGCGGCCAGCCCGACGGCGCGAAGTCGGTCGAGGTCGACGCCGCCGGCCCCGAGGGCTCGCTGCTCGGCACGCAGACGGGAGCCATGGGCGTCTGGTGGACGAACCAGCTCGGCGCCATCTCGACCGCCGCGGGACGTGAGCTCAAGCTGCTGCGCTTCCCGGGCGAGTCGGAGCACGAGCGCACGGGCATGTACTTCAAGCCCGCGATGTACTACTCGATCGCGAAGAGCTCGAAGCACCCGCAGGCCGCGGCGCAGTTCATCGACTTCCTCGTGAACAGCGAGGAGGCCGGCGAGATCCTGCTGTCCGACCGTGGGCTCCCGGCGAACCTCGAGGTCCGCGAGGCCGTGAAGCCCAAGTTCTCGCCCGTCGACCAGCAGGCCGCCGACTTCCTGTCGGACCTGCAGGACGAGATCGTCGACGGCGTCCCGGTCCCGCCCGTCGGGTCGGGCGAGGTCGCCACCATCATCCGTCGCATCAACCAGGAAGTGCTCTTCGACCGGCTCACGCCCGAGCAGGCCGCCGAGCAGTTCACCGCCGAGGTCAAGAACGCGACGAGCTGAGCCCTGAGCAGGGGATGACGACGGCCGGGGTGGACGGTGCACCCCGGCCGTCGCCGTGCGTGCGGTGCGGCGCGGCGGCGGGCGGTGCGGTCCGGCGCGGCGTCCGGACGCCGGGTCAGACGCCCCCGGTGCTGCCGAGGAGGGGAGCCAGCGCGTCCCAGCGGCCGATCTCGCAGCCGTCGGTGCGCGAGAACCGTGCGTTCACCGCTGTGCCGGCGACCGTGCCCTCGACGACCGCCACCTGCGGCCCGCCGAACAGCTGGGTGCACAGGGCGTCGCCCGGCGGCGGGTCGAAGGCGCCGGGGCCGGCGGCGGCGAGGGCCGCGCAGGCAGCCGCCGGGTCCGGGTGGTCGCCGCCCACGGGGTCGCACGTCAGCGTCATGGTCCGGACGTCCCCCGAGCCGGTCTCGTCGAGCACGATCGTGAGCGAGGCGCCGACCGGGGCGGCTGCGGCCGTCGGCGCCTCGGTCGTCGCGCTCGGGGTGGGGGCGGTCGTCTCCCGCCCGGGCGTCGCGGACGGCGACGGTGCGTCGCCCGGCTCGTCCTCGCGCGGGGCGGCGCACCCGACGAGCGTCAGCACGGCGACGACGAGCACGAACGCGTGATTGCGCACGGCGCACCTCCTGGGCCCATCCTGACGCGTCGGTGGCCGCACGGACAGGGCTGACCGGTCTTCCGGGCCCGGAACGCCCCGACGGGCGAGCCTGAGCCGCGCGCCGTGACGGGCGAGCGCCGGCCGGGGCCGTCGCGACGGGCGAGCCCGGGACCGGGCCGCCTCCCCGGCACCGAGCTGCTCGGCCCGTCAGCCCGCGGGCGTGCGCTCCGGCGTCGACGCCCGCAGCACCACGGTGCCCTCGACGTGCACGAGGCGCGGCTCGTCGGCGGGCGCGGCGAGCGCGAGCTGGGTCGCGGCGATCCCGATGTCGACGAGCGGGACGCGGACGGTGGTGAGCGGGGGAGTCACGTCGCGCAGCGTCACGATGTCGTCGAACCCGGCGACCGCGACGTCGCGCGGCACCTCGAGCCCGGCGTCGCGCGCGGCGGCCATCGCCCCGACGGCCATGACGTCGTTGACGGCGAACACCACGTCGACCTGGGCGCCCGAGCCCAGCAGCGTGCGCATGCCCTCGTAGCCGCCGTCGCGCGTGAACGCGCTGCGCACCACGGAGCTCGGCTCGAGCACGAGCCCCAGGTCCGTGAGGGCGTCCGAGAACCCCGCGAGCCGGTCGCGCGCCGTGAGGTGCCCCTCCGGTCCGGCGAGGACCGCGAAGCGCCGGTAGCCGAGCCCGTGCAGGGCCCGCGCGAGCGCCGCCGCGCCGTCGGCGTTGCCGACCACGACGGTGTCGACCTCGAGGATCGGCTGCCCGACGAGCGCGACCGAGCCGCCGCCGCGCCGGTAGTCGGCGAGCGCACGGCGCAGGCGCTGGTTCGCGTCCTCGTCGTCGAGCCGGCCGCCCGCGATGATGATCGCCCGGGCGCGCTGGCGGTGCATGAGCTGCACGAGCTCGGTCTCGCGCGAGGCGTCGTGCTGCGTGCTCGCGAGCGTCACGGCGAGCCCGGCGGTGTCGGCGGCGGTCGTCACGCCCGCCGCGATCGACGAGAAGTACGGGTCGGCGATGTCGTGCACGACGAGGCCGAGCGACGTGGTCCGCCCGCGGGCCATCGCCTGGGCGTTCGCGTCGGGGGAGTACCGGAGCCGCGACGCCGCGGCGAGCACGCGCTCGCGCAGGTCCTCGCGCACGGTCCGGTTCGCGCTGCCGTTGATGGCGCGGGACGCCGTCGCGAGGGAGACGCCTGCCTCGCGGGCGACGTCGCTCAGGGTCACGGGTCCGGCCATGGAGGTCAGGGTAGGGGCAATCCGCGCCGCCGAGCGGGATGCGCCCGCCGTTGCCGGCCCGACGGGCCAGGACGGGCCCGCGAACCACCGCGCCGCCGCGTCCGCGCCCGTAGCCTGGCCGGATGCGGCAGCGTGCGTGGGTCCTGGTCGGCACGGGTCGGTACGAGGACGCCTGGCACGACCTGCCGGCGACGGCCTACCGGGTCGCGCGCGAGCTCACGGCGCTCGACGTCGACGTCGACGTGCGCGGCGTCCGCCCCGGGTCGCTCGAGGCGCTGGCCACCGACGGGCCCGACCTCGTCGTCGTGATGGCCTCCGTGGGGCGCACGGACCCCGAGTTCGACGGGACCGACGCCGACTGGGCGCCCGGGCACCGCGCGCTCGCCGAGCACGTGCGCACGGGCGGGTCGCTCCTCGGGCTGCACGCCGCGGCGATGACGTTCCGCGACAGCCCCGCGTGGGACCACCTGCTCGGCGGCCGCTGGGTCGAGGGCCGCTCGTGGCACCCGCCGATCGAGCGCTGGACCGTCGAGCCCGACGAGACGCACCCCGTGACGGCCGGGCTCAAGCCGTTCGAGCTGCACGACGAGCGGTACACCGACCTCGAGGTCGCCGACGGCGTGCAGCCGCTCGTCTGGTTCGCCGCCGACGGGCTGCGCCAGCCGGTCGCGTGGGCGCGTGAGGGCGTGCCGGAGGTGGGGCGCGGGCGGGTCGTCTACGACGCGCTCGGGCACGGCGTCGAGTCCTACGAGTCGCACGGGCGGCGGGGGCTGCTCGCGCGCGAGCTCCGCTGGCTGCTGCGCCGCGGCTGACCGCACCGCCGCCCCGGCGGGGACGGCTGCGCCCCGCGGCCCGGTGCGGACGGCTGCGCCCCGCGGCCCGGTGCGGACGGCTGCGCCCCGCGGCCCGGTGCGGACGGCTGCGCCCCGCGGCCCGGTGCGGACGGCTGCGCCCCGCGGCCCGGTGCGGGCGGCGGGGCGCAGGAGCGTCCGTCAGATCTGCGGGTCGATCGCCTCGTCGTCCCGGCGGCGGGCCTCGTCGTCCGCCCGCTCGTGGCGTGCGTCGTCGTCCCGCGCGTCCTCGCGCGCCCCGCCGGAGGCGCCCGGCTGGTCGCGCCACGAGTGCTCCGGGACGTACCCGAGCAGCTCGCGTGCGGCGTCGATCGACAGCAGCGTCTCGTTGCCGCTGACGTCGCGGCGGCGCTCGACGTCGGGGAACACCTCGTCGAGCAGCTCGGCCGAGGGCCGGTCCATGATCGTGTCCGCCGCGGCGACGATGACGTTGTGCGAGCCGGTCGTCGTGGTCTCGAGCGCGCGGCGCACGGCCTGCGCGACGTCGCGCGCGTCGACGTAGCCCCAGAGGTTCCACCGGCGCGCCTGCGCGTCGTCCTGGAAACCGGGCACGCGCGCGTAGTCCTCGGGCCGGAAGATGTTCGAGATCCGGAGGCCCACGAACGGGATGCCGGTGAGCGTGGAGATGTGCTTCGCGGTCTCCTCGCCGAGCACCTTCGACAGCGCGTACGTCGTCGTAGGGTGCGGGAAGTGCGCCTCGTCGACGGGGACGTACTGCGGACCGTTCGCGAACGGCAGCCCGAGGGTCGTCTCGCTCGACGCCCACACGACCTTGCGGACGCCGAGCCGCGCGGCGGCGAGGAACACGTTGGTGTTCATCGTCGTGTTGCGGTTGATCGTCTCGGGCGGGGTCGAGCGGCCGGGTGCGGGGATGTTCGCCAGGTGCACGACCATCTGGGCGCCCGCGAGCGCCTCGATGGCCTGCCCGTAGTCGGTGAGGTCGGCGTGCACCAGCGGGGTGCCGAGGTCGCCCTCGTCCCCGGGGACGCCGACGACGTCGGTGGCCAGGACGGTGTACCCGTGGGCGAGGAGGTCCGCGACGACGGCACGGCCCGCCTTGCCGCACGCTCCGGTGACAGCAACGGTGGTCATGAGCGTGATCCTGTCATCGGGCGGCGGCGCGCGCCGGGCCTGAGCGGATGAACTGTGCGCACCGGGCAGGCGCGCCCCCGCGTGGGGAGCGGCCTGCCCGGCGCGTACGGCCCCCTCGTCGGGGTGCCCCTGCGGGTCGGATCGGGTCGGCGGTCGGCGCGGATCAGCGCACGTCGTCGTCCACCCAGTCGAACGTGCGCGTCACGGCCTTCTTCCAGAGGCGGTACTGCCGGTCGCGCTCGCCCGACTCGAGCGACGGCTCCCAGCGCTTGTCCTCGGCCCAGTTGTCGATCACGTCCTGCTCGCCGGACCAGAACCCCACGGCGATGCCCGCGGCGTACGCGGCACCCAGCGCAGTCGTCTCGGCGACCTTCGGGCGGATGACGGGGACGCCGAGGACGTCGGCCTGGAACTGCATGAGCAGCTCGTTGCCGGTCATGCCGCCGTCGACCTTGAGCTCGGTCAGCGCGACGCCCGAGTCGGCGTTCATCGCGTCGAGCACCTCGCGCGTCTGGAAGGCCGTGGCCTCCAGGGCGGCGCGCGCGACGTGGTTGCGGTTGACGAACCGCGTGAGCCCGACGAGCGCGCCGCGCGCGTCCGAGCGCCAGTACGGCGCGAACAGCCCCGAGAACGCCGGCACGAAGTACGCGCCGCCGTTGTCCTCGACCTTGCCGGCCAGGTACTCGATGTCGGGGGAGTCGGCGAACAGGCCCAGGTTGTCGCGCAGCCACTGCACGAGCGAGCCGGTCACCGCGATCGAGCCCTCGAGCGCGTAGATCGGGTCCGCGGAGCCGATCTTGTAGGCGACCGTGGTGAGCAGCCCGTTCTTCGACAGGATCGGCTCGGTGCCGGTGTTGAGCAGCATGAAGTTGCCCGTGCCGTACGTGTTCTTCGCGTTGCCGACCTCGAAGCACGCCTGGCCGAACGTCGCGGCCTGCTGGTCGCCGAGGATCCCGGCGATCGGCACGCCCGGGACCATGCCGCCCTGGCGCCCCTGCCCGTACACTTCGGACGACGAGCGGATCTCGGGGAGCATCGACATGGGGATGCCCATCTCGGCGGCGATCTCCTCGTTCCACGTGAGCGTGTCGAGGTTCATGAGCATCGTGCGCGACGCGTTCGTGACGTCGGTGACGTGCACGCCGCCGTCGACGCCGCCGGTCATGTTCCACAGCACCCACGAGTCGGTGTTGCCGAACAGCAGGTCGCCGCGCTCGGCGCGCTCGCGGGCGCCCTCGACGTTGTCGAGGATCCAGCGGATCTTCGGGCCGGAGAAGTACGTCGCGAGCGGCAGGCCCACCCTGTCCTTGTAGCGGTCCGCGCCGCCGCCGAGCGCCCCCAGCTCGTCGGCGATCTTCTGCGTGCGGGTGTCCTGCCAGACGATCGCGTTGTACACGGGCTCGCCGGTCGTGCGGTCCCAGACGAGTGCCGTCTCGCGCTGGTTCGTGATGCCGACCGCGGCGACGTCGCTGTGCGTCTTGTTCGCACGGGTGAGCGCGAGGCCGACGACCTCGCGGGTGTTGGCCCAGATCTCGGTGGCGTCGTGCTCGACCCAGCCGGCCCTCGGGAAGATCTGCGCGTGCTCCTTCTGACCGGTGGCGACGATCTGGCCGGAGTGGTCGAACAGGATCGCGCGCGTGCTCGTGGTGCCCTGGTCGATCGCGAGGACGTAGTCAGCCATGCGGAGGAACCTCTCTCGGGTGGTGCGAGCTGGTGGGGCTCGACGGGGGTGCGACGGCGAGGCGTCGGCGGGGGGCGGAGCGCCCGGAGCGGGGCCCGTGCGCCGTTGCGCGGGTCCCGCGTCCGGGGGTCCTGTCGGTCGGTGGGGTGGGGGTGAGTGGTGGGGCTGGGGGTGGGTCAGAGGTAGATCGAGCCCGCGAGACCGCCGAGCGCGCCGCCGACGAGCGGGCCGAGGATCGGCACCCACGCGTACGACCAGTCGCTCGAGCCCTTGCCGCGGATCGGCAGCACCGCGTGGGCGATGCGGGGGCCGAGGTCGCGCGCCGGGTTGATCGCGTAGCCGGTGGGACCACCGAGCGACGCGCCGATGCCGACGACGACGAGCGCGACCGCGAGAGGACCGAGGCCCGACGGCGTCATGCCGGCGCCGACGACCCAGAACACCAGCACGAACGTCGCGATGACCTCGGTGACGAAGTTCCAGGAGTACGAGCGGACCGCCGGGCCGGTCGAGAAGACCGCGAGCTTGGTCGCCGGGTCGGCGTCCTCGTCGAAGTGCTTCTTGTAGGCCAGGTACGCGAGGACCGCGCCGAGGAACGCACCGAGCAGCTCGGCACCGAAGTAGACGAGCAGGTTCGCGAACGTCGGGTCGACGGTGGCCATCGTCTCGCCGTCGACCGTGCGGCTCGCGAACGGCTCCTGCGCGACGAACAACCCGAGCGTGACGGCCGGGTTGAGGTGCGCGCCCGAGCGGAACGCCGCGTACACGCCGACGAAGACCGCGAGGCCCCAGCCGAAGTTGATCAGCAGCCAGCCGCCGTCGAACCCTTTGGAGCGAGGCAGGATCGCGTTCGCGACCACCCCCGCGCCGAGGAGGATCAGGAGGCCGGTACCGACGACCTCGGAGAGAAAGACCTGCAGAGTGGTGACGGAGCCCATCCTTGCGCCCCTTCCTGTAGGAGTGAGACCGCCTCAGCGGTCAGGAACCGGCGGGCACCTGCCCGCCGGAGATCGGGACGAGCGGGGCGATGTCCGCGGCGCGCAGGCGCTCGCGGACCGCGGACTCGTCGTCGGGCAGCGCTGCCGCGGCCTCCTCGGCCGCGGCGCGCTCGCGGTACCCGGCGAGCTCGGCGGCGCGCTGCGCGTCGCTCCACCCGAGGACCGGCGCGATGAGGTCGACGATGTGCTCGAGCGCGGCGACGCCCTTGTCCGCGACCTCGTAGTTGAGGCGCGTGCGGTGCATCATCACGTCGTCGAGGTGCAGCGCACCCTCGTGGCTGACCGAGTAGACGACCTCCGCGCCGATGTACGCCTCGGCGCCCGGCACCGGGTCGCCGAGCGAGGGGTCGGCGTCGACGAGGTCGAGCAGCTCCCCGAGCAGCGACCCGTACCGGTGCAGCAGGTGGTCCATGCGCCCGCGGTCCCAGCCGTACTTCTGCCCGATGGCCCGGGACCGGCGCTGCAGGACCGCGAGCCCCTCGGCACCGACGAGCGGGAGCTCGTGCGTGATGGACGGCAGGCTCGTCGCCCGCGACCCGATCGCGAAGTCGACCGCGTCCTTCGCCATGACCCGGTACGTCGTGAGCTTGCCGCCCGCGATGACCGTCAGGCCCGGCGTCGGGGACGCGACGGTGTGCTCGCGCGAGACCTTCGCCGACGAGGTGCCGGCCTTGGTGCCGGGCTGCAGCAGCGGGCGCAGGCCGGCCCAGGTGCCGATGACGTCCTCGCGCGTGATGGGCCGGGACAGCACCTCGTTGGCGTGCTCGATGACGTAGTCGATGTCGGCGGACGTCGCGACAGGGTGCACGAGGTCCTGCTCCCACGGGGTGTCCGTCGTCCCGATGACCCAGTACCGCGACCACGGGATGATGAACAGGACCGACTTCTCGGTCTGCAGGATCAGCCCGGTGTCGCCCGCGATGCGGCTGCGCGGCACGACGATGTGGATGCCCTTGCTCGCGAGCACGCGCAGGCCGCCCTCGGTCTGCGCGAGGGACTCGGTCTCCTCGGTCCACACGCCCGTCGCGTTGATGACGTGGCGCGCCCGCACGTCGAGGTGGTCACCCGTCTCGAGATCGACGAGCTCGGCGCCCGTGACGGCGCCGCCCGACGTGGTCTGGAGCCCGACGACCTGCGTGCGGGACGCGGCGTGCGCGCCGTACGAGACGGCCGTGCGGATGATCGTCGAGGTCAGGCGCGCGTCGTCGACGCTCGCGTCCCAGTACCGCACCGCGCCGATCGCGGCGTCGTGGCGCAGGTCGGGGAACAGGCGCTCCATGCCCTTGCGGGTCAGGTGGCGGTGCATCGGCAGCGCGCGCTTGGTGCCGTAGACCGACGCGAGCGTGTCGTAGAGGGCGACGCCGGCGCCGACGTACGCGCGTTCCCAGACGCGGTTCTCGAGCGGGTACAGGAAGCTCACGGGCTTCACGAGGTGCGGCGCGAGGTGGTTGATCAGGAGGTCGCGCTCCGTGAGGGCCTCGCGGACGAGGTGGAAGTCGAGCATCTGCAGGTAGCGCAGGCCGCCGTGCACGAGCTTGCTCGACCGGCTCGACGTGCCGCTGGCCCAGTCCTGGGCCTCGACGACCGCGGTCGACAGGCCGCGGGAGACGGCGTCGAGCGCGATGCCGGCCCCGGTCACGCCGCCGCCGACGACGAGCACGTCGAGCTCCTGGCCGGGTTCCGTGGTGCTCCGCAGGGCGTCGAGCGCGTCGCTCCGGAGCCGTGCCGTCAGTGCTGCAGTCCTCATCGTGCGTCCGACCCCCGGGGTGCTGGTGCGTTCCGTACGTGCTGGTCCGTGCATGGACGCGGACCGTCCGGGAGGTTCCCCCGGCCTCGGTCCGCTCGTTATCGTCGTCATGTGACGAACGAACGCGCAACCGGGATGCACGAACGTGCACAGATCGGCGGACACGGCGAGCCCTTGGGGGACAGCGGGGACGCGCTCGACCGTGAGCAGGACGTGCTGCGGGCCGCGTCGATGTACTACCTGCAGGACCTCAAGATGGAGGTGATCGCGCGCCATCTCGGCACCTCGCGCTCGACGGTCTCGCGCCTCCTCAAGCGCGCCCGCGCGACCGGGCTCGTCGAGATCACGCTGCGCCCCGCGAGCACGCGTGCACCGGGGCTCGGCCGGACGATCGCCGCGACGTTCGGGGTCGACGCCTACGTCGTGCCCGTCCCCGACCAGGCGAGCCACGTCGAGCGGCTCGACCAGGTCGCCCTCACGACCGCGCGCCTGCTCGGCTCGTGGTTCGACTCCGACATGGTGCTCGGCGTCGCGTGGGGCACGACGCTCGCCGCGGTGTCCCGGCGCCTCGTCCCCAAGCCCACCCGGGGCAGCGCCGTCGTGCAGCTCAACGGGGCCGCGAACACGCGCACGTCCGGTGTCGAGTACGCGAGCGACCTCATCTCGAGCTTCGGGTCCGCGTTCGGGGCGACCGTGCACCACTTCTCGGTGCCCGCGTTCTTCGACTACCCCGACACCAAGCAGGCGATGTGGCGCGAGCGGTCCGTGCGGCGCGTGCTCGACGTGCAGGCGCGCGCCGACGTCGCGGTGTTCTCCGTCGGCGCGGTCGCCGGGGCCGTGCCCAGCCACGTGTACTCCGCGGGCTACCTGGAGGACGGCGACATCGAGGTGCTGCACCGCGAGGGCGTCGTCGGGGACGTGTGCACGGTGTTCCTGCGCGCCGACGGGACGTGGGAGGACGTGCCGCTGAACGCGCGGGCGACCGGGCCGACCCCCGTCGAGCTGCAGCGCGTCCCGCGGCGCGTGTGCGTCGCCGCGGGGGACAACAAGGTCGTCCCGCTGCTGGCCGCGATCCGCGCGGGCGCCGTGACCGACCTCGTGGTCGACGAGCTCACCGCGACGGCGCTGCTCGCAGCATCCGCCCCAGGGGCCAGGTCGCCGTCAGGGCGACCGCGCACGCGACGCTGAGCCCGACGAGCCCCGGCGTGAACGACCCCGTGAGGTCCTTGGTCCAGCCGAGCGCCCACGAGAACGTCACCGCACCGAGGCACGCGCAGCCGTTCGACACCCCCGTGAGCAGCCCCGCGCGCGCGGGGCCGAGCACCCGGACCGGGATCGAGAAGAGCGGCCCGAAGTAGAGCTGCATGACGACGTGCGCGACGAGCACGCACGCGACCGTCACGGTCAGGCCGTCGGCTCCCGCGAGCACCGCCAGGGCGGCGCCGAGCACGACGAGCGACCCGCCCACGACGGTCGCCGGGCGCCCGGTCCGGTCGGCGAGCACCCCGCCGAGGTAGTTCATCGGCGCCATGAGCAGCCCGCCGACGCCCATCACGACCCCCGCGGTGCGCAGCGTCGCGCCGCGCTCCTCGACGAGCAGCGTCGGCAGCCAGAACGTCAGGGTGTTGACGACCCCGAACCGCACGAGCTGCACCACGCCGGCGACCCACAGCACCGGGTGGCGCAGCACGTCGCGCGCCCCCGCGCCGCCCGGCGCCGGCCTCGCCTGCGGTGCGCCGGCGTCGCGCAGCACGCCGTAGACCACCGCGAGCACGAGCCCCGCCGCGCCGAACAGCGCGAGCACGCCCCGCCACCCGAGCGGCCCGACGAGCAGCGGCCCGACGGCGCCGAGCAGCACGTTCCCGGACACGCCGCCGATCGCGAAGACCCCGAGCGCGGTCGACCGGCGCTCGGCCGCGAACAACCCCGTGATCAGCACCATGCCCGGGATGAAGACGAGCGCCCGCAGCGCCCCCGAGACCGCCTGGTCCACGACGAGGAACGCGTACGACGGCGCGACCGCGATCCCGAGCGTGCACAGGTTCACGCCGACCGTGCCCACGACGAACAGCCGGCGTGCCCCCAGCACGTCCGCGAGGTGACCCGCCGGGACCTGCATGAGCGCGTACGTGATCATCGCCGCCGCCGCGATGCCGCCCGCCTGGGTGAACCCGATGCCGAGGTCCGCACGGATCAGCGGCAGGAACAGGCCGACCGCGCCGAGCGCGAGCCCCGCGGTGCTCTGGCCCGCGACCAGCAGCGCGATCGCCGCGGCGCGGCGCCGACCGGGGGCGGTGACCGCGGGCTCGTCGGCGCGCGCGGTCATCGGGGCATCACGGGGACATCATCGCCGAGCCGTCGCGACCCGGCGCGGCCGCGTCACGACCCGGTCAGACCCGCGTCGCGTCCGGCACCCGGGCAGCCCCGACCGCGGCGGCCGGCGCGCCGAGCAGAGCGCCCGCCGCGTCGCCGGGCAGCGCGCTCGCGTACAACCAGCCCTGCGCGCCCGTGCACCCCATCGCCCGCAGGATCTCCGCCTGCTCCTCCGTCTCGACGCACTCCGCGATGACCTCGAGCCCGAGGACGCGGCCCATGTCGAGGATCACGCGCACCAGGTCCCGCGTCGCGGGCGTGCTCGCCAGCTCCCGGACGAAGGAGCCGTCGACCTTCATCGCGTGCACCGGGAGCGTCCGCAGCGCGGTGAGCGAGGACTGCCCGGTGCCGAAGTCGTCGATGTGCAGCCCGACCCCGAGGGCGTCGAGGGCCTCGAGCAGGTCGCGCGCCTCGCCGGGCCGCGAGATCACCACCGACTCGGTGATCTCGAGCACGAGGTGCCCGGCCGGCACGCCGTGCCGCGCGAGCGCGTCCCGGACGGCCGCGACGAGGTCCGGCGCCCAGAACTCGCGGTGCGAGAGGTTCACCGCGACGGTCACGGGCAGGCCGCGGTCCGCGCGCCACTGCGCGACCTGCCGGCACACCTCGTCGAGCACGAGGCGACCGAGCTGCACGACCGAGCCGTCGTCCTCCATCACGGGCAGGAACGCGCCCGGCAGCAGCAGGCCCCGCTCCGGGTGCTCCCACCGGACGAGGGCCTCGAACGACTCGACCCCCGAGCCGTCGAGCGCGACGACGGGCTGGTAGTGCACGACGAACTCCCCGCGCGCGAGGGCGCCGCGCAGCTCCCCGCGCACCTGCAGCCGGCCCGTCGCGCGCACGTGCATGTCGGGGTCGAAGACCGACGCGGAGCCGCGGTGCGTGCCCTTCGCGTGGTACATCGCGGCGTCGGCGTCGCGCAGGACGTCGTCGGCGGTGCGGTAGCCGGAGGAGGACGTCGCGACCCCGACGCTCGCGGTCACGGCGACCACCTGACCGCCGAGCGGGACGGGCTCGGCGAGCCGGTCCTGGAGCCGCCGCGCCACCACGAGGACGTCCTCGGGCACGGGGTCGACGAGCAGCACCGCGAACTCGTCGCCCCCGAAGCGCGCGGCGGTGTCGAGCGGGCGCAGCGCCACGCGGAGCCGGTCGGCGACGACACGGAGCAGCTCGTCGCCCGCGAGGTGGCCCAGCGAGTCGTTCACGAGCTTGAACCCGTCGAGGTCGAAGAACAGCACCGCGAACCCTGCCGTGTCCTCGCGGTCGCGCCGGTCCTGGTGCCGCAGCGCGGCGTCGAGCCGGTCGACGAACAGGCGGCGGTTCGGCAGCCCGGTGACGTTGTCGTAGAGGGCCTCCTGGCGCAGCTGCTCCTCGAGGTCCCTGCGCGTCTGGATGTCGGAGACCGAGCCGACGACGCGCTGCACCACGCCGTCCGACGCGACCGCGAGGCAGCGCGTGAGCACCCAGCGCGTCGTGCCGTCCGCGCCCGCGACGCGGTACTCGACCTCGACCGGGACGCCCGGCTCCGCGACCGCGTGCGCGAGCTCGGCCGCCACCCGGTCCGTGTCGAGGGGGTGCGCGAGGGCGACCCACGTCTCGAGCGTGACGGAGGCGTCGTCGGCGACGCCCAGCAGCTCGCGGCACCGCTCGGACACGTAGACGTGCCCGTCGCCGGCCTCCCACTCCCAGAGCCCGTCCTTCGCGGCGGTCGCGGCGAGCGAGTACCGCTCCTCGCTGCGCCCGAGGTGCTCGAGGAGCGCCTTCTGCTTGAGCGCGACGCCGAGCACCGCGGCCCAGTGGTTGTGGGTCGTCGCCCAGTGCGCGTACGTCGCGGGGTCCGAGCGCGAGCCCCGCTCGCACGTGCCGAGCACGCAGAGGAAGCCGTGGTCGCCGTTCACGCCGCGGACCGGGACGACGTACAGCACGTCGCCGACGCCCGCATCGGCCTGCTCGACGAGCGCCCGCGGCGGGAACTCCTCGATCCGCGTCGTGCCGGAGGGCGCCTCGTCGAGCCGCCCGTCGGGGTCGAAGACGCCGGTGACGCGCAGCACGCCGTCCGCCGGGTCGCCGTCCCACAGGGCCAGGCACGCGACCCGGGCCGACGCCTTGCTCAGCCACCCGAGCCGTTCCGGGTCGCCGGAGGACGTGCTCAGGACCTCGATGCCGACGTCGTACTGCTCGACGATCGACGACGCGAGCCGCTCGGTGCGCTCGAGCGACACGCCGCGCTCGTGGTCGCGCAGGGCGATCATCGTGCGGGCCGCCACGCGGCGCAGCAGCCCGGCGGCCGGGTCGCCCCGTCCCGCGGCGTCCGACGCGAGCACGGCGAAGCGGTCGACGACCGCCTCGGTGAAGCTCAGCATCGCCTCCGGCGGCGGCGGCGACGGGTACAGCCGCGCGACGGTCGAGGCGAGCACGCCGTCGAGGGCCGCGAGCGCGCCGGTCGCGTCGTCGCCGGTCGTGTCGTCGCGGGTCACGGCGTCCTGCGCCGCGTCCGCTCCGGCGGCCTGCCCGGCGTCCGGTCCGGCGGGCCGTGCGAGGTGCCGCACGACGGCGGCGACGAGCTCGTCCGCGTCGTCGACCCCGAGGGCAGCCGACCCGCCCGCGCCCGCGGGGCAGCCGCACGTCGCGCGGGCCACGAACGTCGACGCGACGACGTGCATCCCGTGGTCCGGCTCCCCGCGCAGCTCCGCGAGCAGGAGCTCCGCCGCCCGGGTGCCGAGCGTGCCGATGGCCTGGTGGACCGTCGTCAGGGGCGGGTCGTGCCACCAGCCCTCCTCGACGTCGTCGTACCCGACGACCGCGAGGTCCTCCGGGATCCGCACCCCGCGCTCGCGCAGGACAGCAGCGAGGCCCAGGGCGATGCGGTCCGTCCCCGTGACCACCGCGGTCACCCCGGACGCCAGGACCGCGTCGGCCGCGAGGCGCCCGCCGGCCTCGACGTGGTCGACCGTCGTGATCAGGGTCGCCTCGTCGAGCCCGTGCTCCGCGACCCCGGCGCGGTACCCCTCGTGCCGCGCGTTCGTGTCCGACTGCGAGAGGTTGCCGACGAACGCGATCCGCCGGTGGCCGTGCGCGGCGAGGTGGCCCACCGCGCCTCGCACGACGTCCCGGTTGTCGGCGACGACCTGCGCCGCGTCGAGGTCGATCTCGCTGCCGACGGTGACGACGGGCGTGCCCGACGCGATCGCGGACCGGAGCGACGACGCGCTCGCGGCCTGCGCGATCGCCACGATCCCGTCGAAGGACTCCCAGCCGATGTGGGGGACGTCCGGGGCCGGCGGCAGCTTCTGCCGCGAGCGGCCCGCGTCGATGGTCTGGACGAGCGTCACGTGCCCGCCCGCCGCGGCGACCGCCCGCGTCACGTTGGCCACGACGTCGCCGTAGTAGAACCCCCCGGTGATGGGCGTCAGCACACCGACGTGGATCATGGCGACCTCTGTGCGCTCGGCGGGGGCAGCCGGACGGCGACGTCCGGCGGCGCGGGGCACTGCACCCCGCACATCGGCACGTCGTCGCCCGACGTGAGGCGTCGGGGGCGTCGCCGACGGAGCCGCGGGTCCGTCCCGCGGGCGCGCCGACTGCCCAGCCGTCGGGCGGGCCGGCGCGCCGCCGGCCGCCGGGCGGGCCGGTGCGCCGCCGGTCGGGCAGCCGCCGGTCGGGCCACCCGGCGCGGCGTCGGTAGGTTGGGCGCGTGACCGAGCCTGCCCTCCGCGTGCGCCCCGCACGCCCCGCCGACGTCCGGGCCATCCGTGACCTCGTCGAGCCGTACGCGTCCGAGCGGATCCTCCTGGCCAAGGAGTGGGTCGGGTACTACGAGGCCGTGCAGGAGTTCGTCGTGGCGGAGGCGGCCGCGCCCGCGGGGACGGCGCCCGGGGAGCCGGCCGCCGTCGTCGGGTGCGGCGCGCTGCACGTCATGTGGCAGGACCTCGCCGAGATCCGCACGCTCGCCGTCGACCGGTCGTGGCGCGGGCGGGGGGTCGGGCACGCGCTGCTCGACGCTCTCGTCGAGCGGGCCCGCGACCTCGGGCTGCGGCGGCTGTTCTGCCTGACCTTCGAGGTCGACTTCTTCGCGGCGCACGGCTTCCACGTGATCGACGGGACGCCCGTGACGCCCGACGTCTACGCCGAGCTGCTCCGCTCCCACGACGACGGCGTCGCCGAGTTCCTCGACCTCGCGCGGGTCAAGCCGAACACGCTCGGCAACACGCGGATGCTGGTCGAGCTCGACTGAGGCGCCAGGGCGTCCGCGCCGCACGGACGTACGCTCGCGGACCGGTGACGCGTCGCCGTCCCGGCCCGGCCGGGCGGCCGCCGGACCCGCCCGGCGTCGGCGCGGCGGCGGACGCCGGTGCGCCAGGCTTCCGTCGGCGTCAGTGCGGCAGCCGGTACGTCGGGGGACCGGCGTCCGGGCCGCCCGGGTGCGGCACGGCCGCGACCAGCCCGTCCCCGACGAGCCCCTCGACGCAGCGCGTGAGCTGCGCGCGATCCGGCCACACCGCCTCGACCTCGTCGAGCGGCACCGGCTCGAGCGCCGAGCGCAGCAGCGCCATGACCCGTCCCCGCACCTGGCGGTCCGTCCCGGCGAACCCCTGCGTCCGCCGCCGGGACGCGTGCACGTCGGCCGGGTAGCCCACCGCCCGCCACACGCACAGGTCCGCGACCGGGCAGGCGTCGCAGCGCGGGCTCCGCGCGGTGCAGACGAGCGCGCCGAGCTCCATCGACGCGGCCGCCCAGCGTGCGGCGGTCGCGTCGTCGGCGGGCACGAGCGACTCCGCGAGGCGCACCTCCGCGACCGTCTGCGAGGGACCGGGGAGCGCCGCGCCGGCCGCGGTGCGCGCGAGCACCCGGCGCACGTTCGTGTCGAGCACGACCGACCGGCGCCCGTACGCGAAGGCCCGCACCGCCGCGGCCGTGTAGCTGCCGACGCCGGGGAGCGCGAGCAGCTCGGCCTCGCCGGTCGGCACCGTGCCGCCGTGGCGCGTGACGACCGCGCGCGCGCACTCCTGGAGCCGCAGCGCCCGCCGGGGGTAGCCCAGCCGGTCCCACGCGCGCAGCACGTCCGCGGTGCTCGCCGCGGCGAGGTCCGCCGGCTCCGGCCACGCGGACATCCACGCGCGCCACGCCGGCTCGACGCGCACCACCGGGGTCTGCTGGAGCATGACCTCGCTGACGAGGACCCCCCACGCGGTCCGGTCCGGCGCACGCCACGGCAGGTCCCGTGCGTTCTCCGCGAACCAGTCGAGCACCCGGGGGACCAGGGGCAGGCCGGGGTCGTGGGTCACGCGGACATCCTCTCCTGCCCGGCGGACACGCCGGGGCGGGCCCGGGCTCCGGGTTTGTCCGGTTCGCGACGTGCCGGGACCGCTCGGCGGCGCACGCCGGTTCCGTCGGTAGCGTGGGGGCACCGCGCCCCGACGGACCCCCACTCCGCTCGCCGGGTGCGCGCCACACGGAGGGGTTGGCCCATGGGTGTGCTCAAGCCGGCGGGGCCGCTGCCCGCACGCGTGTACTGGTTCCGGCGGCTCGTGGTCGTCGGGATCCCGCTCGTTCTCGTCGCCGTGGTCGTCTGGGTCCTGGTGGGACGGGGTGGCGCCTCGCCCGACGACGGGGCCGGCGCCGACCCGGGCCAGGACGCCGCCCCCGCGACCGGTACCACCGAGCCCGCGGAGGAGGACGACGCGACACCCCGGGCGTGCGACCCGCAGACGCTCGGCCTCACGCTCACCGCGGACGGCACGAGCTACGCCGCCGGCGCGATCCCGACCCTCACGGTCGCGCTCTCCAACGACGGGCCGGCGCCCTGCCTGATCGACGTCGGCGAGGCGCAGCGCGAGATCGTCATCATGTCCGGGGCGGACCGCATCTGGTCCAGCCGGGACTGCGCGGGCCCCGAGACGCAGGCCCGCGAGATCCTGCTCGCGCCGGGGACGGCCGACACGACCCAGCTCCAGTGGCAGCGCGTGCGCTCCGCGGAGGGTTGCCCGGCCGACCAGCCGGCGGCGCAGCCCGGCACCTACTCCGCGGCGCTCACGCTCGGTCCGATCGCCCCGGCCCCCGTGGTGTTCGTGCTGGAGTGACGGCCGGCGGGCGCCGACGGGTGGTGGGCGCTCGAGACGCGGGTCCGGACGCGCGAGGCGAGCGATGCGTGCAGGCCAGGACCGTGAGCCGAGCGACGCGTGCAGCGCAGGTCGGGACGCGTGAGCCGAGCGATGCGTGCAGTACAGGTCAGGACGCGTCAGCCGAGCGACGCGAGCAGGTCCGACCGCGCGGTCCGGGAGGCCCAGATCAGACGTAGCGCTCGAGGATGCTCGACTCGGCGAGACGCGAGAGCCCCTCGCGCACGGCACGCGCCCGCTGCTCGCCGACCCCGTCGACCGTCATGAGGTCGTCGATGCCGGCCGCGAGGAGCTTCTGCAGGCCGCCGAAGTGCCCGACGAGCCGGTCGACGATCGCCACGGGGAGGCGCGGGACCTTCGACAGCAGGCGGTAGCCGCGCGGGCCGACCGCGGCGTCGAGGGTGTCCCCGCCGCCGGGCAGCCCGAGGACCCGCGCGATGTGCGCGAGGTCGAGGAGCTCGGTCGAGTCGAGGTCGGCGAGCGCGGCCTGGACGCCGGCCTCGTCGCGGTCCTTGCGCAGGTCGATGTAGTCGCGCGTGACGAGCTCGCGGTCGGAGCCGATGCCGCCGGTCAGCTCGTCGAGCTGGAGCGCGAGCAGGCGCCCGTCGGTACCGAGCTCCACGACGTAGCCCTCGATCTCCTCGGAGATGCGCCGGACCATCTCGAGGCGCTGCACCACCGCGGAGACGTCGCGCACCGTCACGAGGTCCTCGATCTCGAGCGCCGAGAGCGTGCCGCTGACCTCGTCGAGGCGCGACTTGTAGCGCTCGAGCGTCGCGAGCGCCTGGTTCGCGCGGGACAGGATCGTGTTCGAGTCCTCGAGCACGTGCCGCAGGCCGCCGACGTACAGCGCGACGATCCGCATCGACGCCGAGACCGAGATGACGGGGAAGCCGGTCTGCTTCGCGACCCGCTCGGCGGTGCGGTGGCGGGTGCCGGACTCGGTGGTCTCGATGGTCGAGTCGGGCAGGAGCTGGACCGCGGCGCGCACGATGTGCGAGACGTCGTGGTCGACGACGATCGCGCCGTCCATCTTGGCGAGCTCGCGCAGGCGGGTCGAGGAGAACTCGACGTCGAGCACGAAGCCGCCCGAGCAGATCGACTCGACGGTGGCGTCGTGACCGAGGACGATCAGCGCGCCGGTGCGCCCCCGGAGGATGCGCTCGAGACCGTCGCGCAGCTCGCCGCCCGGCGCGACCGCGGCGAGCGTGGTCCGCAGGAGGTCGTCCGGCGACGGAGTGGTGGGCACGCGCGCGATCCTACGCGGCCCGGGTGGTGACGAGGTGAAGGCCACGCGTGGGGCGGGTGCGTCCGGACGGGTGACTGCGGGCGCCGACACCTCCTGCAGGCTCACGTGCGGCGGTCTCCCGCGACGCCCGTGGCCCGGACCGCCTCCGCGAGGTCGGCCACCTCGAGCAGCTCGATCCCCGCGGGGGCGGTGCCGGGCTCGATCGAGCCGGCCGGGACGACCGCGCGCACGAAGCCGAGCCGGGCCGCCTCGGACAGCCGGCGCAGGACCCCGGTCACCGGCCGCAGCTCGCCCGCGAGCCCGACCTCGCCGAGCGCGACGAGCCCGCGCGGGAGCGCGACGTTCTCGCGGGAGCTCGCCGTCGCGAGGGCCAGCGCGAGGTCGGCGGACGGCTCGACCACCCGGGCGCCCCCGACGGTCGAGACGTAGACGTCCTGGTCGGCGAGCCGCGCACCGACACGTCGCTGGAGCACCGCGAGGACCATCGCGAGCCGGCTCGCGTCGACCCCGCTCGTCGTGCGGCGCGGGTTCGCGAGCATGCTCGGGGCGACGAGCGCCTGGATCTCGGTCGCGAGGGGCCGGCGCCCCTCGAGCGTCACGGTCACGCACGTCCCCGGGACGTGGTGGCGCTCGTGCGAGACGAACAGCCCGCTCGGGTCCGCGAGCCCGACGATGCCGGACTCCGACAGGTCGAAGCAGCCGACCTCGTCCGTCGGGCCGAAGCGGTTCTTGGTCGCGCGCAGCAGGCGCAGGCGCGAGTGGCGGTCGCCCTCGAACTGGCACACGACGTCGACGAGGTGCTCGAGCGTGCGCGGCCCGGCGACCGAGCCGTCCTTGGTCACGTGGCCGACGAGCACGACCGGCAGGTCCCGCTCCTTCGCGGCCGCGATGAGCGCCGCCGCGACCTCGCGGACCTGGCTGACGCCGCCTGCGGTGCCCTCGACCGCCGCGGAGGCGATCGTCTGCACCGAGTCGAGCACGAGCAGGTCGGGTGCGACGTGCTCGATGTGCCCGAGGACCGTGCCGAGGTCCGTCTCGGCGGCGAGCAGCAGCCCGGGGTCGAGCGCGCCGATGCGCTCCGCACGCAGCCGCACCTGGCCGGCCGACTCCTCCCCGGTCACGTAGAGCACCCGGCGCCCCGAGGGCTCGCCCCCGGCACCCGGTCGCTCGGCGTCCGGTCCCTCGGTCCCGCGCGCGACGCGGCAGGCCACGTCGAGCAGCAGGGTCGACTTGCCCACGCCCGGCTCGCCGGCGAGCAGCACGACGGCACCCGGCACGAGCCCGCCGCCGAGCACGCGGTCGAGCTCGTCGACGCCCGTGGGCCGGGCCCGGCTCGCCTCGACGTCGATCTCCGCGATCGGCCGCGCGGGGTTGCGCGCCGGCGAGACGACCGAGGTGCGCGGCGCGCCACCACCCGGTCCGGCGTCCTCGGTGACGCTGCCCCACGCCTGGCACTCCCCGCACCGGCCGGCCCACTTCGCCGTCGTCCACCCGCACTCCGAGCAGCGGTACCCGGGCCGGGGCGTGCGGGACGACCGCCCGGCGGTCGACGTGCCGGCGGAGCCGGAGGCGGTGCGCCGGACGGTCGAGGAGGTCATGGCGGGCACGCTAGACGTCGCCACCCACACGCCCGCCCGACGCGCCGCCGCGCGCGGAGCACACCGGCGCCACCGTGCGACGACCGCGCCGGGCGCGCCAGTAGGCTGCCGGTCGACACCGACCTGCGCGACGCCGCGGGGCCGATCGCGCAGCAGGGGAGACGTCCATGAGCCACACCGGACCCACCGGCGAGCCGCGGCGCAACCTGCCGCAGCCGCCGCCGTCGTCCACCGGCTGGACGGCGCCCACCCCGGGCCGGCCCGAGGCCGGGACGCCGGGCGCGCCGCTCCCGCAGGGGGACGCCCGCCCGGGACCGGGCGACCCGGAGCCCGCGGTCGACGCGGACGCGCGCCGCCGCAGGCTGCTGCTGGTCGGCGGTGCCGTGGCCGCGGTGGTCGTGGTCGGGGGCGTCCTGATCGCGGTGCTCACCGGCGGCGACGACGAGCCGGGGGCCGCGCCCGCCGCGGAGACGGTGACGCTCGCGCCGCCGACGCCGACCGCGCAGCCCGTCGCCCGCGCGTCGACGACGGCGTTCGCCGCGGCCCTGCCGCCCTCGGTGCTGCAGTACGCGCTCGCGTCGTCGGGCCCCGAGGACGCGTGGACCGCCGCCGGTGCGCTCGAGGCCTACACCGAGACCTACTCGGACGGCGGGACGGCGCAGGTCGTCGTGCAGTCCGGTCAGTGGGAGACGCCCGAGGAGGCCGCCGCGCAGCTCGCGGCGCTGGCGACCGGGCTCCCGGCCGGCATCCCCGCGGACGCGTCCGCGAGCCCGTCGCCCGGTGCGACCACCGCCCCGGCGCCGCTCCCGCAGACCGGCGAGGTCGTGGTCGACGGGCAGCCCGTCGGGACGTTCACCATCGTCGACGCCGGCGACGGCTCGGGGATCGCGCTCTGGTCCAACGGGACGACGGTCTTCCGCGCGACCGCGCCCGTCGAGCAGATCCGGGACGTGTACGCGGCGTTCCCGCTCTGACGCGCGACCCACGAACGCACGACGCGCGACCCGCGCCGCACGACCGGGGCGCCGGTCCGGTGCGGACCGACGCCCCGGCGGGGACGTGCTGAGGGAGGTCAGCGCGCCTCGACGGTGTCGAGGACGTGCCCACCCTCGTTGAGGTAGACGTTGAAGCCGCGCACGTCGTCGAGCATCGCCGCGCACTCCGCGGTGAGCGTCGTCAGGTCGAAGACGAGCGCGTCCTCGCCGGTGCGCGGCTCCGACGTCCAGCCGGCCTCGGCCGTCTCGCACCACTGCCAGGCGCCGCCGAGCTTGAGCGCGAGCTTCGGGTTGACGCCGGCCGTCTCGACGACGTCCATCCGGATCTCGGTGCGCCCGGTGAGGTCGGGGAGCGGCGCGTCGACCCCGAACCAGCCGCCGCCGGCCGGGCTCGTGACCGCGAGCCGCCCCGCGTCCGCCGCGACGGGTCCGGCGCCCGTCCAGCCCTGGGTGCCGTCCGCGAAGTCGAACAGCGGGACCGACTCCACGGGCGGCTCGGGCAGCCGGTCGTACCGGTGGAGGAAGGCGACGACGGCCTCCCGCGTGATCGGCGTGCTCGGCCTGAAGGTGCCGTTCGGGTAGCCGGTGGTGACGCCGGCGGCCGCGGCCCACTCGATCGCGGCCCAGTCCGGGTGCGACGGCGTGACGTCCTTGAACGTCTGCGTGCCGGGCTCGGGGAGCTCGTCGGTGCCCCGGAGCGCGTAGAGGATGCTCGCGACCGTGGCCCGGGAGACGGTGCCGGACGGCCCGAACTTCCGGTACGGGTCGCCCGGGAGCAGACCGGTCGAGGCGAGCCACTCGATCTCGGTGAAGAACGCGTGGCTCGTCGGGACGTCCCTGAACGTGGCCGTCGAGGGCGCCTCGAACTCCGGGTCGGTGTACCGGTGGAGGAACGCGGCGAGCGCCTCGCGGCTCAGCCGCGCCGAGGGGCGGAAGGTGCCGTCGGGCCAGCCGGTCGCGATCCCCGCACGCTTCGCCCAGGCGATCTCCGCGAAGTACGGGTGCTCCGCCGTGACGTCGGTGAAGCCGGACGACGCCACGCCGGTCGCGCGGATCTCGTCGAACACGATGCTCCCGGCCTTCACCCCGGCGGCGGGCTCCTCGTTGACGTAGACGTTGAACTGCGTGATCTTCGCGAGCTCGTCGTGCGTGAGCCGCCGGTCCGCGTTCGACGTGTCCCACGGTGCCGGGCGCCAGTCCTCGAACGGGATCGTGACGACCTGCGCGTCGGTCCCGGCGAGCGACGGGTACGCCTCGAACGAGACGCCGTCGGCGACGAGCTGGAGCACCATCCGGTTGTCGGAGCCGTCCGGGCGCACCCAGATCGACAGGTCGGAGAACCGCGTCCAGTCGCCCGAGAACTTCTTGATGATCCCGGTGTAGGTCTGCGACGTGAAGTCGTAGTCGAGCCGGAGCGCCTGGTCGCCACCGCCGACGGTCCCGGTCTCGAGCGAGATCGTGTTGACGCCCGCGGTCGAGAACTCGGCGCGCAGGGCCTCGTCGTCGCCGTAGCCCTCGAAGTCGTCGACCACCCCGGGCGCGAGCACCGGGCGGGCGCCGAGGATGACCTTCGAGCTCGCGGTGAGCGGCTCGGAGCCGGCGACCTCGACCGTCACGTGCACGGTGTGCGTGCTGTTGTCGAGCTGTTCGGGCGTGAGCGTCCAGGTGGCCGAGAGGTAGCCGTCGCTGTCGAGCGCGAGCGGGTGGCGCGTGTCGTCGTCGTCGACCGTGAACCACGCGCCGGTCGCCTCGCCGCCCACGAGCTTGGCGCGGACCACGGCGGGGGAGGCGGTGATCCGCTGGCCGGCCGCCGGGGTCACGACGTGCGCGAACGGCGCGTGCTCGGTGGTCTCGACCGTCCGCCCGTAGACGTCCGCGAGGTCGAGGTCGTCCGCGAAGAAGCTGAACGGGTCGGCCTCGAACGCCTGGAAGTCCGGCAGCATCTCGTGCGCGGGCAGGTCGCCCGTCGCGGGGTAGGGGATCGCCGGGCGCAGCGGGTCGAAGTTCGCCCACGTCGGCATGTACGCGCTGCGCGACGCCTTCGGGTCGGCCTCGATCGCGTCGAGCAGGTCCGTGAACCAGTCGAGGTTGACGCCCTCGCCGTTCGCGCGGAGCTTGCCGCCCGTGGGCCCGAACTCGGTGAACGCCGAGATCTTGCCCCTCGCGTCGGCGAGGTCGGCGATCATCGCGAGGTCCTGGACGACGCCGTTCAGCCACGCGCTGCTGTCGGCCGTGGTGCTGCCGTCGTAGTTGTCGTAGCCGAGGATGTCGACGTACGCGTCGCCGGGGTACGTGCGCATGTACACGCCGTCGACCCCGCCGAAGCTGCCGCCGGGGGAGTAGGCGTAGAGGAAGTTGCTGACGCCCTTGGTGTCGCGCAGGTACTCGACGGTGTACCGCCACAGCTCGACGAACTCGCCCGGCGTCGCGTGCGCCGCGCCCCACCAGAACCACGAGCCCGCGTTCTCGTGCCACGGCCGGAAGATGATCGGGATGAGGTCGCCGTCGGCGTCGCGGGTCTGGTCCGCGACCGCGGCGATGTCGTCGAGGTACGCGTTGAGCTCGGCGTGCTTCGGGCCGCCCGGCAGGATCGCCGTGACGGTGCTCCCCTCGGTGTCGTAGAAGTCACCGCCCGTGACGAAGTTGTTCATGTGCGCGCTGATCGTGTTGATGCCGCCGAACGCGTGCGCCTTCTCCATGTAGTCGGCGAACACCGCGATGTTCTGCTCGACGGGTGCGCCCAGGACGCCGGGCTTCTCGCGGCCCTCGAGGATCAGCGTGTCCCACCCGAACACGGCCGGGAAGTCGCCGACCGCCGCCTCGACGTCGGAGCGCGTGCCGTCGGGCGGGTCGCCGACCGTGACGCCGAACGACGTCGTGTGCTGGTGACCGAACAGGATGCCCTCGCCGCGCACGTCGCGCAGGAACGAGAAGAGCGACCGGGTCTCGGGGGTGGCCCCGGGGTCGACGATGGTCGCGGTCTCCGCGACGGGTGCGGCCGGGGCGACGGGTGCGGTCTGGGCCGGGAGCGTCGCCGTCAGACCTCCGACGGCCGCGGCGGCGACCGCTGCCGTCAGGGCGCGCGCGCGGCGCGCCAGGGTCGGGTTCCTCATTGAACCTCCAGGTGGTCACCGCACCGGGCGCACGCTCGGTGCGGCCTCGCGGACGAGGCTTTGTGAAGTTACCGAAGAAAGTCCGGGTTGGCGAGGGTCGGCGCTGCGCGAATCGGTTCACACGGCCGGCTTGAGCACGTACCCGGCGCCCCGCAGCGTGTGGATCATCGGCTCGTGCCCCGCGTCGATCTTGCGCCGCAGGTAGGAGACGTACAGCTCGACGATGTTGGCCTGGCCGCCGAAGTCGTACTGCCACACGCGGTCCAGGATCTGCGCCTTGGACAGCACCCGGCGCGGGTTGCGCATGAAGTAGCGGAGCAGCTCGAACTCGGTCGCGGTCAGCCGGACGTCACGGCCGGCGCGGGAGACCTCGTGGCTGTCCTCGTCGAGGCGCAGGTCCCCGACGACGAGCACAGCCTCCTCGCGCTGGGCGACCGCGCCCGTCCGGCGCAGCAGCGCGCGCAGCCGCGCCACGACCTCCTCGAGACCGAACGGCTTGGTCACGTAGTCGTCGCCACCGGCGGTGAGCCCCGCGACCCGGTCCTCGACGGCGTCCTTCGCGGTGAGGAACAGCACCGGGACGGAGGGGTGGGACGCGCGGATGCGGCGCAGCACCTCGAGGCCCGAGAGGTCGGGGAGCATCATGTCGAGCACGATCACGTCGGGCTCCAGGCGCCGCGCGTCGGCGATCGCTGCCTGCCCGGTCAGCGCGGACCCGACCTGCCAGCCCTCGTAGCGCAGCGCGGTCGAGAGGAGCTCGGCGAGCATCGGCTCGTCGTCGACGACGAGGGCCCGCACCGCGGTCCCGTCGGCACGGGTCAGGTGGTCGCGGCGGGGCGTCGTGAGCGTCATGGTCGCCAGCGTGCGCGGGCTGCCTGTGGTGGGTCTGACGGAACCCTGTGAACTCTCTGTGGCCTCCCGCCGCTCGGGCCGCTCCTCGGCGCACGGGACGCCGGGCGTCGCCTACCGTGGGCCCGTGCCCAGTGCGAGCCCACCCCGAGAGCGGCCCGTCGGACGCGTCCCGAGCGACGTGCCCGGCGGCCCCCGACGCGCCAGCAGCCTGCCCGGGGTCCTCGTCGCGGTCGTCGCGGTGCTCGGGGTCGTCGCGACGTGGCGCGTCTTCGTCGACACGTGGGCGGGCCAGTGGACCGAGGAGGCCGTGCTGCGCGGCGCCGAGTACGGCCAGGGCGCGCTGTGGACGGTGGCCGAGCCGGTGCTCGACGTCGTGTCGGTCAGCTACATCGCGGTCGTGCTCGTCGCGGCCATGCTCATCGCGGTGCTCCGGCGGCGGTGGGCGCTCGCGATCCAGGTCGTCGTGCTCGTCGCCGGCTCCAACATCACGACCCAGCTGATCAAGAAGGTCGTCACCGACCGCCCCGACCTCGGGGTCCCCGGGCCGGGGATGAACGCGCTGCCGAGCGGGCACACGACCGCGGCCGCGTCGGTCTCGGCGGTGCTCGTGCTCGTCGTCCCGCCGCGGGTCCGGCCGTGGGCCGCGGCGCTCGGTGCCGGGTACACCGCGGCGACGGGCGTCTCGACGCTCGTCGGGCAGTGGCACCGGCCGAGCGACGTCATCGCGGCGGTGCTCGTCGTGCTGTTCTGGACGTGCGTCACGTGCGTGCTCGTCGCGCGCCACCCCGGCGTCCCCGGCGACGCGCCGCGGACCGCGACCGGCGAGATCGCGCTCGCGCGCAGCTCGGGGTCGTCCGTCGCCGGCTCGCGCACCGGGGCGCTGCTGCTCGGGCTCGTCGGGGTCGCGGCCGTCGTCCCGTCCGCGCTGTCCCTGCGCCGCACGTGGGACCGGGCCGGTGAGCTCGAGGCGCGCGCCGACCTGCTCACCGCGTACGCGGGGGCCGTGCTCGCCGTCGTCGCGGTGAGCGCGCTCGCGTTCGCCGTGATCCTCCTCGTGCGGCACGCCGCCACCGCGCGCGTCGAGGCTCCTTGACGCAAGGTCGTAGAGTGCCGGGGCGACGGTGTCGACGCACCAGCCGGCCCGGCGCGGGGCGGCGACCGTCCGCCACCGGGGGCACGGCCTGCGAACCGTCCCCCACCCCACGAGGAAGCAGGAACGCATGTCCGCAGGTCGCAAGCTCGTCATCGTGGAGTCGCCCGCCAAGGCGCGCACGATCGCGGGGTACCTCGGCGAGGGGTACGACGTCGAGGCGAGCGTCGGCCACATCCGCGACCTGCCGCAGCCGAGCGAGCTGCCCGCGGACATGAAGAAGGGCCCATACGGGAAGTTCGCGGTCGACGTGGACAACGGGTTCGACCCGTACTACGTGGTCGACGCCGACAAGAAGAAGAAGGTCTCGGAGCTCAAGCGGCTCCTCAAGGAGTCCGACGAGCTCTTCCTCGCGACCGACGAGGACCGCGAGGGCGAGGCCATCGCGTGGCACCTGCTCCAGGAGCTCAAGCCCAAGGTCCCCGTCAAGCGCATGGTGTTCCACGAGATCACCCGCGAGGCGATCCAGCGTGCGCTCGCGAACACCCGCGAGCTCGACGACCGCCTGGTCGACGCGCAGGAGACCCGCCGCATCCTCGACCGGCTCTACGGCTACGAGGTCTCGCCCGTGCTGTGGCGCAAGGTCCGCCAGGGCCTGTCCGCCGGGCGCGTGCAGTCCGTCGCGACGCGCCTCGTCGTCGAGCGCGAGCGCGAGCGCATGGCGTTCCGCACCGCCGAGTACTGGGACGTCACGGGCACGTTCGGCCAGGTCGACACGCGCGGCGACGAGACCCGCGCGGGGTCGTTCGGCGCACGGCTCGTGCAGGTCGACGGGCAGCGCGTCGCGTCCGGGCGCGACTTCGACGACCGCGGCACGCTCCGCCAGCAGGACGTGCGCCACCTCGACGAGCCGGCCGCGCGCGCCCTCGTCGCCGGGCTCGCGGAGTCGTCGTTCGAGGTCCGCAGCCTCGAGACGAAGCCGTACACGCGCAAGCCGGCCGCGCCGTTCACGACGTCGACGCTGCAGCAGGAGGCGAGCCGCAAGCTGCGCATGGGCTCGCGCCAGACGATGCGCACCGCGCAGGGCCTGTACGAGAACGGCTACATCACCTACATGCGTACGGACTCCCCGGCGCTGTCGTCGCAGGCGATCGACGCCGCGCGCCGCCAGGCCGGCGAGCTGTACGGCGCGGAGTACGTGCCCGACAAGGCGCGCGTCTACACGAGCAAGGCCAAGGGCGCCCAGGAGGCGCACGAGGCCATCCGGCCCGCCGGGGACCAGTTCCGCACGCCGGCGCAGGTCGCGCGCGAGCTCTCGGGCGACCAGTTCCGGCTCTACGAGCTCATCTGGAAGCGCACGGTCGCCTCGCAGATGGCGGACGCGCGGGGCTCGACAGCCTCGGTGCGGATCGGCGCGACGGCCCGGCTGGGCGCCCCCGGCGCGTCGGGCTCGCCGCTCGGCGACGGGGACGTCGACGCAGTGTTCGCCGCGTCCGGCACGGTCATCACGTTCCGCGGCTTCCTGGCCGCGTACGAGGAGGGCCGCGACGCCGACCGGTACGAGGACGACGCGCCCACTGCGGTCGCCGGGGTCGACGGCGCGACCGAGGACGCGGACGGGGCCGGCGCCGCGAAGGCCACGGGCAAGGCCGGCAAGGCCGCCGAGGAGCGCGAGGCCCGCCTGCCGAACATGGTCGAGGGCGACGCGCTCACGGGCACCGACCTCACGGCCGACGGGCACCGCACCTCCCCGCCGCCGCGCTACACCGAGGCGAGCCTGGTCAAGGCGCTCGAGGAGCGCGGGATCGGCCGCCCGTCGACCTACGCGGCCACGATCTCCGTCATCCAGGACCGCGGCTACGTGACCGGCCGCGGGCAGGCGCTCGTGCCGAGCTGGCTCGCGTTCGCCGTCACGCGGCTGCTCGAGGAGAACTTCGACAAGCTCGTCGACTACGACTTCACGGCCTCCATGGAGGCCGACCTCGACGAGATCGCGGCCGGCAACCGCGAGCGCAGCGCGTGGCTCAGCCAGTTCTACTTCGGCGACAGCCCGGGCTCGGTCGACGGCGGGGGACTGCGCGACCTCGTCGCGAACCTCGGCGACATCGACGCGCGCGAGGTCAACTCGATCGACATCGGCGAGGGGATCACCCTGCGCGTGGGGCGCTACGGCCCGTACCTCGAGGACACCCGCGACCTCAGCGGGCCCGACGGGACGCCGCGGCGGGCGTCCGTGCCCGAGGACCTCGCGCCCGACGAGCTCACGGTCCCCAAGGCCCGCGAGCTCTTCGAGACGCAGCCCGAGGGTGACCTCGTGCTTGGCGAGGACCCCGTGACCGGCACGACGATCGTCGCGAAGAGCGGCCGCTACGGCCCGTACGTGACCGAGCTGCTGCCCGAGCCCGAGCTCGACCCGAACCTCAGCGCCGCCGCGAAGAAGCGGGCCCTGGCGGCCGCGCCCAAGCCGCGCACCGCGTCGCTGCTGAAGTCGATGGACCTGCAGACCGTCACGCTCGAGGACGCTCTGCGCCTGCTCTCGCTCCCGCGTGTCGTGGGCGTCGACCCCGAGACCGGGACCGAGATCACCGCGCAGAACGGCCGCTACGGCCCGTACCTCAAGCGCGGCACCGACTCGCGCACGCTCCCGTCCGAGGAGGCCATGTTCACGGTCACCCTCGAGGAGGCCCTCGCGATCTACGCCCAGCCCAAGCGGGGCCGGGGCGCGACCGCGGCGCCTCCGCTGCGCGAGCTCGGCGAGGACCCGGTGTCGAACAAGCCGATCGTCGTCAAGGAGGGCCGCTTCGGCGCCTACGTGACCGACGGCGAGACGAACGCGACGCTCCGCAAGGAGGACGCGGTCGAGTCGATCACGCCCGAGCGCGCGCAGGAGCTCCTCGCGGAGAAGCGTGCGCGCGGGCCCGTCAAGAAGAAGGCCCCCGCGCGCAAGGCCGCGGCCCCGCGCAAGAAGGCCGCCGCGAAGTCCTGACCCGCCGGCCGGACCGGCACCCGGACCGCCAGGACCGGCGCGCCCGGCCGTACTAGGTTGGCCGCATGGCTCGCACCGAGGACCCGTCGACCGCTCCGTCCATCCGCTGGGGAATCCTGGGGGCCGGCAACATCGCCGGTGCCTTCGCCGACGCGGTGAACGCGCACACCCGCGCGCAGCTCGTCGCCGTCGGCTCCCGCAACCGGGACCGCTGCGAGCGCTTCGCGACCGCGCACGGCGTCCCGACGACCCACATCGGCTACCGCGACCTCGTCGAGGACCGCCAGGTCGACGCCGTGTACGTCGCGACCCCGCACTCCGAGCACCTCGAGCACGCGCTGCTCGCGATCGCCGCCGGCAAGCACGTGCTCGTCGAGAAGGCCTTCACCCGCAACGCCGCCGAGGCCGAGCAGGTGTTCGCCGCCGCGAAGGCCGCCGGTGTCTTCGTGATGGAGGCCATGTGGACGCGGTTCCTGCCGCACGTGGCCGCGCTGCACCAGGTCATCGACGCCGGCGAGATCGGCGAGATCATCAACCTCACCGCCGACCACGGGCAGTACTTCCCGTTCAACCCGGCCTCCCGGCTGTTCGACCCGCAGCTCGCGGGCGGAGCGCTCCTCGACCTCGGGGTGTACCCGGTGTCGTTCGCGCACGACTTCCTCGGTGTCCCGGACGCGGTGCACGCGACGGGGACGCTGACCGAGACCGGCGTCGACGGGCAGGCGTCGATCGTCCTGAGCTACGGCGAGCGCACCCAGGCGACCCTCTCGACGACGCTGTGGGCCAAGACCCCGACGACCGCCGCGATCTCGGGCACCGAGGGCTTCATCCACGTGGCCGGCAACTTCTACGGCCCGTCGTCGTTCCGCGTGCAGCGCCGCGACGGCCGCGTGTGGACGTTCGAGCAGCCCGGCAAGAAGGGCTTGCAGTACGAGGCCGCCGAGGTCGCGCGCCGGGTCGCCGCGGGGGACACCCAGAGCCCGCTCATGACGTGGGACCACACCGTCGAGGTCATGCGCACGCTCGACGCCGTGCGCGCGCAGGTCGGGGTCGTCTACCCCGGCGAGTGAGGCGGACGGTCGCCGGGCACCCCCGCCCGGCGACCGTCGCCTCCCGGCGTGGGCGTCGAGCCGGCGGGTGACGGCGTCCTCGCGTCAGCCCCCGACGACCTGGGCGGCGAGCAGGACCACGTCGTCGGCCGGGTGACCGGGCACGAGTCCGTGCGCGAGCGCGGAGACGAGCTGCGCGGGGTCGAGGTGCGCGAGCCGCCCGGCGGCGTCCACGAGCGCCGCGGCCTCGTCCGGGAGGGACGCCCCGCGCCGCTCGATGAGCCCGTCGGTGTGCAGCAGCAGCGTGTCGCCGCGGTCGAGGGTGTGCGTGTGGTCGTGCCGTGCGGTCCGGGGGTCGACGCCCAGCAGCAGGTCGTTCTGCGGCCCCTGCAGCGCGATGCTCTGTTGCCCCGGCCGCACGAGCACCGGGGCCGGGTGCCCCGCGCTCGACCACGTGAACCGGTGCGCGCCCGTCTCCGGGTCGGGGTCGATGCGCCCGACGAGCGCGGTCGCGATCGTCCCGAGCCCCAGGCCCTCGATCGCCCGGTCGAGCCGGGTGAGCCACGAGGACGGGGTGTCGGGGTGGTCCCACGCGAACGCGCGCAGCGTCGAGCGGAGCTGGCCCATGCGGGCCGCGGCGTCCATGTCGTGGCCGGTGACGTCGCCGACCATGAGCGCGACGCCGCCGTCGGGCAGCTCGATCGCGTCGTACCAGTCCCCGCCGACGCGGTCCGCGCGCCCGGCCGGCAGGTAGTGCGCGCCGAGGCGCAGGTGCGGCGGCTCCGGCAGGGCGGTGAGCATCGCGTCCTGGAGCGTGCGCGCGACGTCCCGGCGCTGCTGGAGGAGCTGCGCACGCTGCAGCGCCTGGGCGGTGTACGCGGCAAGCGCGTTCTTGATCGTGCGGTTGCCCTCGTCGAACTCCCGCGGCAGCCGCCAGCCGAGCGTGAGCACGCCGAGGAGCTCCTGACCCGACACGAGCGGCAGGACGGCGCTCGCCCCGGCGTCGCGGGTCGCAGGGCGCGCCATCGCGGGGAACTGCGCGACGAGCTCGGCGTTGTCCCGGAAGAACAGCGGCTCGTGCGTGCGGGCCACGTGCGCGACGGGCCGGTCCTCGTCGATGCGTGCGTGCTGCCAGCGCGGGTCGAAGTCCTCGGTGAAGCGCTCGACGGTCGTGTACGTCAGGCCCCGGCCGTCCGGGTCGAGCAGCGCGATGCCGGACATCGTCGCGCCCAGCCCCGTGTCCGCGACGCGCGCCGAGGTCGCCGCGACGTCGTCGACCGTGAGGACGTCCTGGAAGGCGTCGCTCACGAGCAGGAGCAGCCCGGCCTGACGGTAGGCGAGCGTCGCCTGCTGCTGCGAGCGGCGGGCCCGCTCACGCTCGCCGCGGAGCCGCAGCTCGGAGCTGCACGCCGCCGCGAGGTCCTCGAGCAGGGCGAGCTCGTCGGCGGTCCAGCGGCGCGGCACGTGGTCGATCACGCACATCGACCCGACCACGGCGTTCGTGTCGTCGAGCAGCGGGTAGCCCGCGTACGCGATCACGTCGAGCTCGGGGATCGCGGGGTTGTCCTTGAGCAGGGCGACGCGGCGGGCGTCGTCGACGATCAGCGGGGACCGGTCGGCGACGACGTACTTGCAGAACGAGTGCGTGAGGGGCGTGTGCCGGGACTCGTCGATGTCCGGTGGCAGCCCGGCGGCGCCGGGGTACACCTGGCCCTCCTGCGAGACGAGCGACACGAGCGCGAGCGGGACGCCGAGGTGGCGCTGCGCGACGCGCGCGAACCGCTCGAACGACTCGTCGCGGCGGGCCGGGAGCAGGACGGAGCCGGGGAGCAGCGCCGCGGGGTAGAGCTGGGTCATGCGACCTCCCGCGTCCTCGTCTCGGCCCTCGGGGACGGCCTCGTCCCGTCCCCAGTGTGACAGCAGCCGCCGCGCGGACGCAGGGCCCGGCCGGGTGGACCGGTCGCGGCGCCGTCAGGCCGTCGTGGACCCGGCGTGCGCGCCGACCGGGCCGCGGGTGACCTCGCCGAGCAGCCACGTCAGCACGTCCTCGCCCGCGAGGATCCCCGCGCGCGCCGTCACGGCCACGTGCGGACGGGTCCAACGGCTCTCGGCGAGCTCGCCGTGCGCCGGCCGGATGCCGGCGTGCGCGGCGTCGAGCAGGTCGGCGTCGAGCAGCGAGTCGCCCGCGGCGAGCACGCGTGCGGCGCCCACCCGGTCCGCGAGCGCCGTGACCGCGGCGCCCTTGGTCAGCGCCGACGGGACGACGTAGAGCTTGCGGCCCTGCAGCGAGACGGTCCAGCCACGCTCGGCGGCCCACCCGGACAGGTCCGCGACGAAGCCCTCGGGCAGCGCCGCGCGGTCGACGACCGCGTAGCAGAACAGCTCCTCCGCCTCGCGGCGCGAGAGGGTCCACGCGTCGTCGAACGCGGTGCGCATGTGCTCGCGGACGTCGGCGAGGGGGACGCTCGTCGCGGCGAGCAGCTCGCGGACCGCGGCGGTCCAGGCGGCGTCGGGCTCGCCGTCGACGAGCAGGATGCCGCCGTTGGCCGCGATCGCGTAGGGCGACGGCGGGCCCGGGATGCGGATCCGGGCGAGCTGCGCGCGCGTGCGCGTGGTGGTGGGCACGACGACGGCGGACGCCGCGAGCTCGACGAGCAGCCGCTCGGCGCGCTCGGTCACGTAGGACAGCGGCGCCCCGTCGTAGTGCTCGACGCACACGAGCTCCGGCTCCGGGCCGTCCGGCAGCGCCATCGCGGCGCGCGAGTAGATGAGCGTGCGGTCGAGGTCGCACGCGACGACGGTCGGGCCTGCCGCCGGTCCTGCCGGCCGGGCGGGGGCCGTGCGCGGGGTGAGCGTGGGCGCCTGGGCGGTCATGCGCGGACCTCCGTCGCGAGGACGTCGTCGCCCGCGACCTCGTCGGGGCCCGAGGCCTCGCTGGACGGGGTGATGGTCAGCGCGTCGTCGGCCCCCGCACGCGCCCCGCGCGTGAAGCCGGGGTGCACCAGGCCGACGCAGCGGTAGGACAGGTCGGGCACCTCGACGACCTCGACGCCGCGCTGCTCGGCGAGCAGCAGGACGTGCGCGAGCTCGGGGTCGGCGCGGCGCCGGACGAGGACCTTCCACGGGACCCGGCGCAGCAGCACGCGCGTGGTCTCGCCGACCCCGGGCTTGACGAGGTTGACGCTGTGGATGCCGTGCTCGACGCTCAGCCGCTCCGCGGTCGCCCAGCCGCTCCACGTGGGGGTGCGGTCGCTCGCGGCGAGGACCGGCCAGTCCCGCGCGACGTCGTCGGCGACCTCGGCGAAGCGCTCCGAGACCGCGTCCAGGAACCGGTTCGAGACGTCCGCGGCGGCGAGCTCGGCGTAGAACCTCGCGCCGTGGAAGTCCCCGGGGCCGATCAGGTGGTCGTTGAGCACCGTGCGGGACACGAGGCCCGACACCGTCGAGTTCAGGCACGCCGACGGGATGAGGTAGTCCTCGCGGGTGCCGTAGAGCTCGACGCAGCCCGCGGGGTCGGCCAGCACCGCGAGGTCCGGGCGGAAGCCCTCGCCCGGGGCGAGCCCGAGCGCGACGTTCGCCTCCGCGACCGCGGCGGTCAGCTCGCGGACGATCGCACCCTTGCCGGTCCACCCGTCGACGAACATGACGTCCTGGGGGCGGTGGTGCGCGGCGAGGTGGCGGAGCGCGACGGTGTCGATGCCGCGGCCCCGCACGATGCTCACCGCGTAGTGCGCCAGGTCCAGGCCGTGCACCTCGCGCGCCCAGCGGCGCATGAGGATCCCGACCGGAGTCCCGGCGCGCGCGAGCGAGACGAGCACGGCGCCCCGGCCCCGCTCGGCGAGCGTGAGCTCGGTGACGACACCGACGGCGTGCGCGAGCTTCGCCGCGGACTCCGCGAGCGACGCGTGGAACAGCTCCTGGTACTCGGCGCTCGGCTGGAACTCGACCGGCAGCGACTCGGCGTAGTGCGCCTGACCGGCCTGGATGGCCTCCTCGCGCTCCTCGAGCGGCGCCTCGAGCGCGACGTGCGTGAGGTCGGTGAGCAGCCAGGCGACCTCGTCGGCGGCGTAGCTCCCGAACTCCGGGCCGCGCAGCGGCGGGGGGAGCGGGGCGGGCGTGGTCGCGGTCACGGGGTGGTCTCCTGCGGGTGGGGTGCTCCGGCGGCGGGCCGGTACGAGGGGAGGGTGACGAGGTGCACGCGGTCGGCGTGCTCTGCGACGCGGGCCGGGAGCCCGCCCGGTGCGTGCAGCGCGGGGGTGTCGCCGGCCGAGTCGACGACCACGACGACGTCCGTGAAGCGGCGGCGCGGGTCGGCTCCCGGGGCGACGTTGTACGCGAACCGGTCGCCGGGCCCGTCGTCGGGCTCGTCGTGGCTCGGGAACACGAGGCGGGTGCGGATCGCGTAGTCCTCGGCGTCGAGCGCGAGGACGGGGGAGCGGGTGGTCGACGAGAACGCGACCGTGGTGCCGTGCGCGTCGAGCCGGTCGGCGAGGTGCGCCGCGACGAGCAGCGGCGCGTGCATGAGCTCCTCGGTGCCGAGCACCAGGACACGGCGCGCCGTCGGTCCGGCGGGCGTCACCGCAGGCTGCGCGGTCGACGGCTGCGCGGGGGCCGGGCCGCCGAGGTGCCCCGCGAGCGCCGACGCCGCGTCGCGGGCCGCCGCGCCGAGCCGGTCGAGCTGCGCCGGGGTGAGGCCGTGCCGGGCGCCGTCCGGGACGTCGACGGGCCACCCGAGCGTGCCGAGCCGGGCGACGGCGCCCCGTCGGGACCCGGAGCCGGCCGGCTCGGAACCGGTGGAGCGGGAGCCGTCGGGGTCGGCGTCCCGTGCGGAGTGCTCCTCGACGAGCCGTCGGCCCTCCGCGAGCACGTCGTCCCCGAGCGCGAGGGTCCCGGCGACGAGCGCCACCGCGTCGATGCGGACCCCGAGGCGGTCGGC
Organism: Cellulomonas sp. NS3; assembly: GCF_024757985.1. NCBI lineage: Bacteria > Bacillati > Actinomycetota > Actinomycetes > Micrococcales > Cellulomonadaceae > Cellulomonas > Cellulomonas sp. NS3. The sequence goes on along the minus strand of NZ_CP103289.1, from coordinate 4,018,157 downwards.
CAGGTCGGCCAGGCGCGCCCGGTCGGCGTCGGAGCGCACGTCCACGAGCGCCGCCACGACGTACCGGCCCCGCGGGTAGCGCTCGTGCAGCGCGGCGACGGTGTTGAGGATCGTCTGCCCGGTCGAGAGCTCGTCGTCGACGAGCACGAGCGGGCCCGGGCCGGCGAGGAAGCCGGGGTCCTCGGGCAGCAGCAGGTGCGACGTCGCGTGCGAGTGCTGCTCCTCGAAGCCGCCCGCGAGCGCGACCCCGGGCACCGCGCGGCGGGTCGAGTGCAGGTAGCGGGCCCCGAGCGCCTCCGCGACGCCGTGCCCGAGCGCGGTCGCCGTCTCCGCGTAGCCGAGCACGACCGTGCCGGTGAGCGCCGACGCGTGCCGGGCCCGGAGGTCGGTCACGAGGGCGTCGGTGCGGGCGCGCAGGGTCGCCGCCGAGCCGGGCACCCCGGCCACCGCGGGCGCGAGCGCATCGACGGCGGAGGTCCACGCGGGCGTCGACGCGTCGTCGTCCCCCGAGCCCGCGATGCGCGCGGCCGCGAGCGCCCCGAGCAGCTGTGCGGACGCGTGCACGACGCGCGGGTCGGTCGGCACGTGCTTGCCGAGCACGGTCGACACGAGCAGGTGCGCGCGGCGGGGGTTGCGGCGCAGCGCGAGCCCGACGAGCTCGGGGAGCGTCACCCCGACCGGCGAGCCCGTCGTGACCAGGCCGACGCCGAGCCGCTCCGCGACCCAGCCGCCGGTCCACACGCCACCCGGCGAGGACCGGCCGGCCGCCGGCGCACCGTCGGCGCCCGCCACGTGCCGTCCGGTCACGTGGGGTCGCCCGCGCCGAGCAGGTCCACGAACGACACGTCTTCACCCGAGACGCCGAACACCCGGGCCCGGAGCATCGTGCGCTCGGCCCACGCGCGGTGCGGCTTCGCCTCGTTCATCTTGTTCCGGTAGCCGGACGCCGCGACGCCGCCGTCGGACATCTCGACGCCCAGGACGTGCGCCGCGTCGACGTACTCCTCGTGCGTCACGACGGACAGCGCGTGCACCGCGGGGACGTGCGAGGGGTGGATGACGGTCTTGCCGGTGATCCCGTTGGCCTTGTCGAGCACGATCTCCCGGATCAGGCCGTCGAGCGCCTTGCGGATGAGCCGGGTGCGCAGCGCGCGCTCGTCGTGCTCGATGAACGGGGACTCGCGCAGCAGGGGCTTGAGCAGCCGCTCCTGCCCCTCGAAGTACTCCCAGACCGAGCCCGTGACGACGAAGCCCGTGTCGTCGGCGCGCCCGAGCACGTTGACCACGTCGGCGATGACCTGCGCGACCGGCAGGACGTCGTAGATCGTGAGGTCCCGGCTGCGCCGGATGCCGTACGCCGAGCTCAGGTCCGTCGCGCCGATCCGCACCGCGAGGACCCGCTCGCGGTGCTTGTCGAGCGCCCGCCGGATCCCGACGAGCGCGTCGGTGCGCGTCTCGCGGTGGATGACCTCGGCGGACTCGAGGATCGGCATCGCGTAGTACCGGTGCCCGGTGAGGTCCGAGGCCTGCGCGACGGTGTCGAGGAAGTCGCTGCCCCGGTCCTCGGTGAACTTCGGGACGACGAAGCCCGACAGCGCTCCGGCGTGCTCGCCGAGACCCGCGACGACGCGACCGATCTGCTCGGGCGTGCGCACGCGCACGAACACGAGCGGGCCGGCCTCGCCCGACTCGGCGAGGCTGCGCACCTGCGCGACGAGGTTCGCCTCCGCCGCGGGGACGTCCCGGTCGGCGATGGCGTCCTCGAGGCAGACGACCGCGCTGGTGACGCCCTGCGCCGCCCGCCGGACGAGGTCGGCCGCGATGGCCGGCCTCGTCCCGGGCAGGTACAGGGTCGCCCCGAGCGCCACCGCGAGCAGCTCACGGTCGTCGTGCGCCGTGAACTCCTGCGGCTCGACGTGGAAGAGCCGCTCGCGCTCGTCGGGCGCGAGGTGCGCGAAGTGGCGCATCGTCGGGGGTCGTCGTCGTCAGTCGGCGTGCACGATGACGGGCTCCGGCTCGATGCCGGCGGCCTTGAGGCGACGGTTGCGCAGGATCGACGACGTGAACGCGGCGCCGATGAACGCGACCCCGACGAGGCCCGTGATGATCTCGTCGACGTGGTAGCCGATGCTCACGAGCAGGATCGTCGCGAGCGCACCGATCGCCCAGTGGGCGCCGTGCTCGAGGTACACGTAGTCGGCCAGCGTGCCCTTGCGGACGAGGAACACCGTGATCGACCGGACGAACATCGCGCCGATGAAGCCGAGGCCCAGGGCGATGATGATCGGGTCGGACGTGATCGCGAACGCACCGATGACGCCGTCGAACGAGAACGACGCGTCGAGCACCTCGAGGTAGAGGAACAGGAAGAAGCCGGCCTTGCCGGTCGCCTTCGCGAGCTGCGTCGGGCCCGTGCGGTCCTTCGCGCCCGTGCCCTCCTCGGCCGCGCCGTCCTCGATGATCGTGCCCGAGGCCTCCTCGATGCCCTGGCCCTCGAACAGCGAGCCGAGGCCGTTGACCGCGATGTAGGTGATCATGCCGAGCAGCCCGGAGAGCAGGACGACCGCCGGGTCCTCCGCGAGCAGCTGGGCGGCGAGGATCAGCGCGACGCTGGCGACGATGACGGCGAGCTGGTCGAGCTTGCCGATGCGGGCGAGCGGGCGCTCGAGCCACGTCAGCCACTTGATGTCCCGGTCCTCGAAGATGAAGTCGAGGAAGAGCATGAGCAGGAACATGCCGCCGAAGGCCGCGATCTGCGGGTGCGCCTCGTTGAGCAGGTACGCGTAGCTGCCCGGGGTCTCCGGGTCGCCCTTCTCCATGGCGAGGGAGATCGCGTCGATCGGGCCGAGGTCTGCGGTGATCCCGACGATGAGCAGCGGGAAGACCAGGCGCATGCCGAACACCGCGATCGCGATGCCGACGGTGAGGAAGATCTTCTGCCAGAACTCGCTCATGCGCTCGAGGATCTTGGCGTTGACCACGGCGTTGTCGAACGACAGCGAGACCTCGAGGATGCCGAGGATCGTGCACAGGAACAGCGCGTTCCAACCTCCGTAGAGGAAGGCCACGACGAGGGACACGGCGGTCACACCGAATGACCAGCCGAAGGTACGCATGACCACGGGGGGTCCTCGTTCTCTCGGGGGATGAGCGCCGGGAGGCGCAGCAGGTGGGGTGGTGCACCGGGGCGGGCGTGCCCCGGGTGAGGGTCAGGCGACGTCGACCCCGAAGTCCTTGGCGATGCCGTGCAGACCGGACGTGTAGCCCTGGCCGATGGCCCGGAACTTCCACTCGCCGAGGTGCCGGTAGATCTCACCGAAGATCATCGCGGTCTCGCTCGACGCGTCCTCGCTCAGATCGTACCGAGCGAGCTCCTGCTCGTCGGCCTGGTTGACGATCCGGATGAACGCGTTGCGGACCTGGCCGAAGCTCTGGCCCCGCTCCGTGGCCTGGTAGATCGACACCGGGAACACGATCCGGGTGACCTGCTCGGGGACGCGCGCGAGGTCGACCTTGATCGACTCGTCGTCGCCCTCGCCCTCGCCGGTCAGGTTGTCGCCGGTGTGCTCGACCGAGCCGTCGGGGCTCACGAGGTTGTTGAAGAACACGAAGTGCTGGTCGGACAGGACGCGGTCGCCGGGGCCGACGAGGAGCGCGCTCGCGTCGAGGTCGAACGCGGCGCCGCTCGTCGTGCGGGCGTCCCAGCCGAGGCCGACGACGACGGCCGTCAGGTTCGGGGCCTGCTTGGTGAGCGAGACGTTCCCGCCCTTGTTCAGGCTGACGCCCATGGTCGGTCTCCTCCAGGTCTGGAAGGTCGGTGCGGTGGTGCGGGACCGGCCAGGGCCGGCGGGCTCGTGCGGGGTGGTGCGGGACGTGCGAGGCGGTGCGACGACCGCTGACGCGGGCGGTCGGGCGCACCCCGCGAGGCGCGCCCGACCGTCGTGCGTGGGCGTCAGACGTTGACGCCGAAGTCCTTCGCGATGCCCGTGAGGCCCGAGGCGTAGCCCTGGCCCACGGCGCGGAACTTCCACTCGGCGCCGTTGCGGTACAGCTCGCCGAAGACCATCGCGGTCTCGGTCGAGGCGTCCTCGGTGAGGTCGTAGCGCGCGAGCTCGTTGTTGTCCGCCTGGTTCACGATGCGGATGAACGCGTTGCGGACCTGGCCGAAGCTCTGGCCGCGGCCGGCGCCGTCGTAGATCGAGACGGGGAAGACGATCTTGTCGACCTCGGCGGGGACCGTCGAGAGCTGGACCTTCAGCTGCTCGTCGTCGCCCTCGCCCTCGCCGGTGAGGTTGTCGCCGAGGTGCTCGACCGAGCCCTCGGGGCTCTTCAGGTTGTTGAAGAACACGAAGTGCGCGTCGGACACGACCTTGCCGTTCGCGTCGACCAGGATCGCCGAGGCGTCCAGGTCGAAGTCGGTGCCCGTCGTCGTGCGGACGTCCCAGCCGAGGCCGACCACCACGGCGGTGAGACCGGGTGCGGCCTTGGTGAGGCTGACGTTCCCGCCCTTGCTGAGGCTGACTCCCACGGATCCTCCAGAGGCTTCTGACGGAGGCGTGCCCCCCGTCGTGCTGACCGCGCTACCGCCAGGCTCGACGGCGCACCGATGCTAACAACGCCGGTGTCGGCGCCGGAGTTCCTTCGGTGCAGGATCAGGGTCCTTTCAGGGTGACATCAGGGGTCGCAGGCACCCCCGCGCGCCGCCGAGACTTTAGAGTCGACACGGACCGGCCACGCGCGCGACGGGTGCGCCGGCGCACACGACGACAGGGAGACACGACGATGTCCGAGCTCGACCTGGGTTCCACCGCGACGCCCGACCCGGCGCCCGCCGCGCCCACGTCCGGGGCGCTCGTGCTCACCCCACCCGCACCCGTCGTCGTCGTCGAGAAGGAGCAGGCCGCGGGCGCCGTCCCCGTGGACTCCGCGAAGCAGGTCGAGCTGCGGCAGAAGGCCGACGCGTTCGTCACCGAGCTCGTCGCGCTCGACACGCGCTCGCCCGAGTTCGCGCAGAAGGTCGCCTCGATCACGTCGATGGGCGAGCAGGACATGCGCGCCGCCGCCGCGGTGTCGAGCCGCATGCTCGACCGGCCCGCCGCGGCGATGGGCAAGGCGAAGGGCGGCTCCACGGCGGGCAGCGGCGACGCGCAGGTCCGGGTCGCGACGACCATCGCCCAGCTCCGCCAGACCGTGACCGAGCTCGACCCGCACCGCGCCGACCTCACGGGCGTCAAGAAGGCGCTGCGCTGGCTCCCGGGCGGCTCGAAGATCGACAGCTACTTCCAGCGGTACCAGTCCGCGCAGCAGCACCTCGACGCGATCATCAAGTCCCTCAACTCGGGCCAGGACGACCTCCGCAAGGACAACGCGGCGATCGAGACCGAGAAGGCGAACATGTGGGCCACGATGGGCCGGCTCGCCGAGTACAACGAGCTCGCCGCGGCGCTCGACGCCGCGCTCGTCGACAAGGTCGCCCAGCTCGAGGCCGCGGGGCGCCAGCAGGACGCCGACACGGTCCGCGCCGACGCGCTGTTCCCCGTGCGCCAGCGCCGCCAGGACCTGATGACGCAGATGGCCGTCAACGTCCAGGGCTACATGGCGCTCGACCTCGTCCGGAAGAACAACATCGAGCTCATCAAGGGCGTCGACCGCGCGCAGACCACGACCATCGCGGCGCTGCGCACGGCCGTCATCGTGTCGCAGGCCCTCTCGCGCCAGAAGCTCGTGCTCGACCAGATCACGGCGCTCAACACCGTGACGTCGAACCTCATCGAGCAGACGTCCGCGCAGCTGCGCACGCAGGGCGCGCAGATCAGCCAGCAGGCCGCCGAGTCGACGATCGACGTGCAGAAGCTGCAGGCGGCGTTCGACAACGTGTTCGCCACGATGGACGCGCTCGACACGTTCCGCGCGCAGGCCGTCGACAGCATGGCCCAGACCGTCACCGCCCTCGAGGGGCAGATCCAGCGCGCCCAGCCGTACCTCGCGCGGACCCGGCAGGGCGAGATCACGTCCTGACGGCCGACCGAGGAGGAGCCCGACCGTGAGGTGGTTCAGGCGGTTCACGGACGCCCGTGAGGACGCCGTCGTCCCGCCGCTTCCGCTCCCGGCCGCCGACGACCCCGCGGACAGCGCCGAGCAGCTGCTCGCGGGCGTCGCGGGGCTCGAGCGTCTGGTCAACCGCAACGCCGGGCGGCTGCCGGCGGCGGCCGTCGCGAACGCGCGCCGCATCACCGACGTGCTGCGGGCCGTCGTCGGTCAGGCGCAGACCCGGCCGCTCGACGTCTACGCCACGATGTCCGTGCGCGGCACCGTCGAGGACTACCTGCCGACGACGCTCCAGACCTACCTCGCCGTCGACGCGCGGCTCCTCGACACCCCGCGCGGAGCCGGCCACACGCCCACGCAGTCGCTCATGATGCAGCTCGACGCGCTCCTGCAGTCGGCGACCGCGACCCTGCACGCGACCCAGAACCAGGACGCTGACGCACTGATGACGCAAGGCAACTTCCTCCGCACGCGGTTCTCCGGCTCGGACCTAGACCTGTGATGGCGGCGCGGCCCATGGCGCGGGGCTCGAACGTCGAGCTGACCCGCGAGATCCCGTCCCTCACCGGCGTCGTGCTCGGCGTGCGGTTCGCGTCGAGCGAGCCCGTGCTGATGGACAACATCGTGGTCGCGACCCTGCTGTGCGACGCGCGCAGCCGCGTGCTCTCGGACCGGCACGTCGTGTTCTTCAACCAGCTCGTCGAGCCGGACCTCTCGGTCGCGCAGCTCGAGCGGGTCGTCGGGACCGACACCGAGCAGGTCGAGGTCGACCTCACGGGCGTCCCTGCCGACGTCGCGCGCATCGTGGTCGTCGCGTACATCAACGAGGCGCTCGGGCAGCGCCGGACCCTCGGGCAGCTGCGCGAGGCGGCGGTGCGCGTGCTCGACCTGCGGGACAGCTCCGAGCTCGTCCGCTCCGAGAACCTGGCGCCGTCGCTGCGTGCCGAGACGGGCCTCGTGCTCGGGGAGCTCTACCGGCACACGACCGGCTGGAAGTTCAAGGTCGTCGGGCAGGGCTACGCGAACGGCTTCGAGGGCATGGCGGCCGACTACGGCGTGCCGCTGTGACCTCGCCCCGGCCACCCGGGCCGCCCGGGTCGAGCACGGAGGTGCGGGACGACCTGCCGTGGCTGCGGCGGCGGACGCTGCGGACGCGCGTCGAGGTTGGGACTCCCGCGTCGGCTGCACCCGCGTCCGATGTGCCGGCGTCGGGGCGGCCGGCGGCCGGTGCTGCGGCGTCCGGTCCGTCGGCGCCGCCGCCTGCGCCGGTGCCGCCGACCACCCCGGCGCCCGCGTCCACCCCGGCGCCCGCGTCCACTCCGGTGCCCGCCTCCACCACGGTGCCGTCCGGCGCCCCTCCCGCGACGGCGACCCGGGCGCCGGCGGCTGCGGTGACGTCCTCGCTGGACCTGGGCGCGCCGGCGACCGGCTCGGGGTCTCCCGCCGCGGGCTCGTCGGGCGCGGGCTCGACGTCGCTGGACCTCGGTTCCGCCCCGGCGCGCACCGCCGCCCCCGCCGGGACCGGCCCGCGAGCACCCGTTCCGGCACCGCCCGCGCCGTCGGCACCGCCGGCACGGCCCGCGTCGGCGGGCCCGTCCGCGTTGCACGGGGCGAGCCCGACGACGTCGCTCGACCTCACCGCGTCGCCCGCCGCCGCCGTTCCCGCACGTCGCGCGCGGCCGGAGCCCCCGTCCGCCGCCGCGGGCGACGCCGTGCTCGCGTTCACGCCCCCGCGGGTCCACGCGGGCACGCCCGTCGTGCTCAGCCGCACGGAGCCGGTCGTCGCGCTCACGGCGCTGCAGTCGGGCGTCGGCGGGCTGACCGTCGAGGCGGCGTGCTCCGACGCGGTCGGCGACCTGCGCCTCGCGTGCGCGTACCGGCTCGCCGGCGCGCGGCCCTCGCTCGTCGCGCACAGCCGCGGGGTCCCCCTGGCGGGGCTGCAGCCCCGCCGCCCGGTGGTCGTGTCGTCGCGCGAGCGCTTCGAGCAGCTCGTCGTGGACCTGCGGCAGGTCCGCGCGGTCGAGCGGCTCGTCGTGCTCGCCTACTCCGAGTCCGGCGCGGAGCTGGACTGGGGTGGCACGCTCGTCGTGCACGGCTTCGGCGGCCTGCGCGTCGAGGCACCGCTGCGGCACGGGCGTTCGGCGGGCGTGCTCGTCGCGCTGTCGGTGCTGCGGGTCGGCGGGGAGCTCGTGCTCCGCGCCGAGGACGAGCTCGTCGAGGGCACGCTGCGCGACGCGTGCACCGCGCACGGCTTCGACGAGATCACCTGGGTCGACGCCCGGACCCCGCTCGTGTGAGCGGGCCGCGGCACCCGCGAGGTGCGCGCAGCAGCAGAGCCCGAACCAGCAGAGCCTGAGCAGCACGACCAGCCGCCGGTCCGCCGGCACACCGAGGAGGTCAGCATGGGAATCGACTACACCAAGCGTCCGGGGGCGCCCGAGCCCGCACCCGAGAGCGGCACGCCGGGCGGCTCCGCGCCCGTCTCGCTGAGCAAGGTCACGCTCACCAAGGCGGCGCCGTCGGTGTCGCTGACCAAGCGCGGCGGTGCGAGCGGGATCCTGCGCGTCAACCTCAACTGGAACGCGCGCCCCGCCGGTGCCCCGCAGGGCGGCGGCGGGTTCCTCAAGCGGCTCACGGGCGGTGGCGGCGGCGGGTCGATCGACCTCGACCTCGCGGCCCTGTACGAGTACACCGACGGGTCCAAGGGCGTCGTGCAGGCGCTCGGCAACGCGTTCCGCGACACGCGCCGCGGCGACGCGATCACGTGGCTCGACGGCGACGACCGCAGCGGTACGAACTCCGGCGGCGAGAACCTGTTCGTCAACCTCGCGCACGTGAGCGAGATCCGCCGGATCCTCGTGTTCGCGTTCATCTACCAGGGCGTGCCGAACTGGGCCGCCGCGGACGGCGTCGTCACGCTGTTCCCGGCCTCGGGCCCCGAGATCGAGGTCCGGCTCGACGAGCACGACCCGCGCTCGCCGATGTGCGCGATCGCGATGATCGAGAACACGGGCGGCGAACTGTCCGTGAACCGCGAGGTCCGCTACATCCAGGGCAGCCAGGCCGAGCTCGACCGGCAGTACGGCTGGGGCATGAACTGGACGGCCGGGCGCAAGTAGCCGGCACACCGGTCGACGACGGCCGGTCGCCGGGAGCACGCGCTCGCGGCGGCCGGCCGTCGGTCTGCCCCTGACGGGGTGGATCACCGGCACATCCCCGGACGCGGCTCGACACGGGTCGCGCACGACGGCGGTGCACGCTCGACGGTGCGCGGCGGTGGCTCCGCCGCGGCGTCGGGCCGTGGGTCCCGCGGGCTACCCTGGCGCCGTGACCGCGAGCGACGCCCAGCCCGAGAGCCGAGCCGCTCAGCCCACCCCGGCCGACGGTCCGCGGGGCGACGATGCGACGACGCCGGTCCGCGCCCCCGGGCTCTTCGTCTCGTTCGAGGGGGGCGACGGCGCGGGCAAGTCGACGCAGGCGCGCGCGCTCGCGGACCGGCTCCGGGAGCTCGGCCGCGAGGTCGTGCTGACGCGTGAGCCGGGCGGGACCCCGCTGGGCGTCGAGCTGCGCCAGGCGCTGCTGCACGGCGACCACGTCGACCCGCGCGCCGAGGTGCTGCTCTACGCCGCCGACCGCGCGCACCACGTCGCGTCGCTCGTCCGCCCGGCGCTCGAGCGCGGCGCCGTCGTCCTCACCGACCGCTACCTCGACTCGTCGGTCGCCTACCAGGGCTCGGGGCGGGACCTCGGCGCCGACGAGGTCGAGCGCATCTCGCTGTGGGCGACCGGCGGGCTGCTCCCGGCCGTGACGGTGCTGCTCGACCTCGACCCGGACGTCGGCCGCACCCGGCTCACCGGCACCCCCGACCGGCTCGAGCGGGCCGGCGACGACTTCCACCGCCGCACGCGCGCGGCGTTCCTGGCGCGCGCCGAGCGGGACCCCGGACGCTGGCTCGTGCTCGACGCGACCCTGCCGGTCGACGAGCTCGCGGCCCGCGTGCTGGCGCGCGTCGCCGAAGCGGGCGGGTTCGGGGACGACCTCGCTCCCGGCGGCCGGACGCCGGTGCGTGCGGCGGGCGGCAGACCTGCTGAGCCGGGGCCGGGGCCGGGGCCGGGGCCGGGAACGGCGGGCGCTGCCGCCGGGGACGACATCGTCCCGGGTGCCACCTCCGGGGCCGGTGCCGCATGAGCGTCTGGGACGACGTCGTCGGGCAGGAGCCCGCCGTCGCCGAGCTGCGTGGCGCGGCACTCGACCCGAGCCGCATGACCCACGCGTGGCTCCTCACCGGGCCGCCCGGCTCGGGCCGGTCCAACGCGGCGCGGGCGTTCGCGGCGGCGCTGCAGTGCCTCGAGGGCGGCTGCGGGCACTGCCACGCGTGCACGACGGTCCTGCACGGCACGCACCCGGACGTGACGCTCGTCGCGACCGAGGGCGTCTTCATCCGCGTCGACACCGCGCGGCCGCTCGTCGAGCTCGCGCAGCGGTCGCCGTCGGAGGGGCGCTGGCGGGTCATCGTCGTCGAGGACGCGGACCGGCTCAACGAGACGAGCGGCAACGTGCTGCTCAAGGCCATCGAGGAGCCGCCGCCGCGCACGGTGTGGCTGCTGTGCGCGCCGAGCCCGCAAGACGTGCTCGTGACGCTGCGCTCGCGCAGCCGCTCGGTCCCGCTGCGCGTCCCGCCGGTCGACGCGGTCGCCGAGCTGCTGGTCCGCCGCGACGGCGTTGACCCGCACGTCGCGGCCGTCGCCGCCCGGGCGGCGCAGAGCCACATCGGCATCGCCCGCCGGCTCGCACGCGACCCCGAGGCGCGGGCCCGCCGGGCCAAGGTGCTCTCGCTCGCGCCGCGCGTGCGTGGGGTCGGGGACGCCGTGCTGGCCGCCGGCGAGCTCGTCGAGACCGCGCAGGCGGACGCGAAGGCCGCGACCGAGGAGCGCGACGCGAGCGAACGCTCGGCGCTGCTGCGCTCGCTCGGCGCGGAGGGGGCGGCGACGATCCCCCCGGCGCTGCGGGCCCAGGTCCGTCAGCTCGACGAGGACCAGAAGCGCCGCGCGACGCGGGCGCAGCGCGACGTGCTCGACCGCGCGATGGTCGACCTGCTGTCGCTCTACCGCGACGTGCTCGTGATCCAGCTGGGCGCGGGCGTCGAGCTCGTCAACGTCGAGCACGAGGAGACCGTGCGGACGCTCGCCGAGAGCAGCTCGCCCGAGCAGACGCTGCGCCGGATGGACGCCGTCGGGGTGGCCCGGACGCGGCTCGCCGGGAACGTCGCGCCGCTGCTCGCGGTCGAGGCGATGGCGATCGCGTTGCGTCCGCAGGGCTGAGCCCTCGGAGACCCCGCGGGGAGCGTGCTGCGCCGAACGGGCGACGAGACCGCCGCCGCATCCCGCTTAGGCTGGGGCGGTGCCCCTCGCCCCACGTGACGTCCGCCGTGCCGCCGAGCAGCCCCTGGCCGCGGTGACGCCCGCCCCGCTGCGCCACGCCTCGCGCTCCGGCCGCCCGCTGCTGCGCGCCGCCGGGCTGCTGGTCGTGGGCGCGCTCGTGGTCGCCGGCTGCTCGAGCCCCAAGAACCAGGTCACCGTCGACCCGAGCGCCCCGGCGTCGTCCGGCGAGGGCGTCGCCCCCGAGCTCGCCGAGTTCTACGAGCAGCAGCCCGAGTGGACCGCGTGCGGCGACCTCGAGTGCACGACCGTCGTGGTGCCCATCGACTGGGAGGAGCCCGGCGGCGGTTCGATCGAGCTCGCCGTGAACCGGTCGCGCACGACCGGGGACGACCGGATTGGCTCGCTGCTGACCAACCCGGGCGGCCCGGGGGCGTCGGGCACCGAGGCGCTCGAGACCGTCGTGCTCCAGCGCATGGGGACGGGGGTCAAGGAGCGCTACGACCTCGTCGGCTTCGACCCGCGCGGCGTCGGCACGTCGCACCCGGTCGAGTGCGTCGACGGCCCCGAGATGGACGAGCTCGTCGCGTTCGACGCCGACTACTCGACGGCCGAGGGACTCGAGGAGGTCGAGGCGCGCTACGGCGAGTTCGCCGCCGGCTGCCTCGAGCGCACCGGCGAGGTGCTCGAGCACATCGACACCGTGAGCGCGGCGCGCGACCTCGACGTCCTGCGCGCGGTGCTCGGCGACCAGCAGCTCCACTACCTCGGCTTCTCCTACGGCACGGCGCTCGGTGCGACGTACGCCTCGCTGTTCCCGGAGCGCGTCGGCCGGCTCGTGCTCGACGGTGCGCTCGACCCGACCCTCGACTCCGACGCGATCGCCGCGGGCCAGGCGGCCGGCTTCGAGTCGGCCCTGCGCGCGTACGTGACCGACTGCCAGGCCGGCCGCGACTGCCCGCTCGAGGGCACGGTCGACGAAGGGCTGGCCGCCGTCGCCGACCTGCTCGAGGACGCGCGCCGCAACCCGCTCGAGACGACCGACCCCGAGCGGCCGCTCACGGCCAGCCTCGCGTTCGCGGGCATCGCGCAGACGCTCTACGCCAACACGCTGTGGCCCTACCTGACCGAGGGCCTCACCGGCGCCATCCAGCAGCGCGACGGCTCACGGCTCCTGCAGTTCGCGGACCTGTACTACGACCGCGACCCCGACGGCACGTACGGGAGCAACACGACCGAGGCGTTCTGGGCGATCGGCTGCGCGGACGACCGGGCGACGACCGACCCCGACGAGATGCGGGCGTCGGCCGAGCGGATGGTCGACGTCGCGCCGACGATCGGGCGGTTCTTCGGGTACGGCGGCGTCGTGTGCGCGCGCTGGCCGGTCCCCGAGGCCGGCGGGCTCGACTCGTACACGGCCGAGGGCGCCGCGCCGATCGTCGTGATCGGCACGACGAACGACCCCGCGACGCCGTACGTCTGGGCCGAGTCGCTGTCCGACGTGCTGTCCTCCGCGGTGCTCCTGACGTTCGAGGGCGAGGGGCACACCGCGTACGGGCGGTCCAACGAGTGCATCTCCGGGGCGGTCGACGCGTACCTGCTCGAGGGCACCGTGCCCGAGGACGGGACGCGCTGCTGACGGTGCGCGGCCCTGGGCTCGGTGCGGCGCTGGCCTGCGACGACGGGGTCGGCGGGAGCTGGTTTTGAAACCTGGGCCGGACGCCAGGTAGAGTGGCGCAGCCCGCTCGGCTCGTCCGCGCGACGCGTGCACCACAGCAGCAACCAGCAGTGCCGCCTTAGCTCAGTCGGTAGAGCGTCTCACTCGTAATGAGAAGGTCAACAGTTCGATTCTGTTAGGCGGCTCCGGACGGAACCCCGTCGGACCAGCGGAAACGCTGACGGTCCGGCGGGGTTTCATCGTTCCCACCCCCCTGACGTGTCCCGTCGTGCCCCCCTGGTGCCCCCCAGGTCGGTATTCAGCCTGTCCAGACCCACCAGATCGGCCCCGGTCCCGAGGAAGTGCAGGTAGCGGTTCGTGGTCGCGATCGACTCGTGACCCATCCACGCCTGCACGGTTCCGGGGTCGACACCGCGGGCGAGCCACAGGCACGCGGCAGTGTGGCGGAGGTCGTGCACGCGGCGCCCTCGGCTCGTCTCGGCCCACCGCACCGACCGCACCGCTGCTGTGCGATGCAGCTGCCCTCCGTTCGCCGTGGTGAACAGCAGGTCGCTCGACGCCTTGTCCGCTGCCAGCCGCAGCACGATCGGCAGAACGCGGTTCGCGAGCGGTACCCGGCGTGAGGCGCGACCCTTCGTTGCCTTGACCGCCTGGCCCTCCGGCTGCGACCGACGCACCATCAGACCGGGTGTCGGCACCTGCATGACGTCCTCGACGCGCATCGCTCGCGCCTCGCCCCACCGCAGCCCGGTCCAGGCCAGCACGAGGAGGATGTCCGCGACCTGCGGGGATGCCCCCGCCCATGCCGCGTGCGCGTCCTCGAGCATCGACTCCGTGAACGGGTCCATCTCCTCGACGACGTGCGACTGGCGGGGGACCCGGACCTCGGTCACAGGGTTGGCCGCGATCATCTTCTCGCGCACGCACCACGCGAAGAACGACGACAGGCTCGCCCGGTACCGGCGCACCGTGCCTTCGGCCAGTCCGCGGGCCAGCAGAGCCTCGTAAGAGCGGGCGACCTCGCGCCCCGACACCGATCCCACCTGCAGCGCCAGCATGCTCGTCGGCATCAGCCGCAGGAGGTCCTGATCCGAGCGGTAGGTCTTGCCGGCCACTGTCGTCCGACGGATCTGCAACCACCGGATCACAAGGGCCCGCACACGCTCTCGACCAGCTCGCGGGTCCACCCCACCGGCCAGTGCAGCCCGCTCTCGCGCGAGCCAGGCCAGGGCCTCGCGCCGGGTGTCGAAGGCCTTGCTCGCGACGTCGACCCGGCCGCTCTTGAGTTTGGCTCGCCACCGGCCGTTCGGGAGCTTCACGACGCTCATGCCGCCATCCTCGCCAGCCACGCGTCGACGTCGTCCTTGGCGTACCGCGGGCAGTTCGGCGTCAGCCACGTGACCCGCGGCCCCTGGCCGGTCTGCCGCCAGCGGCACAGCGTCGACGGCGACACCTGCAGCACCCGGGCCACCTCGTAGCTCGTCAGCATCACCGGCAGCTCCGTCCGGACCGCGGCGGACTTCGTTCGTGCGCTCATCGTCAGATCCCTTCAGTCAGCGCGGGTCGCATGCTGCGGGCCCGCACGCTCGCGGTTGCCGAATCGTTGTCCACAGGCGGATCGGTGCCCGCCAGGAGTTCCTTGGCGCGGTCGTACTGCGCTCGCCATCGGCGCGCCTCGATGACGGTGGCCATGACGACGCGGCCGTAGTCGTACTGGGACAGCGGAACGTCGTCCCAGACGAACCGCGGGCGGCCATCCTGGTGCAGCGTCTCGGCGGCCATCCGGTTCGCCGCGGGCGGCTCGATGCCGGCGGCCTCCAGCGCGGCGCGCACCACCGCGGCACGGTCCGCCTTGTGCTCCGTGAGGGTCTTGCCGGACCAGCGCCTGGACACCAGGACCCGTCGCCCGCCGACGCCGAGGTGGTCGCGGTCGTGCGCTTTGGACGCGCATTGCCCCGGGACGAGGCCGGGGCCGGCGTCGTGAGGCTGCACGCCGAAGCGGAGCCAGTTCGCGCACTCCTTCGAGCACGGCAGCCAGCGCACGTGCTCGTGCAGGCGATCGATGTGCGCCTCGTACGCCGAGTCGTCCCCCTGGTCGTCGGCGTAGGTCTCGGCGACCGCCTTCGTCAGGTACTTGGTCAGGTAGCGCACGGTGCGGTCGGCGTCCGGGGTGCCGCCGAGGATGCCCTTGACGTCGACCTGCTGCCCGAGGCGCATCACGTGCGCAGGCCGTGCGTCCGGGTCGTCGTCGAGGGCAGCGATCGCCTCGTCCCACGTGGGCAGCGCCGCTCCGGTGTTGGGGTCGCGGTACTGCTCGTCGGCCCAGATCGGTACGCGGCGGACGTAGACCGGGTCGCCCATGGGTGGCCACCACAGCTGCAGGTACGTCGCACGGGTCACCTCCCGGACTGTCGCCCGGGGGATCGCGCCGCGGATGGCGGCGTGGAAGTGCGGGGCGAGGCGTCGCTGAGCCTCGACGGCACCGAAGTACTGGCACTGGTAGCCGGCGCACCGGCGCAGGTTCTGCACCCACCGGTCGAGCAGCTTCGGGAAGTGCAGGGCGTCGAGCGCAGCGCGGCGGTAGTCGTACCGGGCAGGGTCCACGGGGACGCCCAGGTGCGGGCGGACCTTGCCGTAGGACGGCAGGGTTAGCGTCACGAACATTGACGGCCGGTAGGTCTTGCCGTCCGGCGTGGTGAACACCCGTCCGATCGTGCGCGGGTCGGTCGGCCTCGTCGGCAGGTCCGGGGCGTCGGCGCGGCGCCGGGTCGACCGTGTCTGGCGCGGCTCGTCCGCCTCGGTCTCGGCGCTCTCGTCGTCGAGCGTTCCGACGGATTGCTCGTCGGCGCGCTCGTGCTCCGGTACGGCCGGTTCGGCGTCGGTGTGCCAGCCCTCGGCGCACTGCGTCATCCGCAGCCGGCGTGCCTTTGCGGCGCAGCTCGGGCACACGGAGTCCCGGGTGACCCCGCACCGGATCGGCACGGTCGTCACCTCACCTGTCGCCCGGTCGGTGACCCGGCGCATCACCGGGCGCACACACACGGCCTGCTCGATCGCGAGCTCGCGGATCACGTCGTCGTCGATCACGATGCTTCTCATGCCACGTCCCCCAACCCGGGAAAGGCGCGCGTGCGCGCGTCGTAGGAGGTCCCGGCCCAGAAGCCGCCCGAGGCACCCACGCGGTGCGCGAAGTCCCGGCAGTGGCCGAAGACGGGGCAGTGCCGGCAGACCTCACGCATCGTGAGCACGTCGTCCGGGGCAACCTTCGTGGAGTCCGCCAGCCAGGGCAGGTCCAGGCGCCGGCCGCACGCTGCGTCGATCATCCACAGCGTGTCGGGGCGGTCCGCAGGCATGTCACGCCGCGCCTTCCTCGACGACGGGCGACGCCGCGGCGACCGTCCGGAAGCGAGTCACCAGTCCGGTGATGTCGGCGTCGGTGATGTGCGAGAACCGGACGCGGACCGGCTCAGCGACGCCATCGATCCCCACGTACGCGATGCCCGGCAGGGATTCGGGGACCTCGTCGCACCGGGCACCGCGATCCCGGGCTCCCGCGCCGAGAACCAGCGAGACCTGCTCGGCCTCCGAGAGGCGCAGTGCAATGCGTGTCGGGAAGAGGTCGCGCACGATCACGACCTCCTTGCGTGGGTCCTGCACGGCCGCAACGACGCTGATTCCGACGGCCCTGCCCTGGGATAGCAGCAGCGCGAGCGCGGAGCCGATGCGGCGCTTGGCGTCGCGGTCGGTGACGTAGGCCGTCAGGCTCGCGAGCTCGTCGACGAGGATGACGATCAGCGGCTCGTCGGGGGAGGGCGTGTGCAGCCGGGCGACGCCGCGCAGCTGCGACTGGCGCCGGCGCATCATCTCCACCGCGTCCTCGAGAGTCCGCGCGAAGTCCAGCTCGTACACTGCCTCGTCCTCGGGATCGCCGTAGACGAAGCGCTCGAACAGCAGCCGGCCGCCGCCGAGCTCCATGCCGCCCTTCGGGTCGAGGGCCCATACCTGGGCTGTGCGGTCACGCAGCGCCGGCCCGAGCGCTGCGACGATCGACCACAGGACCGATCCCTTGCCTGCCCCGGTCGCGCCGACGACCAGCACGTGGGTCCCGAGGAGGCTCAGGTCGTAGCGTCGCCCGTCCTCTCGCACACCGACCGGCAGCGCCCTCGCGTCCGTCGTGTCGACATCGAACGGCGGCACGTCGACGGCCAGAGGATCGGTGACGAGGAACCACAGGTCGAGGTCGTGCTTGCGCCGCGCGACGGTCCGCACCCGGCACTCCTGGGTCCCGAAGGTCTGGGCCAGCCGCGGTGCGCACTGCGCCCAGTCCTCCAGGACCTGGCCCGGGAGCATCCGCACCCGCACGAGGTCGATCCCACCATGGGTGCGCACCTCGATCAGGCGCGGCAGGTGGAGCTCGCGACCCTCGCGGAGCGCCAGCCCCGTCGTGACCATCGCCGACTGCCACGCACCCCGATACACCCGCACCTCGCGCCACCACCCAGCCGTCCGCGACTGGACACCAGCGGCGAACCACGACGGGAACAGCACCCGGAGCGCGACCAGCACCCCGATCACTCCGAGTGCGATGGCGACGGCGAACACCGGCCCGCGGTCGGCGGTCTGCCACGTGAGCCACAGCACCGCCGCCAGGGCGACGAGCAGCGTCGGACGGCGCACTATCCAGCCGAGCACGCGCACACCGCGGCGCCACAGCCACCGGCACAGCAGCGCCGCCACCGCGGGACCGATCACCAGGAGGACGAGCAGCACGAAGCTCATGGCGTCACGCCGCGGTGCTCGCCGAGGCGGTGCTGCCGGCTCGCTTGCTCGGAGCGATGCCCTCGGCGCGGAACGACCACGCCGACTGCGCCCGACACCGGTGCGACTTGCCCGGCTCCGGCCCCGTGCACCGCGTGGAGTCCACCCACGGCGTCGCCGTCAGCCCTTCGAACACCACGGCCGTGAACGGCGACGAGCTGTCGTTCGGCGGGGGCACTGGCTGCACCTTCGCCGCGATCTTGATCGTGACCGTCTTGGACTTCCGGGCCGCCTCCGGGTCGGCGTCAAGGACGTCAACCTGCCACAGCGGCAGACCGGTCTCCTTGTCGTGGTCCTGCACCTTCACCTCCCGCGTCGACTTCTCGAAGTCGTACACGGGCGTCACCTCGGAGACGAGGTACGCCCCGAACGGGAAGACGTCGTGGTGCGGGACCTTGAACCGCCGCGCGAGTGCCATGGTGATCCCCTTCTCGTGGCGAGCCGGAAGTGGCTCGTCTCCAGGAGACCTCCGCCGATAGGGACGGCATCACCGCCCTGAGGGACGTTTGAGGACGTCTCTGTATTGACAAAACGTCCCAATCTGCGACGCTGGCGGTATGGCGAACGAGAGGCTGCGTTCAGCGATCTCCGGGTCGGGGATGACGCTGGCAGCGCTAAGTGAGCGGATCGAAGTCGATCCCAAGACGGTCGAGCGCTGGGTCTCGACTGACCGTGTCCCGCACCGAACGAACCGCCAAGCGCTGTGCGCTGCGCTCGGCCGAGATGAGGCATTCCTTTGGCCGGCCGCTGTCTCGGAGGCTCGCGCGCAGTCAGCCAGTCAGGCGGAGTTCGTCGCCATGCACCCCAACCGCGGCTCCGTCCCCGCAGGCACCTGGCAGTCCTTGCTCGAGGGGGCCACCGAGTCGATCGACCTTCTGGCCTTCGCGGCCAGCTTCTTCCACGACACCATCGCGGACTTCGACGACGTCTTGCGGAGGAAGGCGCGTCAGGGCGTTCGGGTCCGACTCCTCTTCGGTGACCCCGACGGTCGCGCTGTCCGCATCCGTGGCGAGGAAGAGGACATCGGCGACTCGCTAGCCGCCCGGTGCTCGCTGACCTGGAAGTACCTCAGGCCGTGCATCGACATGCAGGGGATAGAGGCGCGCATGCACGACACGACCCTCTACTCCTCGATCTTCCGCTTCGACGAGGACCTGTTCGCGAACACCCACGCCTACGGTGCACCCGCGAACCACTCCCCTGTGCTGCACCTGCACCGGGTCACCGGTGGGCGGCTCTTCCCCCACTTCATGGGCGCGTTCGAGCGAGTGTGGGACTCGGCCACCCTCGTGCAGAAGGACGCCGCAGCCTAGGCTCGTTGTGTGGCTCGCATCGACTATATCGACGACCCGAACGCCCCGAAGGCCAACAGCGTCGTGCCCTCCGTCGTGGCGATCGTGACCGACGACGAGGGCAGGGTCCTCCTCATCCACAAGACAGACAACGACCTCTGGGCACTCCCGGGCGGCGGACACGAGATCGGCGAGTCCATCGCCGACACAGTCGTTCGCGAGGTCAAGGAGGAGACCGGCTACGACGTCGCCGTTGGGCGCGTCACCGGCCTCTACACGAACCCCCGCCACGTCATGGCGTACGACGACGGCGAGGTCCGTCAGCAGTTCTCCATCGCCTTCCGAGCGAGTCTCGTCGGGGGAAAGCCGGCCACCAGCAGCGAGAGCAAGGCCGTTGAGTGGGTCACCGAGGACGCGATCAATCGCCTCGAGCTGCACCCGTCGATGCGCCTTCGCATTCAACACGCGCTAGAGAAGCGGGACACTCCCTACATCGGCTAGTCCAAACTGAGCTGCGCCACGCGCCGATGCCTCTCGCAGCGACTTCGCGGATCTGACGATGGCGCGCGACACGGGATCCGACATCTCGTAACGTTGAGCGATCTCGGACAGACGATCGTCGACCGGAACGATGTGGCCGCCAGGGCTCGTCGTCATGTCTATCCAGGTCAGCACGTCGAGAAGCGCCTCGGGCGGTGGCGGCACCGTCGCGAGTTCGGCGGACAGCCGTCGCTCTTCAGCTTCGAACACAGCGCCCGAGTGGTATCCCACTAGCGATACGACTAACTCGTCTGCGCCGAGATCGCGAAGGAAGCGTGCGCCGTCGAGAGCATGAAAGCCGGTCTCAGCCAGAGCCGGGTCGTAGCCGATGTCGTGAAGCCAAGCCGCAACAGCTAGTGCTTCGGGCATGTTGTGATCCCGGCACAGCCTCGCGCAGCGCGCGCCGACCGCCCGCACATGTGTCCACCGCAGGCCAAGGTGTGCGACGCGCTCTTCCGCCATATCAACAGCGCGGGCGAGAGTGGGACCAACCATCGCCTCACACTAGCGAGCGGCGCTGCTCCTCTCCCCGTTCACGATCTGGCCCCACCTCGGGCCGCGTCAAGGGCGCCCACGGGCGTCACTCCGTGATGGCCTCCGGCCACCTTTGACCCCGCCCGAGCCGACACCACCCTGCTCCGCTGCGAGGAACAACCCTCATGTGCGACCAATCTCGACTGCCCTGGAGGCCGCCCGCGCGCAGTGGTGCCGCGCGCCTTCTAACGACCGGCCGGCAGCGTCTCTGGGCTGCACGCCAACGTCAGAGCGTGGCGGAGATCGATCCCCGACGAGAACCGTCCGACCGTGACGCTCGTTGCGCTCGGAGTCACCTGAGCCAGTCGTACTGCTCTCCAAAGTGCGCGTAGCGCTTCTGGAACATTGCTTCTGAGGGCGGCGCTCCGTTCGCTCTGCGGAGCGTCGGCAGGGTGGCTTCGATGAGCCGCCGCACAGCAGGGTCCGTGTCAGCCTTGGCGAGCACATCGGGACGGAAGACCAGTTCCATGCTGGGCGCTCGGACGGCGACGAGATGCCGGTCGAACGCGAGATGATGAGTTCCGCACAACGCGAGGCCGTTCCAGGGCTCGTCCTGTGAGCCTGGAGCGGATGCCGGGTAGATGTGCGCGCCCTGAACGAGCTGCAAGCCGAGGCCGCACATGGCGCAGGACCCGTCGTATGAAGCCAGAACGCTGCGACTGAAGCGGGCGTCCCGGACCAGGGACGTCGCCGCTCTTCTGGCCCGTTCGGCGGCTGGGGCGTCGGTGGCGGTGTCCGCGTCGTCGAGCAGTCCAGAGGCGCCAACGGCGGCGCGAACCAGCACGGCGGAGGGGTCGACATGCGCGGCCTCGGCCGCGACAACGGCGGGCAGCAGCGCAGGATGCGCGCACCGAATGAGTTCGCCCGAGTCACTTACGTGGGTCGACCATCCCGTTGCGAGCGCTTCCTCAAGCGTCGAGAGCGGGATGAACACGGACCATCGCGTCGTGCGGCCGTCGGCTCGACGAGTCGCGTCGGCGGTGACGAGGAGCGGTCTGGGCACGGTCGTCAGCGAATCGGCGTCCCACAGGCCGGCCAAGACGGACACTCGCCCGGGAACCTCGACGAGCGCCGTCTTCCCGGCTGGGTTCTGGAAGCGCCGTTCGACGGCATCCCGGTTGCGGTGACTCAACCCGACCCGGCTCGCGAACAGCGCGATGGGTACGGGGGACCCGTCCAGCTCCAGCGTCGCTAGGGCGGGCCATCCGTTCCGAAGGCTGTCGATCACCAGCGAAGGACCGACCAGCTCGGCGATCCGGAGGACGAGCTCGGTCCGGGCAGTCATGAGCCACTCCGTCTTGACGCGGCCAGGCACATGGGCACGGACCGGAGCTTGCCACAGGACTGACCTCGTGAGCAGCCCTCGTCAGATGATCCCTCGAACGGCCGCTGAGTCGGCCGCGGTGCGCCGCTTTGGTCTCTGTCGGTGGCGGCTGCGACACTGACTCCGTGGATCAGCAGCGGACGAACGGCGTCGCAATCAGCCTCTTCTCGGGAGCCGGAGGTCTGGATCTCGGTGTCGAGCAGGCGGGCTGGGAAGTCAGGGCGGCCGTCGAACGCAACGCTGACGCCGCCGCAACCATGGAAAAGAACTTCCAGACCCTGGCCGCGCCGGTCATTCAGGAAGACATTCTGGATGTGCCAACGGCAGCGATCCTCGAAGCTGCGGGGCTCACGGGCGCCGAGCGTCCCGACCTCCTGGTCGGGGGGCCGCCGTGCACTCCCTTCAGCAAGAGCGGGTTTCATCTCGAGTGGAAGCGTGCTGGACTCGATCCCGACGCGAGCTTGCTTCAGGCGTACACGCGCGTGCTGGCGGAGGCCAAGCCGCGGGCTTTCCTCCTAGAGAATGTCTACGCGCTCACGTACAACAACCGCGCCTCCAAGCCGGCGTTCCAGCGACTGTTGCGAGAGATCAGTGAGGCGGGCTACGACTTCAGGTGGAAGGTACTCAACGCGGCCGACTACGGCGTGCCTCAAGCTCGACCCCGTCTGTTCGTAATTGGGGTCGAAAAAGGCCTGCCGGTTCCCGAGCATCCTGAACCGACGCACGGCGGCACGTGGGAGCGGCGAAAGACTGGGCATCACGAGCTAGGGCACGTCACCACGGGGGAGGCCCTGCGCGGACTCGTTTGCGATCCTGAACCTGGCGAGTCAGTTGGGGGGCAGTACGGGCATCTCTTGCCGGAAATCCCGCCGGGCGAGAACTACCTTCACTACACTCAGGAGCGCGGACACCCGGACCCACAGTTCGCCTGGCGGAGCCGATTCTGGTCGTTCCTGCTGAAGCTGGACCCCGATAGGCCCGCGCCGACGATCCAGGCGCAGCCAGGGCCCTACGTTGGGCCGTTCCATTGGGAGAATCGCCGCCTGCGTGTTGGAGAAGTGAAGCGTCTCTTCGGTTTCCCCGACGAGTTCGAGCTTGTAGGGGGACGGAGCAGCGTGCAGGCACAGCTCGGCAATTGCGTCCCGCCACCGCTCGCCGCGCAGGTCGCGGCCGTGCTAGCTCCGGCGTAATGGAACCGGCCAACACGAACTCCGAGCCGTTGTTGAGGCGGCGCTCCGGGACTCGGGTCGGAGGGGCTGCGGAGCCGCACTTGGTACCTCTTAGCATCTCTCTTCGCGCTCGCGCCGGCTTGCTGGTCTACCGTCAAGGCTGTGACCGAGAACTGGACGAGTACCGCAGCTGGCGCACATCTGGCCGGCCGTGTGAAGACGTCTACCAAGCCTGAGGTCGTACTCCGACGGGCGCTGCATGCGGCTGGGGACAGATTCCGCCTACACCCGCAAGTCGCTCGCGGGTGCACACCCGACTTGACGCTCCCGAGGCACCGTGTAGCCGTCTTCGTGGACGGCTGCTTCTGGCACAGCTGCCCTGACCACGGCCGTCGCAAACAGTGGTCCGGACCCAACGCGTCCTTGTGGAGCGCGAAGATGGAGCGAAACCGTCAGCGGGACGAGCGTTCGACGGCGCTCGCCCAGCATGCTGGCTGGACGGTTGTTCGTCTCTGGGAGCACGAGGTGATTCGTGACCTAAGCGCGGCGGTGCAGCGAGTTCATGCGGCGTGCAGCGGCAGAGCGCATGACGACGGCAACGGCGCTGGCTGACGCAGCTGAGCGCCAGATGCGTCCGCCCGACGGTCCCCGTAGGGCTGTCAGCGATCCCGGGAGCGTCAGTAGTCCGGCCCACTCACTGCGGCGAACAGTGGTGTCCAGGTGCCTCGCGGCGCGGATGCAAGTCGGCTGCCGAGGCAGCCCGATCGCGCCACGGCGACGGCGCGGCGCGGCGCGGTCAAGTTGGCGGGCGCACCGCTATAGGGTCGTGGCGTGACTGAGTCGACAACCGCAACAGGTTTCGCACTTCCGGAGGCACTGCAGCCGCTCAGCATGCACCTCACCAGTGCAGAGCATGTGGCGGCACACGCCCGAAACACGGTCAAGAACGTCTTAGACAGCTATACCGGCCGCTTCGACGTACTCGTCGAAAGCGTACAGAACTCTATGGACGCGCTAGAAAAGCGTTGGGCCGCCAGCACAGCGTTTGGCCCGGAGCTTCCTCGCCTCATCGTCACGCTCGATGCGGCCGCGGATGAAATCACCGTGACGGACAATGGAGTTGGCATCGAGCACTCTGCGCTCCTCACCTCCCTCGTCCCTCATATGAGCCCAAAGTCGCTTGATCCTGCGCCCACGCGCGGACATAAAGGCGTTGGAACGACGTTTCTTGCGTATGGCCACCCTCACTTCGAGATTCGCACGAAGGTCGCAGGATCGTCCGAGATTGCATATCGGATCGACGGCGGCCTGTCCTGGGTACGTGGTTCTTCAGTCGATGACCTCCCGGCCTTCAAGCGAGTGCAAGGGCCCGCGCAATTGAACGACCTGTCCAGCGGAACGTCCGTGACCATAGGAGTCGGTGAGGACACCCGATTCGGTCGCCTCAAGACGGCCCAGTACAACAAACTCGCGACATGGGCGCTCGTTCTCCGAACATTTACGGCTGTGGGCAACCTTTCGATAGGCCTGCCTGTTCACAAGTTGCCAGCATGGTTGAAGCACCTCAAAGTCGAGCTGCATCTAGCCGGCGTGCCGGGTTCGGGTACAGAAATTGTGCCAGTGGGATTCCAACTCCCGCACCACGACGCAACAACGAAGGTTTCGCTTCAGGCGTTGTCGGCAGGAAACACGTCGCAGAGTGCTCGCTACGAGCTGCTTTACGCCGAGTACGACAACGCCGCGCTCGAGATTGTGCTGGCGTCACAGCTCCAAGTGCTGGCGGATAGTGACCAGCCGGAGGATCAGGAGATTCTTAACGCATTCCGCACGTACGACACCTCGGTATACGCTAGCTGGGCATACAAAAACACCTGGTATGAGGATTTGTTCCGCAGTCGAATCTCCGAAGAGGCGAAGCGGTACCAGTATAACAACGTTCGCAGCGGTCTGCTTGTGACCAGTGTCGGCATGCCAATCGGGGAAATCAACGACCACCCATACGTCACAATGAAGCCAGAATACAAGCGGCGAATGTTTGTGGCTGTGGGCTTCAACGATAAGTACTCACCGGATCTAGGGCGTAAAACGATTCCGTCCGCCGATCGGGCGCTGCTCAACTGGCTTGAACTCCAGCTCCAAAGTCTCTTCCTCAAGCACGTCTCTCGCCTCGTCAAGTCGAACGACGAGGCGCCGCACAGTTCTGGCAGCTACGAGGAGGCCAAGGAGCAGCTGCAACACCAGGTTGACGAGTTTCGTAAGAAGCATAACGCGCGCCAGTCGCTCGGCGTCCGCCTCGGGCTTGATAGAGCCCCCAATTTCGAGAGCGAGTTGATTGCGATCTTTGGCGGTCTCCTCGCGACGGGAAGGCTGCACGGTTACAACGTGCTGGCGATACCTGGAAGCGCCACGCGCTACGACGGCCTGTTCGATTTCGAGACCGCGTCGTTTGCTCATCCCGCAGAAGGTGAGCGAACCCTCGGAGTGTCGGAGACAAAGGCGGCTGGGGGCTTGCTGAAGCGCACGGGGAAGTGGCTTGAGTTTAAGCTTCGCTTGGAGGACCTTGTCGACAACTTCTCCGCGCCGGATGGTGACCCCAGCAAGAAGTACTTTGAATTCTGCGACTTGGCGGTTGTCTGGGCCGTGCCTCTTGCTGACGCGATTGGCGACTATGACCTAGAGAAGTTCGACGCAAACAACTGGGCGGGGCGCACGTACTACGGAAGCACCCACCGTCTCAGCTCATCGCAGAGCCAACATCGGATCGAGGTGCTAGCGGTGCAGGATCTGCTTGTTGAGCTCGGCCCGGCTCCGGAAGGCTAAGCCTCGCCAGATGGCTCCCGCATGTGGCGCGTCCTTCGCCTGTGCTGCGGCGCGCCGCCGACACGCGCGAGTCCGTCACGTGCTCTCTCAGGCGGGGCCTGGGAGGCGCTTGTTCGCGTCTGCCTCTCCGGTGCAAGGACCGTGCTACTCGGCGTCCTGTGCCGCCCCCGGGCTGCCGAGTTGGCCTCTATCTGATCAAGATGACGCCGGCTGCGCCGGCGTGCCGCCTGCGGGCGGCGCTGGCGCGCCGTCCTCGGCAACCCCGATCCGTAGGACGCGACTCGGTCCGGCTTGCCGGTCCTCCCGCGGGACCGCCTTTGAAGGACCGTCGCCGAGTCGACCTGCGCGAGATCCTGGCCGGACCTTCTGGACTTCCTGCGACAACCAACTGTGCGCCGAGGAGTCGAGGGCTCACGCCGGCAATCAAGACGATACGGGCCGTACGATCAACTCCCGCTGAAGGTTCGTTCATCGGCGCTGAGCCATCGAGCAACGGCCGTGGCGCAGCGGGCCGCAACCTTTTCCCGCCAAGTTCGGACATTGAACCCCCAAAGGACGCCCAGAAGAGCGCCAATTGCAAGGGGTGCGGCGCCGAAAAGAATACTCCAGGCGCTAGGTCGACCCAAAGCGATACTTTGCACACCGGCGAAGGTGCCGAGTGTGAAGCTCGCGATGAGCGCGGCCGCGGCCGTGTGCGCAACGATATTACCAACTTGTTTCGCTCTAGCAGTCGTAACGGCTTCCTGCCGGGTCCTCTCGTCCTCAAGCTTCGCGACTTTGCGATCTGTGTCAGCGACTCGATCCGCCGCCTCGCCGATGAGCGACTCTTTCACTCGCTCGACTACCTCGGTAAGAGTGCTGGCATCTGGGTCATTCCCGATGTCCTCATCCGCGAGTAGCCGATCGGTCAAGCTGTTCGCCATGATCGCTGCAACTTCGTCTGAAGAGACAACGGAAGATTCCTCCAGTCTATTCAGATTGCTCAAGAAGGCCTCCCACACATTGCGCGTTGGGCGAAGAGCTGCCCCGCACAGCGCGATCAACTCATGCATCTTCAGAGACGCTGCCCCCGCCGGCTTCTTCAGCCAGGCGAAATTCGACATTGTGAAGTAATGGAGTATCGGAGGGATTCCAGCCCCGTCTTCGTCACGAAACCAGGAAGTAGCGTTTCTAACGGTCAGGGCGCTCGAAGTGACGAACACCGCCTTCGCTTGATCGAGGCTTTCGGGTTCCATCCCCGCCCGGAGCGTGAGGATCGCGGCAATGCAGTCCACGTCATGAAGCACGCGCGGCTGCCGATCACCGCCCGGGTGCGCGGCGAGTCTATTCGCAAGCTCGGCTTCATCTAGAGTGTACGCAGCCACATGTGTAGGCGTATCGACTACTGTCACGCCTAACTCGGATAGGGATCGCTCCAGCAACGAATTCGCGGTCCGCATGTCGGCGGGCGTCGCCCCAGTGGTAAGCAAGTGACGCGTGATGTCCGTCTGATACAAGCTCTTGCGACCGGCGTGGCTTCCGAGCTTCGACTCATATAGTGCAAGGATGGCCCGCATCTCGCGAACAGTGGTCTTGAAGACCTCGGGGCGGGCGCCACGCTCACGCAAGAGGGAAATAAACTCGCCGCTCAGCAGCGCGTTCCCCTCGCCCTGTAATCCGAGAGCGCCAAATAGGAGGTTGCTGTCGAAGAACACGTGCAGGTTCAGGAAGGGCCGCTCGGCCGTCGAGATATCTGCGAGCAGCAGCGTGTTTTGAAGCACATAGCCCTCCAGGATCTCGGCGAAGACCTCCGCTTCCGTCGAGCCTTTCAGCGCCGCTTCCGTCAAGAACGTGGCAATTAGCCGATCAAATGAGGCGTCTCCCGCTGCCCCGGCATCGACTCCAATCTTCACATCATCAGGGCCGGCAAGAGCCAGGCGAACGTGGTGACGCTCGACGAAGCCTATTAGCAGCTTCAGGCTAGCTTCCCGCGACTCGATATCAATTTGATGTTCGTTCGCGTGCCGACGAAACGCTTCCGCCAATCGAGCCTGGCGCTCTTCCACATGCATCCGCAGCTGAAGGAGATCTTTAGTACCAACCCGCGAGGGATTCTGAGTCGTGAAATACCTGCCACCCTCGCGCCGAATCAGGCTTCGCTTGCCAGCTCGTGAGAGCAGCGTGCGCACCGTCGCCAGGGGCAACATGAGTCGATGGCGTTCCGCTACCGCAGCCTGTACGTCAGCTGCCGTCTTGCCGTCCAAATCCTCGGCGATCAGGGTGTCCTCGACGAACGGCTCGAACATCGCCAAGTGATCTCGGCCGTTGTCGAAGTTGGTCTTCAGCATCGCCAGCGTCGCGAGTCCGCGCGTGCTCGTGCCGCCCGGGGCGTTGGGATCGGTACTCACCTGGCTCAAGCCCTCCGCGTCGACTCTGAGGCCCCAACGCTAGCGCCCGTGTCTACCCAGCGAGGACGCTAGGCGCTGCGGAAGTTGTCGCGCGAACAGGGCGCGCCGCGGCGCATCGCTCCGTCACGCCCGCGCCTACCGCCGAAAGTGATCGCTAACCGTCCATATGATTGCAGTTCGCGTCGTGGGCTCTGGGTCACAACGAGATCGGCCGCGCACTTACGCTTGACCTTGGCCATGTATTGGCATTTGCCGTCTCCCTCTGAGCCTCGGTGCGCCGCGTCGGCGGCACGGATCAGGCGCGAATCTACGACCATAGCGATAACCTGTTCGGTCATGTCGGGAGAAGCGGGCGGCAAAGCAGTCCAGGTCGCAAACGCTCCGATGTCTATCGTGAGGCAGCGAACGCGATCGACGCAAAGCTTCTTGCCCATACTTCAAGGCGAGCAGATCCCGAAACCGGGTGGAGAGCAACCGCAAAAGCGTTGAATTCGGACGGAGTGCCTCCAAAATGGGCTGCTGCTTTCTGTGCAGTTCCAGCCGAGCGATGTGCGACGAAGTTGCGCACTGAACGGAGGGGCTCCGCGGGTGAGCCGGTCGAGCCGAGTGCAGCAGCAACGTTGCTCAAGTTCGGGATCCCTAGAAGTCGCGCAGCCTGGACGCATTCTGCGGCGTCAGCCCACCGTGGTTCGTACCACGGCGGCTTCGCCTTCGCATACTTTGTGCGGAGCAGGGGCAGAACTTCGCGAGGTTCTCTGACCAGGCCGGGTAAGATTGAACCCTGGGACGTTCGAGCGCCCGATGCCGATGCAATAATTAGTTCGCGGCAGTATCGCGCCCACATGTCGTGGAGCCGGATGATGGCCGCCTCGATCGCTCCCTCATGCAGCGCACAGCAAGATGGATACATCGACCCGTGGCTTCCTTCAATTCGCAGCAAGGTAGCCATACTCTGACCTTCACGCGCAACGCGCTGCGCGAGATCCGCGAGCGACCTGCGTCTCAACGACGGCCAAGCAGGGCTCTCGTGAACGCCTCGAAGCGCGTTTCACGGCTGGCTATCCGCTGTGTACTGGCGACGGATGCAGCTCGGAACCGACGCTGCAATGCTGGCAAGGTATCTGGGTCGTCCTCTTCCAGACTACTAGCTAGCGCACGTAGATTCGCTATCGCCTTCTCCGGCTCCAGCATCGTGCCGCGGTCGGGCACTCGGCTCAGGTCGCCAGACGGGATGCCGGATACTTGGTGGGCGTAGGCTGCGAAAAGCATGAGGAATTGAGGGCGCCGCGCGAGAGGAGAATCGCGGATCGCGGCACCGAGTCTGTCCAGACAGTCGTTGAGCAGATCGTCCAGCCGTGCCAACAGACTGTTGACCGCCTCTTCATCCTCGGCGTCCATCCTCTTGTAGAGGCTGTTGAGGTAGGGCTCTCCACCGTCCCTGACTCCATCGATCAGGACACCAAGTAGCTCGGCTATAGTCGAATCGTCTCCCATCCGTACTCGGTCTCGTACGGACACGATTCGATAGTCCTCCCAAAGTGGCGTCCAGCGCCGGGCCGCTTCGTGAACCGCCCACTTGAATGGGCCCTGGAACTCGGCGTGTCTGCGTTCCGCGGGCTTGAGGGTTGTCGTGTAGCTGTTTAGCCTCGCGAAGACCTCAAGAACGTCGCTGTCGGAGGCGTTCAACAGTTGTTCAACGGAAAGTGTGTAGGACAGGAACTGCTCCTGCAACTCTTCGTTCATCGTGGAGTATCGGAGGCCTGAGAGGTCGCCTGCCCGACTGGTCAGCGCAAACTCGTCGTGCGCGAAATCCAGAATTGTTCGGAGTCGCTGCTGGCCGTCCACCACTTCGCGGACCGCCTGCTGCGTACGGAGGTCGATAGAAGTGCGCAGGTAGACCTTCGGCATAGAAAGCCTCCGAAGGACGGTGTCGATAAGATACACGCGCGCGGGTTGTGTCCAGACGGACCGACGTTGGAAATAGGGATTCAACTCCAATTGGCCGCTTCGGTGCCACGCGAGAAAGTCAGCGATTCGGTACTGAGCGAGGTCTGATGTCACCACATGCTCATCATGCCGTGTATCGCGTGGCTGGGGGGTCCTCCGGGCGCGAGAAGATGCTGTGGGAGTCCACCCGCAGGTGCAGGGGCGCGGTCAGTCTGGCTGGGTGAGTCTTGGCCGTGTCGGCAGCAGGATGACCCGCCCGAGCGTGTGCCAGGCTTCGAGGGCGACTGGTTCGCCTTGGAGGAGCCGAACTCGATGACGTCCGGGGCATGTGATGGGACGGGGCCGACCGTGGGTGCTCGAACTGCGTCACCGCCGGCAGCAGCGCACAGAGTTGAGACAGGCTCGCAAGGGCGACGTGTCGATGATGGCATCGGAGGTGCCCGGGCATCCTCCGGTGCTACTGCGAAGCCGTGCAGACCCGGGCACCGATCGGCGTGGGCCCGGGCTGCGGCGCGTCAAGGGAGCGGCAGCTTGGGCGCTCGTTCTCGCCGCTGCGCCCTCCACCTCGCAAGCGACGGCGCGACGCCGGTCCCTTCTTGTGATGGACGATCCCGACATCGCCGCGATTCTGGTCGGTTCATTCGTATACGAACAGGCGGTGGAGCGGCACTGGCTTCTGCGTCGCTGCCGGGTCGAACGTGACTTGGGAAAGCCAGTAGTTCCGGGGGCTCGTCACGTGGACGAAGAAGTCGCCGTCGTCGTCGAGTGGCTCGCTTACCGCGATCCACCAGGACCAGAGCCCGCGGTCATGCTGCATGCGTACGACGCGGCCCGACAGCGATCCCGCCATGCGTGCGGGGGAGGGCTTGCGGATCGGGGGCTCGTCGAGCGTTGTGCGTACATGGTCGAGCCAGGAGCCGGTGTCGTCGAGGCGTTTCGCGGTTGTACTTACCTCAGGACGTTGCACTTCGGGCTTGACCGCGTCGCGGTACGTCCATGAGTACGCAATGGGCCACCACTGCATCGTCAGGGCCGCCTTCGGGTAGGCCTTCGCCAGCCAGTAGGCATACGGCGCCGCAACCGCCAACGACTCGAGCTCGTCGCTCTCCCCATTCATCGCGATCAGTTCCCGATCAGCGCGCGCGAGGAGCTGCCCGTCGATGAAGTAGCGCCCTGGCAACCCGATCGTGAGCTCGTCCCCTACGTCGAGGTCCGGCACGTACTGCACCGGGATGGGATACCGCGCTGGCGGGACCTCCGTCTGCCAGGCGATGTCTGGAACACGGAACACCTCGGCATCCCACGACTCGCTCATGACGCCCTCGCCTCCAGATCGACGCCTCGCTCACGCATGAACGGGACGGGATCAACCGGGAGACCGCCGACGTGTGTCTCCAGGTGGAAGTGCGGCCCTGTGCCCGTGCCGCTGCTCCCCGACAGGGCAATCACCTGCCCACCCATGACCGCGTCACCCGGCACCACCAGCACCTGCGACAGATGCAGGAACCACGTCTCCACCCCGCCGGCGTGCTCCACAGCGACGATCAGCCCACCTCCGCCGTACCAGGTCACCTTCTTGACCACCCCGTCCGAGGCCGCACGCAGGGGAGTGCCCACAGGCGCCGCGAAGTCCGTCCCCTCGTGCAGCTTCCACACGCCGTGGATCGGGTGCAGGCGCATCCCGAACTCCGAGGTGATCGAGCTCGCCAGGGGAGCCGTCCAGGCGCCCGCAGGGATCGTCTGCCCACCGCTCGCCACCGCGCCGGGGTTGGCCGCATTCGCAGCGCAGAAGCCGTCGATGTCGAACCCGCTCGCGCGGTAGTCCTCGGCTGTCATGAGGCTCGCAGCGCCGCCTCCGCCCACCCCGGTACTTGCCGCCGGCAGCAGGGTCCGGATCGGTGCGCCGCCCGTGAGCGCTGCGACGATCCGCGTCGCTCTCGCTTCATGCTTCGCGTACGCGTTGGGGAACGCCGAGCGCTGCACCTTCTGCGCCGCCACGGTGACCGGCATCTGCTCCCAGCCGGCCACCTCGAGCAACCCGCCAGGACTGGCAGCTCCTCGAGCGGCGTCGAAGTGCGGCGAGTTGGCGCCGCCGAAGAACGCGCGCGCCGCGAAGCCGGCGTCAATCACCTGCTCCGGGGTGCCCCATCCCTGCGACGGTCGCTGCTGGAGCGGCCCGAGCGAGTCACGATCGCCGTAGTCCAGCTGACGGAGGCCCGATTCCTGCAACGCCGCGGCGATCCCCACGACCATGCCACGCGTGCCCACACCAGCCGCTGCGCCGGCGGCCACGATGGCTTGGGCGACCGCTATCTGCTCGTCCTCGACCGGGCCGAACCCATCGACAAGGCCGCCCTCGGGTATCGCCGGCGTCGCATCAACAGGCGCAGGGACGTAACCACCTTCCGCACCTCCCGCGGCATTCGGAACCGTGAACCCCATCGCCCGGCACGTCGCGCGAGCCTGCTCGTCCGAACCTCCACCGGACACGATCGCGCCGATCCCCGCACCCACCAGGAACGCACCGACGCCCAGGACGCCGATCAGCGCGGCAATCCGACCGCGGTTACGCAGCAGCCAGGACACGCCCTGCTGGGTCGCCCACGCGCCGATCGAGGTCAGGACGTCCATCTCAGCCGCCCGCGGTGACGTCCTGCGCTGAGCGCGTCGGTTGCACGTCCGAGGCCAGCCACGTCCCGTCGACGAGCTCCACGAACACCCGCACGAACGAGCCCGTCGTCGGCACGTCGAACACGCCGGCCTCGGCGTTGATCGCGACCTGCACGGGCTGCCCCGAGACCGTCACCGCCGGCACGTTGACCGGGTCGGTGTCCGCCAGGGCTTGGCGGAGCTCGGGCGTCGCGTACGGAGCGAGGCCGCCCAGCCAGCTCACCGGGTCCAGGTCAGGGCGTGCCCATGCTGCGACGAACTGCGCTGCGGCTTCCTGCGCCGCGACGATGGCGCTACTAGCCGCCGGGTCCTCACTGAACGCGTCCGTTCCCGCGCTCGTCGAGCTGCCGTCCTTGGTACCCGGCGGCGTCGCTGTACGGCCTGGCAGGCTCGTGGACGCCTTGTCAGACGCGACCGCAGTACGACCCAGAGCCATCACCGAGGGCGTCGACGAGACCGTGTCCGGACCGGAGCCCCGGTCGTTGATCGCCCCGAGCGCCAAGATTGCGGCCACGGCCACGGCGACGACGCCCAGCAGGCGCCCGGGGGAGTGCAGGGGCCAGCGGACGATCGGACCGAAGAGGTGCCACATCAGCGCCCACCCCCGCCGTCATCCGAGTCGGCGTCCGGATGGGTGCGCGCCGGATCCGGGCGCCACAGCTCGAAGACCTGTTCGCCGTTCTCCTCACGCACATTCGCTTCCGCGATCTCCGCGGGCACGTGTTCCTCGGAACCCATCACGCGTGCAGCGGCCGGCGCCGCGAGATTCTCCTCGTCGGCCGCGGACGCAGCGTGTGTCGGTGCGGAGGACCTGTCGTTCCGCGTGACCTGGCGCGGCAACCGATCGGAGCCGTCACCCGGAGCGATAGCCGGATGCTCACGCCACGACTCCGCCCGCTCCAACTCGATCGCACGCACCCTCGGACCGGCCGCCACCGTGGCAGTACCAGCTCGCCGGGCCGCAGCACCACCACCCATCGCGAACTCCACGTCCCGACCCGACTGCGACTCCTCAGCCCACTCGACGAGCTCGGGACGCGACCCGAGAACCGCCCGACTCCCGACCCCCGCACCGATCAAGGCGGGAGCGGACGCCGAAGTGGGAGCCGGCTGACGCACCGAACCGCCGTCATCGCCGGTCGACGAACCATGCGCGACAGGCCCGGCACCGTTCGGTTCGACCCTCCGCTCGGGCGTGATCGCGTCGTCGACGCCGGCCTTCACCGCACCCTTGGTCGCGGCGGTCCGCACCGCCAGTCGGCCCAGGCGCCGCGCGAGCTTGGACCCAGGCACCGACGCCTTCGGGCGCAGCAGCTTGAAGAGCATCAGCGGGAGAGCCAAGGCGATGACCGCCTGCAACGCGAACGGCACATCGGACCGGAACACCGCGGAGATCAGCGCGAGGTTCAGCAGCGCCCCGATCCAGTACAGCGGGCCCATGATGAGGAACCGCCCGAGCTGCCCCACCACGCCGATCACCCAGCCGCGGCACAGTTCCAGCATCCCGAACACCCCGAGCGCCGGCGCGAGAGGAATGAACAGCCGCGTCACCGAGTAGGCGATGACCACGAAGACCCCGGCCACCAGCAGGAACGGCATCGTGATCGCCGTCATGATCGTGATCGTCGCCGTGGCGTCCCATCGGCCTTGATTTCCCGTGAGCTGCCGGTACGCGAGCGGGTCGGAGCTCTCCACCTTCGCGGCGGTCTCACTCCACAGCGTCTTCTTCCCCTCGATGAGCGCCTGCCCAGCGGTCGGGTCCGCGTCGAGCGTCTCGGCCTCCCACCAGGTCAGGTGCGACGCCCGGAAGAGATCGGGTCCGTGCTCGCGGGCGACCGTGCTGTCCGAGGAGCCGAGAGTCCCCTCGAGCCAGGCGCTGTAGAGGCTGTTCCGGTTGATCGTGTCCATCTGACGGGTCAGCGCATCGGCCGCGTCGTCCACGTTCTCCGACGATGTGGCTTCTGCCGAGGCAGTCACCGTCTGCTGGATCAGGCCGTCCACCGCCCGCGCGGACGAGAGGGGATAGCTCATGACGTACGTCGTGGCGACGAGGACGAGGAGCGCCCACCCCGCGGACGTCACCGCGTTCGACACCTCCGCACGAGCTGCCGCAGCGAGCACGGTCGCGGCCACCAGGACGAGCGCCACCGTGATCCACGGCGCCCACACCCCGGTCCGCACCGCCTCGGTCGCCTGAGTGATCGTCTGGTCCAGCGGCTCCAGCCACGTCGGCTCGACGACGAAGCCGAGCGTGCTGTGCACCAGGGCGTTCGTGGCAGACGCCCCAGCGAGGAGCAGGTTGCCGATGCCGGTGACGAACCCGGGCCCCCAGCTCGCTCCCGGCACGCAGCCGTTGTCGTAGTTCACCCAGCGGTAGCTGTAGCCGTACACGTCCGAGATCGCGATGTCCGGGTCCGAGAACGGATCGCCCGGGCTGGTCTCAGGATGCGGCGGCGTCAGCTTGCCGGGCAGTCCCGCGCTCGGGCGGTTCGGTGCAGGGGCGGGCGCACACGCCTTTATCGCCGACACCGAGGGGCCAGCAGCCACGGGCGACGGCGCCGCGGCGGCAGCCATCGCCGGCCCGCCGAGCAGGATCACGAGCGCGAGGACGAGCGCACCGATCTGACGCATCCACGCCGTACCGCGAGCGCCCCTCATGACGCCACCCCCTCGGCGTCGCCGTCGAGCACGCGCAGCGAACGACGCTTCGTCGGGTCGGCCGTGGTGTCCAGCGCTGCCGACAGCCCTGGGTGGTCGGTGAAGTCGATTCGGATCTTCTCGATGCCGCCGCGACCGCCGTCACCTCCCATGCCGTCCCGGAAGATGAACTCCCGCGGCTCCTGGTTGCGCTGGTGCGAGCGGCGCGGCCGAGGGCTGAGCCGGCCCATCACCGTCTCGTATCCCACACCGACGGGCAGGCCGAGCAGCCGGCACGCGTCGGCTTGAGCCTGCTCGTCCGTGGTCTTCCCGACGAACGCGGCGCCGACGAAGTTGTTGATGTTCTGCCCGAGCACGTTGCTCGCGTTCTGGGTCGAGAGCAGGGCGGCGATGTTGTGCTTGCGGGTGTCGGTGGCGACCTTTTGTACCAGCGTCGCGCCCGTGCCGACCTTGGTGATCTCGTGGGCCTCGTCGATCGCGATGCCCTTCCGCTCGTGGACGTCCGCCCGGTACACGTTGCGCAGGGCGGACCACGCGGCGAGGTTCATGATCGGCCGGCTCATGAGCTCGTCGTAGGACCAGTCCTCGCGTGGCTTGTCCTCCTGCGCCTGGACGAGGCCCTTGAGGTTGAACACCGTCAGCCTCGGCGTGCTGACCTCGCCACCGTCGTGACCCCGGCCCGGTGTAGCGAAGAACAGGCGTGACAGCTCACGCTCCTTCGCCTCGCAGAGGCGGGCATGGATCGTGCGCGCGACCGAGTCGTCGTCCCGGGTAGCCCGTCCGTTCAGCGCCGACATCACTGCCTCGACCTTGGAGCTCGCCAGCGCCGGCGCCGCAGAGATCGCGTCACGCAGGACGCTCTGCACCTCCTCCCGCACCGCCGTCGCCGGAGGCAGGCACCACCGCAGGGTGTCGTAGGCCAGGTCCCGTCGCTGGGCCTCCGCGGCGCTCATCGCGAGACGCCACGCGACCTCAGGGTTCTCCTCGTCGCTGAACCACTGGAAGAGCGGGTTCCGCACCATCGCATACGGGTTCAGCGTCCCCGGCTCGGAGTCGAGCAGGTTGACGTTCAGCGCGATCCCGCGGAACTCCGGCAGCGTGGTCAGCGCTCCGAGGCGCCCCGACGGATCCATGATCGTCCAGGCCACACCCTGCACACACGTCTTGTAGACGACCCCGCC
The DNA here is from genome assembly GCF_024757985.1 of Cellulomonas sp. NS3. Taxonomy (NCBI): domain Bacteria; kingdom Bacillati; phylum Actinomycetota; class Actinomycetes; order Micrococcales; family Cellulomonadaceae; genus Cellulomonas; species Cellulomonas sp. NS3. The sequence goes on along the minus strand of NZ_CP103289.1, from coordinate 3,981,713 downwards.
CATCAGCCACGACTTCCCGGCGCCCAGCCCACCGACGAGCGGAACGAGCCCCGAGCCCTCCACGACCTCAGGCCCGTACCAGGGGTCCCACGTGACAGCTCGCTCCGCGAAGCCGGCGGTGTACCCGAGCAGCACGCCGCGCTTGTCTCCCACCTCGGCGGTAGCGGCCGGCACACCGGCAGCGAACTTCAGCACGGGCATCCGGCGCGTGTGACCGGAGTTCGCCAGCGGCTCCCCGGGGACGAACTCCCGCGCCAACCGGTACTGGTCGAACTCGCGCTCGATCCGGATGTTCGGCTTGTAGAGGTTCTGGACCGCCGTTGCCCGCGCCAGCGCCTCCTCCTCCGTTGGACCAGAGACAGCGATCCGGAACCACCCGCGCACCCGCGTCCGCAGCCCGTCGAACCCGGACCGCATCTCGTCCTCGACCTCACTCGCCCGGGCAGACTGACGGCTGAGCTGGCGAGGCGGTTCCTTGTCGTGGTCCTTCACGTAGTGATCGATCTGCGCCGCGATCCGGTCCGACAGCTTGTTCATCTCGCGCGAGGTGTCCTCGGGCCGGCGCACGTCGATCCGGAACGACCACTCCACCGGGAACCGGAGCTTGTCCGTCTTGGCGATCCACGGCTCCTCCTTCTCCGGGATCAGGAGCTCGCCCATCCGCCCCACGGTGAGCACGACGACGTGTCGGGTGATGCGGCCGTCGCCCATCGTCGACTCGATCCGGGTCGACAGAGCCAAGGGCTCCGCCGTCCAGTCGACCGCGCCGGCGAACTCGTCGAGATCCTCCTTCGTCCAGGAGAACTCCTCGACGCTGTCCTGATGGGGAACCGGGCACCCGAGCGCGAACGACCGGGCCAGCAGCCAGGCCATGTCGTTCCCGACGGCAGGGATCGCCTCGATGCCCGGACCGGCCATGATCGCGTCGGTCTCGTCGAGCTTCGCCTGCAACGCCTCACGTTCGCGTCGGGCCACGTCGGAGACCATGCGCGACGTGACGTCGACGACGGCCGAGCGCGTACCCAGGTCGACCCCGAAGTACACGAGCTTGTCGCTCTGCATCCGTGTGGCGAGCTGGAGCTGATCGCGCTCGAGGATCTTCTCGAACCCCTGGGTCGGCGCGGGGGAGTTGCTGTAGGCCGCCGCCGCCCAGCTCGCCACGGGGTACGGACGGCTCGTGATCCGCCCGTACATCGTGCGCCCAGTCAGCTCCGCGAGCTGGGCCGCCATCGCCGTGATCAGTGCTTCGCCGTCCGCCACCGATCGGAAGCTCCACATCTGGGGATCCAGTAGGTACCACGCCGTCATCCGCCGGTCGGTGAACGTCACGTGGCCGGCGACGCGCGACAGAGACCACCCCATCTCGTCACCGCGCGGCTTCGGCACATCCGGATGCGAGGACCGACGGCGGCCGGCTTTGACTACCCGGCCCGTCGTCGCTTCCTCCTCGGCGGGGTCGTAGTCGACCAGCGGCTCGTCCGCCGGCTGCGACGTGCCCTTGACGAAGAGAGCCTTGAGGTTGACGTGCATCATGCCCCCTGACCTGATGCGTGGTTCGCGTACGAGCGCCACCGTCTGCGGCTCGCCGGGAGGCCGTGAGCTGCGCCGACCTCCGTGGTGGGAGCCCGGAACGCCGCTGTGCGACGGCTGCGATGCCCCTTCGCGACAGCACGGCGCGCCGTGAGCTCGTGCGCCATGGTCCGGATCAGCACCCCGACCGGACGCTCCTGGCTCGTGTGGTCGACGATCCAGCCCGTCAGCCAGGCAGTGCCGATCGCGAGCAGGCCGACCGACAGCAGCGAGTAGCCGATGCGGCTCTGGTTGACCGTGACGAGCCCGAGAAGGAACACCACGGGCCCGATAAGGATCGCGCGGTACCGAAAGCGGCCGATGTACCGGCCGGGTGGACCCAGATAGGTCTGGTCGACGTCATAGATCTCGTCGTCGTCCGGAAGGCGCATCGCGCACCTCAGGCCCGGAACAGACCCACGAGCCAGCCACCGACGTCCGTGGCCGCACCCGTGGTCGCCAGCGCGAGGACGGTCACACCGACCACCGCGCAGGCCGCGATCGTCACGACCTTGGAGATGTTGCCGTTCTTCCCGGCCCACAGCGCCGTCGCCGCGATCATCAGCAGGATGATCGTGATGACGTTGTTCTGGATCCAGGCCGACAGGCCCGTCGTCCCGAAACCGCCGACCTGGGTCGCCAGCGCGTGCGCGTTCGATACAGCCCTCATGACTGCCTCCGGTGAGGATGTGTCCTGGTTCTCTGGTGTGGGGCGCGTGACGCGCCTCAGAACGTCGAGCACCTGCTCGCAACTCGTCGCGCGCGTCATTGCGCGCGAGGCCCCCTGCGTCGCTACCGGACGCACACTTCAAGTTCCCACCGGCGGGCCGCGGCGCTGGGATGCCACGCGGGCACGAGGCAGAATCACCGACGCCGAGCGTGCCCCCCCGGTGCCCCCCGAGCCGAAAAACATGAGCGCCGTAGGGCACCGAAGCACCCTGTTCACCGCTGCACCGCCTCGCCGAAAGGCGCACGGAACGCTCTCGTAATGAGAAGGTCAACAGTTCGATTCTGTTAGGCGGCTCCACCCGGAACCCCGTCGGACCAGCGGAAACGCTGACAGTCCGGCGGGGTTTCCTCGTTCCCACTCCCGTGACGTCTCCTGCGGCGCCGGCGCTCGTGTGCTCCGCGACGGATCGGTGGATCTTCGTGGGCCACCGACCCGCGCCTGGACCGCCTCAGGGGTGGGCCAGGAAGAAGTCGGCCACCTGCTGCCGGAAGTCGGCGGTCACCACGTGCGACGCGTAGAGCTCGTTGACCTGCCGCTGCGCCTCGGCCTGGAAGGCCGCGGTGAACGACGGGCCCGGCGAGACGACGCCCCAGTTCAGGGTGTTCGCGGGTCCGATCGGCACGGCGCAGGCGTCGAGCTGCCCGCCGGCCTGCAGGTCCGCGACGGCGGCGCTCGAGTCGGCCGGGCTCACGCTCGAGCTCGGGTCGCTGATGCGCTCGAACGCCTCGGGCAGCAGTCCCGCCGGCTCGTTGACGTAGAACTCCCAGTCGACGCCGCTGGCCGCGATGGCAGCCCAGTTCGCGGCCAGCGCGGCGTCCGTCGGTGGGACGCGCAGGTCGTTGCGGGCCACGACCCAGAGCGTCGGGGGAGGTGGGAGCGCCGGGTTGGTGTAGGTGCTCGCGAGGCCTCGGACGTTGAGCAGGGCGATCGCCCGAGCCGGGGTGTACACGGTCGCGAGGCTGGCGAACGCCCCGCCCGAGGAGAAGCCGACGTAGTACGGGTCCGCGCCCGCGAAGCCGAGGGCCGTGATGGTGCCCTCGACGTTCTGCAGGTCCTGGTTCGTCAGCGGGTCCGCGGTCATGTCGAAGTCGCCGCCCGGGCCGGCGCTCTGCAGGGCGGCGACCGCGTAGCCGGCGTCGACCAGCGCCTCGACCAGGAGACGGTTCTCCATGAGGGTGAACCACACGCTGCCGCCCCCACCCCCGTCGAAGAGGAGCACGAGCCCGAGCGCGCCCGGCGGGTTGTGATAGCGCACGGTGGTGCCTGCGACCGTCGTCGTCGTGAGGGTCCACGCAAAGCTCGGTGGTGCGTTGTCTTCCCTGTGCCAGCACATGATCGGCCTCGTTCGCGTCGCGGGCGTGCCCGGCTCGCGCGGAGCCGGGTGCGGGCCTCGCGGGATCGCGCGGTCCGGTGCGCGTGCCCGGAGGGCTCGCGGGTCCGGTCAGTGGTGTGGGACGGCTGGCGCTGACCGCGCCCGGTGGGAGCTTCGCGACGCGTCTGCCGCAGACCCGCGTGCACGTGGAGGACGCTCGCCCGGGGCCGCTGATACGCCGAGCCAGACCGCGACGGGCTCGACGAACGCGTGGTTCGAGAGCGTGAGGTGACGAGCCCTTCGCCCCGACCCGCAGATGCGCGACGGGGGCCGTTCGCGTGTCCCCGCTGCGGTCGCGACGGGTCAGGGAGCGGCGTGCCTCTCGGCGTGCTGCCGGTGGAGGTCGCGGAGCTCGTCGGCGAGCTCGGGTGCCGGACCGCCGACGGGCACGCCGGGAGCCACGGTGGTGATCGGCAGCGCCGCGACCGGCGACGGCGACAGCCCCCAGCCCCGTCGCCACTCGGTGAGCTGGCCGACCGAGCCCGCGTACACGATGCGGCCCAGCCCGACCCAGGCGTGGCCGGCCGCGCACATCGGGCAGTGCTCTCCCGAGGTGTAGACCGTGCAGCCCGGCCGCGCCTCGGCCGGCACGTGCGCCGCCGCCCACCGCGCGAGCGCGAGCTCGGGGTGGCGGGTCTGGTCGCCGCCCGCGGTGCGGTTGCGGTCCTCGTGCAGCACGGCTCCCGCGGCGTCGACCAGCACGGACCCGAAGGGTTCGTCGCCGTCGGCCAGCGCCTCGCGGGCCAGCTCGACGCAGCGGCGGAGGTGCGCGAGGTCCCGGGGACTCAGCGCCGTGGGTAGGTCCATCCCGCCACCGTACGACGCCGCATGGCCGGGACAGCGGCGGACATCACCGCGGGGACGCCGAGGTCCCCGGTGCTCAGGACAGCCCGAGGATCGCCGCACGCGTGGGGCGGCGGTCGATCTCCATGAACCGCCCGCCCGCGTCGAGCACCGTGAAGCCGGAGCGCGCGTAGACCTCTTGGGCGTCGCGCGTGGCGAGCAGGATCCGGGGCACGCCCGCCTCCGTCAGGTCCTCGACGATGCTGTCGACCAGCCACGTCCCGAGACCGCGGCCGCGGTGGGCCTCGTCGACGAACACGTCGCACACCCACGCGAACGTCGCGCCGTCGGTCACCGCGCGCGCGAACGCGACCTGCGTGCCGTCGTGAAGCGCGGCGTACGGCCGCGACCCGGCGATCGAGCGCTCGATCACGTCGCGCTCGCGGCCGGTCGCCCAGTAGGACTCGACCGAGAGCCACCGGTGCACCCGGTCGAGGTCGATCAGCTCCGCGTCCTGCGTCAGCACGTAGCCGTCGCGCTGCCTGTCGCCCATGGGTCCTCCTCGCGGTCGAGCGGCACATGGTGCCAGAGGGCGCCGGGAACCTGGCCAGGGGTTTCACGCGCGAGCCGGCGGTGCCCTCGCTCTCGCTCAGCGGTTCAGCAGCTCCGCGCAGCAGTCCTGCCACGCGGTCACGGCGGCCCGCGTGCGCCGCGCGAGCCGGGTCCCGTCGGCGAGCACGGCTCCGGGCTGCGCGAGCGCCCGGTCGTAGGGGAGCCGCAGCACCGGGGCGCCCGGCGGGGCGGCGAGCGTCCGGGCGCGCCCGTGCACCTCCGCGAGCACGACGGTCACCCGGTCGAGGCCGCGGGGGTCGGTCGCGGCGACCTCGTCGAGCAGGCGGCGGGCGTCGGCCGCGCCGAGCGGCGTCGCGGGTGCGACCACGACCAGCGGGTCCAGCGGCCCGAGCACCGCGAGCACCTCGCCGAGCGGGCGGACCCCGGCGTCCCACACCGCGCGCTCGGGGTCGACCGTGTCCGCCTCGGCGCCGTCGGCCCGTTCGAGCAGCCCGCCGCGCTCGGCGCCGAGGAGCCGCGGTGCGCCTCGCGGCTCGTCCCGCAGCCCGGCGAACGCGAGCGCGGCCAAGGTCGTCGCCCCGGCGCCGGACGACGCGGCGACGAGCGCGAGCGTCCTCACGAGGCCTCGCCCTCGGGCGTCGCCGCGACGAGCGCGAGCGTCCTCACGAGGCCTCGCCCTCGGGCGTCGCGGCGACCTGCACGACGTAGGGCGCGACGCCGCGGCGCACGAACCGGCCGCGCCCGGGCGGGAAGCGCTCGGGGTAGAGCCGGCCGACGACCTGGCCCTCGCTGCGCTCGCCCGACATGAGCAGCACGGAGCCGCCGGTGTCGCGCGTCGTCTGGATGACCTGGGTGTACATCGCGCGGCTCGCGCCGGCGACGGGCCGGGTCAGCACGACGTGCAGGCCCAGGTCGCGCGCGCTCGGCATGTACGGCAGCAGCGGCGCGAGCGGGTCGTCGCCGCCCGCCGCGACGATGTCGTGGTCGTCGACGAGCACGACGATGCGGGGCTCCTTCGCGCGTTGCTCGGCGTCCCGCGTCGGGCGCTTCTCGAGCTCCGCTGCGATCGACGCGGCGAGCCCGCGGGCCTGGGCGGCGTTACGGGCGTGCGCCGCCAGGTAGTCGTCCTCGATGACGCCGGGCACGTGCCCGCGCACGTCGACGACCGCGATCGCGAGCTCGTCGCTCGAGAACCGGTCCTGCAGCCCGCGCGCGATCGTGCGCAGCAGCGTCGACTTGCCGGAGCGCGCGTCGCCGAGCACGAGCAGGTGCTGGTCGTCGCCCGCGAAGTCCCAGAGCGCCGCCTCCATGGTGTCCTGGCGCAGCCCGATCGGGACGACGTCGGGCTCGTCGAACGCGTCGGGGAGCTCGGCCGGGTCGACGTGCAGCGGCAGCAGCCGGATGGGCGCCGCGGCGGGGCCGCTCCACGACTGCGCCGTGCGCCGCGCGAGCGCCTCGAGCTCGTCGCCGACCGCCTCGTCCGGCACGACGTCGAGCACCGGGAGGGCCACGTGCGCGAAGTTCTTGCTGTCGAGCAGCACCCGGCCCGGTGTGTCGACCGAGATCGTCGAGGAGAGCTTGCGGTCGATGCTGGACTCGGAGGGGTCGTTGAGGCGGAGCTCGACGCGCGTGCCGACGAGCGCCTGGTGCCCCATCCGCAGCTCGCTCCACCGCGTCATGCCGAGCACGAGGTGGATCCCGAAGCCGGCCGCCCGGAGCATGATGTCGACGAAGGCGGCCTCGAGCTCCTCGAAGTCCTGGCGGATCTGGCCGTACCCGTCGACGAGCAGCACGACGTCGGCGGCGTCGAGCTCGGGGACCCGGCCGGCGGCGTGCTGGACCCGGAGCTGCGCCATCGAGTCGATCGACCGGGCCTTGAACACCTGCTCGCGCAGCGCGAGCATCCCGCCGAGCTCCTCGACGAGGCGCGCGAGCCGGTCCCGGTTCGCGCGCGTCGCGACGCCGCCGACGTGCGGGAACTGCTCGATGCGCTGGAGGCCGCCGCCCGTGAGGTCCATGCCGTAGACCGCGACGTCGCGCGGCGTGTGCGTCAGCGCGAGCGACGCCGCGATCGTGCGCAGGAGCGTGCTGCGGCCCGACTGCGGGGCGCCGATCACGGCGACGTGGCCACCGGCACGCGCGAGGTCCAGGCGCCACGGGTCCTGACGCTGCTGCGCGGGGTCGTCCTCGAGGCCCATGACCGTGCTCAGCCCGGGGCCGCGGTCGCCCGCGCGGTCGACGACGAGGCCGAGCGCGAGCCGGTCGGGCAGCGGGGGCAGCCACACGGGCCGGACGGCGCGCTCGTCGTCGCGCACGCGCTGCACGGACTCGTCGATGAACGTGCGCCCGGTGCCGGGGCGGGACAGGACCGGGGCGCCGCCCTCGTCGGCCCGCTCGCGGCGGATGCCGTTGTACCGGGGGAGCAGCAGCGGGCGGGGCTCGACGCCCTCGTCGCGCGGCGCCCGGAGCCGCTCGACCGGGCCCGAGACGTAGCCCGCCCGGAAGCGCGTGTACACGCTCGTGTCGACCTTGAGGTAGCCGTACCCCGGCAGCGCGGGCAGGTGGTACGCGTCGGCCGTGCTCAGCACCATCTGCGACTCGGGCTCGCTGAACGTGCGCAGCCCGAGCCGGTAGGACAGGTACGTGTCGAGCCCGCGGAGCTTGCCGCCCTCGATGCGCTGGCTCGACAGCAGCAGGTGCACGCCGATCGAGCGGCCGATGCGCCCGATCTGCAGGAAGAGGTCGATGAACTCCGGCTCGGCGGTGAGCAGCTCGCCGAACTCGTCGATCACGACGAACAGGTGCGGCATCGGCGGCAGGTCGGGGCGCTCGCGGCGCAGCTCGCGGTAGTGCGTGATGGACGGCGAGGACCCCGCGTCCTTGAGCAGCCGCTGGCGCCGCACGACCTCGCCCTGGATCGACGCCCGGGCCCGCGTCGTGAGCTGCGGGTCGTCGGCGAGGTTGTCGATGAGCCCCGCAAGGTGCGGGAGCCCGACGAACGGGGCGAACGCCGCGCCCCCCTTGTAGTCGACGAGGATCATCGACAGGTCCTCGGGCGGGTGCGTGAGCGCGAGCGACAGGATCAGCGTCCGGAGCATCTCCGACTTGCCCGAGCCGGTCGCCCCGATGCAGATGCCGTGCGGCCCCATGCCGAGCTGCGCGCTCTCCTTGAGGTCGAGGTGCACGGGGCTGCCGAGGTCGTCGGTCGCGAACGGCACGCGCAGGAACTCCGACGCGGCGCGCGGCCGCCACAGCAGCTCGGGGTCGAGGTCCTCGACCCCGTCGACCCCGAGGAGCTCGGCGACGTCGAGCGTGCGGTTGCCCTGCTCGTCCTGCGCGGCCGCCGCCGAGACGCGCAGGGCGGCCATCGCGCGGGCGGTCGAGGCGAACAGCGTCGGGCTGGTGACGTCCGGGACGAGCGCCACGTCGACGGCCGTGGGGGTCCCCGCGTCGACGGTCAGGACGCTCCCCTCGTCGACGGGCTGACCGCCGGTCCCGACGACCGGCGCGCCGGCCGCGCCGGGGGCCGACCGGAGGGCGCGCGCGCGGACGGACGTGCCGACCGGCTCGCCGGTGGACGGCCCCGGGGAGCCGTCGCCGCGCAGGATGACCCGCACGTCGACGTCGTTCGGCTCGTCGAGCCGGTCCGCGAGCACGTGCACGACCGTCACGGCGAGCTCGCGCAGCGACGCCCCGCCGCCCACGGGCAGCCGGGACGCGCGCCGGCCGTGGTCGTCGACGACGACGACGAGCCGCGACGGCTGCGTGCGCGTCGCGCCGGTGCGCCGGGCGGAGTGCGCGTGCTGGAGCCGGTCGGTCAGGGTCGCGCCGAGCACGTGCGCGAGCGCGTCGACGTCGGGGGCGATCCGGCGGGCGGGGACCGGGCCGTCGAACAGCTCGGGGTCCTGCACGTGCGGCAGCAGGTCGAGCCCGTGCCAGTCGGCGGCGCGGTCCTCGTCGAACGCGGCGGCGACGGCCACGTCGTCGGGCCCGTGGTGCGCGGCGAGCTGCAGGAGCAGGCTGCGGACGACGCCCACGGCCTGTGCGCGCTCGCCGATGACCGCGACGACCCCGGCGCCGCGCAGGTCGACCGTCACGGGCATCGCCTCGACGCGCTCGGACTGCTCGGCGATGAGCCGGGCCTCCGAGAGCAGGATGGGGTCGTGCGGCTGCATCGGGGACTCGGGCGGCGGCACGGACAGGCCGAACCACGGCACCGAGCCGGTCCCGAGCCGCACCGCCAGGAAGTCGGCGTCGCGCCGCCGCCGCTCCCACAGCCGTGCCGGGTCGCGGACGAGCGGGACGAGCGCCGCGGGCTCGGGGTGCAGCACCGCGGCGTCGAGCCGCGCGGCCTCGGTGCGCCGCGTGAGGTCGCGGCGCAGCTGCTCGAGATAGTCGAGGTAGAGCTCGCGCTGCGCGCGGTGCTGCTTGCGCTGTGCGCCGCGCGACGAGATAGCGAACCCGACGCCCGCGATGATCGCGACCACGAACACGAGGGCGGCGATGACGAGGAACAGCGGCTGGCCGTTGCGCAGCACGACCATCATGACGACGGACGACATGGCGCCGACGATCGGCAGCAGGAACTGCAGCGGCGTCCGTCCGCCCGGGTCGTCGCCGAGCGGCGGCGGCGGCGCGATCTGCTCGGCGTCGGGGCGGGTCAGCGGGACCGTGCTGCGGGTCGGCCGGTGGACGAGGGTCAGCGTCACGCGGCACGCTCCCGCCGCGGACGGGCGCCCGGCACCGGACCGCCCGCGGGCACGGCCGCGTCGACCAGCGCCGCCGCGAGCCGCAGCGCCGCGAGGTGGGTCGACGCGCGCAGCCGCGGACCGGGCACCGGACGGACGGCGCCGTGCGCCCGGTCCCGGGGGACCTCGACCGCCGGGACGGGCAGGAGGCGGACGAGGTCGCCGGTCGCCGCCCGCCGCGCACCGGCCGCGTCGACCACCGCGAGCAGGACACGCACCGCCGGGTCGTCGACGGCGTGCGCGAGGTCGACGCCGGCCTGGACCGACGCGCGGTCCGGTGCGGTCACGACGCACACGACCGTGCTGGCCGAGACGACGCTGCCGATCGTCGCCGCGTCGCGCACGCCCCAGTCGGTGACCACGAAGTCGAAGAACCGGCCTGCGGGCGCGACCGCCTCCCACCAGCGCGCGTCGCGCACGGGCGTCCCGTCGGCGTGCAGGTCCAGGCAGTGCAGCCCGCCGGGCGTGCGCGCGAGGCCCGCGGTCGCCTCCGAGGAGTGCCGCGCGGCGCGGCGCTCGACCTCGTGCTCGGGGGTGCTCGTCGCGGGTGACGCGAGCCCGGCGTGCCACAGCAGCGAGCGCGTCGAGGGCGAGGCGTTCACCGCGAGCACCCGGTGGTCCCGCCGCCGGGCGAGCACCGACGCCGCGAGCCCTGCGGCCACCGAGCAGCCGATCCCGCCGGCGACGCCCGTGAACCCGACGCGCGTGCTGAGCGGCAGCGGTGCGCGCACCGCCGCGTCGAGCCGGCGCAGCTCGTCGACGCGCCCGGGCAGCGCCGAGACGACGGTCGTCCACGCGCGGCCCATCAGAAGGTCTCCACGAGGTCCGCGAACACGCCGAGGTGCGCCAGCACGAGCGGGACGAGCGCGACGACCGCGACGAGCTCGACGACGTTCCCGAGCCGGCGGGCGCGGGCGACGACGTGCTCGCGCGGACGTGCGCCCACGAGCAGCGCGAGCACGACGAGCACGACCCCGGCGACGGCGAGGGCCCGCGCCGGGTCGGTCCTCCCGAGCTCCGCGAGCAGCGCGACGAGCGGCGTGGCCCCCGCGGCGAGGAGCGCGAGGCGCTGCGGGGCGAGCGGGAAGACGCGCGTGCGGAGCAGCAGCACCCCGGCCACGGCGACCGCGAGCAGCCGGCTCCAGGGGTCCTCGCCGCCTGCGAGCACCCAGGCGCACGCGCCGGTCACGACGGCGGCGGCGACGGTCGACCACGTGAGCGCCCGGTGCGTCGTGCCGACGGCGCGGTGCGCCTCCGCGCGCGAGACGCGCCGGCCCTCGACGACCCGGTCGTCGAGCCCGTTGAGGCCGCTCACCGACATCGCGATCCCGGGCAGCAGCCCGACCAGCAGGCAGCCGAGCACCGCGACGACCGCGGCGGTGTGCGTGGGCTCGGCGTCGAGCGCGTGCATCCCGACGACCGCACCCACGAGGGCGGCCGCGGTGGCGCCCCCGAGCGTGAGCCCGGTGTCGCGGGACCCGGCCGCGGCGACCACGGCGACGAGCAGCCCCACGAGCCCGAACGCGACCAGGGCGGTCTCCCCGGGCGCGCCCGACGTCAGCTCGCGGGCAGCGACGACGGCGGCCCCGACGGCGGCGGCGACCGCCACGACGGCGGGCTCGGTGCGGTCCCGGCGCGCGAGCAGCGCCGCGACGACGGCGAGCGCGGCGCACACCCCGAGCAGCGTGGCGGCCCGGACGTCGAGGTCGCGCACCGCGAGCCCGGCCGCGAGGAACCCGAGGACGCCCGCGAGGACCGCCCCGGCGACGACGCCCCAGACCGGGCGCCACGCGTCGGACCGGGACTGCACCGCGTCGGCGGCGACGTCCGTGACGTCCGCGACCTCGGGGGGTGGCGGGGCCTGGTCGACCCGCACGACGCGGAGGAGGGTGCCGTGCGCGACGGCCTGCTCCGCGAGGGTGAGCGACGGGTCGAGCTGGTCGCCGACGGTCGTGACGAGCGCGACGGGACGCGCCGAGCGGGCCTGGCCGTCGTCGAGCAGCGACAGCACGTCGGGCAGCATCGCGGCGACCGGCTCGTCGTCGGGCAGCACGAGGTCGGCCTTGCGCCCCTCGCCCTGCACCGTGACGCGGGTGTACTCGGTCACCGGTCCTCCTCGACGACCTGCAGCGTGCGTGGGTCGATCGTCACGCCCGACGCCGGGTCGGTGTAGTACCCGCTCGCCGGGTCCAGGTACCAGTCGATGCGCGGGTCGATGGTGTTCCCCTCGGGGTCGCGGGCCAGCCCGGTCTCGCGGTCGACGACGAACCCGGTCTGCGGGTCGATGAGGTCCTCGGACGCCGGGTCCTCGAGGAAGCCCGTGAGCGGGTCCTCGGGCATCTGGTCGGTCGGCTGGATCGGGTTGGCGGACAGCGCGGCACGGAACGCGGCGAGCGCCTGGTCCTCGCGCCGGTCGTCGAGCAGGTGGACGACGAACGAGAAGGTCAGGCAGCCGACCCCGGCGACCGCGGCGAGCACCACCGAGCCGACGAAGCGGCGCAGGTTCGTGTTGACCGGGCGCCGCCGGTCGAGCGCGCCGAACGACAGCGCCGACGCGAGCCGGTCGCGGTGCGTCCGCGTCGTCTCGATCAGGGTCCGGTCCGGGTCGTTCACCGTGCTCCCTCCGGTCCGGGGCCGGTGGTCTGCGCCTGCGCGAGGTGCACCACGCGGTCGCCCAGCGCGAGCCGCGCGCCCACCGGGGCCTCGACGCGCACGTTCGGGGCGAGCCGGACGAGCGGCTCGCCCGGCAGCGCGACCGCGGTGCCGTTCGCCGACCCGAGGTCCGTGACCCACACCGAGGCGCCGTGCGGCTCGAGCAGGGCGTGGCTGCGCGAGATGCTCCGGCTCAGGTCCGGGATGCCGAGCAGGAGGTGCGCCCCGGTCGGGTCCACGGGGCTGCGCCCGACGATGGTGGGGCCGGTGACGTGCAGCACCGAGCCGTCGTCGGTGAGGAGCACGACGGTCGCCGGGCGACGGCTGCCCTCGGCCCACGGGTCGGCGGAGCGCGGCGCCGGGGTGCGCGGGCCGGGGGTCAGCGCCGAGGGGATCACCCGCAGCGGGTCGCGCCCGCGCGCGAGGTCGGCGGTCACCCCGCGTGCCGGGAGCAGCGCGAGCGGACCCCCGGGCATGCCCGTGCGCGCGTCCACGGTCCGCAGCCGCAGGGCGAGGTGGCCCGGGGTGCGCCCGTGGCGCACCAGCCCGGCGAGGACCGCGAGCACCGCGACGACGGGCAGCACGAGCCCGAGCAGCGGCGTCAGCACGAGCCCGACGACGAGCGCGAGCACCACGACGCCGGCGTCCACGAGCAGCGCCCAGGTCCGCCGCGTCTCGGCGAGCACCACGCCGTGGAACAGGACGGCCGTGGGCACGGGCGCGCGCGGCACGGCGGACGGTGCGTCCGTGCGCGGCGGGTCGACGGCGGTGAAGGCACTCATCGGTGACGGTCGGTGGTCGTCCGGGGCGGGGCGGTGTCGGGGAGCGGTCAGGAGGACGCGCGCGACCGGGGCGGGCCCGCGAGCTCCATGATGATCGCGATGTGCTCCCAGAGCCCGCCACGGTCGAGGCGGGCGGGGTCGGGTGCGCCGCCGAGCGCGAGCAGCGGGACGAACCCGAAGCACTCGTCCGGCCCGGGGACGCCGAGCCGCTCGACCCCCGCGGGGTAGGGCTGCCGGGCGAGCACCTCGTCGAGGAACGTCTCGTCCTGCACGTCCGCGAGCAGCTGCGCCGCGTCGAAGCCGATCACGTCGATGACCCCGAACCGGAACCGCAGCACGTGGAACAGGGGACGGATGTAGATCACGAGGTCCGCGAGGGCGGTCGTGAGGACCGGCACGGCGCCCGCGGGCATGCCGACGACGCCCTCGAGCATCGTCGTCGCGCGGTCCGGGTCCACGACGCGGACGAACCCGTCGCCCACCAGACCGGCGCCGTCCTCCCGCCACACCCGGGCGATCTCCGGCGGCACGGACGCCTCGAACCGCGCGACCGTCTCCTCGGCGACCGCCGTGGTGCGGGTGAAGTTCGTGAACGTCGGCATGGGACCCCCTGTGCTCGCTGACCGGCCTCGACGCTAGCGCGTGCCGCCCACATCTGTCGTGGAGGTTCCGTGCCGGTCGGGGGAACTCCGTAGCGCGTGTCGGACGCCCGCCCTACGATCGTGCCGCTGCCCGATTCGGGCGGTTTCATGACACGCAGGGGAGGGTTCATGAAGTTCGCCATGGAGGCCGACGCGCTGCAGGTGCTCGGCCGGAAGACCGCGACGGAGTCCGACGACCTCGGGCAGCTCGTGCGGAACCTCAAGGAGGCGGCCGAGCCGCTCGAGGGCACGTTCAACGGTGTCGCGAAGGCGTCGTTCGTCTCCTTCAAGGAGCGCACCGACGACATCTCGACGGTCCTGAACAACGCGCTCGTGGGCATCACCGAGTCGATCGCCGGGCAGAACCGCGCGTTCGTCACGACCGCCGACGAGGGGGCCGACGTCCACCGCTCGGCCGAGGGCTCCGCCGACTTCGCGGGTGCCGACACGTCCAAGTTCGCACCGAGGGCCTGAGGGGGACCGCCATGTCGACGAACCAGCTGGACCGCAACGACTACGACATCAACGCCTCGCAGTCGGCGCAGGCCAACTTCGAGCGCGCCGCGAGCGCTCTCGAGGCGGCGCTCGCGCGACGCGACGCCGACGTCAAGGCCGCGATGGCGGTGTACCAGGCCGACGGCGTGAGCGACCGCTACGCCGCGATGGAGCAGCAGTGGAACGCGGCGGGCACCGAGGTCCGCGGCATCATCTCGGCGATCCGCAACTCGCTGGCCGACAACGACGAGATCGCGCGTCGCGGCCTGCAGCAGGCCGCGTCCTACATCCCGGACTGACCGTGCACATCGTCCACCCGGTCGCCGACGAGTGGGATGACGAGTACGCGGTGTTCGTGGCGTCGGGCCGCTCCGTGCTGCTGTCGGAGCCGCTCGCCGCGTTCCTCGACTTCGCGAGGACCGAGCGCCTGCGCCCGGTCCTCGTGACGTCGGCGGACGCACGCCTGAGCCCGTTCGTCTCGCTCGCGATGCGTCGCGCCGCGGGGCACTGGGCCGTGCGGCACGAGGACGGGCGGGTGTTCGACGGGCTCTCGGGGTACCGGATCGACTCGTTCCCGGACCTGTGGCAGCGCTCGGGAACGGAGGACCGCGACCGGCTCGGGACGTTCGAGCGGTGGTCGGCCGAGCCGCGCGGTGCCCTGATGTTCGACGTCTTCGCGCACCAGCGCGCCGCGGCGGACACGCGCATCGGGGAGCTCGCCGCATCGGTCGTGGGCTCGCTCGGCGGGCAGCCGCTCGACGTGTGGGGTCTGCACGAGCCGCTGGTCGAGGCGTGGGACACCGCGGTGCTCACCGAGACGGCCCGGCGCGGGATGCCGGCGTCCGAGCTCATGCACGCGCGCGGGCCCGACGGCTCGTTCGTGGACGTGGCGGTCGCACGGACGCGCCGGGGGGTCCTCGAGCAGGTCAAGGGCGGCGTCCCGGTCGGGGCGTACCCCGGCACCATCGGCGGGGTCGTCGCGCAGGCGTCGGCGACGCTCGCGGCGGTCGCGGAGGCGTTCCAGCCGACGATCGGCTTCGTGTCGCTCGCCGAGACCGACGAGGGCGTGACCCAGGGCGTCTCGGCGAAGCGCCTCGAGGTCCCGCTCGCGGTCGTCATCGGGCCACGCGGTGTGCACGACCTGCGGGTGGACCCGGCGCAGCTCGCGGAGCGGCACGACGTGACGGTGCTCGGGCGCAAGCGCCTGCCGAGCGTGCTCGTGCGGTTCAGCGACCCCGACGTGGGGCTGTGGGCGCAGCTCGTCGCGTTCGCGCACGACCTCGGGTACGACAGGATCGCCGCGGCGACCGGTCTCGACACGGAGGTGTGAGGTGCCCACCGAGCTCGTCCTGCTGAGCGACGTCGAGCCGACGTCCGAGGCGATGGTCCGTGCGGCGTCGGTCGAGCACCCGCTGGGGACCTTCCTCGAGTACCGCGACGGGCAGATCCGCCAGTTCGTCGACGCCGAGGGCCGGGCGCTGCTGCAGGTGTACCGGACACGTCCGGTGTCCGTCCCCCGCGAGGCGGCGGCCGCGGTGCAGGACCCGCCGCAGTCGTTCGCGCTGTGGACCGACCTGGCAGTCCCGTACGGCGCGCCGGAGACGGCGCGGGCGCTCGCGGAGGCCATCGCCGACGCGGTGGGTGGCGTCATCCGGGAGCGCGCATGACGAGCACGAGCACGAGCTCTACCAGCACGAGCTCCACCAGCACGAGCACGACGAGGACCATCAGGACCGCCCGCACCACCGTGGCGGTCACCAGGGGGAGAGGGGAGCGGGCATGACGCGCTGGAAGATCACGCCGGCCGACGTGCAGGGCATCCTGACGGGGGTCAACGCCGACGCGGAGGAGCTCGGCAAGGCGCTCACCGAGGCGAAGTTCCAGGGCGTGCTCGACGGCCTGACTTGGGGCGGCCCGCTCACGCAGGACGTCGCGGCCGCCGTCAACGCGGTCCTGGGCGACCAGAGCGCGAACCTGCGGAACATCGGCAACCGCATCAACGCGGGGGTCGTCGGCGTCTCGAACGCCGTCATCGCGTACAACAACGGCCAGCAGGACATGGCCGGGTCGTACCAGGCGGAGCTGCTGAAGTCCGCGGAGTCGGGTGACTTCTCGTACTTCGTGAAGCACGGGTACAAGGCCTGAGGGGGCAGACATGACGGTCACACCGACGCAGTGCGTCGCGGACGGCGGGTTGATCAACCCCGCGATGTTTCCGGCGAAGTCGGCCGACCTGAACCCGGAGACGATCCGGGACTCGGCGGCGTCCGTGAAGACGATGGGCACGTCGGTGCAGGACGAGACGAGCTCGATCGCGACGAGCTGGAGCGGTCTGACGCACAGCTACGAGGCGCCCGAGCAGCAGCGGGTCTACGACCTGATGCGCCCGGCTGTGACGTCGGCGAACGAGCTCAAGACGGCGTTCCACACGATGGCGGGGCACCTCGAGACGTACGCGGCCGCGCTCGACGGGATCAAGCCGCGCCTCGCCTCGTTCGAGCGGCGCGCGGCGGCGTTCCGGGCCGAGGTCATCAACGGGGTGCAGATCGACGCGTCGTCGTCCAACGAGGCGGGCCTCCTGGACTACGGGAAGGGCATGCTCGAGTGGGCCGGGGTCGACGAGCGTCAGGTGACCGTGCCCTGGTACGAGGACGGGGACACCGTCCAGCGCAACAAGGACCTGCTCGCCGAGTACGCGGAGCTGCTCGAGGACGTCTCGACGGCGAGCGCGCAGTGCGCGAACGACATCAACGGCCTCGTCAAGAACATGTGCGTCACGCCCGTCGAGGTCATCCCGGCGGAGGCGTTCACCAACCCGGCGCAGCCCATGCCGTGGGGCGAGCCGCGCGAGGAGGACCGCAACTGCCCGGAGTCGGTCGGCAGCGGTGCCTACACGTTCGGCAAGGACCTGATCCAGGGGGCCGGGCAGCTCGTGCTCGGCTACAACCCCGAGACCGGCGGCTGGTTCGAGGGCAAGGCGTACGGGCAGGCGTGGGGCGGTCTCGGTGACCTCGTCGGGTCCATCGCGCTCTTCGCCTCGCCGGTCGCGTGGGTCGCGATCGGCATGCAGGCGACGGGGAACACCGACAACGACTTCGTCCGGTTCATGGACGACCGCTACGACACCGTCGTCGGCGGCCTCGGAACCCTGATCGGGTACGACCACGGGGCCGAGGACGGCTGGCACAAGTGGAAGGAGGACGGCGTCGCAGCCGGCACCGGCGCGGTGCTGAGCATCGGCACGTTCTTCATCCCCGGCGCGGGGCAGGTCGGGTCCTTCGCGAAGGGTGCGTCAGCCACGGCCAAGCTGACCAAGATGGCCGCGGCCGGGACGGAGTTCGTGGTCCAGGGCGGCTCGTGGGTCGTCAAGGGCGGCATCAAGCTCGTCACGGGGCTGCGGGAGGCGCTCGTCTTCGGCGGCGACCTGATGGCCGGCGGGTTCCGCAGCCCGGCGCTCGCGGGTGCGGGTGCCGGTGCGGGCGGGGTGCGGCTCAGCATGACCGGACTGGTCAACGCCGTCACCGGCAACACGCCGTCGCACGTCGTGCCGCACAGCCCGCCGTCGGTGAGCACCGACCTGTTCGGCTCGTCCCGGCCGGGTGCGGGCGGGTCGTCGCCGACGGGAGGTGGCTCCGGCAGCGGGACGCCTGCACCGCCGCACGGGAACGCCCCGGTGTGGGACGGCCCGACGCGGCTGAACGGGCGGCCCGACGTGCGTGCCGTCCCGGAGGAGCACTGGGGCAACCCCGAGCTCGACCCGGCCCACCCGCACTACGACGCCGTGCCGCGCGGTCAGCACGGCAACGTCGGCACCATCGACCCCGACACCATCTCGCCGACCGGCCTCACGAACAGCGGCCGGCTCCTGCACCCGGCGCTCGTCCCGGACCAGCTGCAGCCGTTCGTGGACCGTGGGGTCGTCGTCATCGACAACGGCGTCCTCCGCATGGCCGAGCCGATCGAGATCACGTTCACGCGCTCGAACCCGAACCACGACGCTGCCGAGTTCGCGCGCCAGGGACAGCTCCAGCAGCAGAGCGTGAACCAGCAGTCGGTCGCGGACTGGAACAAGCGCATGAGCGACTACGACACCCACGGCCGCACGGACGAGAAGTTCCAGGGGAAGTACCGCCGCGCGCAGATCCGCCTCATGGCCGAAGGGTTCATGAGGGAGGGGGTCTCCAGGAAGGACGCATTCACGCGCGCACGCACGGAGCTCGCGAACGAGTTCGCGCTGCACGGACCCGACCAGCGAGGCGGCGGCAACCCGCGGCACTTCACCGGGCTCGGCGAGGGCGGCGTGAACAGCGCCTACGGTTGGGGGTGGGGCGCCGGCCGCAACGCCGAGACGCTCCGGCTCGAGCTCGACGCACTGACGGCGGAGTCCGGCATCCCGGCGCACCTGCTGGGAGACGTCCGCATGAACGTCCGCATCAAGGTGGTCGACGCCGTGCCTGCGTCCGCGTCGGGCACCTGACACGAGGGGTGAGGATGGCACACAGGTTCGGGGCCCACAGCGAGCTCGTCGAGGCGTTCCTCGACGAGGTGCGTTCGACGGGGAAGGACGTGTGGCGCCGTTACGCGGAGCTCGCGCTGCCCAGCCGCGCGGTCGTCGCGGCCGGTCGAGCTCTCAACGAGGTCCGGCTGCCGGCGCCGGTCAAGACTGCGCTCTACAGCGCGTCGCTCGACGCCTTCCGGAGCATCGGACTCACCGACGACGACCTTCCTGAGGGCGTGTACGTCTCGCGGGTCGCCGGCGGGATCCAGAACGCGGCCACAGCGCTCGCGGCGGGGGAGTCGCTCGAGGCCGAGCACCGGCGCGTGCTGCTCGTCCCGTTCGACGAGTGCGGCTTCGACTCGGTGAAGGACGCCGTGCCGTCGGAGGGGGCTTCCTGACCAGGACGGACGTCGAGCTGCGCACACCGAGGGCAGGCGCCGGTGGACAACGGGTGCCTCCGGCGGTCCGGGCCGGTCAGCTCCCGATGCGCGGGAACGGTCGCGTCGAGAACACGACCTCGACGGGCACCTCGAAGTACTCGGCGATGCGCAGCGCGAGGAACAGGCTCGGGCTGTACTCGCCGCGCTCGAGGTAGCCGACGGTCTGGTAGTGCACGTCGAGGGCTTCGGCGAGCTGGCGGCGCGAGATCCCGCGCTCGGCGCGCAGCACCGCGATGCGGTTGTGGACGGTCTCGGGCGACCGCTGCCCGGCCGCCTGGGGACCGACGGCCTCCGGTCCCACGGCCTGCGGACCCGCGGTCCGGGCGCCGCCGCCCTGCGGGCCCTCGGCCTCCCGGCCGTCCGCCTCCCGGCCCTCCGCCTCCTGACCCACGGCCTCAGCCAACGCGCTGCATCCGTTCCTGCCGGCGGGCCTCGACGGACGAGCCGGACTCGCGCCGGGCCATGCGGCGCAGCAGCGGGGGGAGCAGGAGCATCGACACGACCGCCCAGAGTACGAGCACGACGAGCGTCTCGAGCGTGCGCCACGAGCCGCCGATCTCGAGCGCGGCGGCGGACTCGGGCAGGAAGGCGGACCTCATGCCGAGCCCCACCCAGTACATGGGGAACACCTGGGCGACGCTCTGGAGCCACCCCGGCAGCGAGCTGAGCGGCACGAAGATGCCGGAGATGATCGCGAGCCCGATGACGGGCAGCATCCCCCACGTGCTGACCTTGTTCGGGGTCGTGGCGAGCGAGCCGATGATGAAGCCGATCGGCAGGCAGGTGGCCAGGCCGAGCACGAGGTAGCCGGCGACGACGAGCCAGCCCCGCGCGCCCTGGTGCATGAGCCCGTCGAACAGCAGCGCGCTCGGCACGAGCAGCACGACGAGCATGGGCAGCACGCCGATGCTCTGGAACAGGACCTGCCCGGAGATGTAGCCGGTGATGCCGTGGGGCACCGCCTTCGCGCGCAGGAGCGTGCCGTCCTCGCGCTCGATCGCGAGCGTGAACGCTGGCCCGACGATGCCGCCGAACACGACGAGGCCGCCGAGCATGCTGGGCAGGATGAGGGTCGGGAGGAGCAGCCCGGTCCCCTCGACGGGCGTGGCACGGTTCGCCCACAGGTAGGCGAGGGACCCGAGCCCGACGACGACGTAGAACATCCAGTCCTGCGAGCTGCGCAGGCTCTGCCGGAACTCGGCGAGACCGCGCCCGATCCCGACCCGGATCGCGTAGGTGGTGTGGTTCATCGGGTCACCTCCAGGAGCCGCCGGCTCTCCGGGGCCGTCTCGTGCCGGTGCACCAGGGTCATGTAGGAGTCCTCGAGCGTGGTGCGGCGGATCTCGAGGTCGGTGACGTCGGCGTGCTGCGCGAGGAGCTCGCGGACGAACGCGGTGGCGTCGTGCGCGGGGTGCACGAACCGTTCGCCGCCGCGCGCCCAGCGGACCTCGGACGTGCCGGCGACCTCCCGGGCGAGCGCGTCGGCGCTGCCGTCGGCGACGATCCGGCCGCCCGCGAGGATGAGGATGCGGTCGGCGAGCTTCTCCGCCTCGTCGAGGTCGTGGGTCGTGAGCAGGATCGTGGTGTCCTCGAGGTCGGCGAGCCCGGTGACGATGTCGTGGAACTCGCGTCGGGCCTCGGGGTCGAACCCGGCGGTGGGCTCGTCCAGGAACAGCAGCTCGGGCCGCCCGACGATGCCGATCGCGACGTCGAGCCGCCGGCGCTGGCCCCCCGACAGCGTCGAGATCTTCTGGTCGGCGTGGGCGGTGAGCCCGACGGTCGCGACGAGCTCGTCGGTGTCGCGGGGTCGCGGCCGGCCGGGTGCGCCGTAGGGCGCGTAGTAGCGGCCGAGGTGCTCGAGCAGCTCGCGGACCCGCCAGCGACCGTGGTCGCGCCACGACTGGAGCACGATCCCGATGCCAGCCCGCCAGTCCTCGCCGGCGGCCGCGGGGTCCTCGCCGAGCACCCGGACCTCACCGCCCGAGCGGTTCCGGAAGCCCTCGAGGATCTCGATGGTCGTGGTCTTGCCGGCACCGTTGGGCCCGAGCAGGGCGATGACCTCGCCGCGCCGGACCTGCAGGTCGACGCCGTCGAGCACGTCGGTGCTGCCGTAGCGCATCCGCAGGTCGCGGACGTCGATGACCACCTCGTCGTGACGCATGGGCTCACTCCTGGGATGTCGTTCGCCTACCATCGTATGTAGCAGGTGTACTACCGAACGTCCTGTCCGGTCAACGGTGTCGACGCAGCGGGTCCCGTGCCGGGCCGGCGCGCGCTACCGTCCGCGGGTGAGCACCTCCGTCCCGCAGAACGGCCCGAGCCCCACCCAGCACCCCGTCCCGCACCCCCCGGCCGGGTCGCGCCCCACGGCGCCGGCGCCCCCGCGCTCGACGCGCGGCGCGAAGATCCTCACCGCCGGCGGGGCGCTCGTGCTGCTCCTCACGCTCGCGCTCAGCATCGGCGTGGCCCGGGTGTTCCTCGGCGTGCTCCCGCTCGGCATCCTCACGTCGCAGGGGGAGCCCGGCTCCGCGGTCGTCGCCAGCCTCGACGCCCCGGGAGTCACCGAGGTCGAGCTCGCCGCGGACCGGTACGCGGTCTACGTCGCGCAGCCGTCGGCGGGCCGCGACGACGCCGACGACGCCGCCGGGCTCGCGGCCGACCTGCTCGTCGCCGCCGCGGACGGCACCGTCGTCGACACCTCGCGCGGGCCCCAGGTGACCTCGACCACGGGCGGCGGCGGCGTCACCGCACGCACCGTCGCGTCGTTCACGATCACCGAGCCCGGCACGTACACGGTGGTCTCGCCGCCGACCGAGGACGGCTCGCCCGCGACGGTGCTGCTCGCCCCCGACCAGGA
The DNA here is from genome assembly GCF_024757985.1 of Cellulomonas sp. NS3. Lineage (NCBI taxonomy): Bacteria > Bacillati > Actinomycetota > Actinomycetes > Micrococcales > Cellulomonadaceae > Cellulomonas > Cellulomonas sp. NS3. The sequence continues at coordinate 3,959,573 of NZ_CP103289.1, read as the reverse complement.
CTTCGCGCCGTTCTTCGCCGGGATCTTCGGGTCGATCCTCGGGGTGTTCCTCGCGATCGGTCTCGGCCTCGTCGGCCTCCTCATGCTCGCGGGCGGCATCGTCTGGTGGGTGCTCGCACGCCGCACGCGTCTGCCGTCGGCAGATCTGCCGCAGGCAGACGGGCGGGTCCCGGGGGCTCCGGCGGTGTGACGGTGGGGGGACCGAACCCCGCACCGGAAGGCACCACGATGACCGTCCCGTCCTTGCTCCCTCCGCTCGCCACGACCGTCCCACCGCCCACGGCGCGCACCGAGGCGCCGCCCGCGCCGTTCGACGACCAGCTCGCGACCCGGCTCCTGCACCAGCGCATCGTGGTGCTCGGCCGCGAGGTCGACGACGCGATCGCGAACCGCATCTGCGCCCAGCTCCTCCTGCTGTCCGCCGAGGATCCGCGTCGCGACATCGCGCTCTACATCAACTCCCCGGGCGGCTCGGTGAGCGCCGGGCTCGCGATCTACGACACCCTGCGGCTCATCCCCAACGACGTCGCGACCCTCGCCATGGGGCTCGCGGCGAGCGCCGCGCAGTTCCTGCTGGCCGCGGGCACGCCCGGCAAGCGGTTCGCGCTGCGGCACGCCCGCGTGCTCATGCACCAGCCGTCCGGGGGGCTCGGCGGCACGGCCGTCGACATCGCCATCCAGGCGCAGAACATGGCCCACGTGAAGCGCACCATGCAGGGGCTCATCGCCGAGCACACCGGCCAGAGCGTCGAGACGATCGAGCGCGACAGCGACCGGGACCGCTGGTTCACCGCGGACGAGGCGCGCGAGTACGGGATCGTCGACCGGGTCGTCACGCAGCTCGACGACGTGCGCCCCGACGCCGGCCGCGCGAAGGTCGGCCTCTGATGGCCGGGCAGCACACCGTCCCGATGGTCGTCGAGCAGCGGCCGACGGGGGAGCGGTTCTCGGACGTCTACAGCCGGCTGCTCTCGGAGCGGATCATCTTCCTCGGCACCGAGATCGACGACGGCGTCGCCAACGTGACGATCGCGCAGCTGCTGCACCTGCAGTCGGAGAGCGCCGAGCTCGACATCAGCCTCTACATCAACTCGCCGGGCGGCTCGCTGACCGCGCTCATGGCGATCTACGACACGATGCAGTTCGTGAAGCCGCAGGTCCAGACGTTCTGCATGGGGCAGGCGGCGTCGGCGGCGGCGGTCCTGCTCGCGGCCGGGGCGCCCGGGAAGCGGTTCGCGCTCGAGCACGCGCGGGTGCTGCTCCACCAGCCGTCCGGCGGCGGCGAGGGCACCGCGGCGGACCTCGAGATCCAGGCCCGCGAGGTGCTGCGGCTGCGTGCGCAGGTCGAGCACGTGCTCGCGCGGCACACGGGCCACACCGTGGAGAAGCTGCGCGCCGACACCGACCGGGACCGGATCCTCACGGCCGACGAGGCGGTCGCGTACGGGCTGGTCGACGGGGTCGTGCGCACGCTCAAGGCGGGCGCGGCGCAGGCGGCGTAGCCGTGCGGGGCGGCTGCGCGACGGCCGGGCCCGGCCACCGCAGCGGTCCGGGGACGCCCCGGGGACTCGGGTTGACGTGCCCGGTCAGGCCGCGCGGACGTCGACGTGCCGGGTCAGGACGGGCGGACGTCGACGTGCCGGGTCGGAGCCGCGCGGACCGCGACGTGCCGGGTCAGGCCGCGCGGAGCAGGACCGCGGCGGACGTGCCGGCCGCCGGCCCCGGGGTGCGCGCGGGCTGCAGCACGTGCACCGTGCCGCCGCTCGTCCGTCCCGGTACGGCCGCCGTGAGGTCGACGACCTGCACGTGCCCGACGAGGGTCCGGTGCGCCTCCGCGAGCAGGTCGGCCAGACCCATCCCCAGCGCGCCGCAGACCGCGACGAGCACCTCGGACGACGCCTCCTTGCGGCCGCGCTCGATCTCGGAGAGGTACGCGACCGAGACCCGGGCGTCGGTCGCGACGTCGCGCAGCGTGCGGCCCTGGGCCTCGCGCCGGGCCCGCAGGATCGCACCGACGAGCCGTCGCAGCAGGGGTTCACGCGCCATGGGGACCTCCGGGGTCGTCTCCTGGCGAACGTAGCAGCGCGCGCGGCGTGCGCACCGGCCCCCGAGGTCTGCCCGCAGCGAACGATGAGTTCCGCGGCGCGCGCCGGTCCACCCCCCCGACCAGCGCCCCGCTCCCGGAGGAGAGACCCGTGCGGCTCACCGTGCACACGTTCCTGACCGTCGACGGCGTCATGCAGGGCCCGGGCGCGGCCGACGAGGACCCCTCGGGCGGCTTCACGCGCGGCGGGTGGCTCGTGCCGTACGCCGACGAGGACATGGGCGCGATCGTCGACGACTGGTTCGCGCGCGCCGGGGCGATCCTGCTCGGCCGCACGACGTTCGACATGATGCGCGACTACTGGACGCAGGTCACCGACCCCGACGACCTCGTCGGCGTCGCGCTGAACGGGCTGCCCAAGTACCTCGCGTCGGGCACCGTGACGGAGCCCGGCTGGGCGGCGACCACGGTGCTCCAGGGCGACGTCGTGCAGGCGGTCGCCGCGCTCAAGGAGAAGCCCGGCGACGAGCTGCAGGTGCACGGCAGCGGCGCGCTCGTCCGCACGCTGCACGCCGCGGGCCTCGTCGACGAGTTCCGGCTCCTGGTCTTCCCCGTCGCGGTGGGGCACGGCAAGCGGCTGTTCGCCGAGGACGCCCCGCCGACCGGCTTCGACCTCGTCGAGCAGCGCCGCACCCGGGCCGGCGCGGTGTACTCGGCGCTGCGCCCGACCCCGTTCGAGACCGCCGACCACCCGATGCCCGAGGACGGTCGCGCGACGTTCTGACCTGGCGGCACCCCGGTCCGGGGCGCCGTCACCGGATGTGCACGGACGTGAACACAACCCTCACCGGACCGCCCCCGGCGCGGCCGCCGCGGGCTCGCGGCAGTCCCTAGCGTGGCCGCCATGACCGACGCCGGCCCGCCCGCCACCCCCGCCGACCCGACCCCCGAGCAGCCGGCCGCGTCGACGCCGGCCCCCGAGCAGCCGGCTCCCGCACAGCCGACCACCGCCGCGCCGCCGGCTCCCGCACCGCCGACCACCGCCGCGCCGCCCCCGACCCCGCGCGACCCCGCCCCGGCGGCGACCGCCTCCCACGCCCCTGCCGGGGTCCCGCCGTACGGCGCCCCGGCGCGCGGTGCCGTCGCGACCGCCATGCCGCCGACCACGTGGCCCGCGCCGACGTACCTGCCGCCGCCGCTCCCGCCGACCCGGTTCACGCTCGCGCGCGACGCGTTCTGGGCGGCGGGCCGCGCGGTACCGGCCCCCGCGCCCACCCTCGCGGCGTGCGCCGGCGTCGGAGCCCTCGGCGGGGTGCTGCTCGTCGGTCACCCGCTCGGTCTCGGGGCGGCGCTCGTCGGGCTCGCGGTCTGGGGGGCGGCGGTGCCGTCGCTCGTGCGCCACCGGGCGTGGGGCCCGCTCGTGACCGCGGCGCTCGCGGTCGCCCTCGTGGCGATGGTCGCGGTGCGGGACGCGACCTGGGTCGTCGCGCTCTGCCTGACGGTCGCGGCGGTCGCCGGGGCGGTGGCGGCGACGTCCGCACGCAGCGCGCTGGCCGTCGCGTCGAGCCTGCTCGGCTGGGCGGCCGGGCTGCTCCGCGCGCTGCCGTGGGTCCGGCACGGCGCGGGTGCGCTCGTCGGCGCGCGCCGGGCGGAGCTGCTGGTCGCGCTCCGCAGCGTCGGGGTCACCGTCGCGCTGCTCGTCGTCTTCGGCGCGCTGTTCGCGAGCGCGGACACCGTGTTCGCGAGCTACCTGCCACGGTTCGGCGTCGGGCTGCTGCCGGCGCAGCTCGCGGTCGGGGCCCTCGTCGCGCTCGTCGCCGCGACGCTCGCGCACCTCGCCCTCGCGCCGCCCGCGTGGTCCGACCACCGGCTGCCCGAGGGGCGGCCCGCCCGGCGCGGGGAGTGGCTGCTGCCGGTCGTGGCCCTCGGCACGCTCGTCCTCGCGTTCGTGCTGGTCCAGGTCGGCGCGCTGGTCGACGGCCACCGGCACGTGCTCGACACGCTGGGTCTGAGCTACGCGGAGTACGCGCGCCAGGGCTTCGCGCAGCTCGTGGCCGTGACCGCGCTGACCCTCGTCGTCGTCGGTGTCGCGGCCCGCCGGGCGCCGCGCGCGACCGCGCAGGACCGGCTGGTCTCCCGCGTCGCGCTCGGGTTCCTGTGCGTCGGGTCGCTCGGGGTCGTCGCCTCCGCGCTGCGCCGGATGGACCTGTACGTCGAGGCGTTCGGGCTGACCCGGCTGCGGCTGCTCGTGCTCGTCGCCGAGATCGTGCTCGCGGTGCTGCTCGTGCTCGTCATGGCCGCGGGCGTGCGCTGGCGCGGGACGTGGTTGCCGCGTGCGGCGGTCCAGGTCGTCGCCGTCGCGATGCTCGCCCTCGCGCTCGCCAACCCTGACGCGCTGATCGTGCGGCACAACACCACCGAGGAGGCCCGCGAACAGCTCGACGTGCTGTACCTGCGAGGGCTCTCGGCGGACGCGGTGCCCGCGCTCGACGCGCTCGACGAGCCCCTGCGCTCCTGCGTGCTCGACGGCCGACGCGTCGTCGCGCCCGAGGGCCTGGGGGACGCCCACCTCGCGCGGTCGCGGGCCGTCGCGGTGCTCGCCGACGCCGCCCCCGTGGACTCCGACGCCGGCTCGGCGTGCCGGAGCACCTACCGCGGGAGCCGCTGACCACCCCGTTCGTGTTGCAGGCCCCTGTGCGCGCGCCTAGCGGCCGGGAAATCAGGCGGGGCCGGGAGTCCCCTCGCCCTCCCCGTCGCAACGCGCACACAGGAGTCCGCATGGACGCGACAGCCCAGGGCCTCACCGATCGGCCCGCCGTACGCAGCCTCATCCCCGCCCGCATGGACCGGCTGCCGTGGACGAGGTTCCACTGGATGGTCGTCGCTCGAGGACATCGCCGAGCCGGTCACGGTCCGGCGGCGCGGGGCGACGCGCGTGGAGGGGATCCACCCGAACGCGGGCACCTGACCGACGGCCCGCACGCGCGCAGCGCGCACCCGCGGAGCGCACCCGCGGCGCGACGCACGCGCTGCAGACCGCTCGCCCCGCCCCCGCAGAAGGCCTCCTGCGGGGGCGGGGCGCGTCCGGAAGGGTGACAGGACGAGCTGCTCCCGGAACTCCCTTCGCGCGCCGCCGTCGTGGGCCTATCGTCGTGCCGCTGCCTGCGCGGGCGCACCGGGCCGGGGCCCGGTCGTCGCGCCGCAGCGGTGCAGGGGCACTCACGGCGTGCGTCCTCCTGCCGATGGCAGGTCGGGGGGCGCGAGCGCGTCCTGCGGGGGAACGAGCTCAGGAGAATCGTGCGTCGTCGCGTCGCCGGCATCACCGCTCTGTGCGTCGGGTTCGGGCTGGCCGCCGGGGTGCTCCCGGCCGCCGGTGCACCCGCCGGCGCCTCGCCCGCCGCGGTCGCGGACCCGACGGGCGGCGAGCGGCCCACGGACCGCGGCGACGTCCCGTCGTTCGCCCCCGCGCCGGAGGCCGAGCCGGCGCCCGAGGCCGACCACGTGCTCGTGCGGTTCGTCGACGACGCCACCCCGACCCAGGAGCGGGCGGTGCTCGGGGCCGTCGGCGCCCGCGGTGCGGACGAGGTCGACGGCACCGGCTTCGTCGAGGTCCCGGTCGGGGACGAGGCGCCCGAGGACGTCCTCGCGCGGCTCGAGGCGGACCCGCTCGTCGCGGAGGTCCAGCTCGACCACGTGCGCTCCGCCGCGGCGTGGACGGACGACCCGCTCCTCGAGCACACGTGGCCCTACCTCGACCTGACCCGGCTCCCGCGTGCGTGGGATCTGAGCACGGGCGCCGGCACGGTGATCGCGGTGCTCGACACCGGGGTCGACGCCCGGCACCCCGACCTGGCCGGCTCCGTCGAGCCGGGCATCGACCTCGTGAGCGGCGACAGCAACCCGGCGGACGACCACGGGCACGGCACGATCGTCGCGGGCGCCGCGATGGCGCACGGCGACAACGGCGTCGGCGCGGTCGGGGCCGCGTACGGTGCGCGGCTCCTGCCGGTCAAGGTCCTCGACGCGCGCGGCAACGGCGCCGACTCCGTCGTCGCGCAGGGCATCGCCTGGGCGGTCGACCACGGCGCCGACGTGCTCAACCTGTCGCTCGGCGGCTCGGACCCGTCCCCGGTGCTGCTCGCCGCGATGCAGGCCGCGGTCGCGCGCGGCGTCGTCGTGGTCGTCGCCGCGGGGAACGACGGCAGCGACGTCGCCCAGTACCCCGCGGCGTACGCGCCGCAGGTGGCCGGCGTGCTCGCGGTCGGCGCGACGGACGACGACGGGGCCCTCACCGACTTCTCGAGCTGGGGCGACTGGGTGTCGATCGCGGCGCCCGGGTCCCGGATCGTCGGACCCGCGGCCGGTGGCGGCTACGCGCAGGCCGACGGGACCTCGCTCGCGGCACCGTTCGTGAGCGGGACCGCGGCCCTCGTGCTCGCGCGGACCCCGGGCGCGACCCCGGCGCTGGTCGAGGACCGGCTCGTGAGCACCGCGCGCGACGCGGGCCCGCGGGGCGTCGACCCGTTCTACGGGCGCGGCGTGCTGGACGCGGCGGCGGCGGTCGACTCCCCGACCGCCCGCACGGTCGCGCCGGCGGTGCCGCTGGACCGGGCGCCGCGGGACGCCGACGACGCGGGCGACACGTCGACGAACTCCCAGGTGCTCGAGGTGGAGACGTGGTCGCACGCGAGCGCGCAGGGGACGCTCGCGCCCGAGGGCGACGTCGACTGGTACCGCTACGACGCCACGTCGGCCGGGTACTACGCGGTGGAGGTCCAGAACTACGCCGGCGCGGACCGGTCGCCCGCCCTCGACCTCGTCCTCGAGGTCCAGGCTCCCGGGGGCCGGGTGCTCCTCGACGTCGACGAGTCGGAGACGAGCGAGCGCGGCATCGTCTCCGTGCCGGACGCATGGTCCCTCTCCATCGCCGTCCGGAACGCCAACGGCTCGAGCCCGGAGGGAACCTACCGGCTGACGGTCTCCGCGACCCCCCGGCCGGTCTTCCTGCCGTCCGCCCAGCCGGGTCCGGACGGCGGCGCCGTCGGTGCCGCCGAGCTGACCGGCGACGGGCTCGTCGACTCGGTGCTCGCGGTCCCGGGCGAGACCTCGGTGCTGCTCCACCCGGGGCGGGGAGACGCCACGCTGGCCCCGGCCGTGCGGGTCGCCGCGGGCGGCACGCTGAGCGGCACGCAGGTCGCCGTCCTCGACGTCGAGGGCGACGGGCGCACCGACGTCGCCGTGACCACGACGAGTGGCATCCAGGTCCTGCGCCAGGACGCCGGGACCCTCGTCGCCGCAGGCCTCACCCCCGTGGCCGGGGGAGCGCGCGAGATCGAGGCGGCGGACCTGGACGTCGACGGCGACGTCGACCTCGTCGTCAACGCCGGAGCGGACGCGGGTGGTGCCACGCAGGCGTTCATCAACGACGGCGCGGGCGGGTTCACGGCCGGGGCGTCGCTCGGGACGCTCTGCGCACCCGTCGCCGTGGGCGACCTCACGCAGGACGGGCGCCCCGACGTCGTGTGCGGCACCGAGGTGCACCCGCAGCTCGCCGACGGCTCGTTCGGGCCCGGCGTCGCGCTCGACGGGCCGGCCGGAGGCAACGTCGTGATCGGCGACCTGACGGCGGACGGCCTGCCCGACGTCGTGCGCGCCGCGGGCGGCCTGTCCATCAACCCCGCGCTGCCCGGCGGCGGCTTCGGGGAGCGACTCCTGTACGACAACGTCGCGACACCGAGAGCTCTCGCCCTGGGTGACGTCGACGGCAACGGGCTCCTCGACGTGGTCGGTGCCGCGCGACGGGCCGGCTCGGTCAGCGTGATGTTCCAGAGCGCGTCGGGCACGCTCAGCACGCCGACGTCCTCCGCCGTGCCGTGGCAGGAGACGGTCTCCGCGCACGGGCTCGCGCTCGCCCACCTCGACGGCGACGGGCTGCTCGACGGCGTCCTCGCGGGAGACAGCGTCCTGGCGCTGCGGCAGACGCGTCTCGACTGGACCACAGGCCGAGTCGACTGGGTCCACGACGTGTTCCCGGAGCCGCACGCGGCGGGCGTCGCGGTCCGCCCGACCGTGACCGTGCACACGTTCCCGGACGTCGCGCCGTCCTCCGTGACCGAGCAGACCGTCCGGCTCGTCGACGGGACCACGGGGACCGCGGTGAGCGCGACCCGCAGCTACGAGGCGAGGACCCACAGGGTCTCGATCACCCCGACCGCCGACCTCGTGCGCGGCCGGCACTACGAGCTCCTCGTCTCGGGGCTCACGAGCCCGGCCGGCGCCGTCCAGCCCGGCACGTTCCGCAGCTGGTTCACGGTCGCCGCGGGCGGGGACCGCTTCACGCCGGTGGACCCGCTGCGCGTGCTCGACACGCGCGACGGCACCGGCGTCGGCGGCGGCGCTCTCCAGTCCGGCCGGCCCGTCTCGCTCCCGCTCGGCGACCTGCTGCCGCCGGGCGCGACGGCGGTCGTCCTGAACGTGACCTCGACGCAGGCCACCGGGACCGGCAACGTGCGGGTGTACCCGACGCCGGCCGGAGCCGGTGGGCCGCCGGAGGTCTCGAACCTCAACATCGTGCAGGGCGTGGACCAGCCGAACCTCGTGACCGTCGCGCTGGGTGCGGGTGGCAGCGTCGACCTCATGGCTGACGGCCCCTCGACGCACGCGGTCGCGGACCTCGCGGGGTACTACGCGCCCGGCGCGGCGACGGCGTTCGTCCCCATGTCGCCCGTGCGCGCCCTGGACACGCGCGACGGGACGGGGGGAGTGCCGTCGGCGCCCGTGCGCGGCGGCCGGTGGGTCGATCTCGTGGTCACCGGGCGCAACGGCGTCCCCGTGGACGCGACCGCCGTGGTGCTCAACGTCACCGCGACGCACGTGGCCGAGATGACGCACGTGCGCGTGTACCCCGCGCCGGCGGCGTCGGAGAGCGCGGAGCCCCCGGTCATCTCGAACCTGAACCTCCGCCCGGGGCGCGACCAGGCGAACCTGGTGACCGTGCGCGTCGGCGACGGGGGGCGGGTCCGCTTCTTCACCTACGCCGCGGACCTGCACCTCGTCGCCGACCTCGCCGGGTACTACGCGCCGACGGGCGACAACGGGTACGTCGCCCTCGCCCCGCAGCGCCTCGCCGACACGCGCACCGGGCTCGGCATCTCCGGCGGGCCGCTCCAGCCGGGCGTGCCGGCCACCCTGACCGTCACCGGCTGGCGCGGCGTGCCGGAGGACGCGAGCTCGGTCGTCCTGAACGTGACGGGCGTCGCGCCGCAGGCCGTCACGCACGTCCGCGTCTTCCCGACGACGACGCCCGCGACGCTCCCGCTGGTGTCGAACCTCAACCTGGTCGCGGGGCGCGACGAGCCGAACCTGGTGATCGTGCGCCCCGGCACCGGGGGCCGCGTGTCGTTCTACGCCCCGTCGAGCACGCTCCACCTCGTGGCCGACGTCTCGGGGTACTTCCGCCGCTGACGACGCGGGTGCCGGCAGCCACCGGCACCCGCGTCGCCCGCCTCCCGCCCGTCAGGCGTCCGGGGCGCCGTCCCACGCCCCCGCCGCCGCGGCGTCGCGCGCGTACTCGGCGAAGTCGCGCGGCGGGCGGCCGAGCGCGCGCTCCACGCCGTCGGCGACGCTGCTGTTGCGCCCGTCGAGCACGGTCGTGAAGAGGTACGTGAGCAGCCACACGTCGTCCTCGGGCGCGCCCATCGAGGTCATCGCCGCCGCGTAGTCCGCGACGGGCACCTCGACGTACGCGATCTCGCGCCCGGTCGCCGCGCCGATCTCGGCGACCGCCTGCGCGAACGTCAGCAGCCGCGGGCCGGTGACCTCGTAGAGCTCGCCCGCGTGGCCGTCCTCGGTGAGCGCCGCGACCGCGACGTCCGCGAGGTCGTCGACGTCGACGAACGGCTCGGTCACGTCGCCCGCCGGGAGGACGACCTCGCCCGCGAGCACGCCGTCGACGAGGTAGTACTCGCTGAAGTTCTGGTCGAACCACGCGGCACGCACGACCGTCGACGGGATGCTGCTGCCGAGCACGAGCCGCTCGCACTCCTCCGCGCCCTCCTCGCCGCGGCCCGACAGCAGGACGAGGCGGCGCACGCCGGCCGCCTCGGCGCGCGCGACGAACGCCGAGACGACGTCGACGGCGCCCGGGACCGCGAGGTCGGGCACGAAGCACACGTAGACCGCGTCGACCCCGGCGAGCGCAGCGTCCCACGTCGAGGGGTCGGTCCAGTCGAACGCCGGCGTCGCCGAGCGTGAGCCGACGCGCACGGCGACGCCGCGGTCGCGCAGGCGGGCGGTGATGCGGCGGCCGGTCTTGCCGGTGCCGCCGAGGACGAGGACGGTGCCCGGGTCGGGCAGAGGGGTGCGGCGGGTCGCGCCGGTCGTGGAGGTCGTCGGGACGGAGGGCGGAGAGCTCTGCGTGGTGGTCATGGGACGAGCCAACCGCGTCCGCGCGAGACGGCGAATGGCTCAGGAGCGCGCTGACATGTTCGAGCGTCTAGGGTGTGGCCCATGGATCCGATCTCCGGGCTGCTCGACTCCCCGCGAGCGCTCGGCGCGTTCCTGCTCCGCGGCGTGATGGCCCCGCCGTGGTCGATCCGCGTGCAGGACCGCGCGCCGATCACCGTCGTGGCGCTCCTGCGCGGCTCCGCGTGCGTCCTGCCCGCGTCCGGCGCACCCGAGGCGCTCAGCCCCGGCGACGTCGCGATCCTGCGCGGCCCGGACCCGTACACGCTCGCGGACCAGCCCGGGACGCCCCCGGGCGTGCTCGTCCACCCGGATCAGAGCTGCACGACGCTCGACGGCCGCAGCCTCGTGCTCTCGATGCAGCTCGGCGTCCGCACGTGGGGCAACGACCTCGACGGCCCCGACCTCATGCTCATCGGCACCTACCCCGAGCACAGCGTCGTGAGCGAGCGGCTGCTGCGCGCGCTGCCCCCGCTCGTGGTCGTGCGGCACGGCGAGGGGTCGACGGCGGTCGTCGACGCTCTCGCCCAGGAGATCGCGCGCGACGCCCCGGGCCAGGCCGTCGTGCTCGACCGGCTGCTCGACCTCGTGCTCGTCTCCGCCGTCCGGGCCTGGTCCGCGCGCCCGGACGCGAGCACGCCGGCGTGGTACCGCGCGCACGGCGACCCGGTCGTCGGGCGGGCCCTGCGGCTCGTGCACGACCGGCCCGGCGAGCCGTGGACCGTCGCCGGTCTCGCCGCCGAGGTCGGGGTCTCCCGCGCGGCGTTCGCCCGCCGGTTCACCGAGCTCGTCGGCGAGCCGCCCATGACGTACCTCGCCGGGTGGCGCATGGCGCTCGCTGCCGACGCGCTGCGCAGCACCGACGCGACGCTCGGGGCTGTCGCCCGCCAGGTCGGGTACGGCGGCGCGTTCGCGCTCAGCGCCGCGTTCCGGCGCGCGCACGGCGTGAGTCCGCAGGAGTACCGGGTGCGGCTGCGTCAGTCCCCCATCTCCGTCGGAGGCGCCGAGGCGTAGGTCGCCGGGAGCACGACGAACGTCGACACTCCGGCGGGCTCGCCCTCCACGAGACTGCGCACGGCTCCCGTGACAGGGTCGACCGCGCGGATCCAGTGGGCGGGAAGGTCGCCGCGGGGCCCGTAGGGGGTGTCCGCCACGATCAGCTCGTCCCGACGGACACCGACGACGGTGAGACTCGCACTCCCGCCGCCGCTCAGCTGCGTCGCCGTACCGTCCGTGACGTCCCACCAGGTGCTCTCGGTCACATTCCAGCCGAAGGACCCCGCGACCACGCGGTCGCCGACGCGCCACGCGCCGCCGACCTCCGTCACCGGGGGCAGCCCGGTGAGCCTGCGCGGCGTGCCCGCCCCTACGGGGACGAGCCAGAGCTCGCTGCCGGGTGACGGCAGGACGAAGGTCGACGCGCCGCCCGCGGAGCACTCGTGCAGCACCTCCGTGGCGCCGACCCACATCCACGCCCGGCACGCGCCCGGCAGGTCCGGATACGGGCTCCGCATCGGCAGGACCGAGAGGTCGTCCGCGTCGACGGCGCGCGGACCCGCCTGGTCGTTGGTGACGAACGCGCTGCCGTCCGGACCGAGGACGGCCGTGGCCGAGACCGGGTACACCGGGGACGCGGGGGTGAGGGACCGCACGGCCCCGTCCGCTGACAGCCGCCGGACCGTCCCGTCGACGGAGGGGAGCAGCACGTCGCCGCTGCCGTCGGGCACCAGCCGCGCCTCGGTCCCCCTCCCGAGCGTCGGACCCCGCACGCCCGTGAGGAGATCGAGCACCGCGACCTCGGCCGTCGCCCGCACGTGCACCAGCACGCGTGAGGTCCCGGGCGCCCAGTCGAGAGCCAGCCACTCCGTCGGGTCCCCCGCGGTCGGCACGACGTACGGCCGGCCCTCCGGACTCACCAGGTACAGCCGCACCGGCGAGCCGACCCGCTCCCCGTCGAGCCACGTGCCGTGCTGGACGAGCATCCACCCTGCGGCCGAGGCTTCGAGCATCCCCGGCGACATCGGCTCCGCGTCGCGGAAAGTGGGGGTGGGCGGCGGCGCCGAGGTGGCCGTCGGGGAGGGCGTCGTGGTCGGCGTGACGTCCGGAGTCGGTGACGTCGGCGTCGGAGCCGGTGCCGTCGGCGCGGGCACCGGTCGCGCCGGGGGCTCGGGCCTGGCATCCCACGCCTGGACCCCAGCGGCGATCCCGCCGGCGACAACGAGCGTCGTGGTCACCGTGGAACCGGTGCGGACGGCGCGGCGGCGCACCACCCGCCGGGCGAGCGCGCGCGACTCGCGCGCCGAGTCCGGGGCGGACGCCGCGGCGACGTGGCGCTCCTGGTCAGCGAAGCCGCGCAGCGCGGCGGCGAGGTCGTCGTTCATGCCCCGCTCCTTCCCGTGTCGGTCACGTGCACGATCTCGGTGTCGTCGGACGCCGGGCCGTCCAGCCGCAGCGCGCCCCGGAGCCTGCGGGTGCCGTCGGCGAGGTAGCGCTTGACCGAGCCCTCGCTGATCTGCAGCGCTGAGGCGACCTGCGGCACCGTCAGGTCGTCGAAGTAGCGCAGGACGACGCACGCGCGCTCCCGGGGCGACAGGAGCGCGAGCGCCGCACCCACGTCGGTCGCGGCCGTCGCGGCGTCCTCGGCGGCGCGCGCCGGGGGGCCCCCGGCGAAGAGGTGCGCCTTCTCCCGCCACGTGCGCCGACGCCGCACCTGGTCGAGGTAGACCGTCCGGATCGCCTGCCGCACATAGCCCTCCGCCGCGTGCACGTCCGTGACGACGCGGGGCCGGGCGAACGTGCGCACGAGCGCCTCGTGCACCAGGTCCTCCGCGTCGCGGCGGTCGACCACGAACAGGCACGCGTAGGCGACGAGCGCCGACCGCCGCTCCTGGACCATCCGGTCCAGGGTCTTCCTCCAGTGCGCCACGCGGCGTCCTTCCCCTCGTCCCGGGCTGCTGACACCACAACGCGCACCTGCACCGGATCGTTGAGGGCTGTCGCGCCGGACGATCCGCGGGCGCGCGACGCGCCCGCGGCGCGCCGGTGCAGGGTGCCCGCAGAGCTGCGCGCCTCCGACGTGGCGCGTACCTCCGACGTGGCGCGCCTCCGACGGGCGTACGCGGGGCGCCGAGCGACAGCGGAGGATGGACCCGACCGGTCAGGCCGGGGCGGGCTGCCCGGGACGCCGCTGGTCCACCGGCGACAGGTCGCCCACCCCGTCGTGCGCGTGGTCGAGCAGCCAGTCGAGCGCGACGGGGACCGCGCTGAGCACGGAGACGTGACCGTCGCGGGGACGCAGCCAGAGGTCCGCGCGCGGGCAGCCGCGCAGGAGGGCGTCGGCGTGCGCGACCGGGATCATCCGGTCCACCTCGCCGTGCACGACGAGCACCGGCGCCCCGACCTGCCCGAGCTCGAAGCCCCAGGGCCGGGCGAGCGCGACGTCGTCGTCCACCAGCCCGTCGCTCCCGGCGCTCGCGGCCAGGGCGACGTCGTCGTTCATCGCGGCCCACGGCCCGGCGAGCGCGTCCCAGTCAGCGGCCACGAAGACGCTCGCGTCGAACTCCGCGGTGAGTTGGAAGCGCGCCCGCGCGTCCCGGCCCAGCAGTGCGGCTCGCAGCGCCGCGTCGTCAGCCATGCCGGCGAACCAGGCCTCGTCCCCGGCGTAGGGCGCCGGGCTGGCGAAGGTCGCCACGCCGGTCACGCGGTCACCCAGGGCGGCGGCGCACGCGAGCGCGTGCGGGCCCCCACCCGACGAGCCCATGACCGCGAACCGCCCGAGCCCGAGCGCGTCGGCGACCTGCTCGACGTCCCGCGCCGCGGAGCCGACGTCCCGGCCGGGGAGCGGCGACGAGCCGCCGTAGCTCGGGCGGCCGTACGACACGAGCCGGATGTGGCGGGGACGCGTCGCCCGCACGAGCGGCTCGAGGAGCGCGCCGGTCTGCGGCGACCCGTGGTGCCACACGAGCGTGAGCGCGTCGGCGGGTCCGCCCGGGGCGAACGGCCCGGTGTCGTGGACGGCGAGCGTCCGGCCGTCGGCCAGGCGGACGTCGTGCCGCGTCCCGGCGGTCGTCACGCTCAGTCCGTGCTCAGCAGCGACGGGCTCGTGATCTCGACGCCCCCCATGATCGCGGTGACGTGCACGACGAGCTCCGGGGCGTGCGGGTCCGCGGGCGGGGTGGTCGTGTTCTCCCACGCGCCGAGCAGCGGCAGCCCGGACACGGTGACCCGCCAGGTCGGCGGGACCGTGATCTCGACGCCGCCCCACAGCGCGAACACCGCGATCTCCGCGCGCTCGACGACCGCCGCCTGACGCAGGTCGAGCTCGATCCCGCCCATGATCGCGCTGAGGCTCCCGCCCCGGAACGCCTGGGACGTCGAGCGCCGCTCGGACCCCCACCACAGGACCACCGAGTTCACGATCGCGTCGTCGGTCCCGGGACTGCCGAGCCGCGTGAGGAGCGAGATCCCGACGAGGATGATCGCGAGGGGCCACAGCAGGCCCCACAGGCTCACGTCGAGCATGCCGAGCCGACCGAGCTGGAGCAGGACGCCGACGGTCAGGATCACCGCGGGCCCGACCCAGGCACGCGGCACCGTCACGAGCGCCGCGACGCCGACCGCGATGATGGCGAGCGGCCACCACGTCGAGACGAGGTCGCCGAGGCTCACGTCGAGGAGACCCAGCTGGTCGAGCAGCGCGGCCACCCCGATCGCCACCACGAGGACGCCGAGCAGGGACCGGGGCAGCGGACGACGGTTCACGTCGCCACGCTAGCGCTGCGGGGGTGCGCCCCGGCAGGGGTCACGACCGGTTCGCAGAGCCCGACGAACGCCCCGAGCTGCGCGAGCGCCTCGGGGGTGGCCGGGAGGTGGTCGGTGAGCCGGTCCGACCGCACGACGAACGCGCACCACTGCGCGCGCGACACGGCCACGTTCACCCGGTTCCGGTCGAGCAGGAACTCGATGCCGCGCGGCACGTCCTCGGGGGACGACGCGGCGGTCGTCAGCACGGCGACGGGCGCCTCCTGGCCCTGGAACCGGTCCACCGTGCCGACGCGCGTGGCGGTGAGCCCCGCGGCGTCGAGCGCGCGCCGGACCGTCCACACCTGCGCGTTGAACGGCGCGACGACCACGACGTCCTCGGCCTCGAGCGGACGGTCCACCGCGGCCCCGGACGCGTGCACGGCGGGGTCGCGCCACCGGCGTCCGACGAGGTCGCGGACGAGCACGACGACGGCTGCGGCCTCCTCGACCGACGCCACGGCGTTGCCCTCGTGCTCGACGACCACGCGGTGCACGCCGGGCTCGACGCCCTCGAGAGAGCGCCCGGCGGCGGCCGGCACGCTCGTGAGCCGCCCGTCGTAGGACAGCCGTGAGACCGCCGCGCACAGCGCCGGGTGCAGGCGCCAGCTCTCCGCGAGGAAGTACCCGAGGTGCGGCGGGAGCGTGTCGTGGCCGTCGGTCAGCCAGCCGAGGGCCGAGCGGTCGACGGGCTCGGGGTGCACGCCCTGGCTGACCTGCGGCAGCTGCTGCGGGTCGCCGAGCAGCAGGAGCCGCCGTGCCGCGACCGAGCACGCGACGGTGTCCGCGAGCGAGAGCTGCCCCGCCTCGTCGACGACGAGCAGGTCGAGCGAGCCGCGCGGGACCCGGCCGGTGTGCGTGAGGTCCCACGCGGTGCCGCCGACGACCGCGCCGGGCCCCGTGCGCGGACCGGGGGCGGGTGCGCCGTCGCCGGCGGACGGGGCTGGGGGCGGGTCTCCCAGCAGCGCGGCGAACTGCGCGTCGGTGCGCAGGTGCCGCCAGGGAGCGGCGGGGTCGGTCGCCTCGGACGGCTTCTTGCCGATGCGGTCCGGGTCGACGCCCGCGGCGACGACCGCGCGCAGCAGGTTCTCGACGACCGCGTGCGACTGCGCGACGACCCCGACGCGCCACCCGCGTGCGACGAGCGCCGCGACGACCCGGGCGCCCGTGTACGTCTTGCCCGTGCCCGGCGGTCCCTGGACGGCGAGGCAGGAGTCGTCGAGGTCCAGCAGCGCCGCGGTGATCGCCTCGACGTAGTCGGGCGTGCCGTCGGGCGCGCGACGCACGCCCGGCAGCGGGGCGCCGCTGCGGGTCCGCGGGGGCACGCGCCGGAGCAGGTCGAGCGCGGGCCCGCGCGGGACGCCGGGCAGGTGCGCCGCGACGGCCTCGGCGAGCGCGCGGACCGCGGCGGTGATCGAGGCGGTGCGCGGCGGGGCGCACGGGCCGAGTGCCATCGGCAGGGCGTCGTGCTCGTCGGCGTCGGACGGGAGGGCGTCCTCCACGAGCACGACGTCACGGTCGGGGGCCCGGTCGGCGGCGCGGGCGGTTCCTCGGGCGGGCGCGTCGAGCGGAGCCGGACCCGGCGGGGCGCCCGCGTCGGGGGCGCCGTCCGGCGCGGTGAGCCCCGGGTGCACGCCCGCGGGCATCGTCGCCTCCGTCCCGACGGCTCGCACGGTCACCCGCTCCGTCCAGCCGCGCAGGCCGCCCTCGCTGCGCTTCGCCGCCGAGGGGAGGGGCGGGTCGTAGAGCGCGAAGGCCTTCGCCCCGCCGCGCAGGTCGCTGCCCGGCTCGAGCCGGCCGACGAGGCGCAGCACCCGGCGCGCGGTGCGGGCGCGCGGCGGGATCGACCAGCCCTCGACGACCTCCACCTCGTCGGCCACGAACGTGCTGCGCCGCTCGGTCCACTCGTCGGGCGCGGCGCTCAGCCGGTCGAAGTGCGCCCACCAGAACGGCTTGTCCTCGCGCCAGTGGTACCCGAGCGCGGCCGCCAGGAGCGCGACGGCCTGCTGGTCGGCGGTGCGGGCGTTCCTGGCGGACGGCTGCCCGGTGCGCGTCCCGCTGGGCCGGTCCGGCGCTGCGTCGAGGGGTGGCTGCGCGTCGGCCGGGGCGTCCGCGTACGCGAGCAGGGTCGTGACGAGCGGGTCGCGCTCGGGCGCCTCGTCGTCGACCCCGTCGAGCGGCTCGGCGTCGAGCGGTGCCCGGGGGTGCACGCCGTGCCCCGCCGCCCGGGCCAGCAGCCAGTCGCGCAGCCCGAGCGTCGAGACGCAGTCGTCCCGGTTGTACGTCGCGATCTGGTCGAGGCGGCGCTGCGCCTCGTCGAGCGCCCCGACGGCGCGCAGCGTGCACGCCGCGGCGTACTCGGCGATCGAGTCGCCCGCGGTCGTCACCCCCGCCTCGTCGCGTGCGGCGTCGCGGTACAGCGGCTCGAGCTTCTTGATCGAGTACGACGGGGCGCCCGTGCGCAGGCTCGCGCGCACGGTCGCGTAGAGGTCGACGAGCACGCCGTCGCGCAGCAGGTCGTCGACGACCTCCTCCCCGACGCCGTGCCGGCCCGCGAGCCGCAGCAGCGCCGACTTCTCGTACGCCGCGTAGTGGTAGACGTGCAGGTGCGGGTGGCGCCGGCGGCGCTCGGTGAGATAGTCGAGGAAGTCGAGCAGCGCCTGCTTCTCCGCCGCACGGTCATGGGCCCAGAACGTCCGGAAGACGGGCGCGTCGCCCGGACGCGCCGGGGCCTCGACCACGCCGAACAGGTACTCCAGACCCCACTCGCCCGAGGCCTCGTCGACCCACAGCGGGTCGCCCTCGAAGTCGAAGAACAGGTCCCCGGGGTCCGGCGCGGGCAGCAGCCCGATGACCTCGGGAGCGAACAGCTCGAAGACCAGGGGCGGCGCGCCGGGCGCGCGGTCGCCGCGGAGCGCGTCGTCCGCACGGTCCCCGGCGGGCGCGTCGTCCGCGCGGTCCGCGCCGAGCGCGGCGGCCCCCACGTCACCGTGCGTGTCGAGCGGCGTGCCGAGCGGCGTGGCGTCGCCGTGGGCGTCCTGCGCGGCCGGGGGAGCGTCCGTGCCCGCGGGCGGCGACTGCCGGACCTGGAGCCGGGCCTGCGCGCGCAGGGCGTCGAGCGTCGCCGCCCCGACGCCGGCGACGGGGCCGCTGCTCGTCGCGAGCTCGTCGACCGTGCGCACGCCCGCGTCGCGCAGCCGCGCGCGCTGCGTGGTGCGCAGGCCCGCGACGAGCAGCACGTCGCGCGTCCGCTCGACCTCGCCCGCGCACACGTCGCAGCGCCCGCACGCCCGCACGCCCGGCGCGCCCCACACCGCCGGCCCGGGCTGCGCGAGGTGCGCGGCGACGAGCCGCTCGAGCCGGGCGCGGCGCTCGCGGTACACGGGCGCGAGCTCGTCGAGCCGGTGGCTCGTGACCGTGCGGTCGCCGAGCACGAGGTGCACGTGCGGGGACACCGGAACCCCCGCCCGGGCGAGCAGGTCCCCGTACGCGGCGAGCTGGAGCAGCGCCGTGGTGCGGGCGTGGCGGGCGAGCTTGGCGTCGACGACGGTGCACGCGCCGCCTGGCGGGTCCGCGCGGACGACGAAGTCCGCCCAGCCGCTCAGCCCGCCGTCGAACAGGCCGGCCTGGTGGACGACGTCCGCGCCGCCGTGCAGCAGCGCCAGCGTCTCGGCGTGCTTGTCCTCGAGCACCCGCCGGTCACGCGCCCACACGAACGGCGGCCGCTCGACGACCGCGACACCCCGGCCGGTCGCCGGGTCGAACACCCCGTGCTGCGCGCGGTACCGGGCCAGCACCTGCTGCTCGTGCGCGTCGCGGAGCTGCGACGTGCGCACGTCGAGCGCGTCGGGCGGGCTCACGACGGCCTCCCACCGGCCGAGCTGCACGTCGAGGCGCCGCAGGACCGCGAGCTCGCACGTCGCGGAGACGGCCAGGTCGCTCGGGCTGAGCACGGGGGCGCCGTCGTCGAGCAGGAACATGCCCTGACGCTAACGACTGCCGCGCCGGTGCGGGCGCGTCCGTGCCGGCGCCGTCCGGCCGTGGCCGTGGCTGTGCCCGCACGCCGCCGTACGCTCGGGTCATGGACAGCGGCTGGGGCGTGCTCGTGGCGGTCGTCGTGCTGGTCGTCGTCGTCGCCGTGCTGCTCGAGCGCCTGAGCGCACGCGGTGTGCGCGGGGCGCGCGGCGCGCTGAGCGACGGCGTCGGCGCCGGGATGCTGGGCGAGCTCGTCGAGGTGTTCCAGCCGAGCCGGACGCACCTGACGCAGGAGCGCGAGCGCCAGCGGACCGCCATCGCGCAGCGACCGTCGGAGGCGCCGCCGTTCGACGTCGACCTCGACGCGGGCGTCGTGCGGATCACGCGGCCGGCCCCGCCGCAGCCCGGGGACCCGCGCGCAGGATGAGGCCGGCACGGCGGACAGCAGCCGCCGCGGCCGAGGGGGCGCGCGACGGCCAGCCGACGACCGGCGCGCGGTCGCGTCAGGGGGCGGAGGTCGCGTCCGGCTCGGCGGCGGCCGACGGGCGGTCCCGGTCGCGGCTCGGCTGCACGCGCTTGGGCTCGCCGGGCATCTTGGGGTACTCGGGCGGGTAGGGCAGGTCGCCGAGCCCGTGGTCGCGCTCGTCCTTGTCCGCCAGGTCGAGCAGCGGGCGGATCGAGCACCCGTCGTCGGGCAGCCCGCTGCGGTCCGGACCGAGGGGCGCGAACAGGTCGCCGACCTCCGCGAACCGCCCCGGCATCGACAGCACGTCGAAGTCGTCGGGGTGCACCTCGGGGACCTCGGCCCAGCGCAGCGGGGCCGACACGGTCGCGCGGGGGTTCGCGCGGATCGAGTACGCCGAGGCGATCGTGCGGTCGCGGGCCATCTGGTTGTAGTCGACGAAGATCTTGGACCCGCGCTCCTCCTTCCACCACTTCGTGGTGACCTGGTCGGGGAGCCGCCGCTCGAGCTCGCGGCCGACGGCGATCGTCGCGCGGCGGGCCTGCGTGAACGTCCAGTGCGCCTGGATCGGCACGAAGACGTGCAGGCCGCGCCCGCCCGACGTCTTCGGGAACCCCTGCAGGCCGTGCTCCTCGAGGATCGACCGGAGCTCGGGGGCGACGCGTGCGGCGTCCGCGTAGTCGGTCCCCGGCTGGGGGTCGAGGTCGATGCGGAGCTGGTCGGGGGCGTCGACGTCGCCGCGCAGGACCGGCCACGGGTGGAACGTCAGGGTCCCCATGTTGGCGGCCCACGCGACGACCGCGAGCTCGGTCGGGCAGACCTCGTCGGCCGTGCGGCCGCTCGGGAACGCGATGGTGCAGGTCTCGACGTAGTCGGGTGCGCCCTGCGGGACCCGCTTCTGGAAGAACGCGTCGCCCGTCGAGTCCGTGCGCGTCGAGAGCCGGGCCCCCTCGAACACGCCCTTGGGCCAGCGCTCGAGCGTGGTCGGGCGCTCGCGCAGCGCCCCGAGGATCCCGCCGCCGACGGACACGAAGTACTGCACGACGTCGAGCTTCGTCAGCCCCCGCGCGGGGAAGACGAGCCGGTCCGGGCTGGTGACCCGCACCGTCCGGCCCTCGACCTCGAGCTCGACCGCAGGTGTCTTCGACGGCGCCATGCGCCTCACCGTAGACGCGGGCGCCCACGGGCGCACCGGTTCACGGCGGTGTGCCCGTGCGCGCGGCGGTCGGGCGCACGCGGGCGGGACCTGCGGGGACGCGATCCGTGGGGCCACGGTCCGCGCCACGAGCCGGGCCCGCACGCGTGGCACGTCGTCCCGGAGAGGAAGCCCGCGTGGTGCCGGGTGAGGTTCCGCGGGCGACGCCGCGCGCGCATGATGGGAGGGCACCCGCTCGTGGGAGGAGACGTGCCATGAGAGCAGCCGTGGGGGACCTGATCGTGAGCCGGCCGACCGTCGTCGGCGGCCACGTGCGTGAGGGCGTCGTCGTCGAGCTGCGCCACCCGGACGGGCAGCCGCCGTTCGTCGTCGAGTGGTCCGACACGGGGGAGCGCACGCTGGTGTTCCCCGGTCCGGACACCAAGGTCGAGCGGCACGCGGACGGGTCCACCTCCTGACCGTTGTCTGTCGCAGGTTTGTACCGTTAAAGTGAGACAAACGCGGTACAAAACGTCCGGCGCTCGTGTCCGGACCACGACGAAGGAGTCCGGTCATGGGGTCCACGCTCGTGCTCGCGACGCTCACCTCCGTGTGCGCGCTCGCCCTCCTGGTGCACAGCCTCGTGCCGGCGTTCGTCCGGGGTGCCGTGCGCCGCACCGCGCTCCAGGTCGACCTCCCGCTCGACGACGCGACGGAGCCCCACGTCGTCGCCCGCTCCCGCCGTCGCGAGCGGTGGGCCGCCACCGGCGCCCTGCTCGGCGGGCTGCTGCCGCTGCCGCTGCTGCCCGGGGACGACGGCACCGCGCTGCTCGGCTCCGCGGGCGGCGACCTGCGCGGCTACGCGGTGCTCCTCGGCTTCTCGCCGGCACCGCCGCCGGGCTGGGTCTGCTCGCCTGGCGCGAGACGACCCGCGCGGTCGACGACCGCGGCCCCCGGGTCGCGCGGGCGAGCGTCCCCGTCGTCGAGGACTACGTGGCACCGCACGAGCGGCGCGGCGCGTGGGTCCTCGCCGGGGTGTGCGTCGCCGTCACCGCCGCGGCCGCGCTGCGCGAGGGTCCCGGCCTCCCGGGGGCGCTCGTCGCGCTCGGCGTCGGGGTCCCCGTCGCGGCCGTCGTCGGGACCGAGCTGCTGCTCGCGCGCCTCCTGCGCGCCCGGCAGGCCGCGTCCACCCCGCTCGCGCTCGCGTGGGACGACGTGCTGCGTGCCCGCACGGCGCGCGACCTCGTCACCGTGCCGCTCACCGTGGGCGCGTACCTTCTGCTCGTGATCACGGCGCGCGCGGAAGAGGTCGGCACCATCCAGGACGGTCTCTCCCTCGTCCTGCTCGTGGGGCTGCTCGTCGCGGCGGGCGCGAGCGTGCTGCTCGACCCGCGCGGGCACGTG
The DNA here is from genome assembly GCF_024757985.1 of Cellulomonas sp. NS3. NCBI lineage: Bacteria > Bacillati > Actinomycetota > Actinomycetes > Micrococcales > Cellulomonadaceae > Cellulomonas > Cellulomonas sp. NS3. The sequence goes on along the minus strand of NZ_CP103289.1, from coordinate 3,937,289 downwards.
CGCCGACGCCTGTGGCCGCAGCCGCCCGCGCCCGCGGTCCCCGCCGGGCTGCCCGGCGCCGCCGGGGCGCGCTGATGCTCGTCGTCGACCCCGCGTCGCACGTGCCGCCCTACGAGCAGGTGCGCAGCCAGCTCGAGGCGCAGGCCGTCGCCGGCGAGCTGCCGCCCGGTCACCGGCTGCCGACCGTGCGCCGGCTCGCCGACGACCTGGGCCTCGCCGTGAACACCGTCGCACGCGCCTACCGCGAGCTCGAGCAGGCAGGGGTCGTCGAGACGCGCGGGCGGCTCGGGACGTTCGTGGCGGTGCGCGGCGCCGACCGGGAGCGTGAGGCGTCGATCGCCGCGCGCGAGTACGTGCGGCGTGCGCGCGAGCTCGGGTTCTCGGTCGAGGACCTGGTGCGGGTCGTCCGCCGGGAGGCGGAGGCCTGACGCCCGGGCCTCGAGCGGCTCAGGCCGTGGGGGTCACGCTGCGGACGCGAGGCGCGCGACGACCGCCGGCCCGGGCAGCCGCAGCTCGTGCATCGCGGCGAACAGCACCCGGTTGAAGGCCGCGGGGGCGTGGCTGTTGACGTCGTGCCCGGCGCGCGGCACCACGGTGAGCCGGGTCCCCGGGCGGGCGCTGACGTAGCGGCGCTCGTCGAGGCGCAGGGGGTCGCGGCGCCCGTTCACGAGCCAGACGGGCACGTGCACGCGGCGCAGGTCCGCCAGCGGCGAGTATCCGCGCACGGCCGCGAGCATGTCCGACACGACGTGCCACGTGCCGCCGCCGATCCGGAGCGCGCCGGTCACGTGGTGCGCGAGCCGGCGGTAGGCGCCGAGCGGCTTGCCGCGCAGCTCGGTCGAGCAGCCGGCGAGCAGCACCCCCGCGAGCTTGTGCGGGTGGCGCGCCGCGTACGCGAGCGACATGTACCCGCCGAGCGAGAGGCCCACGAGCAGCGGCGGGACGTCGCACGACGCGACGGCGTCGTCGATCGTCGTGAGGGCGCCCGACAGCGTGAACCGCTCGTGCGCGCGCCGGCCGTGGCCGGGCAGGTCGACGGCGATCGTGCGGTGACCGTTGCGCGCCAGCGCGTGGACCTGGTGCGTCCAGATCGCGGACGACGTGCGGACACCGTGGACGAGGACGACGGGACGCGTGATGGGGGGCTCTTCTCGAGGAGGCGTGCTGCGGTGCACGGGGAAAGTGGGCCGACCTCCACGGTAACCCGGGGGGTTCGCGAACGGGGGGTGAACTGCCTCACTCCCCGCCTCCCCGCGTCACGACCCGTCGAGCAGCCCCCGCCGGTGCGCCAGGGTCGCGGCCTCCGTGCGTCCCGAGGCGCCGAGCTTCGCGAGCAGGTTCGACACGTGCACGCTCACCGTCTTGGCGCTGATGAACAGCTCCTCGCCGATCTGCCGGTTGGACAGCCCGCGCGCCACGAGCCGCAGCACCTCGGCCTCGCGCGCGGTCAGCACGTCGCCCCCGGCCGAGCGCACGCCGGGCAGGTCGAGCCGGCCGCGGCGCGCGAGGTCGCGGACGGCGCCGGCGAGCGGCTGGGCGCCCATCGACTCCGCCTCCTCGAGAGCGACCCGCGCGTGCTCGGTCGCCGCCGCGCGGTCGCCCGCGTCGAGCAGCGCCGCGGCCCAGCGCCACTCGCACCGGGCGACCTCGTAGCGGTACCCGTACGCGTAGGCGTCGCGCGCGGCGCGCCAGAGGTCGGGGTCGTCGGTGCCGGCCAGGCGTGCGTGCTCGGCGCGCGCACGGGCGAGCCACGCCCGGCCCTCGGGCCCGAGCCGCCCGCCGCGCGGACGCCCGCGCTCGGCGACCCGCGCCGCCCGGGCCAGCAGGGCGCTCCCGTGCTCGACGAGCTCCGCGGTGTCGCCCCCGACGAGCCGGCGGCCGTGCGCGTCGTCGGCGAGCGCGGCGATCGTGAGCGCCGCGAGCCAGATGGCGCCGAGGAAGGTCTCGCTCCACGTGCGCCCGAGGTGGTCGATGAGCCGCCGGCCGACGGACGCGGCGTCCCCGAGCTCGCCCGCCCAGGTGAGCGCGTCGATCAGGCAGCCGCCGCTGAGCAGCGCGATCTGCGCGTCGCGCTCCCAGCCCGGCTCGAACGCGCGGCCGCGGGAGACGGCGTCCGCGTCGCCGCGCGCGACCGCCGCGTACAGCCCCACCGCCGCCATGAGCCCGGGCTGCAGCTCGATCAACGGCTCCGTGCCGAGACGCAGGGGCGTCAGGTCCCCGAGCGCGTAGCGCACGAGCTCGGCGAAGAAGCGCAGCGCGACTCCGAACTCCGTCCAGGCGAGCCCGGTCGCCGCGGACTCCTCCAGCCCGCGCGCGAGGACGCGGGACGCCTCGCGGAGCTGACCGTCGTAGTACAGGGTCGTCGCGAGGTTGTACGTGCAGCGCTGGGCCGTCACGAGGTCACCCGCGTCGCGGGCCCGGCGCTCGGCGGTCGCGAGCAGCTCGGCGGCGTGCGCGGGGTCGTCGACGACGAGCACCGCGAGGGTCGCGAGCGCGTCGGACTCGGCGGCGGCCTCGCCGTGCTCGCGCGCGACCTTGACGGCCCGGGTTGCGGACGCGCGTGCGTCGTCGTCCCGGTCGGCCGTGAGCGACGCACGCGCGTGCGTCGCGAGCACCCACGCGAGCTGGCGGGGCTCGGGGTCGTCCTCGAGGGCCTGCGTCGCGTTGCGCAGGGCCTCGAGCTCGTGGTCCGCCGCGAGGAGGTGACGCGCGAGCTCGGTGCGGAGCCCGACGCGGCGGCGGGGGTCGTCCTCGGCCGCGGCGACGGCCTCCCGGGCGAGGGTGATCGCGCGCTCGACCTGCCCGGACCGGCTCGCCGCGTCGGCCGCCCGCTCGAGCACGTCGACCCGCACGACGCCGACCAGGCCGCCCGCGTCCGGCACCGACTCCCAGAGCCGCAGCACGGTCTCGAGGTGCCGCAGCTCCTCCGCGGGGGCGAGCACGCACGCCGCGTCCTGCGCGGCACGCCACGACCCGTCCACGGCGACGGGGAGGTCGTGCGACTCGAGCGCGTGCACCACGAGGCGCGACAGCGGCCCGAGCGACGGGTCGGCGCGCAGCGCCCGCAGGTAGGCGCGGTGCAGCGCGACCTGCTCGCCGGGCAGCAGGTCGGTGTAGACGGCCTCGGCCAGCAGCGCGTGCCGGAACGCGATCCGGCCCTCCTCGCCGACGAGCACGTGGTGCGCGACGGCCTCCCGCAGCGCGTCGTCCACCGACCACGTGCCGAACCCCGCCTCCGGGTCCGCCGCGACGGCACGCAGCAGCGGCTCGGTCACCCGCCGCCCCGCGACGGACGCGATGCGCGCGAGCTGCTGGACCGCCGGGTCGAGGTGCTCGAGGCGGGCACGCAGCACGTCCGCGAGGGTCCACGGCAGCGTGTCCGGCCCCGACCGTGCGTCGAGCAGCTCCTCCGCGAAGTACGCGTTGCCCTCGGAACGCTCGGCGACGCGCAGCAGGTCCGCCTCGGGCAGCGGGTGCCCGACGAACGCCGCCGCGAACTCCCGCAGCTCGTCGCGCGTGAAGGCGGGCAGGTCGATGCGCTCGACGCGCGGGTGCCGGGACATCTCGGCGAGCATCGGGCGCAGCGGGTGGCGCCGGTGCAGGTCGTCGGTCCGGTAGCTCGCGACCACGAGGAGGTGCTCGTCGCGCAGCCGCGCCACGAGGAAGCGCAGCACGTCCCGGCTCGACGCGTCCGCCCAGTGCAGGTCCTCGATCACGAGCAGCAGCGGCGCCCCGGGCCGGCCGACCGCACCGAGCACCGCGGCGATGCCGTCGAACAGCTGGAGCCGGCCCGCCTGGTCCTCGCCGGGGCCGAGGTCGCGCGCGTCCTCCGGCGGCGCCCCCTGCTCGCCACCGGCGCGACCCGCGCCCGTCCCGCCGGCACCCGCGTGCCCGCCACCGCCGACGGCGGCGAGGCCGGCGCCACGCCGCGCGGGCACGAGCCGCGTGAGCACCGGGCGGGCGTCCACGGCCGGCTCGACGACCTCCGGCACCTGGTCCCGCAGGCGCGCGAGCGCCTCCGCGAACGGCAGGTACGGCAGGCCGATCTCCCCGAGGTCCACGCAGTGCACCGTCACGACCGTCGCGCCCGCCTGCTCCGCGAGCTCGGCGGTGCGGCGCAGCAGCCGCGTCTTGCCGACCCCGGCGTCGGCGCCGAGGAGCACCGCGCCGGGCTGCCCGGCGCCGGCGCGCCCGAGCGCGTCCGTGAGCCGCCGGACCTCGTCGGCCCGGGCGACGAACGGGATGGTCATCGCGCTGCGTGCCATGCCCCCGATCCTGGCAGGTGCCACCCACGGCCCGGGCGCACCCGCGCGGTTGTGCGGACCCGCGCCCGAGAGCCGTCCCCGTCGGCGCGCTCGCCCCCGCGCCCCTGCGCCCGGCCCGACCGCGACGCCGCGTGCAGCTGCTCGGCCCGGTAGGCCACCTCGGCGTCGAGCGCCGGTCCCCACATCCCGTTCATGTCGGCTCCTCCTCCGTGGTGCGGGACCCGCTCCCGCACGACCTCCACGTTCGTCCTGAGGGGGGTGGGTCCGGATCGGTCGGTCGACGGGTCGTGGGCGCCGGACCGCGTCTGAGGTGGCCCTGAGGTACCTCAGACGAGCCGTGCGGCGTCTGAGGTGCGGCCGGGCGTCCGGGGGCCGGCGCGCCCCGCTGCGGCTCCTACCGGCCGTGCGACCAGCGGATTCGGCCCCGGCCCGCGGCGCGTGACACCCTCGGGACATGCCCCTGTCGACCGCTGCCCCCGGTTCCGTGCTGTTCGACGGCGCGACGTTCGAGGCCGTGCTGTTCGACATGGACGGCACGCTCATCTCCTCGCTCGCGTCGGTCGTGCGCAGCTGGACCCGGCTCGCGCAGGAGTTCCGGATCGACGACGTGCGCGCCCGCGAGTTCCGGTTCCACGGCGTGCCCGCACGCGACATCGTCGACACGCTGCTCGCCGACCGTGAGCCCGAGGAGCGCGCCCGGGCGCTGCGCCGCATCGTCGAGCTCGAGGTCACCGACACGGGGGACATCGAGGTGCTGCCCGGCGCCGCGGAGGCGCTCGCCGCGCTCGCGGGCACCGGGCGCAGCGCCATCGTCACGTCGTGCGACCTGACCCTCGCCCGGGCGCGGCTCGCGGCGTCGGGTCTCGCGGTCCCCGACGTGGTCGTGACCGCCGACGACGTCGCGCGGGGCAAGCCGGACCCCGAGCCGTACGTGCTCGGCGCGCGCCGGCTCGGCGTCGACCCGGTCCGCTGCCTCGTCGTCGAGGACGCCGCCGCGGGGCTCGCCTCGGGCCGCGACGCGGGTGCGGCGACGCTCGCCCTCGCCACCCAGTCGCACGGCGACGCGCTGACCGCCGACGTCGTCGTCCCGCACCTCGGGGCCGTGCGCCTCGACGTCTCCGGCGCCGGCGTCCGGGTCCTCGCCGCCTGACCGGCCCTGCACCCGACCGGCCGGTCCTCGTGCCCTCGTACCGCGTCACGCTCGGCGTCGGGCTCCTCCGGGGGTCGACCGCGCCCGAGGACGTGCTGCCCGCCGCCGCAGCCGCCGCGCGCGGGCTCGTGACCGTCGAGGCGTACGACCTCGGCGTCGTGCGCGGCCGCGCCCGCATCACGGTGCGGTTCACCGCCGACGACGACCCCGCGGCGCTGCACGTCGCCGGGGTGGTCACGCGCAGCGTCACCGACCTCGCGACGGTGGACCAGCCGCAGGTCACGCGCCGCTGGGGCAACCGCTGGTACCCGCTGCGCGCCGACGGCCGCATCCCGCGCCCGCCGACCGGCTGATCCACCCCCGTGCGCGCCCGACGTGCGCCAGGATGACCGCATGACCACCGCAGGGGGCGGCGGGGCGACCGGCGGCGAACCGTCGACGCCCGCGCACGCCGACGGGCGTGCCGACCGGAGCCACACCGAAGGGCCCGCCGACGAGCCGCCGCGTCCGTCGGGCGTCGCGATCGCCTGGCCCGACCCCGACCGGCCCGAGGCCCGCCCCTGGTGGCCGCGCGCCGCCGGACCGGCCTACGCGTCGTGGGGCGCGCGCGTCGTCGCGCACCTGCTCGACACGGCCGCCCTGGGTGCGGTCACGTACCTCGCGTTCGCCGTCCAGCCGGTCACGGCGCCGAGCCCCGCGCCGTTCTTCGCCGCCGGGATCGACGCACCGCGGGCACCGGGGTCCTGGTGGGAGAGCCCGTGGGTCGTGCTGACGTTCGTCGTGCTCGTGCTGCTGCAGGCGTACGTCGGCTCGACGCCCGGCAAGCTCGTCGCCGGGATCGCGGTCGTGCGCGACTCCGACGGGCGTCCCGCCGGGCTGGTGCGCACGGTCGTCCGCTGGTTCGCGCATCTGCTCGACGCGATCGTGTACGTCGGGTACCTGCGGCCGCTGTGGCAGGCCGAGCGCCGCACGTTCGCCGACAGCCTGCTCTCGACCGTCGTGGTCCGGCGGGCCGACGCGCGCACGCCCGCGTGGTGGACCGGCGGGCTCGTGCGCGGGGGAGTCGCGGCCTCCGTGGTGGTGTGCGTCGCGGCGGCGGCGTTCCAGCTCGGCCCGTACTCCGCCTCGTCGTCGGACACGGTGACGTCCGACTGCATGGTCCCCGGCACGGACGGGTCGGCGGGGCCGGCGGCGGGCGGCAGCGTCGCGGTGCCGGCCCAGGAGGGCCCCGTGAGCCGGTGGGGTGTCGTGCGCCGTCAGACCCGGAGCGAGGGCTGGGTCGAGGTGCGCTGGGAGCGCACGGGCGCGGTCGCGAGCCCCGGCGCGTACCGGCTCCGGGTCGCGCGGCCCGACGGCAGCGGTGCGCGCACGTTCCAGGTCGACGTCGTGTCGGCCGCGGCTGACGGCACCGCCGAGCTCGAGAACCGGGGGGCGCCGCTCGAGGACTTCGGGCTCGAGGGCGCGACGGTCGTCGCACGGTTCGCCCCGGAGGCGTTCGACGAGCTCGGTGACCGCTGGGAGTGGACGCTCACGAGCGAGACCGACGGCACGGTCACCGGCCCGTGCACGGGCACGGCCGAGCGGTGGGGCGCCTGACCGCACCACCCCGGGGCCGTCTCAGGGCACCGGCTCAGGTGCGGTCAGGGCAGCGTCAGGGCGTTGTCCGGGTCGGCTCAGGGCCGGTCCCCGATGTGGGGGTGGGTGCGTCGGAGGCACCGTGGAGGTGTCAGAGCGACACCCCACGAACGAAGGAACGTGAACCCCGTGACCAGCATCCACGAGACCCTCGGCCGCGACGGCCTGATCCGCCCCGTCCAGGGCCGCGTGCTCGGCGGCGTGTGCGCCGGGCTCGGCCGCCGGTTCGGGCTCGACCCCTGGCCCGCGCGCCTGCTCTTCCTGCTCGTCCTCATGGTGATCCCGGGCAGCCAGCTCATCGTGTACCCGGTGCTCTGGATCCTCATGCCGTCCGAGGACAAGCTCGCCCGCGTGCACGCCGGCTACCCGGCACCGGGCGTCCCGACGCCGCCGTCTGCGTGACGCCCTGCGCCGCACGGACCGTGCGGCGGTCGGACCGGTCGGCGGTCAGCGCTCGGTGACGTCCACCTCGAACTCGAACCCGTCGAGCAGCTCCGCGGCGTGGCGCTGGGCGACCCCGGTCGCCGTCTCGAGGTCGGGCGCCTCGCCCGGCACCGTGAACGTCACGGGGCCGGGCAGCGGCGCGCCGGGCAGCGCGGCCTCGTCGGCGACGTCGTCGACGGCGCCGAGCGCGTCGGCCATGCCGGCGCGGGTGTCGTCGTCGGGCACGTCCTGGACGGTGATGCGGGCGAGGTAGTCGGGCACCCGCCCATCGTCCTGCACGCCGCCGACATCCCGGGACCAGGCCGGCTCGGCCGTCGGCCGGACCCGCGGCCGGTCAGCGCGTCCCGGAGCCGGGACCCGCCCCGCCGGGTCAGCCCGACCCGCGTCCCAGCAGCAGCTCGATCTCCCCGTGCACGGCCGGGTCGAGCGGTCCCGCGGCGAGCGCCCCGACGTTCTCCTCGACCTGGCGCACGTCCCGGAACCCGGGCAGCGGCACGGCGCGCTCGTCGTGCGCCCAGATCCACCCGAGCGCCCCCTGGGCGAGCGTGCGCCCGTCCGCGGTGAGGGCCGCGCGCACGGCGTCGACCTGCTCGAGCATCTCGGGGGCCGGCGCGCCGCCGGAGAACCAGCGCATCCACCCGGGCTCGCGCCCGCGCACGTCGTCCTCGGGCAGCCGGCTCGTGGCGGCGTACCGCCCGCCGAGCAGGCCCATCGCGAGCGGCGAGCGCACGAGCACCCCGAGGTCGTGCCGCTCGGCCAGCGCGAGCATCGGCGCGTTGTCGTCGAGCACGTTGAGCTGGATCTGCACGACGGCGAGGTGCGGCGCGTGCGCGAGCACCTCGACCTCGTCGGGGTCGTCCGTGCTGACGCCCCACCAGCGCACGAGCCCCTCGTCGACGAGCTGCTCGAGCGTCGTGGCGAGCTCCTCGGCGACCGCCGCGCCCGCCGTCGGGGTGTGCAGCTGGTACAGGTCGACGTGGTCGCGCCCGAGCCGGCGCAGCGAGGCGTGCAGCGCCTCGCGCACGTACGCGGGGGAGACGTCGACGCCCGTGAGCTGCCGGGTCGCGGGGTCGATCGTGTTGCCGAACTTGGTCGCGACGAGCACGTCGGGGTGCGCCGCGAGCACCGGGGCGAGCAGCTCCTCGCTGCGGCCCGCGCCGTACGCGTCGGCGGTGTCGAGCAGCGTCACGCCGAGCTCGACGCCGCGGTGCAGTGCCCGGGTCGCCTCGTCCTCGTCGACGCCCGCGTACCCGAGGGGCTGGTCGCCGCTCGCCATTGGGCCGCCGAGGGCCCAGCACCCGAGGCCGAGCGCGCTGGTGTCGAGGCCGGAGCGTCCGAGGCGTCGTCGCGGGAAGGTCATGAGGTCCAGGCTGCCACGCTGCGCGGCCCCGTGCCCGCCCCGGCGGGAGCCCGGAGCGCGCCGCGAGCGCACCCGCGCTTGACCCGCGGGTGACCGACGCTTGATCGGTCCCCGGACGCGGATCCGCGCTGCTGCTCACCGGATCGGGTCGACTGTTCACCCGGCGAACTCCCGCGCCTTCGGGCACAGTGGACCGGTGGGCGATGTCAGGGAGCTGCGGAGCGCTGCGAGCGCGCGACGTCAGGATGCCCGCGCGCACACCGTCGAGCTGGTCCTGACGCCGGAGCGCGCGGCCCCGCGCGCCGCCCGGCACTGGATCATGCGGTCGATCGCCGAGGCGGGCGTGCACGGGGTCTCGAACCAGGTCATCGAGCTCCTCGCGGGCGAGGTGGTGGCCAACGCGGTGCTGCACGGGCCGCCGGACGGCGAGATCCGGGTCGAGGTCCGCGTCGACGGCGAGGCGGTCAAGGTCTCGGTGACCGACCAGAGCCCCGACCGACCGCGCGTCCTGCACCCGGCCCCGACCGCGGCGAGCGGCCGCGGCATGGCGCTCGTCGCCGCGCTGTCGACCGCGTGGGGCATCGAGCGTCGTGAGCCGGGCGGCAAGACCGTCTGGTTCACCGTCGACCCCGAGGCCGAGCGCTAGACCGAGCACCCCCTCCGCTCGCGCCGGCGCGTCCTGGACGCCCGTCCGAGTGAATCCCGCGGCGCGCCGGGGTGCCGTCGCGCCCCGCTCCTCAGCATCCCTCGCACGGTGCCGATGCCCTCCTCGTCACCGTGGACACCGACGAGGAGGGCCTGATGGCTGCGCACGAGACCGCAGTGCCGGAGTGGAAGCTCAACCGCGAGTCGGACACCCTCCGCGAGCGTGCCAAGAGCTCCATGATCGTCTGGGGCATCGTGGTCGGTGTGGGGGCGGCCGCTGCGGTCGCGTCCTACGCCTCCGCGCTCCGGACCCTGGGGACGGCGCTCTCGGTCACCGCGGTGCTCGCGGGCGGGGCGATGCTGGCGCGGGCCGTGCACGGCTGGGCGACGGCGGACCGGCGGGCCGAGCGGAACCTCACGAGCGGCGGCTGACCTGCCTGCGGGCCCGGCGGACGCGGGCCGCGAGCGCGACGGCGACGCCCGCGAGGACGAGCCCGACGACGCCCGCCCCGAGGAGCAGCGGCAGCCGCGAGGGGCGGTCGGTCAGCACGACGTCGTACGGGTCGTCCGCGTCGTAGCGGACCGCGATCCGGGAACCGGGCTCGAGGCCCGCGGTCGTCGGGACCTCGAGCGTGAGCGTCGGGCCGTCCTGGTCGAGGTCCTGGACCGCGGTGACGGAGCCGTCGCCGACGTCCTGCACGACGACCCAGCCGTACTCGGCCTCGGACTCGAACGCGACGTCGCGGACGACGACGAGCGCGCTGCCAGCGACGAGGGCGAGCGCGAGCACGCCGAGCAGGACGGGGAGCCACGCGGGTGTCGCGGAGCGGGCGCCCGGGGGCGTCGTCGTCGTGGGGGCGGGTCCGGGCGTCGGCGTGACGGTCGGGACGCCGCGGGAGGCGGTCGACAGCTCTCGGCGGGTCACCACGGTGCTGGGCTCCTCGGGTCGGCTCGCGCCGGTACGCGCCGACGCGTCGCCGCGACGTGCGCGCGGCGAGGCGAAGTTAGCCAGCCCCCGGGCCCGGAACAATGGGTACCGATCGGTAACAATGCGGCAGGGGCGTTTCGAATCGATTCGTCAGCCCGTCGCGCTCACCCGAAGAGCCGCACGAAGTTCCGCAGGATGGTCGGGGGGTGCGTGACGGCGCCCCGTCGCACCCGTTCCTCGACCCGGTGGGCGTCCTCCGGCGGGAAGTAGCCGGCGTGCCGGTAGACCTCGATCCGCGTCACGATGCCCTCGACGTCGAGCTCCGGGTGGAACTGCGTGGCGTACAGGTGCTCGCGCACCCGGAACATCTGCACGGGGCACGTCGCCGACGACGCGAGCAGCACCGCGTGCGCCGGGAGCGTCCGGCACGCCTCCCGGTGCCCGACGAACGCCTCGAACGTCCGCGGCACGCCCGCGAGCACAGGGTCCGCCGCGCCGGCGTCCGTCAGTGTGATCTCGACCGAGCCGATCTCCTCGGCGTACGTGCCGTCGATGACGGCCCCCTGGTGCGCGCCGAGCGTCCCGACGCCGTAGCACGCGCCGAGGAACGGGTGGTCGCGCGCGACGATCTCGTCGAGCAGCGGGGCGAGCTCGGCCTCGACGCGCTGCTGCACCTCGGACTTGCTCTCCGGGGGGTCCGCCGAGTTGAACGGGCTCCCGCCGACCAGGACGCCGGCGTACCGGTCGAGGTCGATCCGCGGGAGCGGCCCGGCCTCCATGCGGACGCGGTGCAGGCGCTCGGGGGCGAGCCCGCCGTAGCGGAGCATCGCGGCGTACTCGCCGTCGGCAGCGGGGTCGTCGGCGCGGGACGCGAGCAGGAGGAACGGCCGCACGCCACGAGCGTAGGGGCGGGGGCGCGGACCTGCGCGGGCGGGTGCGCGGGCACCGGTGGCGCGGGCGGCGTCAGCGGGTGGACGTCACCCGGCGGGCGTCAGCAGGCGCGCTCGGCCCGCGTCGTCGTCGCCGCGGGGACCCACCGGGTGCCGGAGGTGAGGCCGCCGTCGACGAGACCCAGGCGCGGGCCGAGCGGGCGCGGGGCCGCGTACTCGGGCGGCGGCCCGCCGGCGAAGCACCGGCACGCGCCGTCGGTGTGCACGAGCGACGCGTACGGTCGGGCGGCGCACGGCACCGCGGCCGGGCTCCCCGCGCGCGTCGTCGACATCGTCATGCCTCCTCTATCGGAACCGCTTCGACACCCGTGAGGAGCGGCGCGGGTGGAGTCCGATACCGGACCTTCGGGCACACTTGGGCACGTCAGGGCGATGCGGCGTAGGTTCGTGCCTGGCGTGACCGTCGACGAAAGAGGCCGACCCATGAGCGAGAGCAGTGCGTTGACGGCAGACCCGTCACCCGGTCCGTCCGTCGTCCAGGCAGTGGTGCGGGCGGACGGGACGGCCGAGGTCGTCGTCGACGGCTCCGTGCGCCGGGTGGCCCTCGGCAGCGTCGCCGAGGCGGGCGCCGCAGTGACCGGGCTCGTCGCCGAGATCGCCGCCGGGCTCGGGCGCCCCGTCCCCGCGACCGTCGAGGACCCGGACGGCGTGTGGTCGCTGCTGATCCACCCGGACGGCAGCGTCGAGGAGGCGCCGACCGCGGTCACCGACACCGCGTCGGGCGCGACCCCCGCCGTCCCCGCGCCCGTGGCCGAGACCCGCGCGCCCGCCGAGGAGCGCACCCGGACCCGCACCGGGGAGCACCGGACCGTCGCCGCCGCCGGCCAGGCGCCGACGCTCGACGACCTGCTCGCGACCCGCCGGCGCACCGCGCAGCAGGGCGCCGCCCACAACGGCTGGCAGGCCGGGCTGCGCCGCGTCACCGGGGGCCTCGTGTCGCCCGCGCCGGGCCGTGCCGAGCGCGCGCGCCGGGCGGCGATCGACTCCGTCCAGCGCAGCCTCGACGGGCCGAAGACCATCGTCGTGATCAACCCCAAGGGCGGCGCGCACAAGACCACCGCGACGCTGCTCATGGCCGCGACGTTCGGCATCCACCGCGGCGGGTACACGCTCGCGTGGGACAACAACGAGACCCGCGGCACGCTCGGCTGGCGCTCGACGCACGCGCGCCACTCCAACACCGCGGTCAACCTGCTCCAGGACATCGGCCGGTTCACCGACCTCGCCTCGGCGCGGGTGGGCGACCTCGACAGCTACGTGCGCTCGCAGGGCCGCTCGCAGTTCGACGTCCTCGCCTCCGACGAGGACGCGGCGTCGGCCGCGTCGGTCGACGCGCAGGGGTTCACGTCGCTGCACACCGCGCTCTCGCGGTTCTACCGGGTCATGGTCATCGACACCGGCAACAACATGCGCGCCTCGAACTGGCAGGCCGCGATCGACGCCGCGGACCAGCTCGTCATCGTCTCGACGGTCCGCGAGGACACCGCGCAGTCCGCGGCGTGGGCGATCGACGCGCTGCGGGCCACCGGGCACGCCGAGATGGTGCGCCACGCGGTCACGGTGCTCTCGGCGCCCGAGCCCAAGGTCGACAAGCACCTGCGCAAGCGGCTGCACGAGCACTTCGGTGCGCTGACCCGCGCGGTGCTCGACGTCCCGCACGACAAGCGCCTGATCCCCGGCGGACCCATCGAGTACGACGCGCTGCACCGGCGCACGCGCGACGCCTGGCTGCAGGTGACCGCGACGGTGGCCGACGGGCTCTGAGCCGCCGGCCGGCCGGCGGGTCCTGCCGCCGGTGCAAGACGGCGGGGCGACGCGACACAGTGCGGGTACAGGCACCCGTCCGCCCGTGACGCGCCACCGAGCCCCAGGAGCACCCGTGCAGCCCCGGACCAGCCCGAGCCCGGACGTCCCCGTCGACCCGGACCGTCCCGCCGCACCGACGCCCCCGGCCGGACCGCGTGACGACGCCTGGTTCGAGGCCCTGTTCCGCGAGCACGCGACGGCGGTGCTGCGCTACCTGGTGCGGCGCGGCGCCCGCGGGGACGCCGAGGACCTCGCGGCGGACGTGCTCGCGGTCGCGTGGCGCCGGCGCGGCGACGTGCCGCTCGGCGCCGAGCTGCCGTGGCTCTACCGGACGGCCGGCTTCGTGCTCGCGAACCACCGGCGCAAGGGCCGGCCGGTCCCCGTGGGCGACGTCCCGGACGTCGCGGCCGACGACGACCCCGCCGAGCTCGCGGTGACCGACGAGCGCGTGCGCGAGGTGCTGGCGGCCCTGAGCGCGCGCGACCGCCGGGTGCTGCTGCTCAACGCGTGGGAGGGGCTCACCGGGGACGCGCTCGCGGACGTGCTGGGCATCTCGCGCGGAGGGGCCGACGCGGCGCTCTCGCGGGCGCGGGCCCGGCTGCGCGAGGCGTGGGCGGAGACGCCCGGGTCGTAGGCGCGGCCCGGACCCGGCGCGAGCGTGGTGCGGCGACCGCGCGGCAGCCGAGCGCGGCGTCCGGGCGACCGGCAGGCGAACCGTGCAAGGACCCGGCTCCCCGGGACACAGGTGGGGTAGCAGCACGTCCCGCACCGCACCCGAGGAGAGCACCATGACGTCGACCCCCGACGGCCCGACCGGCCCGAGCGACGCGACCGGCGCCGGCGGCCCGCAGCCCGCGCCGCACGAGCCCACGCCCGACGTCGCGTTCGACCGCGTGCGGGCCGCCGACCCCGCGGCGTCGACCGTCGCGGACCTCCCGGCGCTGCGGCAGGCGGTCACAGCACGCGCGTCGGGCGCCGGCGCGGACGCGTCGGGCGTCACGGACCTCGGAGCCGCGCGGGAGGCGCGTGCCGCACGCCGGCCGGCCCGCTGGCTGCAGGTCGCGGCGGCCGTCGCGGGCGTCGCGGTGATCGGCTCGGGGGCCTACGCGCTGGGCCGCGGCGACGCGCCGACCCCCGCGGCTGCACCGATCACGCTGGACGGCACCGGGCGGGCGGCGACCCCGGCGTCGGGTGCCGAGTCGATGGCCCTGGACCAGAGCACCGTCGCCACGAAGATGATCGCCCCGGGCTTCTGGGGGCGGACCGTCTTCACGGGCTCCGGCCTCGCGGAGGAGGGCGGGTCGGCGCGCGCGTGGACGTTCGACCCGGCGTCGGTGTTCTCGCAGGAGACCGCCGAGCGGGTCGCGGGCGTGCTGGGGGTCGAGGGCGCCGCCACCCAGCAGTGGGGCGCGTGGACGGTCGGGGCGCAGGACGGCACCGGACCGAACGTCCAGCTCCAGCCCGACGGGCTCGCGAGCCTGAGCTACTCCGACCCCGCGCGCGACCCGTGGAGCTGCGTGCGGTCGGCGCCCGAGACCCCGGACGTCGCGCCCGCGGACCCGGGCACCGACGTGGTCGCGCCGGACGGCCCCGCGACGAGCGGGCTCACCGAGGGCGAGGGCGACCCGGGCCTCGGTGCGCTGCCCCCGTGCGCGCCCGAGGGGTCCGCCCCGAGCGGCGACGACGCGAGCGCCCAGACCCGGGACCTGCTCGACCGGCTCGGCGTGGACGCGGGCGGGTACGAGCTCGAGGTCGCGACCGACACCGGGCAGCCCGCGGCGACGACGGTCTATGCCCACCAGGTGCTCGACGGGCAGCGCAGCGGCGTGTCGTGGAGCCTGACGTTCGTCGCCGACGGCGTGCAGGCCCTCTACGGCTCGCTCGCGCCCGTCGTCGAGCTCGGGGAGTACGACGTCGTGAGCCCCGCGGCCGCGGTCGAGCGGCTCATGGACCCGCGCTTCGGCTCGTCGCCCGTGGGCGTGATGCCGCTCGCTGGGCAGGCCCGTGCGCTCGAGGAGACCCTGGCCACGACCGAGGACCTCGGCTCCGAGGCGTCGTCCGACGGCGCCGGGCAGGAGCCGACGGTCCCGCCGCTGACCCCGGCGGGCTCGCCGATCTCGTGGCCGGTCCAGGAGGTCACGCTGACGTCGGCGCGGCTCGGGCTCGCGATGGTCGCGCAGGCCGACGGGTCGAGCGTGCTCGTGCCGAGCTACGAGCTCACGGACGACGAGGGCGGCGCGTGGAGCGTCGTCGCGGTCGCCGACGACGGTCTCGACTTCACGGCGCGCTGACCCGCCGCCCTTCCCGACGGGTGGCCCGCGGCGCGACACGCGGGCCGCCGGGTCGCCCCGTGCGGGCCCCGAGGGCCGCACGTACCCTGTCGCGGGTGGACGTCCTAAGGCGCAACAACGTGGAGGTGCGCGGCCGTGCCGACGGCCCGCTCCTGCTCCTCGTGCACGGCTTCGGGTGCGACAAGGGCATGTGGCGGCACGTCGTCCCGGCGTTCGAGGGAACCCACCGGGTCGTCCTGATGGACCACGTCGGCGCGGGCGGCTCGGACGCCTCGGCCTACGACCCGGCGCGGCACGGACGCCTCGACGGCTACGCGCGCGACGTCCTCGAGGTGATCGAGGCGCTGCACGCCGGCCCGGCCGTCCTCGTCGGGCACTCGGTCAGCGCGATGATCGGCGTGCTCGCGGCGGTCGCGCGCCCCGACCTCGTGGACCGGCTCGTGCTGGTCGGACCGAGCCCCCGGTACGTCGACGACGACGGGTACACGGGCGGCTTCACGCAGGACGAGATCGACGAGCTGCTCGACACGATGGACGACAACTACCTCGGCTGGTCGGCGTTCATCGCGCCGGTGATCATGGGCCGCCCGGACCGGCCCGAGCTGGGCGAGGAGCTCACGAGCAGCTTCTGCCGCACGGACCCCGCGATCGCGCGGGCGTTCGCCCGGACGACGTTCCTCTCGGACAACCGCGCCGACCTGCCACGCTGCACCGTCCCCGCGCTCGTCGTGCAGTGCCGGGAGGACGCGATCGCGCCGGTCGCGGTCGGGGAGTACGTGCGCGACCACCTGCCGCGCAGCGAGTACGCGCTGCTCGACGCGGTCGGCCACTGCCCGAACCTCAGCGCCCCCGACGAGCTCGTGGCCGCGATGCGGGAGTACCTGGCGGCATGACGGCCGGTCCGGCGGACGCATGGCGGTCGTCGCCGTCGGGCCTGCTCGTGCTCGACGCGGACGGCACGGTCGTCGAGGCGAACGACACGGTCCTGCGCTGGGTCGGCCGCGCGCGCGAGGACGTCGTGGGATCGGTGCGCCTGAGCGGGCTGCTGTCGGTCGGCGGCCGGATCTACTGGGAGACGCACCTCGCGCCGATGCTGCACGTCGACGGGCGGGCCGACGAGGTCGCGCTCGAGCTGCGCACGCCCGCGGGCCGGATGCCCGTGCTGCTCACCGCGCTGGTCCGGGGGACCGACGCGGACGGCCGGGCCCAGGTGCACGTGGCCCTGTCGAGCGCGCGCGAGCGGTCGCGGTACGAGCGCGAGCTGCTCGCCGCCCGCCGGGAGGCGGACCGGTCGGCCGCCCAGGTGCGCGTGCTGCAGCGGGCGACGTCGGCGCTGTCCCGGGCGACGGGTGTCCGGGGTGTCGCGCACGCGGTGCTCGACGCGGCCGTCGGGGACCTCGGTGCACGCGCGGCGACGGTGTGGCTCGCCGACGCCTCGGGGGCGCTGCGGCTGCACGGGTCGCTCGGCGAGCGGGTCGACGAGGTGGGCGGCCTGCCGTCGGACGCGTCGCTCGGGCAGCGCCCCGCGGTCCTCGACGGTGGCCGCGTCGTCGTCCCGCTGCGCGGCCAGGCCGGTCCGCAGGGCGTGCTCGTCCTGCTGCCGCGCGACGACCCGGGGGCCGAGCCGCTCGCGCTCGAGGTCGTCACGGCGCTCGGGGAGCAGGCCGGGCTCGCGCTGCACCGCGCCGAGCTCTACGAGCACAGTGCGACCGTCGCGCACGAGCTGCAGCACTCGCTGCTCGCGACCGACCCGCCCGTCGACCCGCGCTTCGAGGTGACGAGCGCCTACCGCCCGGGCGTCGAGGCGCTCGACGTCGGCGGGGACTGGCACGACGCGTTCCTCGCCGCGGACGGGGTGCTCTCGGTCGTGGTGGGGGACGTCGTCGGGCGCGGGCTCGGGGCGGCCAGCGCGATGGGTCAGGTCCGCAGCGCGATCCGCGCCGTCGCCGGTCCGGGGGTCGGGCCGGCGCGCCTCGTGCAGCGGCTCGACCGGTTCGTGGACCAGGTGCACGCCGCGGCCATGGCGACGATGGCCTACGTCGAGGTCGAGCTCGCGACGGGGCGCGCGCGGTACGTGTGCGCGGGCCACCTGCCGCCGCTGCTGGTACGGGCGAGCGGGGGCGCGGAGCTGCTGTGGGGCGGGCGCTCGGCTCCGCTGGGCGTGCGGATCCCGGGGCGCGAGCGCCGCGAGGGGACGTTCGAGCTCGCGCCCGGCGACCGGCTGCTGCTCTACACCGACGGGCTCGTGGAGCGGCGCCACCGGTTGCTCGAGGAGAGCCTCGAGGGGCTCGCGGTCGCGGGGGCGAGCCTGCGCGACGAGCCGGCGGGCGTCGCGGTCCCGGCGCTCGTGCAGCGGCTGCTGCGCGACGAGCGGGGGCGGGACGACGTGTGCGTGCTGCTGCTCGGCTGGCGCGGCGGCCCTGCCAGGGGCTGAGCCGGGGCCGGCGTCAGACCGGCAGCAGGTCGAGCACGAGGTAGGCGGTCAGCCCGAGCGCCGTCGCGGGCACGAGCGCCACGCCGGCGTACGCCCGCTCGCGCGTCGTGCGCCCGACGAGCAGCGGCGCCCCGATGCCGAGCACGACCATCGTGAGGCCCTCGGGCACCTGGTCGGCGAACACGAACGTCCGCACGAGACCCTCGTAGCAGAGCACCCCGCCGAGCACGGCGGCGGCCGCGACGCGCTCGCGGGCCGACCCGAACCGGCACCACGCGCCCGCGGTGCCGAACACGACGCCGCCGACGACCGCGCTGAGCGACCAGAAGAGCAGGTACCCCGGGCCGGCCGGGACGCCCTGGAGCGACGCGGCGGCGGAGTAGCCGCCGGTCAGCGCGAGCAGCGTGACGACGCCGACGAGCCCGGGGGCGAACCGCCCGGTCACGCGCGAGCCGAGTCCGGCGCCGATCAGGCTCCAGACGGCGACCGACGTGGCGACCGATCTCCACGCGCCGGGCAGGACGCCCTGGAGCACCTGGGCCGCGACACCGAGCAGGAGGCCGCCGACGAGCGCGAGCGCGATGCCGACGAGCGGGTCGAGCGGCTCGTCGGCCGGGAGCACCGCCGGTGCCTGGCCCGGGGCCGTCCGGACGGCGGGGCCGCGGCGCACGGCGGCAGCGCGGGCGTGCGACCGGTCGAGGGGCGAGATCACCGTCATACCCGCCAGTCCACCGGTGCGGGAGGCCCGGCGGCATCCGCCTGTGGTCGCGAGGCGGAGGAGAAACATCCTCCCCAGGGTGCACAACCTCTCGGCCGTGCGGTGCGTTCGGGGAGGGGCGGGGGACGTGGCGCGGGTGCGACCCGCAGCGGCCGGCCCGGTCCGCGGACGCGCAGCGGGGGCCGTGACGCACGGTCGCGCGCCCGTGGCCCCCGCCCGGCGTCAGTGCCCGCGGAACTTCTCGATCTCGCGCCGCTCGCGCTTGGTCGGCCGCCCCGCGCCGCGGTCCCGGGTCGGCACGAACGCGATCTCGGTCGGCTCCGGCGGGGGAGGGGTGCGGTCCACGAGCACGTCGGCGACGAGCGCCGCCCCGACACGCTTCTCGATGACCCGCGCCACCTCGACGATCCGCTCGACCCCGCCCTCGCGCACGCGCACCTCGTCGCCGATCTTGACCTGCGTCGCGGGCTTCGCCCGGTCGCCGTTGACCTTCACGTGCCCGGCCCGGATCGCGGCGGCGGCAAGCGCGCGCGTGCGGAACAGGCGCACGGCCCAGGTCCAGCGGTCGACCCGCGTCGCGACCGGGGTCGACGTCGGCGCGCTCACCGGGTGCCGCCGCGAGTCGTGCCGCCGAGGGGAGCCGTCATGCACCCAGCGTGCCACCTCGCCCGCGGGAGGAGCTCCGAGCACGGGACGCAGCACGGTGCGCGAGCACGAGACCCGAGCGCCGGATGCCGCCGCGGCGTCACCGGTGTCCCGTAGCGTGCCGTGCATGACGGACCGCCGCCCGCTCCTGCTGCTCGACACCGCGTCGCTGTACTTCCGGGCGTTCTTCGGTGTCCCCGACTCGGTCAAGGCGCCCGACGGCACCCCGGTCAACGCGGTGCGCGGGCTGCTCGACATGATCGCGCGCCTCGTCACCGACCACCGGCCGTCGCGGCTCGTCGCGTGCTGGGACGACGACTGGCGCCCGGCGTTCCGCGTCGAGGCGATCCCGTCGTACAAGGCGCACCGCGTCGCCGAGGTGCTGCCCGGCGGTGCGGAGGCCGAGGAGGTCCCCGACCTGCTCTCGCCGCAGGTCCCCGTCATCGCGGAGGTGCTGGCGGCGCTCGGCATCGCGCGCGTCGGTGCGCCGGGCTTCGAGGCCGACGACGTCATCGGCACGCTCGTCGCGCGCGAGCAGGCCCGGCCCGCGGCGCAGCGGTCCCCGGTCGACGTCATCACGGGCGACCGCGACCTCTTCCAGCTCGTGGACGACGACGTGCCGGTGCGCGTGCTCTACACGCAGCGCGGCATCAAGGACCTCGAGGTCGTCGACACCGCGCGGCTGCGGGAGAAGTACGCGGTCGCGTCCGGCCAGGCGTACGCCGACATGGCGGTGCTGCGCGGCGACCCGAGCGACGGGCTGCCGGGTGTCGCGGGCATCGGTGAGAAGACCGCGGCGGCGCTCGTCGCCCGGTACGGCGACCTCGCGGGCATCCTCGCGGCGCGCGACGCCGGGGACGCGGGGCTCACCAAGAGCCAGCGTGCCAAGCTCGTCGAGGCCGCCGACTACCTCGCGGTCGCGCCGACGGTCGTCCGGGTCGCGCCCGACGCCCCGGTCGGCGACGTCGACGACACCCTGCCCGCAACGCCGGCCGACCCCGACCGCCTCGTCGAGCTCACGACGCGCTGGGGCCTCACGTCGAGCGTCACGCGCGTGGTCACGGCGCTCACGCTGGACTGAGCGGCTGTGCGTACGCGTGTGGTGGCGGCCGCGGTCGTGGGCGGTGCGGCGCTCACGGTCGTCGCCGTGCTCGTGGCCGGACGAGGTCCGGGGACGCCCCCGCCGTCCCCGAGGGGGGACCCTGGGTGATCGAGATCCGCGACCCGAGGGGTGACCTGGGTGCGTGCGACGACGACGCCGTCGCCGAGTCCCTGATGACTGCGGACGCGCCGCCGTGGTCGGCCACGATGACGTTCGAGCCGGAGGCGAGCGAGGCGGACGTGCGCCGCGTGCTCGGCTGCCTCGACCGCAGCCTGACCAGCGGCCGGATCACGGTGACGACCCGCCCCGGGTGAGCGCGGGGGGCGGCCCGTCGCCCTGGCCGCGGGAGCAGCCGCCAGGCCGGGCCGGGCGCGGGCAGGGTCGGGCGGCTACGAGTGCGACGAGACCCCGTCGCGGACGTAGAGGTTCGCCGAGAGGCGCTCCCACGGGGCCCCGTCCGCGGCCGGGGCCAGGCCGTCCGGGACGAGCGCGAGGGTCAGCGGCACGGGTGACGTGTGCTCCGCGCGTAGCAGGTGGTCGCTCGCGACCGGGTCGGTGCACCCGACCTCGGCGACCTCGCCGACGGGCACCGTGACGAGGCAGACGAGGCCCGTCGCGTGCACCGCGAGGTAGTGGCTGCCGGCCGTCGTCTCGCCGAGGAACCGCGTGCTCGCGGGGTCCAGCAGCGCCGTGCCGGGCTCCTCCGCGAGGACGTCCGCGTCGCGCTGCCGCTCCGCGAGCACCCCGAACAGGACCGCGGGGGCGACGACCACGGGCTCCGTGCTCCGGGCGTCGAGCGCGGCCCGGGCGCCGACCGCGCCGCTCACCACGAGCGCGCCCGCGGTGAGCACGACGGCCAGCCGCCGCAGGGAGCTGAGACGGGACGCGGCGCGCTGCGCGGCGTCACCCGACGTGAAGTCGTCGAAGAGGTCGAAGGTGCTGCCGTCGATGGCCGTCATGCCCACCTCATCGGCACTGACCTGCGCGGACGTGAGGGGATGCGGCCCGCCGTCGCCCGATCGGGTGGGCGCGGGCCGTTCCGCGCTCCGGTACTACGGAACCGCCGCGCCGCGGTGCTCGTCGTGGTCGACGTCCGGGCCGAGGCCCCCCGGCGGCGGGTGCGGCGCGCCGGCGTGCCGCCCGCGCCCGGCACAATGGTCGGCGTGATCACGGTCAGCACGGACGGCTCCTGCCTGCGCAACCCCGGAGGGGCGAGCGGCTGGGCGTGGGTCAACCACGACGGCTCGTCCGCGTCGGGCGGGATCGCGTCGGGCACCAACCAGATCGCCGAGCTCACCGCCTTGTTGGAGGCGGTCCTCGCGCACCCCGGGGCCGAGCCGCTGCGCATCGAGTCCGACTCGACGTACGCGATCAAGTGCGCGTCGGTATGGGTCGCGAGCTGGAAGCGCAAGGGCTGGCGCACCGCGAGCGGCGGACCGGTGCAGAACCTCGGGCTCGTGCAGGCCATCGAGCGCGCGCTCGCGGAGCGGGAGGGCGAGGTCGTCTTCCACTGGGTCCGCGGGCACCAGGGCGACCACTTCAACGAGCGGGCCGACGCGCTGTGCGGTGCCGCGGCGCGGGCCGCCCAGCAGGGTGACGTCGTCGTGACCCGGACGTCGGTGACCGGCGAGGTGACCGTGGGCGTCGCCGGGCCGGCACCGGTCGCGACGGCGGCCGTCGCTGCGGCGCCCGCGCGGACGGCGGCGACGCGGTCCGCCGGCGGACGCACGGCACCTGCGGCGCGGGTCCCGCGCGGCACGCAGCCCGAGCCGGAGCTCGACGTCCTGTTCTGAGCGGCCGGTCAGCCCTCGGAGGTCGCGAGCTCCGCGAGCCCGCGGGCGATCTCGTCCGGGTACCCCGCGAGCCACCCGGTCTCGCCGGCCGACCAGCGCCGGCTGACGACCCCGATCGGGTACACGAGCACGTCGACCCCCGGGTGGCTGAGCGCGAGCTCGGTGCCCGCGTCGTCGGTCGACGAGACCCACGCCGTCCCCGGCGACAGCGCGACGACGAGGTCGCCGAGCGCGATCCCGAACGCGCGCACGAGCTGCTCGGCGTCGACGCGGTCCTCGGCGGGCGACGCCGCCCACGTCACGAGGACCCGGTCGTACAGGGCGCCGAGGGAGTCGGCCGCGACCGAGCCGCCGCACAGGCCGGCGACGAGCTCGCGGTGCTGCGCCACGAAGACGAGCTCGGCGGCGTTGAGCGGGGCGACCTCCGGACGAGGTGCGAGAGCGTGAGCGGTCATGACCCGTTGATCGGTCGGCGGTGACCGCTGCTTGAACCTCCGCGAGGGTGGTTCCCCGACCGGCCGCTCCCCGGCCGCGCCGGTCCCGGTCCGGGCACGCCGGAGGGGCGCCCCCGGACCGACCGGTGACGCCCCTCCTGTGCCGTGCGCGAGCCGCCGTGCGGCGGCCCCGGTGATCAGCTGCGGCGTGCCTGCTTCACCTGGTACGAGCGCTGCGTCTTGGAGCTCTCGACGTCGGCGCTGCCCAGGTAGACCGCGGTGATCTGGTGCGTGCCGACCTTGAGGTCCGTCGGCAGCGCGATCGTGACGGTGCCGGTGAGACCGTCGGTCACGAGCGTGCCCGTGCCGAGCACCGTGCCGCGCTCGCGGATCTCGACCGTGCCGGTCGGCGCCGTGGTGCGGCCCTTCACGGTCACGGTCGCGCTGACGGCGTCGCCGGGCTTCCCCGACGCCTTCGACAGCATGAGCCCGAGCGTCGAGCCCGACTTCGCGACCTCGGTCGTCACGACCGTCGAGGTCGACGCCGCGAACGTGCCGCCGTCCGGGGTGAAGACCGCGGACAGCGCGTGCGAGCCCGCACCGAGGCGGACCTTCGCGGTCGCCTTCCCGTAGGTCACCGGGACCGCGGCGAGCTCGGTCTCACCGTCGAGGAACCGGACGGTGCCGGTCGCCTCGGCGGGGTCCACCGTGGCGGTGAGCGTGAGCTCCGCACCGGCCTTCGCCGAGCCGCTGACCTTGAGGCTCGTGGTCGTGGGCGTCGCCGCGGGGACCGTGACGTCGACGAGCTGCGCGCGCGCCGTCGTCGTGGCGTTGCGGCTGTGCAGCACGAGCAGCTGCGACTCGCCGGCCTTGGCCGCCTCGGTGCGGTGCACGGTGATCGGCGCGTCGGGACCGGACAGGAACCACAGCGAGTCCGGGGTGCCGGCGTCGAACCAGAACGGCGGCGTGAACGGGTCGACCGTGAACGGCTCGACCTCGTCGACCACGCCCGTCGGGGCTGCGGCGTACTCGGAGTACGTCCAGACCCGGACGGTCGGCGTCGCGCCCGGCGTGATGCCGACGTCCGCGAGGCTCAGCGGGATCACGACGACGTTGTTGTCGAACACCGTGGTGTCGACGTCGCCGAAGAAGCCGTTGACGGGCTGCACGTCGATGACCTCGTCGGTCACGAGGTCGAACGTCGCCTGCACGGTCACGTCGGACGAGTCGTCGAGCTTCTGCACGACCGTCTGCGTGTCGTACGTCCCGTCGGCGTCGATGTCGAGCTCGATCACCGGCTTGGTGTACGCGCCGAGGGTGGCCCACTCGCCCTCGGTCGCGATGCCGATGCCGAGGTACCCGTCCTCGGGCGTCCCGCCCGCGGCCGCGCGCTGCGGCGCGGTCGTGGACCACCCGACGTACCGCAGGTCACCGGCGGCGTTGGCCGACGGCGACGTCTCGACGCGCGGGTCGTCCTCGAGCTGCGGGCTCGTGGCCCCGAGGACCAGCGGTGCGGCGAGGGAGTACCAGCCCCCCGACGCGACCCCGCGGCCGGTGAGCGCGAGCTCCGCGGTCGTCGTGGCGGCGTCGGCGAACTCGACGGGCTGCGCGGTCAGGTCGCTCACGAGGCGCGGTGCAGCGTGCACCGGGACCCGCAGCTCGCTGCCGTCGGTCGTGAGCACGAGACGCCCCGAGACCGTGGCGACGTACTCGCGCGGGACCCCGCCCTGCTCGACCTCGGAGGTCGGGTCGAGCTCGCGCTCGAGCGTCGCCGGGTCGGCGGTGAGGGTCAGCGTGACGAGACGGGACTGCCCGGCCGGGACGGTGAGGCTCGCCGGCGAGGTCGTCACCGTCGCACCGCCCGCGGTCGTGGCCGAGTCGAACGCCGTCGCGTAGCGGACCGCGCGGTTGCTCGTGTTCGTCACCGTGACGGTCTTCTTCTCGACGACCGTCTGGGCGCCGACGTCGACGACGCCGAACACGACCGAGACCTGCTCGGGGGCCTCGGAGGCGTAGGCGAGGACGCCGTTGGCGACGGCGTCGACCGCGTCGACCCGGCCGGAGCCGACCCGCTCGGGGCCGTAGACCTCACCGGTCTGGTTCGGGCCGGTGAACAGGTCGTGCGTCGCGGTGTTCACGATCGACGCCTTGACCTGCGCGGGCGTCCAGCCCGGGTTGGTCGCACGGACGAGCGCGGCGATGCCGGCGACGTGCGGCGCGGCCATCGAGGTGCCCGAGAGCGTGTGGGCTTCGTTGCCGGTGCCCGACGCGGCGGACTGGATGCTCGTGCCCGGCGCGGCGACGTCCGGCTTGAGGATGCCGAGCGAGCCGTGCGCGCCGCGCGAGGAGCCGGGGTTGAGCGCGTCACCCGCGGACGCGTCCTGGACCGTGCCGGCGAGCGACGGGCCGATGCGGGCCGTCACGGTGCCGGTCTGGATGGCGGGCAGGAGCGCGTCGGTCGAGGCAGCCGTGAGCTGGGCGCCCGGGATCGTCGGGTTCCCCGAGATGCCGGCCGAGAAGATCGTGTTCTCGGTTCCGATCAGGACGCCGACCGCGCCGGCGGCCTCGGCCGCGTTGAAGCGCGCGACGCTGCCGCAGCGGCGGGCCGAGTCGTCGTCGTCCCACCACAGGTAGGCGATCTTGCCGGCGAGCTCGTCCGCGAACTCGGTGAGCGGCTCGCAGCCGTCGACGTCGTCGCCGAGGTAGGCGACGGGCGCCGTGACGTCCTCGGTGCCGGCGTAGGCGATGCTGTTCTGCGCGGCGTAGGTGCCGTCGAGCGACGGGTCGGAGCCGACCGTGACCTCGACGCCGTCCAGGTCGAGCGGGCTGCCGACCGAGTTGGCGACCGTGAGGCCCGAGGTCGCGCTGCCCGGCGAGCCGCCGACGTCGGTGATGTCACCGGAGTTGCCGGCCGAGAACACGGACAGCACGCCGAGGTCGGAGAGCCGGTTGACGACGAGCGTGTCCGGGTCGTCGACGGGTGCGGCGGAGGCGCCGAGCGAGAGGTTGACGACGTCGAGGTGGTCGTTGAAGTCGCCGTCGCCGTTCGGGTCGGCGGCCCAGTCGAGCGCCAGGGACGTGAGGTTTGTCGACCCGCCGAGGTCACCGAAGACCTTGAGCGCGTAGACGCCGGCCTCGGGGGCCGAGCCGGGCCCGACCTGCCAGTCGGACAGGTCCGTGAGCGACGCGTAGTCGCCCTCGAACGTCGTGCCGTCCGCGGTCACGCCGTAGCCCACGGCGGTGCCGGCGACGTGCGTGCCGTGGCCGCTGTTGTCGCTCGTGTACAGGCTGTCGATCGGGTTCTCGTCGGGTACCGGGATCGCGCTCGTGCCCGGGATGTCCTCGCTCGGGTCGTAGAGCGGGCCGGCGAAGTCGTAGCCGCCGAGGTACTTCTCGGGGTCGTACGAGCCCTCGGGGACCGGCTGCGTGCCGTCCTCGCCGTACGCGGCGTCGTAGGCCTCGACCGTGCCGGGGCCGCCGAACGACGCGTGCGTGTAGTCGACGCCGGTGTCGATGACGCCGACGCGGACGCCCTCGCCCGTCTGGCCGGTGGACTGCCACACCTCGAGCGCCCGCGTGAACACGTCGGTGTTCCGGTTGTCGGGCGTCTTCGGGGTCACGCGGCGGATCGAGACGACGTCGTCCGACTCCGCGAGCCGGCTGATGGTCGCGGCGTCGCCCGTCACGAGCGTGCCGGAGACCACGTTCGAGAGGGTCGAGATGCGGCGGGGTGCGGCCGTCGCGGAGCGTGCCGTGACGCGCTCGGGAACTACCTGCGCGGCCAGCTCGTCGACCTGCGCGGTCGCGGCGCGGACCTCGGCGGGCGTGCCGCCGTCCTCGACGACGTCGAGGCCCGACGGGGCGTCGAGCTCGACGAACGCGGTGATCGTGCCCGCGGCGTCGAGGACGCTGCGGCTCACCTTGGCGCGGGAGAGGTCCTTGCCCGAGGCGACGGCGCCGCCGGGTGAGCCTGGGTCGGGGGCTGCGGCGGCGACCTGGGCGCCGACGAGGGTCGACGTCGCGGCGAGCGCGAGGGTCGTCAGCACGGAGAGCAGCGGGCGAGGCGTCATGGGCTCACTCCTGGGCGGGGCGGGTGAAGGCGTGGTGAGGATCTGTGGCGCCGCCCGAGTGTCGTGGTGTCCCGGATCGCGGGACGGCCCCCGGGGTGACGGTAATCCCGAACGGGTGATTCGTCACCCGTTCGGGCACCACGAGTTACTGCTGAGTACGACTCCCGGTCACATCGGTGTGCTCAGTGCCGTGCGGAACCCCTCGTCAGCGCAGCGGGACGAACGCGTAGCTGCCCAGGCGACGGTGCACGAACGTCTCGCCGCGCCGCTCGACGACCCACAGCGTCGTGCGCACCGGCAGCACCACGCGCCCGCCGTCGGCGACCTGGCGAAGCAGCGCGTGGGGGAGGCGCTGCGCCGCCGCCGACACGAGGATGCGCGACCAGCCGCCCGAGACCTCGCGCCCGGGGGTCCCCGGCGTCGCGGGCTCGATCCGTGCCCACGGCTGCCGGGTCGCCGCCAGGTTCTCCGCACCCCACTGCGCGAGCCCGGGCTCGAGCTCGAGGCCGAGCACCTCGCCCTGCGGCCCGACGAGCCGGGCGAGCAGCGCGGTCGTCCACCCCGAGCCCGAGCCGACGTCGAGCACGCGCGCGCCGACGGGGACGCGCAGCCACCGCAGCATCGTCGCGACGGTGCTCGGCTGGGAGCACGTCAGGCCGTGGCCGAGCGGCAGGGGACGGTCCTCGTGCGCGTGCGGGCGCTGGTCGGGCGGCAGGAACGCGCGCCGGTCCAGGTCGCGCATCGCCTGCGCGACGTCGTCGGCCCGCTCGAGCGGGTCCGGCCGGCGGCCGCCCACACCCGTCATCCGTCGAGCGTAGGCGCGCGGCCGGAGGGTGTCAGCGGAGAGAGCGGGCCGGCGCGGGTGTCGGGCGGCGGCGGTGCGGGCGGGCGGGGGCCGGCGCGGGGTGGTCGCGGTCCGCGGTGGTCAGGGCGCGGGGGCGACGACGGGGAGCTGGCCGGTGGCGGGCGGCAGCGGGTCGAGCACGGCCTGCACGGAGACGACGGGGATCGACTGGGTCTCGGAGATGAGCTGGGCGACCGTGCGCGGGCGGCGGCCCGGGCGGCCGGGGGTGCGCCGCTGCTCGATGCCCTCGAGCGTCGACGCGCGCCACACGGCGCCGCCGTTGAGCCGGCCGTCGGGTGCCGGGAGCCACGGCACCTTGCGCGAGAGCCACACGCGGATGGTCGCGTGCTCGACGCCGAGCCGGTCCGCGAGGCGTCCGATGTCGTAGAGGTCGTCGAGGCCCTGCGGCTCGGCGGCCCGTTCGCGAGCGCGGATCTGCGCACGGGTCAGCGGTGCGTCCGGTGCGGCGTGCGCCGCTCGTCCGGGCGCGCGAGCGTCGTCGAGGTCCCCTGAGTCCACGTCCAGAAGCGTAGCCGGGACACATCGGGCACGGGAGGGTCAATCTGTCACGGAAGCGTGACGAGACCCACAAAGAAACTCACCCTCAAGGGTCGAGGACCTCGGTCCGATACACATAACGTGTTACGTGTGAGTGACAGATTGCCGACCACGCGGCGCTCTGCACGCGGTGGGCGGCACGCTGCCCCCCGCGCCGGAGCCGCCGCCCAGCCGCGCGCCACCGCAGTCCAGGTGGCCCGCGGTGCCGTCGCCGTCGCCATGACGCTCAGCGTCAGCGCCTACGCGTTCACCGTGCCGAGCATGGCCGACGTGACCGCGCAGCGACAGGCCGCCGAGCAGGCCCAGGAGGAGCAGGCCCAGCTGGCCGCCTCCGCCGAGGCGACCGAGGCCGCGCTCACCGAGCGCCGCGCCGCCGTCGTCCAGGTCGCCGACTCCGTGGCAGCCCGCGCGCAGGTCGCCAAGGAGACCGCGAGCGCCGCCGCGCTGACCGCCGAGGTCGTCGCGCCGCTCGACGAGGCCGTCGCCGAGCTCGGTGAGCTCCTCGAGATCGCCCGCGCGGAGAGCGCCGCCGACCCCGCGACCGCCACCGCACCCGAGCCCACCGCGACCGGCCCCGCCGCCCCGCTCGCCGGGTCCGCCCCGGCGCCGACCGAGGGCGCCGCCGAGCCGGCCCCCGCGCCGCTCCCGTCCGACGCGCCCGCGCCGACGCCCTCGGGCTCCGCGTCCGCCGCGGACGAGAAGGCCATCCTCACCACCCAGGTCCCCGCCAGGGTCGCGGGCGTCGACGTCCCGAAGGGGCCCGAGGACGCCACGACGGCCCGTCTGCGCGAGGCGGTCGAGAAGGTCGCCCAGGCGTCCGCCCAGGTCGTGCTCGTCGCCGAGGCCAACTCCGCCGCCGTCGAGGTCGCCCAGGGCGTCCAGGCAGCCGCCGCCGCCGAGTCCCAGCGCGCCGCCGCCGAGGCCGAGCGGGTCGCCGCCGAGCAGGCCGCGACGCGCGCCGCGTGGCGCACGTCGCTCGAGAAGTACGGCAACGGCCAGGTGCCCGAGTCGGCGCTTTGCGAGCTCGACTTCGACACGTCGCACGAGCTGCGCTGCGACGCCGCCGAGCAGCTCGAGCTGCTCGACGCCGCGTATGTCGACGCGTTCGGCGTGCACATCACGGTCTCCGACTCCTACCGCTCGCTCGCCGGGCAGTACGCGTGCACGCGCACCAAGGGCAGCCTGTGCGCGGCGCCCGGGACCTCGAACCACGGTCTCGGCACGGCCGTCGACCTCGGCGGCGGCATCCAGACGTTCGGCACGCGGCAGCACCGCTGGCTCGTCGCGAACGCCGACGAGTACGGCTGGACGCTCCCCGAGTGGGCCCGCGCGACCGGCAGCAAGCCCGAGGCGTGGCACTGGGAGTACGTCGGCTGACCGGGCCGCCCGCCCGCCCTGCTCCGGCACGCCGGGCGCGCGGCTCCCGGACCGCTGACCAGCACGCCCACCCCGCTCGCGCCGCCCGGCCGGGAGGGCGCGCAGGACCTACCATCGGCCCCATGAGTGCTCATGGCGAGCCCGGTCGCGATCGGCCGCTCGTCGGGCGTGGGCCCGAGCTCGACGACCTGGACGACGTGCTGTCGTCGGTGTCCGCCGGGAGCGGCTCGATCATGCTGCTCGAGGGCGAGGCAGGCGTCGGCAAGTCGTCGATCGCGCACGCGGTCCGGACGACCGCGCACCTGCTCGGCCTCGAGGTCCGCGGCGCGTCGGCGTCCGGGGTCCCGCGCCGCGCGTTCGCGCTGCTCGCCGAGGCCCTGCTGCCGGCGCGGCCGGTGCACGGGGCCGACGACGCGCTGGGGCCGGGGCCCTCCCGTGGGCCCTCGCCCGTCGAGGAGGAGCTCGCGGCGCTGCTCGACCGCGCGCGCGACACCCCCGCGGCGCCCGCCGTCGTCGCGCGCACCGAGGAGCTGTTCACCGCGCTCGTCCGCCGCCGCGGCGACTCCGGACCCTGGCTGCTCGTGCTCGACGACCTGCACCTCGCCGACGAGGCGTCGCTCGCGGTGCTCTACCGCCTCGCGCGCGAGGGCGCCGTCGAGCGGGCACTGCTGCTCGCGACGATGCGGCCCGTGCCGCGCGGCGCCGAGCTCGCGACGGTCGTCGCCGCCTGGACGCGCGCCGGCGCCCGCTACGTCGAGCTGCGTCCGCTCGCGCCCGCCGCCGTCGTCGAGCTCGCGGAGTCGCGCCTCGGTGCCCCCGCCGGCCCGGCGCTGCGCGGCGCGCTCGCCACCACGGGCGGCAACCCGCGGTTCGTCGCCGACCTCGTCCGGGCGCTCCAGGAGGCCGACGCGCTCGTGCCCACGCCGCCGGGCGGTGTCGACGTCGCGCACGACGGCTGGGTCGGGCCGCTCGACGCCCTCGTCGTCGCCCGCCTCGACTACCTCGGCGCCGAGGTCACCGCGCTGCTCGCCCGGGCGTCGGTGCTCGGCTCGTCGTTCGTCGTCGGGGACCTCGCCGAGCTCGCCGACCTGCCCGTCGCGCACTGCTGGCGGATCCTCCGGCACGCGCTCGCGGCGGGCGTCGTGCACGCGCGCGGCGACCGGCTCGCGTTCCGGCACGACCTCGTGCGCACCGCGCTGTACGCCGGGCTCGACCCCGCCGAGCGCCGCGACCTGCACGCGCGCGCGGCGCGGGCGCTGCAGGAGGCCGGGGCGCCGGCGGCCGTGGTGGAGCGGCACCTGCACCGGACGGTGTGAGCGTCCGGCGTGCGGCACCGCTCGCTCCGCCGTGCCGTGCGGGTCGACGTCCCGTGCACCGCGACTGGGGTGTCGGCCTCCGCGCCGCGACCCTACGGTGGACGGGCGGCGTCGCCCGGCGTCGCGCACGCCACGACGAAGGAGCGCCATGCCCATCCGTACCGCACGCACCGCTTGGAACGGGACCCTGCAGGAGGGGGGCGGCCAGGTCGAGCTGACGAGCTCGAAGGTCGGCACGTACGACGTCTCGTTCCCGCGCCGCGCCGCCGACGAGGCGGGCGGGGTGACGAGCCCCGAGGAGCTCGTCGCGGCCGCGCACTCGTCCTGCTACGCGATGCAGCTGTCCGCGCTGCTCGGCGAGGCGGGGGCGACGCCCGTCGCGCTCGAGGTCACCGCGGACGTGACGCTGAGCCCCGACCCCGCCGGCGGCTTCCGCATCAGCGGGATCGCGCTGAAGGTCCGCGGCGAGGTCGAGAACATCGACGCCGACGGCTTCGTGAAGGCGGCCGACGCCGCGAAGGCGACGTGCCCGGTGAGCAAGGCCCTGACGGGCACCGAGATCACGCTCGACGCCGCGCTGGACTGACCCGCGCGGTCCGTCCCGGGCCGGCGGCGTGCGCGACGTGCGCGCGTGCGTCGGCGCGGGGCGGTCGGTGCGGGGGTCGTTCCGGGGTGGCGGAGCGGACGCCCCGGCGGTCGGACGTGCGGAGCCGCCGACGTCCTGGCGTCCGGTCGCCCGCCGAGCGTGCTCGGCACGCGTGCCGGTCGGCGTGCTGCCGACCCGGTCGTCAGCGCAGGCGAGCGAGCAGCCGCAGTGCGCCCGTGAGCCGCGGGGGCTCGTCGACCTGGGTGACGCGGGCGAGCGTCCGGTCGGTGACCTCGCGCACGAGCGTGGGGAGCTGCTCGGGGACGCCGGCCTCCCACAGGGCGGCGACGGCGTCGAGGGGCAGCTCGAGCGTCGTCGTGCGGGGGTGTGCGAGCGCGATGCTCGGCGAGCCCTCGATGCGGACCCACGTGAGCCCGGGCACGCGGGCGACGATCACGTCGCCGGCGAGGAGGCCCAGCGCGGTGATCGTGGGCACCGGGTCCCAGCGGAGCGGGGGCTCGACGGCGTGCCAGGCACCCATGAGCTCGTCGAGCAGGACGCCGAGCCGGTCGACGTCGGTGAGGTCCAGGCCGGGGCCGCGCAGGAGCTCGCGGGACTCCGCGAGCCACATGGCCTCGGCGGGATCCAGCCCGCGCACCGCGGGACGCACGTCGGGGGCCGCGCGTCCCGCGGTGCCGCGGGGGGACGGCACGAAGCTGCGACGCTCCCGCGAGCGGGGGTGCCGTGCTGTGCCTGTCATGCAAGAGATATCGGCACGGTGCGGGCCGGCATGCACGGCCACCAGGGTGAACCTGGTCACCCTGCGCGGACGCTGGGCTGTGGGTGGGAGACTGCAGCCGTGTCGACCGTGACGGATCCCGCGCAGCGCCCGGACGCGGCCGCGCAGCCCACCCCCGACGTCGTCGCCGCGCTGCGCGCCGCGGTCCGGGGCTCCGTGGACGACTCCTCCCGGCGTCGCGCCGAGTACTCCACGGACGCGTCGAACTACCGCGTCGTGCCGCAGGTCGTCGTGTTCCCGCGGGACACCGACGACGTGCTGGCCGCGCTCGAGGTCACGCGCGCGGCGGGGGTCCCGCTGACGTCGCGCGGCGGGGGCACGTCCGTCGCGGGCAACGCCGTCGGCACCGGCGTCGTGCTCGACTTCTCCCGGCACGTGAACCGCGTGCTCGCGATCGACCCCGAGGCCCGCACCGCGCGCGTCGAGCCCGGCGTCGTCATGTCCGAGCTCCAGCGCCAGGCAGCCCCGCACGGGCTGCGCTTCGGCCCCGACCCGTCGACGCAGGCCCGCGCCACGCTCGGCGGCATGATCGGCAACAACGCGTGCGGCCCGCGCGCGGTGGCGTACGGACGCACCGCGGACAACGTGCTCGCGCTCGACGTGGTCGACGGCACGGGCCGGCGCTTCGAGGCCGCGCGCGGGCTCGACCCCGTGCCGGGCCTCGACGCCCTGGTGCGCGCGAACCTCGAGACGATCCGCACCGAGCTGGGCCGCTTCGGCCGGCAGGTCTCCGGGTACTCGCTCGAGCACCTGCTGCCCGAGAACGGCGCGGACCTCGCGAAGGCGCTCGTGGGCACCGAGGGCACCCTCGTGACCCTGCTCGGCGCGACCGTGAACCTCGTGCCGATCGCCGCCGCACCCGTGCTCGTCGTGCTCGGCTACCCGGACATGCCGACGGCCGCCGACGCCGTGCCCGCGCTGCTGGCGCACGCCCCGCTCGCGATCGAGGGGATGGACGCCCGGCTCGTCGACGTCGTGCGCCGCGTCAAGGGCGCGAGCGCGGTGCCGCCGCTGCCGACGGGTGCGGGCTGGCTCATGGTCGAGGTCGGGGGAGCGGACCTCGACGAGGCGATGTCCCGGGCGCGCGCGCTCGCGGCCGACGCGCGGACCGAGGCGGTGGGGGTGTTCCCGCCGGGACCGCAGGCCGCTGCGATGTGGCGGATCCGCGAGGACGGCGCCGGGCTCGGCGGGCGCACGCCCTCAGGCGAGCAGGCCTGGCCCGGCTTCGAGGACTCCGCGGTGCCGCCCGCCCGGCTCGGCGCGTACCTGCGCGAGCTCGAGGCGCTCATGGCCACGCACGCGGTCGACGGGCTCGCCTACGGGCACTTCGGCGACGGGTGCGTGCACCTGCGCCTCGACGTCCCGCTCGAGCGCTCGGGCGACCCGCTGCGCGCCTTCATGACCGACGCCGCGCACCTCGTGGCCGCGCACGGCGGCTCGCTCTCGGGCGAGCACGGCGACGGGCGCGCGCGCAGCGAGCTGCTGCCGGTCATGTACTCCGCGACGGCGATCGCGGCGTTCGAGGCCGTCAAGGACCTGTTCGACCCGCGCGACCTGCTCAATCCCGGGGTGCTGGTGCGCCCGCGGCCGCTCGACGCCGACCTGCGCCGCCCGCACGCCCGGTCGCTGCTCGCGGGCTCGGGCGGGTTCGCGTTCGGGCACGACGCGGGGGACTTCACGACGGCCGTGCACCGCTGCGTCGGGGTCGGCAAGTGCCGCGCCGACACGTCCGCGACCGGCGGGTTCATGTGCCCGTCGTACCTCGCGACGCGCGACGAGAAGGACTCGACCCGCGGCCGGGCCCGCGTGCTCCAGGAGATGGCGAA
The DNA here is from genome assembly GCF_024757985.1 of Cellulomonas sp. NS3. Classification (NCBI taxonomy): domain Bacteria; kingdom Bacillati; phylum Actinomycetota; class Actinomycetes; order Micrococcales; family Cellulomonadaceae; genus Cellulomonas; species Cellulomonas sp. NS3. Next base: position 3,903,313 of record NZ_CP103289.1, on the reverse strand, counting down.
CGGCACGTTCGTCACGCAGGGCTGGGCGGCGCCCGAGGTCCACGAGGTGCTCGACCTGTGCCTCGCGTGCAAGGCCTGCTCGAGCGACTGCCCCGCGGGCGTCGACATGGCGCAGTACAAGTCCGAGGTGCTGCACCGGACCTATCGCGGGCGGCTGCGCCCCGTGAGCCACTACGCGCTCGGCTGGCTCCCGCGTTGGACCCGGCTCGTGACGGGCGTGCCCGGGCTCGCGCGGCTCGCCAACGCGGCGCTCGGGATCCGCCCCGTCGCGAAGCTCGTGCTCGCCGCGGGCGGCATGGACACGCGCCGGAAGATGGTCACGTTCGCCCCCACGCCGTTCCGCGCGTGGGCGCGCGGTGCGGGCGCGGCGCAGGTCACGCGGGGTGCGGGCGCGGTGGACGACGAGGCGCCCGAGGGTGCCCGGAAGCCGCGCGTGCTGCTGTGGACCGACTCCTTCAGCGACGGCCTCGCGCCGTCCGTCGCGCAGGCCGCGGTGCGGGTGCTGACGGCGGCCGGCTACGAGGTGATCGTGCCCGAGGACGAGGCGTGCTGCGGGCTCACGTGGATCACCACGGGCCAGCTCGACGGCGCGCGCGACCGGCTCACGCACCTGCTCGGCGTGCTCGGCCCGTACGCCGTCAACGGCATCCCGATCGTCGGCCTCGAGCCGTCGTGCACCGCCGTCCTGCGCTCGGACCTGCTCGACCTGCTGCCCGACGACCCCCGCGCCGTCGCGGTCGCGCGCGAGACCCGGACCCTCGCGGAGCTGCTCACCGCCCCCGCACCGATCGGCCCGCGCGAGCGCTGGGAGCTCCCGGACCTGTCCGGCGTGACCGCCGTCGTCCAGCCGCACTGCCACCACCACTCCGTGATGACGTACACCGCCGACCGCACGCTCCTGACCGAGGCCGGCGCGCAGTTCTCGACGCTCGCCGGGTGCTGCGGCCTCGCCGGGAACTTCGGGATGGAGAAGGGCCACTACGAGACGTCGGTGGCCGTCGCCGAGCACGCGCTGCTGCCCGCGCTGCGCGACGCGGCGCCGGGCGACGTGTACCTCGCCGACGGGTTCTCGTGCCGCACGCAGGCCGAGCAGCTCGCCGGGGTCCAGGGGGTGCACCTCGCGGAGCTGCTCGCGGCGCACCTGCCGCTCGGCGCGGACGCGGTCACGGGGGCCGGCTGACCGACCGGCGGGCCGGGCGGGGCGGGGAGCCGCGTCGGGCGGACGCCGGCGCCCGTGAGAGCGTGGGCTGACGCCGTCCGCCTGCGCCTCGGCAGCGTTCGGGTGAGGGCCGGTTGGGCTTCACAGCGGGGCATGGGAGAGTGTTCGCCGGACGGCCGGGGGGCGGAGCGTCCGGGGCGATCGACGCGGGTGCGCACGGCGGCTGCGCGCGCCCGGGGAGGGAGAGGCAGTGCCGATCTTCGAGCTCGACGAAGGTCGACCCCTCCTCGTCCAGCCCATGCAGCCCGCGAGCTCGACGTTCGCGCCGGACACCTCCGCGCTCGTCGCCGACCACCTCACCGCGCTGCTCGGCGAGCAGCTCTTCCAGGTGCGCGTGCGGCACGAGGACGACGAGGCGCCGCACCTGCTCGCGCTCGACGCGGGCGGTCAGCCGGTCGTCGTCGACGTGGTCCACCTGCTCGACGCCGAGGCGCTCGTGCGCGCCCTGGGCTTCGCGGGCCAGGCCGCCCGGCTCACCCGCTCGGACCTCGCCCGCGCCTACCAGGGCGGCCGCGAGGCGTTCGACGCGGACCTCGCGGTGTTCCGCGACCGCTCGCCGCTCACCGCCCAGCACGCACCTCGCACGGGCTCCCGCCTCGTCCTCGTGTGCTCGGAGGTCGACGAGGACGTGAGCGACGCCCTGGCGTTCCTGCGCCAGCCGGGCCGCCAGGTCGAGGTCCTGCAGATGGGCGTCGTGCAGGGCGGTGACGGGCGCCGCTACGTCGACGTCTCGCCCGTCCAGCTCGGCCCGCACCGCACCCCGCGCCCCGTCGAGCCCGCCGCGATGATCGTCCCCGCCCCGGTGCCCGCGCCCCTGACCGTGACGGGGGCGTCGGCGCACGAGAGCGTCTCGGCGCGAGCGGCCGCCGCGGAGCGCCCGCGGCCCGAGCCGGTGCCCGTGCCGCGGCCCTCCGCGGACGAGTGGGACCTGCCCCCGAGCGCCGGAGACCCGGCGCCGACCGCTGACCCGGCGCCCGCCGCTGGCTCCGCGCTCACGCGGGCCCTGGCGCCGACTGCGCCGGCACCCACGCCCGCACCCGTGCCGGCCGCGCGCCCGGCCCTCGCAGTCCCTGCGGACGTCGAGCTGACCATGCGCATGGCGCCCGTCCGGCTCGACGACGACGAGGCGCTGCCCGAGCCCCCGACGCGCTCCGGCGGGTTCGCGCCGCGCCCCGAGGAGCAGCGCGCCGCCGAGGAGCGCGCCGCGGCCCGGCGGCGTGCCGACGAGAGCACCACGACTGACCTCCCGCGCGACCCCGCGGTGCACGCCGCCGAGCTCCGGGCCGCGGACGAGGCGCTCGCCCGTGCGCGCGCGTTCGACGCCGCACGGCTGCGCCCGGCCCGCCGGGAGCCGAGCCCGCTCACGGCGCCGATCTTCCTGCCCGACCGCCCGGTGGGTCAGGCTCCCGTCGGCCGGAGCGGCACGGGCACCGGCTCGTCCGCCGTCGAGGCGACGAGCGCGGCCTGGGCGAGCCCGTCCACCGCGGCCTCCGGACCGGCACCCCGGGGTGCGTCGGCCCCGACCGCGTCAGCCGCGACCCCGTCGGGCCCGGCCCTGGCGAGCCCTGCCGCGTCGGGCGCGCTCCCGACGGCCGCGGCAGGCGCGCCCGGCACCGGGAGCCCGTCCGGGTCGACGCCCGCGCCGATCCCCACCCCGGAGCCGTACCGGCCGTCGTTCCTCGCCGACGAGCGCCGGGTCCCGACCCCGGCGCACGGTGCGGCAGCGACCTCGCCCCGGGCGGCCGCCCCGGCGGACGAGCACCACCCGCGTCCCGCGACCGGTCCCGCCGCGACGGCCCCGGCCGCCGCGACCCCGGCCCCGACGACCCCGGCCGCGGGCGTCCCCGGCCGCGCGTCGGGGCCCGACGAGGACCTCCCCGTGCGTGACCGCCGGTCGCGCGCCGACGTCCCGCCCACGCCGCCCACCGGGTCCCTGCGGCCGGCGTTGACCGGCACGTCCTCCGCACCCAGCCCCGACCCCGCCCTCGCGGCGCTCGCCAAGGGGCGCGGCGCCGTCGCGACGCTCGTGTGGTTCCGCGAGCGCCGGGGTCAGCGCCTCGTCGCGACGCTGCGCGGCGACGGCCTCATCGAGCTGCCCGACGGCGGCGTGCACGCCGACCCCGACGAGGCGGCGGCGGAGGCCGCGAACGCGGAGGGAGCCGTCGACGGGTGGAGCTCGTGGCGCGTCGGCGACGGCGGTCCGACGCTCGCCGAGGCGGCCGGCGTCCGCTGACCGGCCCGGGGCGCGCCGCGGGTCAGCCCGCGGCGACCCACCCGTAGCTGCCCGCCCACCGGGAGATCTCGGCGTAGAGCCGCGCGCGCACCGGCGCGGGGGACAGTGTGAGGTCGTGCAGCCCGCCGGGCACGCGCACGACCGTGACGACGGGTCCGAGCTGCACGGCGCGGCGCACGACGAGGTCCACGTCGAGCACGATGTCCGCGGCCCGCATGTCCTCGCTCCAGCGCCGGCTGATCACCGTCCGCGCGGAGACGAGCGTGAGCACGGGGACGTCGATCGCGAGCCCGCGCGCGACCTGCGCGTGGCCCGTCATGATCGCGCTGAGCCACCCGGCGCGGACCGGGAACGACGGCACGGGGCGCCAGCGGTCCTCGTAGGTCCACTCGCCGCCGTCGGCGGAGCGGATCGTGCGCGCGTAGTACCCGGGGTCGATGTTGGGCAGCGGCGCACGCGGCTGGAGCTGGGCCATGCGCGCGATCGCCGGGGCGCTGACGTTCCGGAGCACCGCGGAGCCCTGGAGCTCGAGCCACGGGCTGTTGAGGACGAGACCTGCGATCCGCCCGGGGTTGCGGTCCGCCCACAGCGCGGCGACGAGGCCGCCCGTCGAGTGCCCCATGACCATGACCCGGGCTCTCGTGCCGAGGTCCCGCTGCACCTGGGTCAGCGCCGCGTCGAGGTCCTCGTCGTACGTGCGCAGGTCGTCGACGTAGCCGGGCGTCTGGTGCGGGCGCAGGCTGCGGCCGTACTTGCGCAGGTCGAGGGCGTAGAACGCGGCGCCCTGGGCGTGCCAGTACGCGGCGAGCCCGGTCTGGAAGAAGTAGTCGGACCACCCGTGCACGTAGAGCACCGCGCGGGCGGGCCGCACCGGCTCGGGCGTCGCGGGTGCGTACCGCACGAGGGTCGCGACGACGTCGCCCTCGTCGTCGGGCGCGAGCGCGAGGGTGCGGGCCCGGAAGTCGTCGCCCAGCACGTCGGGTCCCCACCGGCCGACCACGCGCCCGCCTCTCCGCCGGCGCACCGCCGGCCGCTCGTCGTGCCGCCCGGCCCGGGACCTCCCGGCGGGTGGGTCGCGTCAGACCTCGACGACCACCTTGCCGAACTGGGCGCCGCGCGCGAGCCGGTCGAGGCCGTCGCGGGCACGCGTCAGCGGGTAGGTCGCGTCCACGAGCGGGCGGACCCCGGTGCGCCCGAGCATCGCGAGCAGGTGCACGAGGTCCTCCTTGGCGCCCATCGTGACGCCGAGGACGCTGATCTCGAGGAAGAACAGCCGCTGCAGCTCGGCGGGGCTCGCGTCGCCCGAGGTCGCGCCCGCGACGACGATCGTGCCGCCGGGGCGCACGGAGCGCACCGAGTGCGACCACGTCGCCGCGCCGACGGTCTCGAGCACGAGGTCCACCTTGCCGGGGAGCCGGCCGCCGGTCTCGAACGCCCCGGCGGCGCCGAGCTCGACGGCGCGGGCCCGGCGCGTCTCGTCGCGGCTCGTCACGAGCACCTCGAGCCCGGCCGCCGCACCGAGCAGGACCGCGGCGGTCGCCACCCCGCCGCCGGCGCCCTGCACGAGCACGCGCTGGCCCGGGGTCGCGCGCCCGCGCGTGAACAGCATCGTGTACGCGGTCAGCCACGCGGTCGGCACGCAGGCGGCCTCGACGAACGAGAGCCCCGCGGGCTTGTCGACGAGGTTCCACGTCGGCACCGCGACGCGCTCCGCGAGCGTCCCGGGGTACCGCTCGGACAGCAGCGAGCGCGGCTCGTCGGGCCCGACGCCGTGGCCGAGCGCACCACCGACGACGCCGTGCACGACGACCTCGCGCCCGTCCGGCGTGACCCCGGCGGCGTCCGTCCCGAGGACCATCGGCAGCGCCTCGGCGCGCAGGCCCACGCCGCGCAGCGACCACAGGTCGTGGTGGTTGAGCGAGGCGGCGCGCACGTCGACGGTCGTCCAGTGCTCGCGCGGCTCGGGCTCGGGACGCTCCCCTACCTCGAGGCCGTCGAGCAGGTCGTCGGGCGAGGTGCCGAAGCGGGTCACGGACGCAGCGAGCATGCGAGCACCGTAGCCCGGTGGGTCCGGGGGCGCCGACGTCCGGGCTGCGCTCGGTGCCGGACCGGGGCGAGGTCGGTGGGGGGTCGCTGCCCGTCGGGCGAGGTCGGAGGGCCGGCGCTGCCGGTCGGTCGCGGGTGGCGCGACACCCGTGCCGGGCGCGGGCTCAGTGCGCCCCGGACGGTGCGGGGGCGAGCGCGCGCGAGGACGTCCCGGGTCCCGCGACGACCACGCGGTCGCGCCCGTCGCTCTTCGCGCGGTACAGCGCGTCGTCGGCCCGGTGCAGGAGGCTCTCGGGGGTGTCCCCGGGGGCGGCCTCCGCGACGCCGAGACTGATCGTCACCCCGACCCGCCCGGCGGCGGCCTGCACGGTCGCGCCGGCGCACGCCGCCCGCCACTCCTCGGCGCGCCGTGCCGCGACCGCGACGTCCGCGCCGGGCATGACGACGACGAACTCCTCGCCGCCGTACCGCGCGACGACGTCCGTGCCCCGCAGGCTCGACGCCAGCGTGGTCGCGAGGAACACGAGCAGCTCGTCCCCGACGGCGTGCCCGTGGGTGTCGTTGACCTGCTTGAAGTGGTCCAGGTCGACCATGACGACCGTCAGCGGCGTGCCCGCCGACGCCGACCGGGTGACCGCCGTCGCGAGCGCGAGCGCGAGGTGCCGCCGGTTGTGGACGTGCGTGAGCGCGTCGCGGGACGCCTGGTCGACGAGGTCCGCGCGCAGGTGCTCGAGCTCGGTGACGTCCCGGGCGACGGCGACGAACCCGAGCAGGCGCCCCTGCCGCGACCGGATCTCGGTGACGCGCACGTCGAGCACCTGGCCGTCACGGGTCGTGACGGTCACGGGGTCGCGGCTCCCCAGCGCGGCCGCCAGCTCGGGCCCCAGCACGTCCTGCCACCGCGCGCCGAGGAGCGCGGAGCCGGCCGCCCCGGGGGCGCGCGCGAGCAGCCGGACCGCGGCGGGGTTCAGGTCGAGGAACCGGCCCCACGGGTCGAGGACCATCGCGGCGTCGCCGAGCGCGGCGAGGACCTGGCGCGCGGACAGCGACGGCAGGGCCAGCCCCCGTCCCCAGCGGCGGTCGAGCAGCCACCACGAGAGCGCCGTCACGAGGAACAGGACGGGCGTCAGGTCGACCGTCTGGGCTCCCGCCACGCCGGTGAGCGTCGCGAGGTTGCCGACGGTCGGTGCCGCCGCGGCGACGAGGAGGAGGACGAACGTGCGGCGCTGGCCGGCGATGGACCGGCGCATCGCCTGCACGAGCAGCACGGTCGCGGCGGCGCTGAGCGCGTAGCTGTACGCGCTGTGCACCCAGAACAGCGGGCCGAAGTCGACGTGCGGCATGGCGGCGCCGGGCGCGCGCTCGACCGAGGCGTAGAACAGGTGGTGCCACGGGTCGGTCGCGGCGGCGACGACGGTCAGGACCGGGACGACCGCGAGCAGGACGGCGTGCTCGCGCCGCAGCTGCTCGGCGTGCCCCGCGGCGACGAGCGCCTGCCACAGGAAGCCCGCGATCACCGCGCACACGCCCGGGTAGATCGCGAGGCTGAACGCGTACGCGAGCGCAGGGTCCGCGGCGGCGACCGAGGCGGCGTCGAAGGCGCTCCAGTACGCGATCCCGAGGTGCAGGAGCGCGAGCGGCCGGGCGGCGGGCCCTCGCTCGCGGTGCCGCCAGGACGTCAGCGCGGGGACGAGCGCGACGAGCGCGACGAGGGCGTAGACGAGCGCGAGCACGACGCTGCCACCTTCCCGTCGGTCCCTGGGCTGTCCCCGGCACGATCGGCAGGGACGGTCGGGCCGTGAGGGCCCGACCGGGTGGTCGTGTCAGAGCAGCGGCAGCATCCGGCCGAGGTCGGGCACGGCTTCCGACGTGTACTGCGGGCTCAGCGCCTCGGCGAGGACGTCGACGTCGTACGGGACGCGGCCCGCGGCGAGCCGGACCCACGTGAGCGGCCGGGCGACCTCGAGGCTCCACCCGCCGCGCGCGACGACGATGCGCAGCAGGACCCCGGCGACGAGGTCGAGCGCGTCGCGGTCGACGGGACCGGCGCCGGACGGGTCGACGCGGCCGCTCCCGCGCAGCGAGCGCGCGAGGTCGTCGGCGTGCACCACGAGCTCGAGCACGCGCGACGCCACCATGTCGGAGAGCAGCACGGGCCCGCGGCGGGCGAGCACGACGGCGTCCGAGGTGCCGAGCGCGTCGAGGCGGGCGAATGCGGCGCGGGCGAGCGCGTCGACCGCGGGGAGCGGGTCGTCGCCGAGCTCGGCCGCGAGCTGCCGCGTCGTCTCCGCGGTCTCCGACGCCCGGTCGGCGTACTGCCCGAGGTACTCGGCGAGCGTGAGCGGGACCGTCCCGGCCGGGGCGACCTCGACCGCGGTGAGCGAGTCCATCGCGCGTCCGAGGTGCGCGACGAGGTCGCCCACGGTCCAGCCGTCGAGCACGCTCTCGGCGCGTGCCGCACGGGGGTCGACCACGGTCCCGACCCACCGCCGCAGGACGTCCCACTGGGCGTGCAGCGCGGTCGAGGCGGCGGCGAGGTCGGTCGACGAGGGGTGCGTCATGCGCCCATCGTGCCCCAGACCGGGCGAAGTCGGGCAGGTGTCCGGGACGGGTCCGCGCACGTGCGGGCGTCCCGGGGCCCCGACGCTCGCCCGGCGACCGGCCCGGTGCGCCGCCCGGCGAGCGGCGCACCGGGCGGCCGCTGACCACGCCACAGCCGGTGGTGCGGTCAGCCGCCGACGCACGTGAGCGTCGGCGCGGGCGCGCCGCCCGCCGTCGTGCCCTGCAGGCCGAACGACGTCGAGGCCGCCGGTGCGAGCGCGCCGTTGTAGGCCAGGCTCGACGCGGTCTGCGTGGCCCCGGTGCGTGCGAACGCCGCGTTCCAGCCGCCCGCGAGCTGCACGCCGTCGGGCCACACCCACGTCACGCGCCACGACCGCAGCGGCTGGGTGCCGGTCGCGGTCACCGTGACCGACGCCGTGAACCCGCTGCCCCAGCTGTTCTCGGTCCGCCAGGTCGCGGTGCACCCCGTGGCAGGGCCCGACGTCCCGGGCTGGGTCGTCGCCGTCACGGCGGCCGAGGGCGGCGACACGTTCCCCGCGGCGTCGACCGCGCGGACCGTGTACGTGTACGCGGTGCGGGCCGTGAGCCCGGTGTCGGTGTACGCCGTGCCGGCGGTCGTCGCGACGCGCAGGCCGCCGCGGTGCACCTCGTAGCCGGTGACGGCGGTCCCGCCGGCCGGCGCCGACCAGGCGAGGGGGACGGTGCTCGTCGTCGTCCGGCCGGCGGTCAGGCCCGTGGGCGCGTCCGGCGGCTGCACGACGCCGCCGCCGTCGTCGGGCGTCCACGTGAGGCCCGCCCCGAGCGGGAACAGCGGCGTGCGGCCGTCGCCGGCGTTGACCGGCTGCTGCGTCGCGGACGCGGGCCAGGAGACCGGGAGCGTCCCGGTCGGGGCGACCTTCCCGAACAGGACGTCCGCGACGCCCGCTCCCTCGCTGCCGGGGAGCCACGCGACGTCGAGCGCCTCGACCCAGGGCAGGAACCCTGAGACGTCGAGCGGACGGCCGGACACGAGCACGACGACCGTGGGGACGCCCGTCGACCGGATCCGCTCGAGCACCGCGGTGTCGGCGGCGTCGAGGGCGAGCCCGCCGGGCCGGTCGCCCTCGCCCTCCGCGTACGGGGTCTCGCCGAGCACGGCGACCGCGACCGCGCACGAGGCGTCGACGTTGCTCGCGTCGCGCGCGTGCGTCACCGACCGGCCGCCGCCGAGCACCTCCTGGACGCCCTGCAGGATCGTCGTCCCGGGCACCGTCGCGCCGCTCGCGCCCTGCCAGCTCAGCGTCCAGCCGCCGCTCTGGTTGCCGATGTCGTGCGCGTTCTTCCCGGCGACGCAGACCGTGCCGCCCGTCGTCGCGAGCGGCAGGACGCCGGTGTTCTTGAGGACCACCTGCGACCTCTGCACCGCGGTCCGCGCGAGCGCCCGGTGCGTCGCGCTGCCGACCGTCGAGGCGGTCGACCGGTCGGCGAGCGGCCGCTCGAACAGGCCGAGCTCGACCTTCTTCGTGAGGATCCGGCGCACCGCGTCGTCGACCCGCGCCGCCGGGATCGCGCCGCTCTGCACGCCCTGCCGCAGGTACGTGAGGAACGTCCGGTAGTCGTTCGGCACCATCACCATGTCGATGCCCGCGTTGACCGACGCCGCGACCTCCTGCGCGGTGAAGCCGCGCGCGCCGTCGAGCTGGTCGATCGCCGCCCAGTCGGACACCACAAAGCCGTCGAACCCGAGCTCGCCCTTGAGCACGTCCGTGAGCAGGTACCGGTTGCCGTGCATCTTCACGCCGTTCCAGCTGCTGTAGGACACCATGACCGACCCGACGCCCCGGTCGATCGCCGCCTCGAACGGGGGCAGGTGCACCGCGCGGAGCTCGGCCTCGGTGATCCGGACGTCGCCCTGGTCGTCGCCGCCCACGGTGCCGCCGTCGCCGATGAAGTGCTTGGCCGTCGCGAGCACCGACGCGGGACCGCCGAGCCGCTCGCCCTGGAAGCCGGTGACGGTCGTGGCCATCGAGGACACGATCGCGGGATCCTCGCCGAACGACTCGTACGTGCGGCCCCACCGGTCGTCGCGGACGACGCACAGGCACGGCGCGAACGTCCAGTCGACCCCGGTCGCGGCGACCTCCTCGGCGACGGCCCGCGCCACGTCCTGCGCGAGCTGCGGGTCACGCGTCGCCCCCAGGCCGATGTTGTGCGGGTAGATCGTCGCGCCGAGCGCGTTGTTGTTGCCGTGCACGGCGTCGATCCCGTAGAGCATCGGGATCTGCAGCGGAGTCGCGAGGGCGCCGCGCTGGAGCCGGTCGTAGAGGTCGGCCCAGCCCGCGGTCGTGTTCGGGGAGGGCGCCGACCCGCCGCCCGAGAGCACCGAGCCGAGCCGGTACGTCGTCAGGTCCGCCGGCGTGACGACGGCGCGCTCGGCCTGCGTCATCTGGCCGATCTTGTCGTCGAGCGTCATGCGCCCGAGCAGGTCCTCGACGCGGGTCGCGACGGGGAGCGCCGGGTCGAGGTACGGCAGCACGGCGGCCTGCGCGGGGGCCGTGCTCGGGCTGGACGCGGTGGCGGCGACGCCGAGCCCGGAGGCGGTGAGGGTCACCGCGAGGAGCAGGGCCGCCCCGCGCCCGCGCCGCTGCGCGGTTCCCGTCGTGCGGCCGGACGGGGTGCCCGCGGGACGGTCGGGCAGCGCGGAGCGGGGCATCGGTCGACTCCTTCGTCGGTGCGCCGGGCCCGTCGTCGGGCAGCGGCTGCCCCGATCCTCCGGCCGCGGGCGCGTGCCCACCACAGCCGAAACGTTTCGCCGAACGTCGTCGCCGGCGCGACGGGGATCAGCCCTCCGCGAGGAACTCGCTCACGATCCCGCCGACCTGCTCGGCCTCGATGAGGAACCCGTCGTGCCCGAACTCCGAGCGGATGGTCCGCACCGGGCCCGAGCCGGGGATCCCCGCCGCGATGCGCTCGGACTGCGCGGGCAGGAACAGCCGGTCGGAGTCGACCGCGACGACGAGCGAGCGCGCCGTGATGCTCGCGAGCGCCGCCTCGACCCCGCCACGGTCCCGGCCCAGGTCGTGCGTGATCATCGTCCGGGTCAGCGCGACGTAGGTGTTCGCGTCGAACCGCCGCGCGAGCTTGTCGCCGTGGTGGTCGAGGTAGGACTGCACCGCGAAGCGCCCGCCCTCGAGCGGGTCCTCCCCGCCCTGCGGGATCCGCCCGAACCGCACGTCGAGCTCGCGGGCGCTGCGGTAGGTCTGGTGCGCGATCTGCCGCGCGATGCCGAGGCCCACGTGCGGGCCCTCGCCGTCGGGCGCGTCGTAGTAGTCCCCGCCGCGGAACCGAGGGTCGGCGTGGATCGCGGCGAGCTGCGTGTGGAAGCTCGCGATCTGGTCGCCCGACGTCTGCGCCGCCGTGGCGATCGCCGCGAGGGACCGGACCCGGTCGCGCGCGCTCACGCCCCACTCGAGCACGCGCTGGCCGCCCATCGACGCCCCCACGACGAGCGCCCACGAGTCGATTCCGAGCGCGTCGGTCAGCCGCGTCTCGGCGGCGACCTGGTCGCGCACCGTGATGTGGGGGAACCGCCCGCCCCAGGGCCGGCCGTCGGGCGCGGTCGACGCCGGGCCGGTCGAGCCCTGGCAGCCGCCGAGCGCGTTGGGCGCCACGACGAACCACCGGTCGGTGTCGATCGGTGCGCCGGGCCCGACGAGCGAGCGCCACCAGCCCGGCGTCGGGTGACCGGGGCCGGCGTCGCCGGTCACGTGGGAGTCGCCGGTCAGCGCGTGCAGCACGAGCACGGCGTTGTCGCCGGCCGCGTTCAGCGAGCCCCACGTCTCGTACGCGAGCCGGACGGCACCGAGCCGCCCGCCCGCCTCGAGGCGCAGCGGCCCGAGGTCGGCGAACTGCCGCCGGCCCACGGGGTCGCCCTCGCGCCACGCGGCGCTCGCCGGCACGGGAGCGGGCGGTGCGGCGACCCGGCGGGGGCCTGCGGGGGCCGCCCGGCGCGGGGAGGGCTCCGCGGCGGCGACCGGGAGGTCCCGGTCGCTGGCGGTCGTGGGCCGGTCGGTCGGCCGGTCGGTGGGCATGGCTGTCCAATCTACGGGGGCGTCCCGCGCGGCGCGCGTGGGTCGACCGCGGGGCGTGCACCCGGTGCGAGCGCGGTGCGGCCCCGGGCGCGACGTGCGTGGCGCGCCCGGGGCCGTGCGGTCAGGCGCCCTTCGCGGCGCGGAAGCCCGCCTCGAGGTCGGCGAGGATGTCGTCGATGTGCTCGATCCCGACCGCGAGCCGCACGAGCCCGGGCGTCACGCCGGAGAGCGCCTGCTCCTCGGGCGTGAGCTGGCTGTGCGTCGTCGAGGCCGGGTGGATGACGAGCGAGCGGACGTCGCCGATGTTCGCGACGTTCGAGTGCAGCTCGAGGGCGGACACGAACGCCTGGCCGGCCGCCGCGCCGCCGTCGAGCTCGAAGGCCAGCACCGCGCCCGCGCCGCGCGGGGCGTACCTGCGGGCGTTCGCGTTCCACGGGCTCGAGGCCAGCCCGGCGTAGTGCACGCCGAGCACGTCCTCGCGCGCCTCGAGCCACTCGGCGACCTTCTGCGCGTTCTCGACGTGGCGCTCGACGCGCAGCGACAGCGTCTCGATGCCCTGGGCGATCAGGAACGCGTTGAACGGCGAGATCGCGGCGCCGAGGTCGCGCAGGAGCTGCACGCGGGCCTTCAGGATGAAGGAGAGGTTCGCCCCGAACGCGCTGCCGACGCCGAGGTCCCGCGCGTAGACGAGCCCGTGGTAGCTCGGGTCCGGCTGGTTGTAGTTCGGGAACCGCTCGGGGTGCTGCGCGTAGTCGAACGTGCCCGCGTCGACGATCACGCCGCCGATCGCGGTGCCGTGGCCGCCGAGGTACTTGGTCGCCGAGTGGACGACGACGTCGGCGCCGTGCTCGAACGGGCGGATCAGGTACGGCGTCGCGACGGTGTTGTCGACGACCAGCGGCACGCCGCTCTCGTGCGCGATGCCGGCGACGAGCTCGATGTCGAGGACGTCGGCGCGCGGGTTGGGGATGGACTCCGCGAAGAACAGCTTGGTGTTCGGGCGCACCGCGTCGCGCCACGCCTGCGCGTCGTGCGGGTCGGAGACGAACGTCGTCTCGATGCCGTACCGCGGCAGGGTGTGGTGCAGCAGGTTGTACGTGCCGCCGTAGAGGCTCGGGCTCGCGACGACGTGGTCGCCGGCCTCGGCGACGTTGAGGATCGCGAGCGTCTCGGCGGCCTGGCCCGAGGCGAGCAGCAGCGCGCCGACGCCGCCCTCGAGCGAGGCGATCCGGTCCTCGACGGCCTGCTGCGTCGGGTTGCCGATGCGCGTGTAGATCGGGCCGAGGTCCTTCAGGGCGAAGCGGTCGGCGGCGACGCCCGCGTCCGGGAAGACGAAGGACGTCGTCTGGTAGATCGGCAGCGCGCGGGCGCCGGTCGCGGCGTCCGGGGTCTGACCGGCGTGGACCTGGCGGGTCTCGAAGGACCAGGCGTTGTTCATGGGGCTCTCCTCGGGGGCGGGCCCGGCGTCCGGAGGACGCGGCGGGCGGGGGTGCGCGGGGGCGGGGGAGGGGCGCACGCTGCCGCGGTGCCGGGAGCGGCCCGATCAGGACCGGGAGCCCGGGTCCTCGTCGGCCGCACGGTCAGGCGGGGACGGGGAGGGGCTCAGGTGACCGGTCACCGGGCACAGCCGAGCGTGCGCTGGTCAGCGACACATTCGGCGGGACATGTCACGAACAGTACGAGCGCCGTCCCGTATGTGAAACGGCGGTCTCGCGATACGGGACGACTTCACCCCGCTGCCGGTGCCGGGCGTCGCCGTCGCCCGTTCGGGCAGCTTCACCCGGTCGGTTCGTCCGCATCCCTCCCGAACGACACGGGTGTGACTCGTGTGACGGGTGTGACTGGTGTTCACTTCTGAGAATCACGCCGGTAGCGTGCCGAACGGCGCCCCCGACGGCTCGAGGTCGCGCCCTCGGACGACGAAGGACATCACGTGACGCACCCCCACCCGCGCAGCCGCACGGCACCCCGCCTCCGGCGTGCCGCGGCGGCCTCGCTCGCCGCCGCGCTGCTCGTGCTGACTCCGGTGGCGGCGACCGCCGTCCCCGCCGCGCCGAGCGACCAGGACGTGCGCGACGCTCGCCGGGCGGTCGGCGGGGCCGAGTCGTCCGTCGCCGCGATCGAGGTGCGCCTCGCGCAGCAGAGCGCCGAGCGCGAGGCCGCCCTCGTGCGCGTGCAGCAGGCCGCCGAGGCGTACACGCAGGCGCAGGTCGACAGCGAGACCGCGGCCGCCGCCGCGACCACCGCCGCCGAGAGCCACCGCGTCGCCCAGGAGCAGGCCGAGGCCGCCCGCCGCACGCTCGTCGCCATCGCCCGGCAGAGCGCCCGCTCGGGCGGCTCGATGGACTCGGTCCAGGCGTTCCTCTCGGCCGACGGGTTCGACCAGGTCGTCGAGCGCAGCACCGCGCTCGCCCGGGTCAGAACCAAGGCCGACGCGGCCGTCCAGGAGTTCCGCGCCGCGCAGCTCGTCGCGACGACGCTCAAGAAGCGCGCCGACGAGGCCGTCGCCGCCCGCAAGGAAGCGGCCGCAGCCGCGCAGGACGCTCTCGCCGAGGCCAAGCAGGTCCAGGAGGAGGCGGACGAGGCCGTCGCGGCCGCCACGGTCGAGCGCGAGGGCCTCATCGCCCAGCTCGCCGCCGCGCGCAGCACGAGCGCGGAGGTCGAGCGCGCGCGCCAGGACGCCCTCGACGTCGAGCGACAGGCCCGCGAGAACGCCGCCGCCCAGGCGCGCCGCACCGCGCCTCCCGCCGCGTCCGTCGCGACGGCCCCGGCGGCGCAGGCCCCCGCCTCCCAGGCGCCGGCGGCGCAGGCCCCGGCGGCTCCGGCTCCGGCGGCACCGGCCCCCGCGGCTCCCGCCCCGGCCGCACCCGCCCCCGCGGCCCCGGCACCCGCGGCCCCGGCTCCGGCGGCGCCCGCCCCCGCGCCCGCCCCGGTCGTCCCCGCGCCGGCCCCGGCGCCGAGCAACCCGTACGGCCTCGGCACCGGCCGCTCGCGTGGCAGCGCGGCCCAGGGCGACGCCGCCTCGGCGTGGGCGCGCGCGCAGACCGGCATCCCGTACCTGTGGGGCGGCACGGGCCCGAGCGGCTACGACTGCTCGGGGCTCACCGGGGGTGCGTGGCGCAGCGCGGGAGTCAACCTCAACCGCACGTCGCGCGACCAGTACAAGCAGGTGCTCAAGATCAGCTACGACTCGCTGCGCCCGGGCGACCTCGTGTTCTGGTCGACCGACCCGAACAACCCCGACAAGATCCACCACGTCGCGATGTACGTCGGCGGCGGGCAGATCATGGAGGCCGCACGCGAGGGTGTGCCGGTGCGCCTGGCGTCGATGCGCTGGTCGGGCACGATGCCGTACGCCGGGCGTCCCTGACGCGAGGCCCTGCCGCGCAGCACGAGGGGGACCGGCGACCCCACGAGCAGGACGGGCCGCCCCCCAGGGGGCGGCCCGCGTCCGGCTCAGTGGTGGTCGTACCCCGCGTCGATGGCCCGCTGGCGCGAGCGCTCGATCTCGTCCTCGGCCTCCTGGCGGCCGGTCCAGTGCGCGCCCTCGACCGACTTGCCGGGCTCGAGGTCCTTGTAGACCTCGAAGAAGTGCTGGATCTCGAGACGGTGGAAGTCGGAGACGTCGTCGATGTCCTGCCGCCACGCGGCGCGCTGGTCGCCCGTCGGGACGCACAGCACCTTGTCGTCACCGCCCGCCTCGTCGCGCATCCGGAACATGCCGAGCGCACGGCACCGGATCAGGCAGCCCGGGAACGTCGGCTCCTCGAGGAGCACGAGGGCGTCGAGCGGGTCGCCGTCCTCACCGAGGGTGCCCTCGATGAAGCCGTAGTCGTCGGGGTAGCGAGTCGAGGTGAAGAGCATGCGGTCGAGGCGGATGCGCCCCGTCGCGTGGTCGACCTCGTACTTGTTGCGCTGCCCCTTGGGGATCTCGATCGTGACGTCGAACTCCACAGCTCTCCTCCGCCCGTGCGGCGGGAGCGCCGGTGGGCGCGACCTGTCCACACGTGTCTCCAACATGCCTGTGGCGGCGTGCCGACGTGGGACGCCCCCCTGGTACGTGACCTAGTGTGACGCACCGGGACGACTTGCTCCCGCGCGCGCCGCCGAGCGTGCCCGGTCGAGCAGCCGACTGAGACCAACGACACGCGCGACACGCGCGACACGCACGGACGGGAGGGCGCATGTCGACAGGCGCGCGCGTGGTCGGGGTGAGCCTGCTCGTGCTCGTCCTGGGCGGTGGCGCGTACGGGACGGCCGACGCGTACGACGTCGTCCCGGGCGTCGTCACGCTCGCACCGGTGCCGCCCGACCCCGAGCCGTTCCCCGCCGTCCCGGGCGTCGCCGAGCCGCCCGCCGTCGCCCCGGCGCTCGGCCCGCTCGACGCCGCGGCACCCGTCCCCGACGCCGCGCAGGTGGCCGCGCTCGTGCAGGGCCTCGTGACGGACGGACGGATCGGCCCGGCGGTGGGCGTCGTCGTGGCGGACCAGATCACCGGCGAGGTGCTCGCCTCGCACGCCTCCGACCAGCCGCGCGTCCCGGCGTCGACCGCGAAGCTCGTCACCGGCGTGGCCGCGCTCGCGGCGCTCGACCCGGCGTCGACGCTCGACACGCGGGTCGTCCGCGGCGAGGGCGACGAGATCGTGCTCGTCGGCGGCGGCGACATGATGCTCGCGCCGGCCGAGGGCGACGCCGACGCGGTCGTCGGGCACGCGGGCCTGGGCGACCTCGCGACGCAGGTCGCGGGCGTGCTGGCGTCCACGGGGACGACGAGCGTGCGGCTCGGCTACGACGGGTCCCTGTTCTCCGGCCCGGCGCTGAGCCCGACGTGGAAGCCGGCCGACGTCAACCAGGGGTTCGTCGCGCCTGTGACGAGCTTCGCGGTCGACATCGCGAAGATCCGCCCGGGGGAGTACCCGCCCCGGCACGCCGACCCCGAGGCGAACGCGGCCCAGGTGCTCGCGCAGCGGCTGGCGGAGAACGGGATCACGGTGACCGGCGTCGGCCCCGTCGGGCCGGCCCCCGCGGGCGCCGAGCAGCTCGGCCTCGTGCGGTCGGCGCCCCTCTCCGACGTCGTGCACTACTTCCTCGACACGTCGGACAACACGATCACCGAGGTCGTCGCGCGGCTCGTCGCGGTCGACTCCGGCCTGCCGGGCAGCTTCGACGGGGCGTCGCAGGCGGTCCTGCGGGAGGTCGCGCAGCTCGGCGTCGACACGGCCGGGGCGCAGCTCGTCGACGCCTCGGGCCTCGGCACGGGCTCGCAGCTGACCCCGGACCTGCTCCTCGGCCTCCTGCGGCTCGTGACGGACCCGGCGCGCCCCGAGCTCCGGGAGATCGCGACCGGGATGCCGGTGGCCGGGCTCACCGGCACCCTGGCCGAGCGGTACACGACCACCTCGGCGCGGGGCCTCGTGCGCGCGAAGACCGGGAGCCTGCCGGGCGTCACGTCGCTCGCCGGCACCGTGGTCGACGCGGACGGCCGCCAGCTGCTGTTCGCGGTGCTCGCGGACCAGACTCCCGGCGGCGGGCAGCCGGCGCCGCGCGCGGCGATCGACGGGTTCGTGGCGCGCCTCGCGGAGTGCGGCTGCCGCTGACGGCGGGGCGGGGCCGGCGGCGGTGGCGGCTACGGTGGGCGCGTGGCACCGCGTCGAGCAGCACACCCGGACCGCGTCGACGCCGAGCCCGGCGCGACCGGGACCGGTGCGCGCCCGCTCGTCGACTGGGACGTCGCCGCGCGGCTCGCGGGACGGCTCGCGACGCCGGGCCCGCGCGCGACGCGCGACGAGGCCGCCGCGCTCGTCGAGGGACTGCGCTCCGCAGCGGCCGCCGCACCGGAGCACGTCGCCCGGATCACCGGCCTGACGCCCGCCGACGGACGCGTGCCCGCGACCGTGCACGTCGTCGACCGCCCCGCCTGGGCCCGGGCCAACACCCGGCTCATGGCGAGCATGACGCACGACGTCCCCGTGCCCCGGCCGGTGCCCCCCGCCGCGCGTCTCGCCGCCGCGACGCAGGTGGGGGCGGTGCTCGCGCTGCTGTCCGGCAAGGTGCTCGGGCAGTTCGACCCCTTCACCGCCGACGCGCACGCACCCGCCGGCCGCCTCCTGCTGGTCGCGCCCAACGTGCTCCAGGCCGAGCGCGCGATGCGGCTCGACCCCGCCGACTTCCGGCTCTGGGTGTGCCTGCACGAGCAGACGCACGCGCTCCAGTTCGCGGCGGCGCCCTGGCTCGCCGACCACCTCCGCGCGCGCTCGGGGGCGCTGCTCGCGGGCCTCTCGGGCGACGCCGGGCGGGCCCACGGACGCCGGGACCGCGGCGCGGGCGACGACGACGGCCCGACCCTGCTGGACCTGGTGCAGGGCGTCGCCGGAGCGCTGGGCGGCCCGGACGACGGGCGCGGCATCCTCGACCTGCTGCCCGCGGACCAGCGGGTGCTCGTCGACGAGGTCGGCGCGGTCATGGCGCTGCTCGAGGGGCACGCGGACGTCGCGATGGACGCCGTCGGCCGCTCGGTCGTGCCGTCGGTGCGCCGCATCCGCGCCCGGTTCGAGGCCCGCCGCGACGCGGGCGCGCGGTCCCGCGGGCCCGAGCGCGTCGTGCGCCGGCTCCTGGGCCTCGACGCCAAGCTCGCGCAGTACCGGGACGGCGCGGCGTTCGTGCGCGCGGTCCGCACCGCGGTCGGGACCGAGGGGCTCAACGCGGTGTGGGCCGCACCCGAGCACCTGCCGTCGGCGCGCGAGATCGCCGAGCCCGGCGCCTGGGTGCGTCGCGTGCACGGCTGACCCGCGTGACCGGACCCGCGCCCGCCGTGGCGGCCGCCCGCACCGCGGTCACGCACGCGCTCGACGACCTGCCCGCCGGGTCCCTCGTGCTCGTCGCGTGCTCGGGCGGCGCCGACTCCCTCGCGCTCGCCGCGGCGACGGCCTTCGTCGCCGGGCGCAGCGCCCGCTCCCCGCGCCCGGTGCGTCCCGTGCGCGCCGGCGCGGTGGTCGTCGACCACGGCCTGCAGCCCGGCAGCGCCGACGTCGCGGCCGGGGCGGCCGCCGCGTGCCGGCGGCTCGGCCTCGACCCGGTCGAGGTGGTACGTGCCGACGTCGGCGGCCCGGGCGGTCCCGAGGCGGCGGCCCGCGACGCGCGGTACACGGCGCTCGACGCGACCGCGCGGCGGCTGGGCGCGGCGGCCGTGCTGCTGGGCCACACGCTCGACGACCAGGCCGAGGGCGTCCTGCTCGGGCTCGCGCGCGGGTCGGGCGCCCGCTCGCTCGCGGGCATGGCGCCACGCCGGGACCTGCTGCGGCGCCCGTTCCTCGGGCTCCGCCGCACGGACACCGAGGCGGTCTGCGCGGCGCACGGGCTCACGCCGTGGCACGACCCGACCAACACCCCGGCGCCGGACGACCGCGCGGCGCCCGTCCGCTCCCGCGTGCGCGCCGCGGTCCTGCCGGTGCTCGAGGACACGCTCGGTCCGGGGGTCGCCGTCGCGCTGGCCCGGACCGCCGAGCTGCTGCGCGAGGACGCGGACGCGCTCGACGCGCTCGCGGCCGAGCTGCTGGCCGCGGCGACCCGCGACACGCCCGACGGCCCGGTTCCCGACCCGGCGCCCGACGGTCCACCGCGCGACCCGGCGCCCGACGGCCCGGCCCCCGGCGTCGCGCTCGACGTCGCGACCCTCGCGCGGGCCCTCCCGGCCGTGCGCCGCCGCGCGCTGCGCCGGGCCGCGGTGGACGCCGGCTGCCCGCCCGGGAGCCTGACCCGGGCGCACGTCCTCGCGGTCGACGCCCTCGTGACGGCGTGGCACGGGCAGGGCCCGGCGGCCCTACCAGGTCCCGTCGTCGCGTCCCGCGCGTGTGGCAGGCTGAGGCTCCACCCCCGAACGCACGAAGGAGAATGACGACCGTGGATCCTGCGGACATGGGTGACGACCTCGAGCGCGTGCTGCTCACGGAGGCCCAGCTCGGTGCGCGCCTCGACGAGCTGGCGGCGCAGATCGACGCGGACTACGCGGGCAAGGAGCTCCTGGTCGTGGGGGTGCTCAAGGGTGCGGTCATGGTGATGGCCGACCTCGTGCGCCGCCTGCACTCCACGGTGCAGATGGACTGGATGGCCGTGTCGTCGTACGGCTCGGGCACCAAGTCCTCGGGCGTCGTGCGGATCCTCAAGGACCTCGACACCGACCTGACCGGTCGGCACGTGCTCGTCGTCGAGGACATCATCGACTCCGGGCTCACGCTGTCGTGGCTGCTCGCGAACCTGCGCAGCCGCGGGCCGGAGAGCGTCGAGATCGCGACGATGCTGCGCAAGCCCGAGGCCGCGAAGGTCGACGTGGACGTGCGCTACGTCGGCTTCGACATCCCGAACGAGTTCGTCGTCGGCTACGGGCTGGACTACGCGGAGAAGTACCGCAACCTGCCGTTCGTCGGCACGCTCGCGCCGCACGTCTACTCCAGCTGAGGCGCCCTTCCTGCCCTGGGCGAACAGACCCCGTCGATCCCAGGTCCAGCGTGTAACTTCGACGCCACCTGCTGCCCTGCAACCCGGAGGGATGAGGGGGCGCCACCCCCGCTGCCCATGAATCTCAAGCGACTCACCCGCGGCCCCGCCGTGTGGATCGTGCTGGCCGCCGTCATCGTCTGGATCGGTCTCGGCACCATCTTCGGCTCCCCGCGCACCCAGCGGGTCGACACGTCCGTCGGGCTCGAGCTCCTCGACGAGGGCAAGGTCGAGCAGGTCAAGGTCACGGAGGGTGAGCAGCGCGTCCAGCTGACGCTGTCCGAGGACTACGTGCAGGGCGACGACAACCTCGGCAAGAACGTCGAGTTCTACTACGTCGTGCCGCAGGGCGAGACGGTCGTGAACGCCATCGCGGACGCCGACCCGGAGAAGGGCTTCACGTCCGAGGTCCCGCGCCAGTCGTGGTGGGGCAGCCTGCTGACGCTGATCGTCCCGTTCATCATCATCCTGGCCGTCTTCTGGTTCCTCATGTCGAACATGCAGGGCGGCGGCTCGCGCGTCATGAGCTTCGGCAAGTCCAAGGCCAAGCTCGTGAGCAAGGAGTCCCCGCAGGTCACGTTCGCGGACGTCGCGGGCGTCGACGAGGCGGTCGAGGAGCTCCACGAGATCAAGGAGTTCCTCGCGGAGCCCGCCAAGTTCCAGGCGGTCGGCGCCAAGATCCCCAAGGGCGTGCTGCTCTACGGCCAGCCCGGTACCGGCAAGACGCTGCTCGCGCGGGCCGTCGCCGGCGAGGCGGGCGTACCGTTCTACTCGATCTCCGGCTCGGACTTCGTCGAGATGTTCGTGGGCGTCGGCGCGAGCCGCGTGCGCGACCTGTTCGACCAGGCCAAGCAGAACGCCCCGGCGATCATCTTCATCGACGAGATCGACGCGGTGGGCCGCCACCGCGGCGCCGGCATGGGCGGCGGGCACGACGAGCGCGAGCAGACGCTCAACCAGATGCTCGTCGAGATGGACGGGTTCGACGTCAAGACGAACGTCATCCTCATCGCCGCGACGAACCGCCCCGACATCCTCGACCCCGCGCTGCTGCGCCCGGGCCGCTTCGACCGCCAGGTCTCGGTCGACCCGCCCGACCTCAAGGGCCGCTCCCGGATCCTGCAGGTGCACGCGCAGGGCAAGCCGATGGCCCCGCACGTCGACCTCGACGCCGTCGCGCGCCGCACCCCCGGCTTCACCGGTGCGGACCTCGCGAACGTGCTCAACGAGGCCGCGCTGCTGACCGCGCGCACGGGCGGCCAGACGATCGGCGACCACGAGCTCGACGAGGCGATCGACCGCGTCATCGCGGGGCCGCAGAAGCGCACCCGGATCATGAAGGTCTCCGAGCAGAAGATCACCGCGTACCACGAGGGCGGGCACGCGCTCGTCGCGGCGGCGCTGCGCTACACCGACCCGGTCACCAAGGTCACGATCCTCCCGCGCGGCCGTGCCCTCGGGTACACGATGGTCATGCCGCTCGAGGACAAGTACTCCACGACGCGCAACGAGCTGCTCGACCAGCTCGCGTACGCGATGGGTGGGCGCGTCGCCGAGGAGCTCGTGTTCCACGACCCGACGACGGGTGCGAGCAACGACATCGAGAAGGCCACCGCGACGGCCCGCAAGATGGTCACGCAGTTCGGCATGAGCGAGCGCATCGGCGCCGTGAAGCTCGGCCAGGACTCGGGCGAGGTCTTCATGGGCCGCGACATGGGCCACGGGCGCGACTACTCCGAGTCGGTCGCCGCGACGGTCGACGTCGAGGTCCGCAAGCTCATGGACGCCGCGCACGACGAGGCGTGGGAGATCCTGGTCCAGTACCGCGACGTGCTCGACCACCTCGTGCTCGAGCTGCTCGAGCGCGAGACGCTCAACCAGGCCGAGCTCGCGGAGATCTTCGCGCCGGTCGTCAAGCGCGAGCCGCGCCAGGTGTGGCTGTCGAGCGAGGAGCGCGCGGTCTCGAAGCGGCCGCCGGTGCTCACGAAGGGCGAGCGGGCCGAGCAGAACGGCGCGCCGATCATCCCCGAGGACGTCGCGGCCGACGCCAAGCCGGAGCACCCGGCCGAGATCCCGGTCCAGCTCCCGTGGGACGGCACCCCCGACCCGAACGCCCGGGGCTGACCGCGATGACCGTCGACGAGCACGACGACGCGCTGCCCGAGCTCCTGCCCGCGCCGCTCGCCGCCCCGGAGCGTCGCGTGGTGCCGGAGTACGACGCCGTGCGGGCGGAGGCAGCGATCCGCGAGCTCCTGCTCGCGGTCGGCGAGGACCCCGAGCGCGAGGGGCTGCGCGAGACGCCGGCCCGGGTCGCCCGGGCCTACCGGGAGATCTTCGCGGGCCTGCGCCAGGAGCCGGAGGACGTGCTGACCACGACGTTCGACCTCGGCCACGAGGAGATGATCCTGGTCAAGGACATCGAGGTGTACTCGACGTGCGAGCACCACCTCGTGCCGTTCCACGGGGTGGCCCACGTCGGGTACATCCCGAGCGCTGCGGGCCGCATCACGGGGCTGAGCAAGCTCGCGCGGCTCGTCGAGGTGTTCGCGCGCCGCCCGCAGGTCCAGGAGCGGCTCACGTCGCAGATCGCGGACGCGCTCGTCGAGAACCTCGACCCCAAGGGCGTGCTCGTCGTCATCGAGTGCGAGCACCTGTGCATGTCCATGCGCGGCGTCCGCAAGCCGGGCTCGCGCACGGTCACGTCGGCGGTGCGCGGGCAGATGCGCGACGTGGCCACGCGGGCCGAGGCGATGAGCCTCGTCCTGGGACGCTGACCGGGGCCTAGGCTCGGCCCGTGAGCACCGGAGCACGTCCCGCCCCCCTGCCCGAGCACCTCACGGGCGCGGGGCGCACGCTGGTGATGGGGGTCGTGAACGTGACCCCCGACTCGTTCTCGGACGGCGGTCGGTGGTTCGCGCCCGCGGCGGCGGTCGCGCACGGCCTGACGCTGGTCGAGGCCGGTGCGGACCTGCTCGACGTGGGTGGCGAGTCGACCCGGCCGGGTGCGCGCCGCGTCGCGGTCGAGGACGAGCTCGAGCGCGTGCTGCCGGTCGTCGCGGAGCTCGTCGAGCGCGGCGCGACGGTGAGCGTCGACACGACGCGCGCGGTCGTGGCCCGCGAGGCCGTGGCGCGCGGCGCGTCGATCGTCAACGACGTCTCGGGCGGCCTGGCGGACGACGCGATGCTCGCGACGGTCGCGGAGACCGGTGCGGTGTACGTCGCGATGCACTGGCGCGGGCACGCGGACGTCATGGACGCGCGCGACGACTACGACGACGTGGTGGCCGACGTGCGGCGCGAGCTCGCCCAGCGGGTCGACGCGCTGCGCGCCGCGGGGGTGCGCGACGAGCAGGTCGTGCTCGACCCGGGCCTCGGCTTCGCGAAGCCGGGCGCGAGCAACTGGCCGCTCCTCGCGCGGCTCCCCGAGCTCGTCGCGGACGGCTTCCCGGTGCTCGTCGGGGCGTCCCGCAAGCGCTTCCTCGGGCACCTGCTCGCCCGCCCGGACGGCACGCCCGCGCCGCCCCTCGCGCGGGACGGCGCGACGGCGGCGGTCTCGGCGCTCGCGGCCGCCGCGGGAGCCTGGTGCGTGCGCGTGCACGAGGTGGCAGGCTCGGCGGACGCCGTGCGCGTCGCGGCGGCGTGGCGGCACGCGGGCGGCGACGCGCGTGGGACGGGTCGGACGACGGGAGGCGAGCGGTGAACGTGCACGCGAACGGTGAGGGTGGCCAGCCGGCACGCGGCCGGGACCCGTACGCGCTCAGCGCGGCGGTCGCCCACGACGCGTCGGGCCGGCGGCTCGACCGCATCCGGGTGCTCGGGATCTCCGCGATCGGCTACCACGGGGTCTTCGAGCACGAGCGCCGCGACGGCCAGGAGTTCGTCGCGGACGTCGTCGTGCACCTCGACACCCGCCGGGCGGCGGCCCGCGACGAGCTCGCGCTCACGCTCGACTACGGGACGCTGTCGCAGCACGTCGCCGGGGTGCTCTCGAGCGACCCGGCCGACCTGATCGAGACGGTCGCCGAGCGGATCGCCGCGACCGTCCTCGCGTTCCCGCAGGCGGTCGCCGTCGACGTCGCGCTGCACAAGCCGCGCGCCCCGATCCCGGTGCCGTTCGACGACGTCGTCGTCGAGATCTACCGCGACCGCGCCAAGCTCCCCGCGGCCGAGCCGTGGCGCCCCGCGGACGAGGACGGCCGCGAGCGCGCCGCGGTGACGTCGGCCCCGGTGCGGACGGTCACCGCGCAGCTGCCCACGATCGCCGCAGCCACGGTCGGCGGGGCGGCGTCGGGGCCGCGTGCCGCCGAGCCGGTGCCCGACCCGCACCCGCCGACCCCGCACCCGCCCGCCCCGCACCCACCGGCACCCCTCCCGCCGGTCCCGACCGGGCCGCACCCCGGCGCGCCGTCTCCCGCGGACCCGACCGACCCGCTCGGGCGCGCGACCCCGTTCCCCTACGACGAGGGCCCCTACCAGCCGCTGCCGTACCGGCCCGAGGTCCTCGCGGCCGAGCCGTACGCGGAGCCCGACGAGACGCCCGGGACGCACCACTCCGGGCCCGTGCGCGTCGACGGCGCCACGGTCGCCCGTCACGGCGCGGCGGGCCACCCGGCGCCGCCCGCCCCAGAGCCCGCGCCGCACGTCCGCTCGACCCGGCCCGAGCTCCTCGGCGGTCCCGGCGACGCGGACGACGACGTGGTCGACGGCGAGCTCATGACCGACGCGCTCGACGAGGCGCCGCGCGGCGCGGTCGACGTGGTCCTGGCGCTCGGCTCGAACCTCGGCGCCGCGCAGGAGACGCTGCGCGACGCGGTGTACGACCTCGCCGAGGTCGCGGGCATCGAGGTCGTGGACGTCTCGCCGCTCGCCCGCACCGCGCCCGTCGGCGGCCCCGACCAGCCCGACTTCCTCAACGCGGTCGTCCTGGCCCGCACGACGCTCTCGGCGCGCGACCTGCTGCGCGCGACGCAGGCCGTCGAGCAGCTCCACGGGCGCGAGCGGCACGAGCACTGGGGGCCGCGGACGCTCGACGTCGACATCATCGTCTACGGCGCGACGCTCGCCGTGACCGAGGACCTCGAGCTGCCGCACCCCCGCGCGCACGAGCGCGCGTTCGTGCTGCAGCCGTGGGCCCAGGTCGCTCCCGACGCGGTGCTGCCCGGGCTCGGCGGCGGACCGGTCGGAGCGCTCGCCGCGACCGCGCCGGACCGCGACGGGATCCGCTGGCTCGCGCTCGACTGGCTCACGGTCCCGGTGCCGGCCGTGCAGCCCGAGCCCGCCGGCGACCCGGGGACCGGGCCGCACCCGTGATGCACCGCACGCGATGGCAGACGCTCGCGCTCTGGGCGTTCGCCACCACCGCTCTGAGCGCGCTGCTGGTCCGGGCGCTCGCGAGCCGCGGCATCCAGGTGCCCGAGGTCCCGTGGCTCGTGGTCGGCGTCGAGCTCGTCATCGCGGCCGTCGTGCTCTCGATGGGCTGGGCCGTGCGGCAGTTCCTGCAGGGCAAGCGGCCCGACCTGTCGCCGATCCGGGCGGCGCGGACCGCGGTGCTCGCGAAGGCGTCCTGCTACACCGGCGCGGTGCTCGTCGGCTGGTACGGCGGCCAGGTCCTCGCGGTGCTCGGTGACCTCGACATCGAGCCGCAGCGCGCCCGTGCCGCAGCGGCCGGGCTCGCGGTGGTCGGTGCGCTGGTCATGGCGGTCGTCGGCCTCGTCGTCGAGTGGTTCTGCCGCGTCCCGCCGCCCGAGGACGGGGCGAAGGACGACCCGTCGCGCCCGCGCGAGCCCGCGCCCGACCCGGCGGCCGGCTGACGCCGACGTCGGCTCCCGGCCGACGGCCCCGGCGGCCGCTCGGGGGGTGCGCGTCCCGGCCGACGGGACCTCCTGTCGCGGTCGTCGCCGGCGGCACCCGGGCCCCGCCGCGCGCGCCCCGCCGCCGCCCGACCTTCGGCCGCGCCGGCGTGTCCCTGGGTCGGGCCGGGGTCCACCGCACGACCGATCCGGTACGTCCGGCCACGGTGGAAGGATGAGCGCATGACGACTGCACCCGAACGAGCACCCGGCGGCCCGTTCGACCCGACCGGCGTGACCTGGACCCCCGTGTCGAGCCGGCTCGCCGGGGCGCGGCTCACGGCCCTGGGGATCACCACCGCGATCGTGCTCCTGGTCCTCGTGCCGATCCCGCTGCTCACGGGCGCCGCGTGGACGTGGGTGTTCCCCGCGGTGGTCGTCCTCCCGATGCTGTGGGCCGCCCTGCTCGTCCCGCGGCAGGTGCGCGCGCACGCGTACGCCGAGCGCGCCGACGACCTGCTCGTGCGCAAGGGGATCCTGTTCCGCCAGCTGGTCGTCGTCCCCTACGGGCGCATGCAGTACGTCGACGTGACCGCGGGCCCTCTCGCGCGGCGGTTCCGGATCGCGTCCGTGCAGCTCCACACCGCGTCGCCGAACACGAACGCGACCATCGACGGCCTGCCGCCCGAGGAGGCCGCGCGCCTGCGCGACCAGCTCGCGTCGCGCGGCGAGGCGCAGCTGGCGGGGCTGTGAGCGAGCGCGGCAGCGACGTGGACCGCCCGACCGAGCCGGCCGAGGGCGGGCCGGTGTCGACGACCGCGGTCCCGGACCGGCACGGGCCGCGCGCGCCAGGGGAGGGTGCCGTCTCCGCCGGGCGCGTCCCGGCACGCCCCGACCTCGTGAAGCAGGCGGCCGCCGGTCCCGACGCCGAGCCGGCGGCGACCGCCGTGGGTGGTGACGTCGCACCTGGT
Organism: Cellulomonas sp. NS3; assembly: GCF_024757985.1. Taxonomy (NCBI): domain Bacteria; kingdom Bacillati; phylum Actinomycetota; class Actinomycetes; order Micrococcales; family Cellulomonadaceae; genus Cellulomonas; species Cellulomonas sp. NS3. Next base: position 3,875,930 of record NZ_CP103289.1, on the reverse strand, counting down.
GCCGTCGCACCCGGTGCCGTCGTGCCTGGGGACGTCACGCCTGGTGCGGTCGCGACCGGGGACGCCGCGCCCGCCGACGCCACGCCTGGGGACGCCGCGCCCGCCGACGGCGCGACGCTCCCCGAGCCCGCCGCGGACTCGCGCGTCTGGCGGCGCATGCACCCCGTCACCCCGGCGATCAAGGGCTGGCGCGTGCTCGTCGGCGCGATCGCGGTGCTCGGCTACCAGTTCGGGGACGACCTGCGGAACGCCGCCGAGCTCGTGGGCGACGGGCGCTGGCGGTTCGTCGTCGGGGGGCTCGTGCTCGTCGCCGCGATCGGGTTCGTGTACGCGCTGCTCGCGTGGCGCATGACCCGGTTCGCGGTGACCGACCAGGCCGTGCACCTGCACACGGGCGTGCTGTTCCGCCAGCAGCGCCAGGCGCGGCTCGACCGGCTCCAGGCCGTCGACGTCGTGCAGCCGCTGCTCGCCCGGATCACCGGCCTCGCCGAGCTCAAGCTCGAGGTCGCCGGCGGCTCGGGCTCCGCGGTCTCGCTGGCGTTCCTCAAGCAGGACGAGGCCGAGGCGCTGCGCTCGGAGCTGCTCGCGCGCGCCGCGGGCCTGCACGTCGAGGCCGGCGCGCCGCAGGGCGGTCCCGTGGTCGAGGCGGCGCCCGAGCACCAGGTGTTCGAGGTGCCGATGGCGCGGCTCGTGCAGTCGGTGCTGCGCTCGGGCGTGACCGTCTGGGCGGGTGTCTTCATCGTGCCCGTGATCGTGGGCGTCGCCTGGACGCGCGAGCCGGGCGCCGTGTTCATCGTCGTGCCCGCGCTGTTCGGGGTCGCCGGCGCGATCTGGTCGTCGGTCAACCAGGGCGCGAACTTCCGCGCCGCGATCTCGCCCGACGGCATCCGGCTGCGCCACGGCCTCACGGAGGCACGCGCCCAGACGGTCCCGCCGGGTCGCGTCCAGGCGCTGGCGATCACGCAGGGCCCGATGTGGCGGCGCAAGGACTGGTGGCGCGTGCAGATGAACGTCGCGGGCTACGGCGGAGCCAGCGAGCAGCAGACGGAGAACGTGCTGCTCCCCGTCGGGACGCGCGACGACGCGGTGCTGGCCCTGTGGCTCGTCCTCCCGGACCTCGGGGTGGCCGACCCGCGCGCGGTCGTCGAGGCGGGGCTCTCGGGCTCGGCGGAGGACGACGCGTTCGGCTTCCTGACCGTCCCGCGCCGCGCGCGCCTGCTCGACCTGCTCGCGTGGAACCGGCGCGGGGTCCTCGTGACCGAGCGCGCGCTGCTCGTGCGCTCGGGGCGGTTCATCCGGCGGCTCGTCGTCGTCCCGCACGAGCGCACGCAGTCCCTGCAGCTCGACCAGGGCCCGCTCCAGCGGCGGTTCGGGGTCGCGTCGCTCGTCGTGCACTCGACGCCCGGCCCGGTCAGCCCGCGCGTCGACCACCTCGACGCGGGGGTCGCGGCCGCGCTGCTCGACGAGCAGTCGGAGCGTGCCCGCACGGCCCGCGCGAACGCGGGACCCGAGCAGTGGATGCGGCGCGAGGGCACGGCGTGAGCGGTGCGAGCCGGCCGGGGCGGCTCGGGGTCGGGGTGGTGGGCGCGGGCCGCGTCGGTGCCGTGCTCGGCAGCGCGCTGCGCGCGGCGGGGCACCCCGTCGTGGCCGTCAGCGCGATCTCGGCGGAGTCGCGGGAGCGCGCCGAGCAGCTGCTGCCCGGCGTGCCGGTCGTCGATGTCCCCGAGGTCGTGCGCCGCTCCGAGCTCGTGCTGCTCGCGGTGCCCGACGACGCGCTCGAGGGGCTCGTGACCGGACTCGCGGACGTCGGTGCGTGGCAGATGGGCCAGATCGTCGCGCACACCTCCGGGCGGTACGGCGTGGGGGTGCTCGCCGCGGCGCGCCCCGCCGGCGTGATCCCGCTCGCGCTGCACCCCGCGATGACGTTCACGGGCACGTCCCTGGACCTCGCCCGGCTGGTCGGTTGCACGTTCGCCGTGACCGCGCCCGGCCCGGTGCTGCCGATCGGCCAGGCGCTCGTCGTCGAGGTCGGCGGCGAGCCGGTCGTCGTCGCCGAGGAGGCCCGCCCGCTCTACCACGCGGCCCTCGCGCACGGCGCGAACCACCTCGTCGTGCTCGTCGCGCAGGCCGCGCAGGCGCTCGCGGCGGCCGGGGTCGACGACCCGGGCCGGGTGCTCGGGCCGCTCCTCTCGGCGGCGCTCGACGGGTCGCTGCGCGCGGCGTCCGCAGGCGCAGCGGCGGGCGCCGGCGGTCCGTCCGGCGGCGGACCGGGCGCGATCACCGCGCTCACGGGACCGGTGCGGCGCGGGGACGCCGGCACGGTGCGCGACCACGTCGAGGTGCTCGGGGCCCTCGGGGCGGGCACGGGCGCGGTCGACGTCCCGCTGAGCTACCGGACCCTCGCGCGGGCGGCGACGTCGCGCGGGCTCGCGGCGGGGCTGCTCGACGCCGGCGCGGCCCAGACGCTGCTCGACGTGCTGACCGAGCCGCCCCCGGTGGCGGGCATGCCGGGCGGTCCGGCAGCGTTGGACGGGGTGGGACCCACCGGCCCCGGACCCGGGGCCGCGCAGGACGCGCCGGACCCCGACGACGACCGCACGCAGGAGGACGACGCATGACCGCGCACGAGCACCGCAGCGGACCCGCCCTGGTCCGCACGCGCGAGGACCTGGCCGCGGCCCTCGTGGCGCAGGACGGCGCGGGCGACCTCCCCGGGCGTGCCGTCGTCATGACGATGGGCGCCCTGCACGCCGGGCACCTCGAGCTCGTGCGCGCCGCCCGCGCGGCCGCCCGGCACGTCGTCGTGACGATCTTCGTCAACCCGCTGCAGTTCGGCGCCGGCGAGGACCTCGACCGCTACCCGCGCGACCTCGACGGCGACCTCGCGCTGCTCGCGGGCGACGGCCTGCTCGGCCCCGGCGACGTGGTGTTCGCGCCGACCCCGGACGTCGTCTACCCGGGCGGCGACCCCGTGGTGCGCGTCGCCGCCGGGCGGATCGGCGAGGTGCTCGAGGGGCGCTCGCGTCCGGGCCACCTCGACGGCGTCCTGACGGTCGTGCTCAAGCTGCTGCACCTCACGCGGCCGTCGGTAGCCTTGTTCGGCGAGAAGGACGCGCAGCAGCTCAGCGCGGTGCGCCGCATGGTCCACGACCTCGACGTGCCCGTCGAGGTGCGCGGGGTCCCCACCGTGCGTGACGCCGACGGCCTGGCGCTGTCGTCGCGCAACGCCTACCTGAGCCCCGGGGAGCGCACGCAGGCGCTGTCGCTCTCGCGGGGGCTCGCTGCCGGCCGGGAGCTCGCGGAGGCCGGCAAGGACCCCAGCGACGTCGTGCACGCGGTGCACGCCGCGCTCGCCCAGGCCGGGGTCGTGGACGTCGACTACGTGGCGCTCGTCGACGCGGCAGGCTTCGAGGACGTACGACCCGGGTTCGCCGGCACCGCGGTCCTCGCGGTCGCCGCCCGCGTAGGCTCCACCCGGCTCATCGACAACGTCCGGCTGACCCTCGGAGACCCCGAGCAGGCCGGGCCCGACCGACCCGAGGGGACCCGATGACCTCGCTCCAGCGACCGATGATGATCGGCAAGATCCACCGTGCGACCGTGACGCAGGCCGACCTGCACTACGTCGGGTCGATCACGGTGGACGCCGACCTGCTCGCCGCCGCGGACCTGCTCCCCGGCCAGCAGGTCGACGTCGTCGACGTCACCAACGGCGCGCGGCTGACGACGTACGCGATCGCGGGCGAGGCCGGCTCGGGCCAGGTGTGCATCAACGGGGCCGCGGCGCACCTCGTGCACCCCGGCGACGTCGTGATCCTCATCGCCTACGGCATGCTCTCGGACGCCGAGGCACGCACGTACTCCCCGCACGTCGTGCTCGTCGACGCGGACAACCGCATCGTCGGCGCGGGCGACGACCCGGGCCAGGTGCCGCCCGAGTGGACCGAGCTCTCGGGGCTCGAGCCGAGCGGCGTGCCGTTCGCGCAGGGCCGCTCGCTCGTGCAGGGCCCGCACCCGGCGATCCCCGGCACGGCGCGATGACCCTCGCCCCGGCGCCGGCGAACCCGCAGGGGCTCGAGGCGCGCGAGGGGGAGGGCGTCGTCCTCGCCTCGCACCTCGCGGCGCCGGAGCCGGGGTGGACCGTGCGGGCCGACGCGGTCGTCGTCGGCTCGGGCATCGCCGGCCTCACGGCCGCGCTCGAGCTGCGCACCCGCGTCCCGCGCGTCCTGCTCGTGACGAAGGGGGTGCTGGCGTCGGGGTCGACGCTGTGGGCGCAGGGCGGCATCGCGGCCGCGCTCGACCCGACGGACTCGCCCTCGGCGCACCTGACCGACACGCTCGTCGCCGGGGCCGGTGTGTGCGACCCGCGCGCGGTCGAGGTGCTCGTGACCGAGGGGCCGGCGCGCGTGCGCGAGCTCGTCGCGGGCGGGGCCGTGTTCGACCGCGCGGCGGACGGCGAGATCGCGCTGACCCGCGAGGGCGGCCACCACGCCGACCGGATCGCGCACGCCGGTGGGGACGCGACCGGTGCCGAGATCTCCCGCGCGCTCGTCGCCCAGCTCGACGCCGTGCGCGCCGACCCGGGCATCGAGGTCGTCGAGCACGCGCTCGTGCTCGACCTGCTCACCGGCCCGCGCGGACCGGGCGGCGAGCCCGGCGCGGTGTGCGGCGTGACGCTGCACGTGATCGGCGAGGGCACGCGCGACGGCGTGGGCGCGGCGCTGGCCCCCGCGGTCGTGCTCGCGACCGGCGGCATCGGGCAGGTGTTCCGCTCGTCGACGAACCCGGTGCAGGCGACGGGCGACGGGATCGCCGCGGCGCTGCGGGCCGGTGCCCGCCTCGGCGACCTCGAGTTCGTGCAGTTCCACCCGACGGTGCTGTGGCTCGGCTCGGGCGTGCGCGGGCAGCTCACGCTCGTCTCGGAGGCCGTCCGCGGTGAGGGCGCGTACCTGCTCGACACCGACGGCGTGCGCTTCATGCCCGCGGTGCACCCGATGGCCGAGCTCGCGCCGCGGGACGTCGTCGCGCACGCGATCGTCACGCAGATGGCCCGCACCGGCTCCGAGCACGTCCTGCTCGACGCGCGGCACCTCGGCGCCGAGTTCCTGCGCCGGCGCTTCCCGACGATCCACGACCGCCTGCTCCAGCACGGCATCGACCTGACGACCGACCTCGTGCCGGTCGCCCCCGCGCAGCACTACCACTCGGGCGGCATCGTCACCGACCTCGTGGGCCGGTCGTCGCTGCGCGGGCTCTACGCGGTCGGCGAGGTCGCGTGCACGGGCGTGCACGGCGCGAACCGGCTGGCCTCGAACTCGCTCCTCGAGGGCCTCGTGTTCGCCCACCGCGCCGCGCGGGACATCGCCGAGCGGGTCGGCGCCGGGGACCTGGTCCCCGAAGACCCCGAGCAGCGCCCGGGACGCGCCGCGCTGGTGGCGGGTGCGAGCCGTTCGCGCATCCAGCGGCTCGCGTCGTCGGGCCCGGGGGTCCTGCGCTCCGGCGAGGGGCTGCGGGCGGCCGCCGAGGGGCTCGCGGGCGTCCGGACCGACGCGCACGTCGTCTCGCACGGCTCCTCGGGCGTCGTCGCCGACCCGCAGACCGCCGAGTGGGAGACGACGAACGTGCACCAGGTCGCGACCGCGCTCACCGCGACGGCGCTCGAGCGCGAGGAGAGCCGCGGCGGGCACACCCGCACCGACTTCCCGGTGCCCGACGACGCGTGGCGCCTGCGGATCGAGGTGCGCCTCGACGCGGAGGGGCGGCTGGTGACCGAGCGGGTGCCGCTCGCGGGGGACGTCCCGCCGGCCTGACGACGGCAGGACCGTGCCGGACGTCAGGGGCACGTCAGCCGTGTCCGCCCCCGGCCCCGACGACGGCGAGCCGTCGGCCGGACGTCAGCGCCCCGGCACCTCCACCGGGAGCCCGGCGCGGCGCCACGCGCTCGTCCCGCCCACGACGTTGACGGACTCGACGCCCTGCGCCTCGAGCCACCCCGCGGCCTGCGCCGAGCGCCCGCCCGACTCGCACACGAGGTGCACGGGCGTCGGCAGGCCGAGGACCTCGGGCGCGCGCGCGACGAGCTCCGACAGCGGCACCGACAGCGCCCCGGGGACGTGGCCGCCGGCGTACTCGTCGGCCTCGCGCACGTCCACGACCGTCGCGGTGGGGTCTTCGCTCAGCAGCGCGTGCAGCCGGGCGACGTCGATCTCGTTCACGCGGGTCCTCCTCGGGTGGGACGGCGGTGGTGCGCCGGGGCCGACGGCGGGCGGCCGCGTCCCAGGATGGGGTGCCCGCGCCCCGAACGGAAGCGACACGACCCACGTGGGGCACGGACGGGCGCCGGTCCACGTGCCCCGTGCGGCGCGGCTACCGTGGCGCCGTGACCGCGCAGACCCCGCCCGACGCCCCGACCCCCGCCGCACCGCACGACGCGCCCGACGCCGCGTGGCTCGCGCGGCTCGTGGGCATCGCGCTCGACGAGGACCTCGGCCCGGCCCCGGGCCGCGACGTGACGACGCAGGCGACCGTCCCGGCGCACGAGACCGGGACGGCGGACGTCGTCGCGCGCGCCGACGGGGTGGTCGCGGGGCTCGTCGTCGTCGCCGAGGTGCTCGGCCAGGTCGCGACGCGGCTTGCCCTCGCGCCGGCGACGGTCGACCTGCGCGTCCCCGACGGCACGCGCGTGCGCCGCGGCGACGTGCTCGCGACGCTCACCGGACCCGTCCAGGTCCTGCTCGTCGCCGAGCGGACGCTGCTCAACCTCGTCTCGCGCGCGTCGGGCGTCGCGACCCACACGCGCCGCTGGGCCGACGCGCTCGACGGCACGGGCGCCCAGGTGCTCGACACCCGCAAGACGACGCCGGGCCTGCGCGCGCTCGAGAAGTACGCGGTGCGCTGCGGCGGCGGCACGAACAAGCGCATGGGCCTGTACGACGTCGCGATGGTCAAGGACAACCACGTCGTGGCCGCGGGCTCGGTCGCCGCGGCGGTCGACGCGGTGCGCACGCGCTTCCCCGACGTGACGATCCAGGTCGAGGCCGACACGCTCGCGCAGGCGCTCGAGGCGGTCGAGGTCGGGGCCCGGTTCCTGCTGCTCGACAACATGCCGCCCGCGGTGCTGACCGAGGTCGTCGCCGCGGTGCGCGCGGGCGAGGCGCGCACCGGCAGGGTCGAGCTCGAGGCGACGGGCAACCTGACGCTCGACGTCGCCGCCGACGTCGCGCGCACCGGCGTCGACTACCTCTCGGTCGGGGCCCTGACGCACTCGAGCCCGATCCTGGACGTCGCGCTCGACCTGACGCCCGCCGGGACGGCCTGACGCCGACGGGCAGGCGTGCGCCGGTCGGTAGGATCGTCCAGTGACCGACAGCGTGCCCGCCGGGGCGGACGACGAGCAGACCGAGGACCTCCCCGAGCAGATGCGGGTCCGCCGCGAGAAGCGTGAGCGCCTGCTCGCCGAGGGCGAGGCGTACCCGGTCTCGGTGCCGCGCACGCACACGCTCGCGCAGGTCCGCGCGGCGCACCCGGACCTCGAGCCGGGCACCGAGACGGACGACCTCGTGGGCGTCGCGGCGCGCGTCGTGTTCCTGCGCAACACCGGCAAGCTGTGCTTCGCGACGCTCCAGGACGGCGAGGGCACCCGCCTGCAGGTCATGCTGAGCCTCGCCGAGGTGGGCGAGGAGTCGCTGAGCCGGTTCAAGGCGCTCGTCGACCTCGGCGACCACCTGTTCGTGCACGGGCGCGTCATCTCCTCGCGCCGCGGCGAGCTCTCGGTGTTCGCGGACGAGTGGCAGGTCGCGGCGAAGGCGCTGCGCCCGCTCCCGGTGCTGCACAAGGACCTCTCGGAGGAGGCCCGCGTCCGCCAGCGCTACGTCGACCTCATCGCCCGCCCGGCCGCGCGCGACGCCGCCCGCCTGCGCGCCGCCGTCGTGCGCTCGCTGCGCGACAACCTGCACGGGCGCGAGTTCCTCGAGATCGAGACGCCGATGCTGCAGACGCAGGCCGGCGGCGCCGCGGCGCGCCCGTTCGTCACGCACATGAATGCGTTCGACATCGAGCTGTACCTGCGGATCGCCCCCGAGCTGTTCCTCAAGCGCGCCGTCGTGGGCGGGATCGAGCGCGTCTTCGAGATCAACCGGAACTTCCGCAACGAGGGCGCCGACTCCACGCACTCGCCCGAGTTCGCGATGCTCGAGGCGTACGAGGCCTACGGCGACTACGACACGATGGCGGTCCTCACGCAGGACCTCGTGCAGACCGCCGCGAACGACGCGCTCGGCGGCACGGTCGTGACGCTCCCGAACGGCGAGGAGTACGACCTCGGCGGGCAGTGGACGCAGCTGTCGATGTACGAGTCGCTCTCGGAGGCGCTCGGCGAGGAGATCACGCACGACACGCCCGACGAGCGGCTCACGGCTCTCGTGGAGAAGTTCGACATCCAGATCGACCCCCGCCGGCAGAACCACGGCAAGCTCGTCGAGGAGCTGTGGGAGCACCACGTCGGGAACGACCTGTGGGCGCCGACGTTCGTGCGCGACTTCCCGGTCGAGACCAGCCCGCTCACGCGCGACCACCGCACCAGGCGCGGGCTCGTCGAGAAGTGGGACCTGTACGTGCGCGGTTTCGAGCTCGCGACCGCCTACTCCGAGCTCGTCGACCCGGTGATCCAGCGCCAGCGTTTCGAGGCGCAGGCCCTGCTCGCGGCCGCGGGCGACGACGAGGCGATGCAGCTCGACGAGGACTTCCTCACCGCGGTCGAGTACGCGATGCCGCCCGCGGGGGGCATGGGGATGGGTGTCGACCGCCTGCTCATGGCGCTGACGGGGCTCGGCGTCCGCGAGACGATCCTGTTCCCGCTCGTGAAGCCGCAGGTCTGAGCGGAAAAGCGCGGTCGGGCACCCGGTGAGATCGCCGGGCGTAGACTTGTCGCGATGAACGGCTTCCTTCTCGCCCTCGCCGCGCTGCTGCCCTCGGTGGGCGTCGGCGCGATCTTCTGGTATGTGATGCGGGCGCTCGTGAATGCCGACCGCACGGAACGCGCCGCATTGGCGCGCATGGATGCGCAGGATGCGGAGCGCGCCGCGAAGGCCAAATCCGCCCGGGCTGAATCAGATATCTGACACTCGCTGTTCGGGCGGTGCGCCCGCGTCCCCTTTGACGCGACTTTCGAATGGTGCGATGCTGCGTTCAACACCCCGTGAGAATCCCCCCTCGCACCAGGAGAAGAACAATGGCCCAGAAGGTCCAGGTCCTGCTCGTCGACGACATTGACGGCGGAACCGCCGACGAGACCGTCTCTTTCTCGATCGACGGCGTCTCCTACGAGATCGACCTGACGTCGGCGCACGCGAACGAGCTGCGCGAGTCGCTCGCGACGTGGGTGGGTCACGCGCGCAAGACGGGCGGGCGGGCGTCCTCGTCGGCCGGCCGCGGCGGGCGCAGCACGCGTCGCACGTCCGGCTCGTCGTCGAGCGGTGACGCAGGCGCCATCCGCGACTGGGCCAAGGCGAACGGCCACCCGGTCTCGGAGCGCGGTCGCATCTCGGCGGACGTCAAGGCCGCCTACGAGGCTGCGCACTGACCCAGCCCGACCCTGCCGCGGTCGCCCGCGGTGCACGGAACGTGACGAGTGCCCGGCACCACCCCATGGGTGCCGGGCACTCGTGCGTCCGGACCGGGTGGGAGGGCACCCGGGCCGGGCGGGACGCGCGCCCACCCCGCACCGGGCGGACGCGCGTCGGTCGGCTCAGGCGGGACGGGTCCCGGTGAGCTCGCGCACCGCCGCGTATTGCGCGCGCACGTGCGGCGCGGGCTCCGCGCGGTAGACCGTCGACTCGCCGGCGCCGGTCCACGCGGGCGGCGTGGGCTCGCCCGAGAGGACCCACGCCGCCTGGCGCGCGGCCCCGTCGGCCACGTACTCGCCGGGCGTCGGCACGGTCACGTCGAGCCCGAGGACGCTCGGCGCGATCTCCCGGACGGCCTGCGACTGCGCGCCGCCGCCGATGAGGAACACGCGCTCGACCTGGACGCCCTGCGCCCGCAGCGCGTCGAGCCCGTCGGCGAGCGCGCACAGCATGCCCTCGACGGCCGCCCGGGCGAGGTGCGCCGGGGTCGTGTTCGCGAGTCGCAGGCCGTGCAGCGCCCCGGTGGCGTCCGGCTTGTTGGGCGTGCGCTCGCCCTCGAGGTAGGGCACGAGGACGAGGCCGTCGGCGCCGGCGGGCGCGGAGAGCGCGAGCTCCGAGAGGCCCGCGTGGTCGACCCCGAGCATGCGCGCCGCGGCGTCGAGCACGCGCGAGGCGTTGAGCGTGCAGGCCAGCGGCAGGAACGCACCGGTCGCGTCGGCGAAGCCGGTGACGAGGCCCGAGCCGTCGGCGCTGGGCGCGGAGGCGATCGCCGAGACGACACCGGACGTGCCGATCGAGATCGCGACGTCGCCGGGCACGAGCCCGAGGCCGAGGGCCGCGGCGGCGTTGTCGCCCGCGCCGGCGCCCAGCAGCGGACCGCGCGCGCCGACCGTCGAGGTCCCGGCGGGATCGCCCGGACGCACGACCCGCGGCAGCACCGCGTCGTGGCCGAGCGCGAGCTCGAGGAGGTCGCGGCGGTAGTCGTCGGTGAAGGGCGACCAGTAGCCGGTGCCGGAGGCGTCGGAGCGGTCCGTCGTGAGCGCCTCCAGCCCGGTGCGGCCGGAGCCCGGCCCGTGGCCCGCGAGGCGCCACGTGAGCCAGTCATGGGGGAGGGCGACGGCGGCGACGCGCGCGGCGTTCTCCGGCTCGGCGTCGCGCAGCCAGCGCAGCTTCGTGACGGTGAGCGAGGCGACGGGCACCGACCCGGTGGCCTGCGCCCAGGCGCTCGCGCCGTCCAGCAGCGGGGCCCCCTCGGCCGCACCGACGGCGCCGTCGCGCGGCGTGCCGTCGAGCTCGCCGATGAGGTCGAGGGCGGCCTGCGCGGAGCGCGTGTCGTTCCACAGCAGCGCGTCGCGGACCACGTTCCCGTCCGCGTCGAGCGCGACCATGCCGTGCTGCTGACCGCCGACGGCGATCGCGTCGACGTCGTCGAGCCCGCCCGCGTCCGCGATCGCGGCCTGGAGCGCGTCCCACCAGCGGGCGGGGTCGATCTCGGTGCCGTCGGGGTGCGAGGCGCGCCCGGAGCGGACGAGCGCCCCCGTCTGCGCGTCGCGGACGACGACCTTGCAGGACTGGGTGGAGGAGTCCACCCCGGCGACGAGCGTCATGTGCGTGTGCCCTTCGTGCGAGGAGCCGGGCCCGGCGTCCGCGGGGTGCGGTCGCCGGGCCCGGCCGGGGTTTCTCGGGTCGTGCGGTGGTGCGGGGTCAGCAGCGGTCAGCGCGCGCCGATGGCGTGCTCGAGCGCGAGCTGGTTGAGGTGCACGAAGTCGAAGCCGCGCGCCGCGACGGCGTCGACGTCGAGGTCCTCGTACGCGGAGCGGTCGGCCAGGAGGTCGGCCAGGGTCTCGCCCTCGCCGAGCGTGGGCTGCGCGAGCTCGAGCACGCCGGACGCCTCGAGCGCCGCCTGGACCTCGGGGTCCGCGCGGAACGCGAGCGCACGCTCCTTGAGCAGCAGGTAGGTGCGGATGTTCGCCTCGGCGGACGCCCAGACACCCTCCATGCTCTCGGTGCGCGACGGCTTGTAGTCGAAGTGGCGGGGGCCGTCGTAGCGCGGGCCGCCGCTCGGGAAGCCGTTCTCGACGAGGTCGACCGTGGCGAACGCGGAGAACAGGTCGCCGTGACCGAAGACGAGGTCCTGGTCGTACTTGATGGACCGCTGGCCGTTGAGGTCGATGTGGAACAGCTTGCCCGCCCACAGCGCCTGGGCGATGCCCGACGTGTAGTTGAGGCCGGCCATCTGCTCGTGGCCCGTCTCCGGGTTGAGGCCGACGATGTCGCCGTGCTCGAGCTTGGCGATGAAGCCGATCGCGTGCCCGATCGTCGGGAGGATGATGTCGCCGCGGGGCTCGTTGGGCTTGGGCTCGATGGCGATCTTCAGCCCGTAGCCCTTCTCCTTGATGTACGCGGCAACGGTGTCGATGCCCTCGGCGTAGCGGTCGTGCGCGGCGTTGAGGTCCTTCGCGGAGTCGTACTCCGCGCCCTCGCGGCCACCCCACATGACGAAGGTGTCGGCACCGAGCTCGGCGGCGAGGTCGACGTTGCGGACGATCTTGCGCAGCGCGTAGCGGCGCACGCGGCGGTCGTTCGAGGTGAACGCGCCGTCCTTGAACATCGGGTGCGTGAACGTGTTCGTCGTGACCATCTCGACGGTGATGCCGGTCTCGTCGAGCGCGCCCTTGAAGCGGGCGAGGATCTCGTCGCGCGTCGTCGCGTCGGAACCGAACGGGACGACGTCGTCGTCGTGGAACGTCACGTGCGCGACGCCGAGCTTGGCGAGCTGGTGCACGGACTCGACCGGGTCGAGCCACGGGCGGGTCGCGTCGCCGAACTGGTCGCGCGCCTCCCACCCGACGGTCCAGAGACCGAACGAGAACTTGTCTGCGGGGGTGGCCTTGGGCGCCATCGGGTTCTCCTCCACGAGAGCCGGCGGGATTTGTTGTATGAGTGAACTTATCCGCGGGAGCGGCTAGGGTCAAGTCATGACGCCCGACCGGTCCGCCGCCGCCGCGCCGCCCGGGGCGTCGGCGCAGGCCGACGCGCCCGTCGCCCCGCCCGCCGTCGCGCCGACGGGCCGCGCCGCTCGGGGCACCCGGCCGTCCGGCGCGCTCCCGGCACGCGGCCGCCCGTCGGCGACCCGCGTGCGCGCACCGGGCCGGGCCGCGGGTCAGGCGTCGCTGCGCGAGCACAACCTGAGCCTCACGCTCCAGCACGTCCTCGACGCGCACGCGCCGCTCTCGCGCGCCGACATCGCGTCCGCCACCGGCCTCGCCCGTGCGACCGTCTCGGGGCTCGTCGACCAGCTCATCGCGGCGCAGCTCGTCGTGGAGCTCGAGCCGCTCGTCTCGCAGCGCGCGGGCCGGCCGGCGGTCCCGCTCGCGCCCGCACGCGGCACCGTCGCGGCGCTCGGCATGGAGGTCAACGTCGACTACGTCGGCGTGCGCGCGCTCGACCTCGCGGGGCGCGTCCTGACGGAGCGCGTCGAGCTCGGGGACCTGCGCGGCAGCCGGCCCGAGGCCGTGCTCGACCGGCTCGCCCAGATGGCGGGCCGGGTCGCCGCGAACCTCAGCGCCGACGGGGTCCGGGTCGCGGGCACGGCGCTCGCGCTGCCCGGGCTGGTCGACCGCGTGACCGGCCCGCTGCGCGTCGCGCCGAACCTGGGGTGGCGCGACGTCGATGTCGTCGCGCACCTGACGAGGCACCCGGTGCTCGCGGGGTTCCCGCCGCGACTGGCCAACGAGGCGAACCTGGCCGCGCGCGCCGAGGCCCATGCGCGCAGGTCGGCGGGCCGCCCGAGCTTCGTGTACGTCTCCGGCGAGGTCGGCATCGGCGGAGCGATCGTGCTCGACGGCGAGATCTTCCTGGGCCGGCACGGGTGGAGCGGCGAGCTCGGGCACACCGTGCTCGACCCGTTCGGCCCGGGCCGCGGGACGCTCGAGGAGTACGCGGGGCTGGACGCGCTCGTGCGCGGGGCGGGGCTCGAGCCCGGTGCCCCGCTCGCGAGCCTCGTCGCGGCGGCCGGCGCGGGGGACCGGGCGGCGCTCGACTCGCTGCACCGGGGCGGCACCGCGCTCGGCGTCGCGCTCGCGAACGTGGTCAACGTGGTCGACGTGGGGCTCGTCGTGCTCGGCGGCACGTTCGGGCAGATCTACCCGCACGTGCGCGACGCGGTCGCGGAGCAGCTCGACCGCTGTGTCATCTTCGGGGGGTGGTCACCCGTCGAGCTGAGCGAGGCCCGGGCGGGGGAGTACCCGGCGATGACGGGGGGCGCCCTCGCGGTGCTGCGGGCGGTCGCCGCGGACCCGATCGGCTGGTTCGGGACCGGCGACGGCGCCGGCGCGGGAGCGGGGAACGGACGCGCGCGCGTGTGACGGCACGGGGCCGTCGAGGGGGCGCTTCGCACGTTCGGGTGACGCCGTCGGGCAGTCGGGTGCCCGATTCGTCCATGTGATCGTTCACATGTGCGCATCCGGGCATCGTCACCGGGATGTGATCCCGCCGTTGTGGAATCGTGACCTTCAACAGTTGTACTGTCCTTGCGCAGGATGGCTTCACATCCTAAATTCATCGCGACAACAAACCCGGGTCGGCTGGCCCGGGTGCACATCAGGCGAGGGTGCCTGACGGCGACCGCAGGTCGTCACGGGGTACCCCGAACCCGACGCGAGGACGCGTCACCTCACCGCCGGGCAGTCCGGCGGTCGGACGAAGGGTCGACAACGATGTCTCTCAGAAACACCAAGGTCGTCGCGGCGTTCGCCGGCGCGGCACTGCTCGTCGGCGGCCTCGCGGCGTGCAGCACCGAGCGGGCGGGCGACACCCCCGAGGGCGACGGCGGCACCGCCGCCGCCGAGGGCGGCCTCATCGGCATCGCGATGCCGACGAAGAGCCTGGAGCGCTGGAACAAGGACGGCGCGCACCTCGAGGAGCTCCTCCAGGAGGCGGGCTACGAGACCACGCTGCAGTACGCCGACAACCAGGTCGACCAGCAGATCACGCAGCTCCAGAACATGATCAACCAGGACCCCGAGGTCCTCGTCGTCGCCTCGATCGACGGCACCGCGCTCGGCCCGGTGCTCGCGCAGGCGAAGGAGAAGGACATCGCGGTCATCGCCTACGACCGCCTGATCAACGGCACGGACGACGTCGACTACTACGCGACGTTCGACAACTACAAGGTCGGCCAGCTCCAGGGCGAGTTCATCGTCGAGCAGCTCGGCCTCGAGACCGAGGCGGGCCCGTTCAACCTCGAGCCGTTCGCCGGCTCGCCGGACGACAACAACGCCAAGTTCTTCTTCTCCGGCGCGTGGGACGTCCTCAAGCCGTACGTCGACGAGGGCAAGCTCGTCACGCCGTCGGGCAAGGCCCCGAAGAGCAACGACGAGTGGACCAGCATCGGCATCCAGGGCTGGGGCTCCGACGACGCCCAGTCCGAGATGGAGAACCGCCTGAACTCGTTCTACGCGGGCGGCACCAAGGTCGACGTCGTGCTCTCCCCGAACGACTCGCTCGCGCTCGGCATCGAGCAGGCGCTCGAGGGCGCCGGCTACACGCCGGGCAGCGACTGGCCGCTCATCACGGGCCAGGACGCCGACAAGGCCAACGTCCAGAACATGCTCGCCGACAAGCAGTCCATGTCGGTCTGGAAGGACACCCGCACGCTCGGTGACCAGGTCGCCAAGATGGTCGACCAGATCGTCAAGGGCGACGAGGTCGAGGTCAACGACGAGGAGACCTACGACAACGGCAACAAGGTCGTCCCGACCTACCTGCTGCCCCCGCAGGTCGTGACGAAGGACGACGTCGAGTCGGTGCTCGTCGAGTCCGGCTTCTATAAGGCCAGCGACCTCGGTCTCTGACCCGAGGTCCCGTCGGCCGGTCGGGGTGGCGCACGCCGCCCCGGCCGGCCTCCGCCGGGACCACGCCGGGCGTCCGGCGGTCCACCGACCAGCACACGACTGCGAGCAGACATGACAGGCGATCACACGATCCTCGAGATGCGGGGCATCACCAAGACGTTCCCGGGCGTCAAGGCGCTGCAGGACGTCACCCTCGAGGTCAGGCGCGGCGAGGTCCACGCGATCTGCGGGGAGAACGGGGCCGGCAAGTCGACCCTGATGAAGGTCCTCTCGGGGGTGTACCCGCACGGGACCTACGAGGGCGACATCCTCTTCGAGGGCGAGCCCTGCGAGTTCAAGGGCATCCGCGACTCCGAGGAGCGCGGGATCGTCATCATCCACCAGGAGCTCGCGCTGAGCCCGTTCCTGTCGATCGCCGAGAACATCTTCCTCGGCAACGAGCGCTCGAAGCGCGGCGTCATCGACTGGAACTCCACGAACGCGGAGGCCGCCAAGCTGCTGGCCCGCGTGGGGCTCACCGAGAGCCCCGACACCAAGATCATGGACATCGGCGTCGGCAAGCAGCAGCTCGTCGAGATCGCCAAGGCGCTGTCCAAGCGCGTCAAGCTGCTCATCCTCGACGAGCCCACGGCCGCGCTCAACGACGACGACAGCGCGCACCTGCTCGACCTGCTCCGCAGCCTCCGGGGCCAGGGCATCACGTCGATCATCATCAGCCACAAGCTCAACGAGATCCACGCCATCGCCGACACCACGACCGTCATCCGCGACGGCCGCACGATCGAGACGATGGAGATGCACGGCGCCGAGCCGGTCTCCGAGGAGCGGATCATCCGCGCGATGGTCGGGCGCTCGCTCGACGCACGGTTCCCCGACCGGGAGCCCGTGATCGGCGAGGAGGTCCTGCGCATCGAGGACTGGACCGTCCACCACCCCGTGGACCACGGCCGCGTCGTCGTCGACAACGCCAACCTCTTCGTGCGCCGGGGCGAGATCGTCGGCATCGCGGGCCTCATGGGTGCGGGCCGCACCGAGCTGGCCATGAGCGTGTTCGGCCGCGCGTACGGCGCCAACATCTCGGGCCGCATCCTCAAGGACGGCAAGCCGATCCAGGTCGGCTCGGTGCGCGAGGCGATCCGCCACGGCATCGCGTACGCGACCGAGGACCGCAAGCGGTACGGCCTCAACCTCATCGACACGATCAAGCGCAACGTCTCGTCGGCCGCGCTCGACAAGGTGGCCCGCCTGGGCGTCGTCGACCGCGAGGGCGAGACGAAGATCGCCGAGCAGTACCGCAAGGACCTCAACGTCAAGACCCCCACGGTCGAGGCCCTCGTCGGCAAGCTCTCGGGCGGCAACCAGCAGAAGGTCGTGCTGAGCAAGTGGATCTTCGCGGACCCCGACGTGCTCATCCTCGACGAGCCGACCCGCGGGATCGACGTCGGCGCCAAGTACGAGATCTACACGATCATGAACGCGCTCGCGGCCCAGGGGAAGGCGATCATCGTCATCTCCTCCGAGCTCCCCGAGCTCCTCGGGACCTGCGACCGCATCTACGCGCTCTCGCAGGGGCGCATCACGGGTGAGGTGTCCCGCGAGGACGCGACCCAGGAGACCCTCATGCACTACATGACCATGGAGAAGGACGGGGCCGCCCGATGAGCACCACCATGACACCCGAGACGCCGGCGCAGGCCCGGGTCTCGCCGCTCGCGCGCCTCCAGGGCATGGGCGGCAACATGCGCCAGTACGGCATCTTCGGCGCGCTCGTCGTGATCGTCGCGCTGTTCCAGGTCCTCACCGACGGCAAGCTCCTGCTGCCCAACAACGTCGCGAGCCTCATCCAGCAGAACGCGTACGTCATGATCCTCGCGATCGGCATGGTCATGGTGATCGTGGCCGGGCACATCGACCTGTCGGTCGGCTCGCAGGTCGCATTCATCGGCGGCCTCGTCGCGCTGATGATGAAGGACTTCGGCCTCCCGTGGCTCGTCGCGGTCCTGCTCGGGCTCGCGATCGGGGCGGTGGTCGGCGCCTGGCAGGGATTCTGGATCGCCTACATCGGGATCCCGGCGTTCATCGTCACGCTCGCGGGGATGCTCATCTTCCGCGGTTTCGCGATCCTTCTCGTCGGCGTCACGGTCGCCGGTTTCCCCGCGCCGTTCATCGACATCTCGGGCGGCTCGATCCCGAACTTCCTCGGTTTCGCGGGGAACGCGGACGCCGTGACGCTCGTGCTCGGCGCGATCGTGATCGCCGCGCTCGTCGGCAGCCAGGTCCGGGCGCGCTCGGTGCTGAAGAAGCACGACCTGAAGACCGAGGCCGTCCCGCTGTTCCTGACGAAGATCGTGCTCATCACGGTCGGCATCGGGGCGGTGACGTGGGTGCTCTCGCAGAGCGCGGGCGGCACCCCGATCGTGCTCATCATCGTCGGCGTGCTGATCCTCGCGTACACGTTCCTCATGGGCCGCACGGTGTTCGGCCGGCACATCTACGCGATCGGCGGCAACGTCCAGGCGGCGGTCCTGTCCGGGGTCAACACGCGCAACGTGAACTTCTGGATCTTCGTCAACATGGGCTTCCTCGCCGGTGTCGCGTCGGTCGTCGTGACCTCGCGCGCCGGTGCGGCGGTCGCGGCCGCCGGCCAGAACTACGAGCTCGACGCGATCGCCGCGTGCTTCATCGGCGGCGCGGCGGTCACGGGCGGCGTCGGCCGGATCTCCGGGGCCATCATCGGGGCGCTCATCATGGGCGTGCTCAACATGGGCCTGTCGATCCTCTCGGTCGACCCGGCCGTGCAGCAGGCGATCAAGGGCTTCGTGCTCCTGCTCGCCGTCGCGTTCGACCTCATCAACAAGCGCCGCGCGGGCGGCGCGCGCTGAGCCACCGGCGTCCCGCTCACCCGACGCACCCGCGTCGACCGGCCCTGCCGGGTCCGGTCGGCGCGGGTGCGTCGCGTCCGGGGACGGCGCGGGGTGCGGTCGCGGTAGAACAGGGCATGCCTCCCCGGACCCCGCTGCGCGTCGTCGTCGACGTCGCCGTGACGTCGGCCGTGCTCGCGCTGCTCGTCCTCGCGTGGCGGGTCGTCGACGCGGGCGTGCTCGCGTGGGGCGCCCAGTGGACGGGGCTGTGCTGGGCGGCCGTGGTCCTGCGCGAGCCCGAGCGGTGGCTGCCGCGGCGCTGGACGCCGGTGCGGCGCGCCGAGCTCCGCTGGTACCGCCGGTGCGGCGTCGAGGTGTTCCGGCGCGCGCTCGGCGCCGTGGGCTGGAACCGGTCGGTCGACGCCGGGCGGGGGTTCGACGGCTCGCGCGCGACGCTCGACGCGCTCGAGACCGGGACGCGCCGGTCGGAGGGCGCGCACGTGCTGCTGCTCGGGCTGACGGCGCTGCTCGCCGCGGCCGGCCTCGTGCTCGGACGCCCGGCGGTGGCGGCGTGGTCCGCCGCGCTCGCGGTGCCCTTCCACGTGTACCCGGTCCTCCTCCAGCGCACGACGCGGTACCGCCTCCAGCGGCTCACGGCGCTGCGGACGTCCTGAGCCCCGGCGTGCTCCGCGGACGCGCCGGGCCCCGGACCGGCGCACCGCCTACGCTCGGCTCCCGTGACCGACCAGCCGCGCACCCGTCCCACGACCACGCCGTCGACCGGCTCCGCGCCGGCGTCCGCCCCATCCGCCGGGTCGCGCGACCTGTGGGTCGGCACGTACCCCGCCGCGGGGGCAGGCACTCCCGCCGGGCTGGGCGAGGGGGTCTGGCGCGTGACGCTCGACCTCGCGACGGGCGGGCTCGTCGACGCACGCCAGGTCGTCGCGACCCCCGCGCCGTCGTTCGTCGCGGCGCACCCGTCGGGGCGCGTGCTGTACGCGGTGGGGGAGCGGTCCGAGGGCACGGTCACGGCGTTCGCGGTGGGGGGCGGGGGGAGCGACGACGGCTCGGGTCCTCGGTCCGTCGACGACGAGGCCGCCGGCGGTCACCCGTCCCACGGCGGCACCTCCGACGGCGGGCACACGTCCGGCAGCGCCGGGCCCGGGTGGCTCGACCCGGTCGCGACGGTCGCGTCGGGCGGCGCCGACCCGTGCCACCTCCTGCTGAGCCCGGACGCGCGCACCCTGTACGTCGCCAACTACTCGTCGGGCACGCTCGCGGTGCTGCCGCTCGACGCGGACGGCGCCTTCGCGCCCGAGGTGCTTGCGTCCGGCGCGCCGGCGCAGGTGCTCGGGCACGAGGGCAGCGGTCCCGACGCGAGCCGGCAGGAGTCGCCGCACGCCCACTTTGTCGCGCTCGCACCCGGGGCGGCGCACGTGCTCGTGTGCGACCTCGGGACCGACGAGCTGCGGCGCTACCGCGTCGAGGCCGACGGGCGGCTCGCGGAGGACGGCGTCGCGGCGACCTTCCCGCCCGGCACCGGCCCGCGCCACCTCGTCTTCTCCGCCGACGGGCGCCTCGCGTACGTCGTGGGCGAGCTCGACGTCACGGTGCACGTGCTCGCGTGGGACGCGGCGACGGCGACCGGCGAGCCGGTGCAGGTCCTGCCCGCGGGCGGCACGGCCGCGCCGGTCGACGAGGCGACGGGCGTCGCGCCGCGCGTCCTGCCCTCGCACGTGACGCTCGACGGCGACCGGCTGCTCGTCGGGGTGCGCGCGGCCGGCGTGCTCGCCGAGCTCGCGGTCGGCGCCGACGGCCTCCTGACGCACGTCCGGGACCTTCCCCTCGGCGCGGGCGGCTGGCCGCGCCACCACGCGGTCGTCGACGGCTGGGCGGTCGTCGCGGAGCAGGTCGGCGGCGCCCTGACGACGTTCGGGCCGGGTGCGGAGGCCCCGTCGGACGTCCTCCCGCTGCCCGCGCCGGCGTGCGTGGTCCCCGTCCGCTGACGCCCCGTCGGTGCGGGCTCGTCCGCGCGGTTCCCGCGGACGCGCCGCGCTGCCGCCGCGCGGGTGATCCTGCCCGGCCGGTTGCCCGCGGCGACGACCGGGCGTCCGAGACGCGAGACAATGGGCGCACGACGGGCCTCCGCCATGGTGCGGGTGCACGCTGGGGACAGGCCCGACCCCGGTGACCCGATCCCCGAGCCCGCCCGACCCGACCCTGGAGCGCCCGTGACCACCGAGCTGCCGCGCGTCGCGATGCTCTCGGTGCACACCTCGCCGCTCGACCAGCCGGGCACGGGCGACGCGGGCGGCATGAACGTCTACGTCTCGGAGCTGTCGCGTGCGCTCGCACGCCGGGGTGCCCGCGTCGAGATCTTCACGCGCGCCACCTCGTCGGCCCTGCCCGAGACCGTCGTGCTGCCCGGGACCGACGCGCGCGGCGACACCCTCTCCCGGGAGGACTCGCGCCGCGTGCTGCTCGCCGAGCACGTCGAGCCCGGCGTCATGCCGCCCGTGCTCGTCCACCACGTGCCCGCGGGCCCGTTCGAGGGGCTCGACAAGAACGACCTGCCCGGCCAGCTCTGCGCGATGACCGCGGGGGTGCTGCGCTCGGAGGCCGCGCGCCGGCCCGGCTGGTACGACGTCGTGCACTCGCACTACTGGCTCTCCGGCCAGGTCGGCTGGCTCGCGGCGGACCGCTGGGAGGTCCCGCTCGTCCACACGATGCACACGATGGCGCGCGTGAAGAACGCGTCGCTCGCGCCGGGCGACACCGCGGAGCCCACGGGCCGGATCATCGGCGAGGAGCAGGTCGTGGCGGAGGCGGACGCGCTCGTCGCGAGCACCGCGGAGGAGAGCGACGACCTCGTGGCGCTCTACGACGCGGACCCCGAGCGCGTGCACGTCGTGGCCCCGGGCGTCGACCTCGAGCTGTTCGCGCCGGGCGGCCCCGACGGCCGCGCCGAGGCCCGCCGCGCGCTCGGGCTGCCGCTCGACCGGCGGGTCGTGCTGTTCGCCGGCCGCGTCCAGCCGCTCAAGGCACCGGACGTGCTGGTGCGCGCCCTCGGCGTGCTCGCCCTGCGCGCGGGGGACGGCAGCGGGGTCCCGCTGCTCGTCGTGCTCGGTGGCCCCAGCGGTCGCCCGACGGCGGTCCGCGAGCTCGAGGCCCTCGCCGCGACGACGGGCCTCGCCGACCACGTCCTGTTCCGCCCGCCCGTCCCGCGCGCCGAGCTCGCGCGCTGGTACCGGGCCGCCGACGTCGTCGCGATGCCGTCGCGCAGCGAGTCGTTCGGGCTCGTCGCGGTCGAGGCGCAGGCGTCGGGCACGCCGGTCCTGGCGTCCGCGGTGGGCGGCCTGCGCTCGGTCGTGACCGACGGGGTGTCGGGGCGGCTCGTGCACGGGCACGACCCCGCGGTGTGGGCCGACGCGATCGAGGACGTGCTGGCCGACGACGCCGTGCGCGCGACGCTCGGGCTCGGTGCGCGGCGCCACGCCGAGCACTTCGGGTGGGACGGCGCCGCCGAGCAGGTGCTCAAGGTCTACGCGCTCGCGGCGGCGCGCCGCCGGTCCTGACGCTGCTCACGGGCCGAACGTCCCCGGTGCGCTCCCGCGCGGGTGCGGCAGGATGAACCCATGACCTACACCCTCGTGCTGCTCCGCCACGGCGAGAGCGAGTGGAACGCCAAGAACCTCTTCACCGGCTGGGTCGACGTCCAGCTCTCCGAGAAGGGGGTCGAGGAGGCCAGGCGCGGCGGGACGCTGCTGACGAACGCGGGCGTGCTGCCCGACGTCGTGCACACGTCGCTCCTGCGCCGCGCGATCACCACCGCGAACCTCGCGCTCGACGCCGCCGACCGCCACTGGATCCCCGTCAAGCGCTCCTGGCGCCTGAACGAGCGCCACTACGGCGCGCTCCAGGGCAAGGACAAGAAGCAGATCCGCGACGAGTACGGCGACGACCAGTTCATGCTGTGGCGCCGCTCGTACGACGTCCCGCCGCCGGACATCGAGCTGGGCTCGGAGTTCTCGCAGGACGCCGACGCGCGCTACGCCGGTGAGCCGATCCCGCGCGCCGAGGCGCTCACGCACGTCCTCGACCGCGCGCTGCCGTACTGGCACAGCGACATCGTCCCGGACCTGCAGTCGGGCAAGACGGTGCTCGTCGCGGCGCACGGCAACTCGATCCGCGCGATCGTGAAGTACCTCGACGACGTCGACGACGCGACGATCGCCGGCATCAACATCCCGACCGGCATCCCGCTGCGCTACGAGCTCGACGAGGACACCCTCACGCCCGTGACGCGCGGTGGCGAGTACCTCGACCCCGACGCGGCGGCGGCAGCCATCGCCGCGGTGGCGAACCAGGGCAAGTAGGTCCGACCCGCACGCCCGCACCACCCGCCCCGCCCGGTGCACGTCGCCGGGCGGGGCGGGCGGGGTCGGGCGGCCCGAGCGGCGGCGGAGCACGACGAACGCCGCGGTGCACCGTCCGGTGCTCCGCGGCGTTCGTCGTACCCGGGGTCCTGGCCTCGCCGGCGCCCGCCCCCCAGCGCCTCGTGACGGGTCCCGACCCCCGGGGGTCGGGCAGGGTCGAGCGGTCCTACCGTCCGGCGCGCGTGTCCTCGAACGCCCCCGTGACGAGGTACGTGACGCGGCGGGCGACCGAGACCCCGTGGTCGCCGAAGCGCTCGTAGTACCGGCCGAGCAGCGTGACGTCGACCGTCTCCTGCGGGTTGCCGTTCCACCCGACGCCGAGCAGCGCGGTGAACGTGTCGGCGTGCAGCGAGTCGAGCAGGTCGTCGTCGCGCTCGATGCTCTGCGCGACCTCGAGGTCACGCGTCGTGAGCACGGCCGTGGTCCGCTTCGCGACCCGCGTCGCGGCCTCGTGCATCTCCGTGAAGGTCCCCGACAGCGAGTTCGGGACGGCGACGCGCGGGTAGCTGCGCCGCGCGACCTGGGCGATGTGCCGGGCCAGGTCACCCATGCGCTCGAGCGTCGCGCTCATGCGCAGCGCGGAGACGACGACGCGCAGGTCCGTCGCGACGGGCTGCTGCTGCGCGAGGAGGTGCACGCAGCGCTCGTCGAGGTCCCGCTCGATCGCGTCGATCGCGACGTCGTCCGCGATGACGGTCTCGGCGAGCTGGAGGTCTGCCGTGAGCAGCGCGATCCCCGCGTTGGTGATGGCGTGCTCGACCAGGCGGCTCATCGCCGCGAGGTCGTCGCCGAGCTGCGTGAGCTCGGCCTCGAAGATCTGCCGCATGGTCCCTACTTCCTGCGTGCTGGTGCGCGCGACCGTCACGTTCGCACCCGGAGGTGAACGGTCTCCCGCCCCCAGGTGAACATCGGGAGGCCATCGGGCCGCCCGGGCGGTGGTCGTGCGGGGGTGTCCTGGGACGACCGTACGCTGGCTGACGTGGATGGTCCTGGTGGTTTCGTGGCGGTCGTCGCCGGCCTGCTCGGCCTCGTGGTCGGGGTCGTCGCCGTGGCGGCGTTCCGGTGGAGCGAGCGCTCGCAGTACAGCGTCCCCGCGCAGCCCGAGCGCGAGCTCGACGAGGGGCTCGTGCGCGTGCTGGCGGTGCTCCGCTCGGCGGCCGTGGTGCTCGACGACGACGACCGCGTGGTCCGCGCGAGCCCGCCCGCGTACGCGCTCGGCGTCGTGCGCGAGGGGCAGGTGGTGCACGCGGCGATCCGGGACCTCATCGCGGACGTGCGCCGCTCCGGGGTGATCCGCGACGAGGAGCTGGAGCTGCCGCGCGGGCCCGTCGGCCCCGGCACCCTCATGCTCCAGGTCCGCGTGGCGCAGGTCGGCCCGCGGCACCTGCTCGTGCTCGCGGAGGACCGCACGCAGGCCCGGCGCCTCGAGGCGATCCGGCGCGACTTCGTCGTCAACGTCTCGCACGAGCTCAAGACCCCGGTCGGTGCGCTGTCGCTGCTCGCGGAGACCGTGCAGGACGCCGCGAACGACCCCGAGGCGGTCCGCCGCTTCGCGGGGCGCATGCGCGGTGAGGCCGCACGGCTCTCGGCGCTCGTCCACGAGATCATCGAGCTGTCCCGGCTGCAGGTCGCGGGCGCGCTGCAGGACATCGCGGTCGTCGACGTCGACGCGGTGATCGAGGAGTCCGTCGACCGTGCGCGCACCGCGGCGAGCGCCAAGCAGATCCGGCTCGACGTCGGCGGGGAGCGCGGCCTGACCGTGTACGGCGACCACGCGCTGCTCGTCACCGCGGTGCGCAACCTGCTCGACAACGCCGTCGCGTACTCCCCGGACGGGGCGCACGTCGGCATCGGGGTCCGGGCGGTCGAGGGGCTCGTGGAGGTCGCGGTCGTCGACCAGGGCATCGGCATCGCGTCCGACGAGCAGGACCGCGTGTTCGAGCGGTTCTACCGCGTCGACCCCGCACGCTCGCGCGACACGGGCGGCACCGGGCTCGGCCTGAGCATCGTCAAGCACGTCGCGGCCGACCACGGCGGCGAGGTCACGGTGTGGTCGCGCCCCGGCAAGGGCTCGACGTTCACGCTGCGGCTGCCCGTGGGCGCGGTGCCGGACCAGCTGCTCGCCGCGCCGCCCGCCGCCCGCACGATCGGCACGCTGCCGACCCCGCAGCCCGACTCCGGTACGGCCGCACCCGGCGCACCCGCGCCCGCGGCCGCCACCACCACCCCCGCACCCGCGCAGGCCCCCGCCGCCGGCGGGGACGACCCCGCGCACGAAGGAGCCGCCCGGTGACCCGGATCCTGCTGGTCGAGGACGAGGAGTCCTACCGCGACCCGCTCACGTACCAGCTCGAGCGCGAGGGCTTCGAGGTGGTGACGGCCGCGACGGGCCCCGAGGCGCTCGAGCGGTTCGCCGACGGCGGCGCCGACCTCGTGCTGCTCGACCTCATGCTCCCCGGGCTCTCCGGCACCGAGGTGTGCCGCGAGCTGCGCCGCACGAGCGACGTCCCGGTGATCATGCTGACCGCCAAGGACGGCGAGATCGACAAGGTCGTCGGGCTGGAGATCGGCGCCGACGACTACGTCACCAAGCCGTACTCGTTCCGCGAGCTGCTCGCGCGCGTCCGCGCGGTGCTGCGTCGCCGCGGGGCACCGGCCGCCGCGGGCTCACCGGCCGACGACGAGCTCGACGACGGCACGCTCGAGGTCGGCCCCGTCCGCCTCGACGTCGAGCGGCACACCGTGCACGTGCGCGGCACGCTCGTCGCCTTCCCGCTCAAGGAGTTCGAGCTGCTCGAGCTGCTGCTGCGCAACGCCGGCCGCGTGCTCACCCGCGGCCAGCTCATCGACCGCATCTGGGGCTCCGACTACGTCGGCGACACCAAGACGCTCGACGTGCACGTCAAGCGCGTGCGCGCCAAGATCGAGGACGACCCGGCCAACCCGACGATGCTGCAGACCGTGCGCGGCCTCGGGTACAAGATCGCGGACACGGACGAAGCGTCCTGACGGTCCGCGCCGCAAGGCCTGGCCGGTAGTCGTCGACCACCGTTCACCGGGGGTTCACCTCCGGCGGGCCACGCGGTCACTTCCTCTCCTTAGCGTCAGTGGCGCACCGAGGCCCCCGGGGTCCGGTGGGTCTACGACGAAAGCATCAGGAGAGGGATTCCCGTGAAGGTTCGGCAGCTCGCACGACAGACCGGTCTGGTCGGTGTCGTGCTCGTCTCGTCTCTGGCGCTCGCGGCCTGCGGGTCCGACAACAACGCCGGTGGCGAGGGGACGGCGGACTCCGCCGCTGTGACCGCGGGGGGCAGCGACATCGACTGCGGCGAGGGTGGAACGCTCAACGCCGAGGGGTCGTCCGCACAGAAGAACGCGATCGAGCAGGCCATCGCCTCGTTCGAGGAGGTCTGCCCCGACATCACCGTGAACTACAACCCGACCGGTTCCGGCGCGGGCATCACGCAGTTCACGGCCGGCCAGGTCGAGTTCGCGGGCTCGGACTCGGCGCTCAACGCCGACAAGGGCGAGGTCGAGGCGGCCGAGGCGCGCTGCGAGGCCGGCCCGGCGTGGAACATCCCCATGGTGACGGGCCCGATCGCGGTGGCCTACAACCTCGAGGGCGTCGACGAGCTCGTGCTCGACGCGGCCACGACGGCCAAGATCTTCCGCGGCGAGATCACGACCTGGGACGACGCGGCGATCGCGGCGCTCAACGAGGGCGCGACGCTCCCGGCCGACGAGATCCACGTGTTCTTCCGCTCGGACGAGTCGGGCACGACCGACAACTTCACCAAGTACCTCAACGCGGCCTCGGGTGGCGTGTGGACCGACGAGGCCGGCAAGTCGTGGCCGTCGTCTGGTGTCGGTGAGGGCCGCGAGAAGTCGGCCGGCGTGTCCGAGGGCGTCGCGACGACGGCCGGCGGCATCACCTACGTCGAGTGGTCCTACGCGAAGGACAACGACCTCGGCATCGCGCAGATCGACAACGGCTCCGGCCCGATCGAGCTCACGGCCGAGACGGTCGCCACTTCCGTCGCCACCGCCGAGCGCGTCGGCGAGGGCAACGACCTCGCCCTCAAGCTCGACTACGCGACGCAGGAGGAGGGCGCCTACCCGATCGTCCTCGTGACCTACGAGATCGTCTGCTCGGCGGGTCTCGACGAGGCCGCCACGGCCGGCGTCAAGGCGTTCCTGACGCACTTCGCCTCGCCCGAGGTCCAGGAGGGCCTCGTCGAGATCGGCTACGCGCCGCTGCCGGAGGACGTGCAGACCGACGTCCTGGCCGCGATCGAGGCCATCGCCTGACCTGACCTCCACACGCTGCCGGGCCGCACCCGGCCCGGCAGCACCGGACGGGTCGTCGTCGTCCCGGTCCACCCCACGAGGGAGGGCCGGGACGACGGCACGCACGACTCGGGGCGCACCGCCGCGGAGCCCGACGCACACCCCAGCACCGCCCAGCACCGACTGAAGGACGCCGATGGCCACGACCACCAGCACGCCGCGCGTTCCCGGCGCGCCGCCGGGCCCCGAGGGCCTGAAGCAGGGTCTCTCGCGCGGTCCCGACCGCGCCTTCAAGCTGCTCGCCGGGGGGTCGAGCGCCGTCGTCGTCGCGCTCGTCGTCATCGTCGGCGTCTACCTCATCAGCAAGGCGTGGCCGTCCCTCGCCGCGAACGGCGCGAGCTTCCTGACGTCCCGGGAGTGGAGCGTCGCCGACCCGGACGCCCTGCGCTTCGGCATCGCGCCGCTGCTCTGGGTCACGATCATCTCGTCGGTGGTCGCCATGGCGATCGCCGTGCCCATCGCCATGGGCGTCGCGCTCTACCTCACGCACTACGCCCCGGCCCGCGTCGCCAAGCCGTTCGCGTACCTCGTGGACCTGCTCGCCGCGGTGCCGTCGATCGTGTTCGGCCTCTGGGGCGCGCGCGTGCTCATGCCGTACGTGCAGCCCTTCCAGGACGCGCTCAAGAGCGCGTTCGGCTGGTTCCCGCTCTTCGCGCCCACCGCCGTCCAGGCCGGCACGATCTTCCTCGCGTCGATCGTGCTCGCGATCATGATCCTGCCGATCATCACCGCGCTCTCGCGCGAGGTCTTCCGGCAGACGCCCGTCGGGCACATGGAGGCTGCGCTCGCGCTCGGCGCGACGCGCTGGGAGATGATCCGCACCGCGGTGCTCCCGTTCGGCCGGCCCGGCGTCGTGTCCGCCGCGATGCTCGGCCTCGGCCGGGCGCTCGGCGAGACCATCGCCGTGACGATCATCCTGTCGACCACGACGGGCGCCTTCAGCTGGTCGCTGTTCTTCGGCGGCGAGACGTTCGCCTCGAAGATCGCGAACGCCGCGTCCGAGTTCGACAGCCCCTCGAAGACCGGCGCCTACATCGCCGCCGGGCTCGTGCTGTTCCTCCTGACGTTCGCCGTCAACGCGATCGCCCGGGTCATCATCGACCGCCGGAAGGGGTTCACCGAGTGAGCGCCACGTCCCTGACCCCGAGCCTCGCCGCAGCCGACCCGGGCGACGCCTCGCCGGGCGACGAGCTGCGCAGCCTGAACGGCGGCGGCTCCGGGTCGCGCCGCGTGAAGGACCGCATCGCGACGGTCGTCATGCACCTCGCGTTCCTGGTCGCCGTGATCCCGCTCGTCTGGATCCTGTGGACGGTCGTCTCGCAGGGCTACCACATGCTCCTCGAGTCGTCGTGGTGGACGAACTCGCAGCGCGGGATCACCGTGCGCGACTTCGGTGGCGGCGCGTACCACGCGATGGCCGGCACCGTGATGCAGGCCGCCGTGACCGCGCTCATCTCGGTCCCGCTCGGCATCTTCACCGCGATCTACCTCGTCGAGTACGGCCGCGGCCGCGTCGCGCGGGCCGTGAGCTTCATGGTCGACATCCTCACGGGCATCCCGTCGATCGTCGCCGCGCTGACCGTCTACGCGCTGTGGATCTCGACGTTCGGGTTCTCCCGCGTCGGCTTCGCGGTGAGCCTGTCGCTCGTCCTGCTCATGGTCCCGACGATCGTGCGGTCGACCGAGGAGATGCTCAAGCTCGTCCCCAACGAGCTCCGCGAGGCCAGCTACGCGCTCGGTGTGCCCAAGTGGAAGACGATCGTCAAGATCGTCCTCCCGACGGCCTTCTCCGGGATCATCACCGGCGTCCTGCTCGGGCTCGCGCGCGTCATGGGCGAGACCGCGCCGCTGCTCATCCTCGGGCCGTACACCAAGTCGATCAACATGGACCTGTTCAACGGCAACATGGCGTCGCTGCCCACGATGATCAACCAGGACCGCACCGAGTTCCTCGACGCCGCGGTCCAGCGCACGTGGGGTGCGGCGCTCACGCTGATCCTCATCGTCATGGCCCTGAACATCGCGGGCCGCGCGATCGGGCACTTCAGCAAGGTCAAGTCATGACGGCCGCCGCCGCACCCGTCACCCCCACCGCACTGCCACGAGAGGAGCGCTGAGGGCCGTGGCCAAGCGCATCGACGTCAAGGACCTGAATGTCTACTACGGGGACTTCCGCGCGGTCGAGGGAGTCACGATGGGGATCGACGCCCGCTCCGTGACCGCCTTCATCGGCCCGTCCGGCTGCGGCAAGTCGACGTTCCTGCGGACGCTCAACCGCATGCACGAGGTGCTCCCGATCGGGCGCGTCGACGGCGAGGTGCTGCTCGACGGCGCCGACCTGTACGACAAGAACGTCGACCCGGTTGCGGTCCGCCGCACGATCGGCATGGTGTTCCAGCGCCCCAACCCGTTCCCGACGATGTCGATCTTCGACAACGTCGCCGCGGGCCTGCGCCTGAACGGCGTGAAGAAGAAGAGCGAGCTGCAGGACACGGTCGAGAACGCGCTGCAGGGCGCGAACCTCTGGAAGGAGGTCAAGGACCGGCTCGACAAGCCCGGCGCCGGCCTCTCGGGCGGTCAGCAGCAGCGCCTGTGCATCGCGCGCGCGATCGCCGTGCGCCCGCAGGTGCTCCTCATGGACGAGCCGTGCTCGGCGCTCGACCCGATCTCGACGCTGGCGATCGAGGACCTCATCTCCGAGCTCAAGAACGACTTCACGATCGTCATCGTGACCCACAACATGCAGCAGGCCGCGCGCGTCTCCGACCGGACGGCCTTCTTCAACATCGCCGGCACCGGGGCTCCCGGCAAGCTCATCGAGGTCGACCAGACCGCGACGATGTTCTCCTCGCCGCGCGAGCAGGCCACCGAGGACTACATCTCCGGCCGCTTCGGCTGATCCACCGGCCGGTCCGCCGGGGCGTCCCGCCCCGGAAGGCCGACCGCGCGGCTCCGGCCGCCGCACCAGGGCCAGGCGACAGCGCCCGGTCCTGGTGCCGTCATGTCCGCGTCCCCGCGCACCGCCGCCACCGGCCGGTGCAGCGGGGGCGACGTCTGCAGGGGAGGAACCTCACGTGGCGGTACGCCAGCTCGCACGGATCGTCGGCCCGGTCGGCCTCGCGCTCGTCCTCGGGGTGCTCGGAGGCTGCGCGTCGCAGCCGGGCTCCGGGGGCGACGAGCCGGTGGGGGCGTCCGCGTCGGCGACGGCGTCCGTCGACGCCGTGGAGGAGTGCGGCGCGGGCACCCTCGAGGCCGCGGGCTCCTCGGCGCAGCGCAACGCCGTCGAGCAGGCGATCATCACCTTCTCGACAGTGTGCCCCGACGTCGTCGTGAACTACGACGCGAGCGGCTCCGGCGCGGGCATCACCCGCTTCACGGCCGGCGAGGTCGCGTTCGCGGGCACCGACTCGGCGCTGAACCCGGCGAAGGGCGAGGTCGACGCGGCGGCGGCGCGCTGCGCCGGGTCGCCCGCGTGGAACCTGCCCATGGTCACCGGCCCGGTCGCGATCGCGTACCACCTCGACACCGTCAGCCAGCTCGTGCTCGACGCGCCGACGCTCGCACGCGTCTTCCGGGGCGAGATCACGTCCTGGGACGACCCGGCGATCGCTGCGCTCAACCCCGGCGAGCTGCTGCCCGCCGAGGAGATCCAGGTGCTGTTCCGGTCCGACGAGTCGGGCACCACCGAGAACGTCACGCGCTACCTCGCGGCTGCGGCGGGCGACGTGTGGACGGACGCGCCGGCGAAGACCTGGCCCGTCGAGGGCGTCGGGGAGGGCCGGGAGAAGTCGGCGGGCGTCGCCGAGGCCGTCGCCACGACCCCCGGGAGCCTCACCTACGTCGAGTGGTCCTACGCGAAGGAGAACCGCCTCGGCGTCGCGAAGATCGACAACGGCTCGGGCCCGGTCGAGCTCACGACGGAGAGCGCCGCCGCGACCGTCGCCACCGCCGAGCGCACCGGGGAGGGCGACGACCTCACGCTGAAGCTCGACCACGCGACGCGTGAGCCCGGCGCGTACCCGATCGTGCTCGTGACCTACGAGGTCGTGTGCTCGACGGGGCTCGACGCCCCGACGACCGCCGCGGTCCGGGCGTTCCTGCGGCACCTCGCGTCGCCCGCGGTCCAGCAGAGCCTCGTCGACATCGGCTACGCACCGCTGCCCTCGTCCGTGCGGGCGGACGTGCTCGACGCGATCGGGTCGCTCGGCTGAGCGGGACCGCCCGAGCGTCCCCGCGCCACCGCCTGAGCGCCCGCACAGCACGACGGCCCCCGGGGGGAGTCCCCGGGGGCCGTTCGTGCGTGGTGCCTGCGGGCGGCGGTCAGCCCTCGGACGCCGTCTCGGTCGGCGTGGGGGTCGGCTCGAGCGTCGGGTCGACGCCGGTCGGCGCGGAGGGGGTCGTCGTCGGCAGCGAGGTCGGGACGAGGTCCTCGTACTCGGGCAGGGTGCCGTCCAGCACGGGGACCGCGATCGTCTCGGAGCCGCCCGCGGCGGTCGAGATCGTCACGTCGGTCGTCGCGCCCGGCGCGTCGGCGGACGTGAAGAGCAGCTCCTCGCCGTCGGTGCCGCCCAGCAGCACCCCGTCGCCCGCGCTGACCTCGACCGTGCCCACCTCGGTGCCGTCCTCGAGCGCGAAGGTGACCTCGAGCGTCTCGGCACCGTCGTTCGACAGGGCGCCCTGGAGGCTGGCCGCCTCGCCA
The DNA here is from genome assembly GCF_024757985.1 of Cellulomonas sp. NS3. Classification (NCBI taxonomy): domain Bacteria; kingdom Bacillati; phylum Actinomycetota; class Actinomycetes; order Micrococcales; family Cellulomonadaceae; genus Cellulomonas; species Cellulomonas sp. NS3. The sequence continues at coordinate 3,844,109 of NZ_CP103289.1, read as the reverse complement.
GCGCCGGCCGTGAGGACCAGCAGGTTCTCGGCCGTGAGGTCGCCGAGCGTGACCCGCACGCCGTCGGACGGCGCGTACGGCTCCTGGGTGGTGATCGGGTTCGTCGCCGAGCAACCGGCGAGACCGGCGCCGACGAGCGCGACGGCGACGGTCGCCGTGAGGCGCAGGTGCAGGGACGGGCGGACGCGGGCCACGGTGACTCCTCGGGGCGGAACGGGTGCCGGCATCGGCCGGCGGTGCTGACGTGCGCTGGTGGCGGGTCCGCGCACCGCACGGACCGCAGGTCCACAGCCTAGTCGGCGCCGCCGGATCCCGGGCTCCGCGGGCCGCCCCCGGGGCACCCGCGGAGGCGTCGGCGTGACCTGCGCAAACGGCTCGGACGGCCGCGGGCGGGCGAAAGGGGGCGAACAATAGCGTGATAGAATGGGCGTCCGCGAAAGGGGACACCTGCAGATGACTTTCACTGTTGGGGAGACGGTTGTCTACCCGCACCACGGTGCAGCGTTGATCGAAGAGATCAAGACCAGGACCATCCGCGGCGAGGACAAGATCTACCTCAAGCTCAAGGTCGCCCAGGGTGACCTGACGATCGAGGTCCCGGCGGAGAACGTCGACCTCGTGGGTGTGCGTGACGTGGTCGGCCAGGAGGGCCTGGACCGCGTCTTCGAGGTGCTGCGTGCGCCGTACACCGAGGAGCCGACCAACTGGTCGCGCCGCTACAAGGCCAACCTCGAGAAGCTCGCCTCGGGTGACGTGATCAAGGTCGCCGAGGTCGTGCGCGACCTCTCGCGCCGCGACGCGGACCGTGGGCTCTCGGCCGGCGAGAAGCGCATGCTCGCCAAGGCCCGTCAGATCCTCGTCTCGGAGCTCGCACTCGCCGAGCACACCGAGGAGGAGAAGGCCGAGGCCATCCTCGACGAGGTCCTCGCCTCGTAACGCGTCCTCCGACGACCGTCCTCGACGCCCCGTGACCGGGAACGCCGCCGCAGTGCCGCGCGCCTCCGGCGACGACACCCGGTCGGGTGCACGTCCGGACCGGGTCGTGGCGGTGCTCACCGCCGCCGGCAGCGGGACCCGCCTCGGGCACGCGCTGCCGAAGGCGCTGGTCCGCGTCGGGGGGACGCCGCTCGTCGTCCACGCCGCCCGCAGCCTCCTGGCCGCGGGCGGCGTCGCGTCGCCCGCGGCCGGCAGCGCGCTCCCCGTCAGCGCCCTCGTCGTGACCGCGCCTGCGGACCGTCTCGACGAGTTCGCGGCGCTGCTCGACGGTGCCCGGCTCGGCGTCCCGGTCCGGGTCGTCCCGGGCGGCTCGACGCGCCAGGCGTCGGTCGCAGCCGGGCTGGCCGCGGTCCCGGCGGACGCCACCATCGTCCTGGTGCACGACGCGGCGCGCGCGCTCGTCCCTCCCGAGACCGTCGACGGGGTCGTCGCCGCAGTCCGAGCCGGGCACCCCGCCGTCGTCCCCGCGGTGCCCGTGACCGACACGCTCACGCGCCTGCACACCGACGGCTCCGCGGCGGGGACCGTCCCGCGCGCCGACCTGCGGGCCGTCCAGACCCCGCAGGGCTTCGACCGGGCGACCCTCGACCGCGCGCACCGCGAGGCGCAGGCGGTCGCGGAGGACGAGGCGAGCGCCGCGACGGACGACGCGGGACTCGTCGAGCGCCTCGGCCTGCCCGTGCACGTCGTCGCGGGGCACGACGACGCGTTCAAGGTCACGACCACCCGGGACCTCGCGCTCGCCGAGCTCGTCCTGGCGGCGCGGTCGTCGGTCCCCGACGCCCCGGCGGCGCACGACTCCGGGCCCCTGCGCGACGCCGGGTCCGTGCGCGACGCCGAGCCCCTGCGCGACGCCGGGCCCGTGCGCGACGCCGAGCCCCTGCGCGACGCCGGGCCCGTGCGCCGCGCCCGGTCCACGCCCGACGCCCCGTCCGACCAGGAGGCCGGCTCGATGACCGACGCCACCGACCCGACCTCGCTCGCGCTGCCGCGCACGGGGATCGGCGTCGACGTCCACGCCTACGCCGCCGAGCCGCGCGAGGACGCCGTGCTGCACCTCGCCGGGCTCGCGTGGCCGGGGGAGCGCCCGCTCGAGGGGCACTCGGACGCCGACGTGGCCGCGCACGCCGCAGCCGACGCGCTCCTGTCCGCCGCGGGGATCGGCGACCTCGGCTCGAACTTCGGCACCGCGGAGCCGCAGTGGAAGGGCGCCGCCGGCACGGTGCTGCTCGCGGAGGCGGCGCGGCGGGTCCGGGCCGCGGGCTTCGAGGTGGGGAACGTCGCCGTCCAGGTGATCGGCAACCGACCGCGCCTGGGCCCGCGCCGCGCGGAGGCCGTCGAGGCGCTCAGCGCGGCCGCGGGGGCGCCCGTGAGCGTCTCGGCGACCACGACCGACGGCCTCGGGCTCACGGGCCGCGGTGAGGGCGTGGCAGCGGTCGCGACGGCCCTGGTCGTCGCCCACCGATCCGTGCCCTAGCACGCGCTGCCGCTGCGCTCGCCCCGTCACCCGGGCGCGGGACCCGGCGGGCGCCGACCGGCCGCTGCGGCGGCTGGGGGGTCGCATCGCGGTCGGAATGTCTGTACCGTCCCGCTTCGTGACGAAGACGCACCGCCCCCCGACTCGCCCGGTCGAGCGCGTGAGAGCGCTGCCAGGTCACGGGGCAGCACCGGAAGGCCCCGCACCGCTCCCGCAGCGCGAGGGCGTCAACCGCGTGCGCCTGCGCGTGCGCATCCCGACGGACGTGCTGGCCGCCACGATCGACGGCCTGGCCCAGCTCGACGACCACCGCGCCCCCGAGCTCTCCGAGAGCGAGGCCGCCGCCGCGCCGCCGCCGCCCGTGAGCGCCGAGCTCGCGACGGGCGCCATCCCGGTCACGCGCGTCCGGCGCCCGACCCCGGGCAGCTGACCCGGCGCACCCTGACCCGACCTGCGCCCGACCGCCCGGCCCACCGCGCCGCAGCTGCCCGCGCCGCCCGCCGGACCCCGCTGCGGACGGTAGAGTGACGGTCCGCCGGCTGGCCTAGCGGACGGCGGGCTGCTCGGCCGTGCGGGCGGAGCCGACCGCGTCCGGGTCGTCGGCGGCGCCCTCGGCCGGCGACCCGGTGCCGGCGGGACCGGCCGCCGACGCCCCGACGAGCGCCGCCCGGCGCCGGGGTCGCGAGCTGCCGAGCAGCACCCCGCCCACGACGAGCGTCCCGAGCGCGAGCTCGACGACCGGCGTCGGCTCGCGCAGCAGCAGCCAGGACGCCGCGACGCCGACCACGGGCACCAGCATCGAGAACGGCGCGACCGTGCTCGACGGGTGCCGGGACATGAGCGCGGTCCACAGGCCCGTGCCGAGGACGGTCGCGACGAGCACCGTGTAGGCGAGCCCGGCGAGCGCCAGCAGGCCCGTACGGCTGCCGAGCGTCGTGAGGGACGTGCCGATCGCGGCGGGCCCGTCGACCACGAGCGCGAGCCCGAGCATCGGCAGCGGCGGGACGACGGACATCCACATCAGGAGCGCGAGCGGGGAGCCGCTGCGGGCCTGGCGGTTGCAGATGTTGCCGAACGCCCACCCGAGGCCCCCGCACAGGGTCAGGAGGACGGGCAGGAGCGTCGCGGAGCCGCCCAGCTCGGCCCGGTGCACGGCGATGCCCGCGAGGCCCAGGACGGCCAGCGCGATGCCGACGCCCTGCCGGGCGCTGAGCCGCTCGCGCAGCCACACCGCGCCGAGCACGACCGTGAACGGTGCCGAGGACTGGAGCACGAGCGACGCGAGCCCCGTCGGCATCCCGGCGTCCATCGCGAGGTACAGGAACGCGAACTGCAGGATGCCGAACCCGAGCCCGTAGCCCAGGATCCAGCGCCACGGGACGGCTGGGCGCGGGACGAGCAGGAGCGCCGGGACGGCGAGCACCGCGAACCGGAGCCCGGCGAGGAAGAACGGCGGGAAGTGCTCGAGCGAGAGGTGGATCGCCGTGAAGTTGAGGCCCCACGTGAGGGCGACGACGGCGGCGAGGAGGCGGTCGCGGGGCGGCATGCGTCGATCGTCGGCCCGGCGGCGTCGCAGCACCATCGAAAAGTCGGCCCTGGACTCTGTAGCGTGGCTTCATGGACGCCCGACTGCTCGAGACGCTGCGCGCGGTGCACGACCACGGGGGCGTCACCGCCGCGGCGGCGGCGCTGCACGTGACGCCGTCGGCGGTCTCGCAGCAGGTCCGCGTGCTGCAGCGCGAGGTCGGGGCGGTGCTCCTCGAGCGCGTCGGGCGCGGGGTGCGCCTCACGCCCGCCGGTGCGGCGCTCGCCGGGGCCGCCGTCGACGTCGCGGTCGCCCTCGAGCGGGCGCGTGCGGCGGTCGACGCGCACCGTGCCGAGCCGCGGGGGACCGTGCGCGTGAGCGCGTTCCAGAGCGCTGCCCAGATGCTCCTGCCCGGGCTCCTCACGCGCGTCGCCCGGCTCGGCGGCATCGCGCTCGAGTGCAGCGACGAGGACGTCGCCCAGGCCGAGTTCGGGGTGCTCACCGCGGACTTCGACGTCGTCGTCGCGCACCGGCCCGACGGCTCCGCGGGCTGGGGAGGCGGGCTCCGGGTCGAGCCGCTGCTGCGCGAGCCGCTCGACGTCGCGCTGTGGCCGGGCCACCCGCTCGCGCAGCGTGCGACGCTCGAGCCCGCCGACCTCGCGGGGGAGGACTGGATCGCGGTGCGCGAGGGCTTCCCGGTGGCCGCGGTGCTCAACGAGCTGGCGGCGCTCGCGGGGTCGCCGCCGCGGATCGTCCAGCGCATCAACGACTTCCACGTCGTCGAGGCGCTCGTCGCCGCCGGCCACGGGATCTCGCTGCTGCCGCGCTACACGAGCGGGGCCGCGCCCGACCGCCTGTGCCTCGTGCCGCTCGCCGGCGTCCGGGCCGGTCGCCGGATCGACGCGCTGCTGCGGCCCGACCGGGCGGAGCGCCTCGTCGTGCAGCGCGTGCTCGGCGAGCTGCGTGCGCAGGCGCGCGAGATCGAGCGGTCCGCCGCGACGTGACGACCGGGCGCGGGCTCGGGCCGCGCGTTCAGGCCGCGCGCTCCCCCGGCGCCCCGAGGACGTGGTCGACGTAGGCGTTCGCGAACCGTCCGCCGGGGTCGGCCTCGGCGCGCACCGCACGGGCCTGCGCGAGCCGCGGGTACAGCGCGTCCAGCTCGTCGGGCCCGAGCCAGTGCAGCTTGCCCCAGTGCGGGCGCCCCTGGACCTGGGCGACGATCCGCTCGACCGCGCTGAAGTAGCGCCGGTACGGCAGCCGGACGTACTGGTGCACCGCGACGTACGCGGTCTCGCGCCGGTACGCGGTCGAGAGCCAGACGTCGTCCGCCGCGGTGTACCGGACCTCGAGCGGGAACGGGATCCGCTCGCCGGTCGACGCGAGCCAGCCCTCGATCTCCCCGAGGACCTGCGGGACGGCGGCGCGCGGGATCGCGTACTCCATCTCGCGGAACCGCACGCGGCGCGGCGAGACCAGCACCTCGTGCGACGCGGCGGTGTAGGTGCGCGCGCCGAGGGCCCGGGCGGCGATGCCGTTGACGGAGCGCGTCAGGGCGGGGACGGCGGCGGTCAGCGTGTTCGTCGCGGCGAAGACGCCGTTCGAGAGCAGCTCGTCGTCGACCCAGGCGCGGACCTTCGAGAGCGGGCGGACGTCGTCGTCGGGCACGCGGTTGTTGCGCTTCGTGAGCGTGCGCCGCGTGTGCGGGAACCAGTAGAACTCGAAGTGGTCGTTGGACTCGATCAGCCCGTCGGGGCCCTCCAGGCCCTCGAGCACCCGGTCGAGCGGCCACGGCTCCTCGACGGCCTCGAGCCGGAACGCGGGCACGACGTCGAGCGTGACGGCCGAGAGCACGCCGACGCTGCCGAGCCCGAGCCGCGCGACCTCGAACAGCTCGGGCCGGTGCTCGGGCGAGGCCTCGACGACGTCGCCCGACGCGGTCACGAGCCGCACCCCGACGACCTGCGCGGCCAGGCCCGGGAGCCGGATGCCGGTCCCGTGCGTGCCGGTCGAGATGGCCCCGGCGATCGACTGGCGGTCGATGTCGCCGAGGTTGCGCAGCCCGAGCCCGTGCGCGGCGAGCCCGGCGTTCAGGTCGCCGAGCCGCGTGCCGGCCCGGACGGTCACGCGCGCGCTGCCGTCGGCCCGGTGGTCGACGCGCTCGATGCCGGTCATGGCGTCGAGGCTCACGAGGATCCCGTCGGTCACCGCCGCGCCGGTGAACGAGTGACCGGCCCCCACCGCGCGTACGCGCAGGTCACCGGCCCCGCGCACGAGCGCCGCGAGCCCCTCCTCGTCGCGCGGACGCACCCGGCGCACCGGGTTCGCCTGCGCCGTCCGCGCCCAGTTCTGCCACTCCCCACGGTTCCCCCCGAAGTTCATGGGCTGACTGTCGATCTGGTCGGCCGTCCAAGTCAAGTGCTCCGCACGCTTGACTATTGTCACGACGCACATTGAGATGGGGTCAAGGGGGCGTACGGGCTCCGCAGACCCCGTGTCGCGCGGAGCCCGGGCGAACGAGGGGATCGAACGGGGGACCGATGAACCGCATGCCTGTCGCCGCGAGGCGAGAGCAGCTGATCGAGGCGGCGCTGAGCGTCGCGAGCAGGGACGGGATCGACGCGGCCACGGTACGCGCCGTCGCCGCCGAGGCCGGAGTCTCGCTGGGCGTCGTGCACTACTGCTTCCAGGACAAGGACGAGCTGCTGCGCGCCGTGGCGGAGGCGATCACGGTGCAGAACCGGCAGGCGGCCGAGATGGGCCTGCCGCAGGACGCCGACCTGCGCACGACGTTCCGTGCCGCGGTCGAGAGCATGTGGGACAGCATCCGCGCGAACCGGGGCGCCCAGCTCCTGAGCTACGAGCTGACGACGACGTCGCTCCGGCACGCGGAGCTCAACCAGGTTGCGATCGCGCAGTACCGCGGCCAGTGGAACTCCGCCGAGGTGTTCCTCGAGAACATCGAGCAGGCGGTCGGGATCACCTGGCTCGTGCCGCGCGAGCGGCTCGCCCGCTCGCTCGTCGCCGTCGTCGACGGGATCGCCCTCGCGTGGCTCGTCGACGGTGACGACGCGGCGGCGACCACGACCCTCGTCGGGTTCGCGGACTTCCTCGCGACGCAGGCCGCGACGTTTCCCCGGGACCTGATCGACGGGCCGGCCGCGCGCGACGACGAGGCGCCGGCGGCCTCGCTGACGTACCTCGGCGCGAGCGGCGAGCCGGGTGCGAGCGCCACGCTCCCGGAGCACGCGAGCTCGCACGCGTGACCCGCACGGACGCCGGACGCCCGGCCCGACCGCTCGCCGGTCCGGGCCGGGCGGTCCGTCACCGCGACCTGACCGGGACGCGGGCATGACCGGCGGGACGTCGGTGCCCGGCGCACCCGCGGGCCTCGACACCGGCGCGGCGCCCACCGGGCTCCCGGCCGCGGCCCGCGCCGCGCGGGTCGTCGTCGCGCTCGCGTTCGGCGCCCAGGGGCTCGCCTACGGCGCGCTCATCACGAGCCTGCCGGGGTTCAAGGACCGGTTCGGGATCGGCGACGACGTCGTCACGGTCGTCGTCCTCGGGGTGTGCCTGATGGCGGCGGTCGGCACGGTCCTCTCCGAGCGTCAGGCGCGCGGCCCCGGCTCGCGTGCCGTGCTCGCCACCGGGATCGCGAGCATCACGCTCGCGATCCTCGTCATCGCGCTCGCGCCGAGCCTGCCGGTGTTCCTCGTCGGCTTCGCCCTCTACGGCGTCGGGCTCGGGCAGGTCGACGCCGGGACCAACATGCAGGCGGTCGCGCTGCAGCGCGAGTACGGGCGCAGCATCCTCACCGGCTTCTACGCGGCCTGGTCGGTCGCGGGCATCCTCGCGACCGTCTACGTCGGGCAGTACGTCTCGCGCGACGTCCCGCAGCAGGTCGCGCTGCCCGTCGTCGCGGCCGTCGTCGGCGTCGTCGGGGTGCTCGTGCTCCGGCGGGCCTGGCGGGCGCACGACGCGCCGCTCACGCCCAGCGGGCCCGACGCGGACGCAGGCCCCGTCCGCCGCTCCGCGCTCCCCTGGGGTGCCATCTCGGTGCTCGGGATCGCCGTCGTGGCGTACTACGTGGTCGACTCCGCCGCGGCGACGTGGAGCACCATCTACCTCGGCGACGTCCTGGACGCGGCGGCCGACGTGGCGCCGCTCGGCTACGGCGTGTACCTCGCGACGACGCTGGTGTCGCGGCTCGCCGGCGACCTGGCCGTGCGCCGCTGGGGACGCGTCGCGGTCGTCCGCACCGCGGGCCTGGTCGGTGCGGCGGGGCTGCTCGCCGTGGTGCTCGCGCCGAGCCCGGCGGTCGCGATCGCGGGGCTCGGGCTCACCGGGCTGGGGCTCGGCGTGATCGCTCCCCTGTGCTTCGCCGCCGCGGGGAGCCTCGCGCCGGAGCACGCCGACGCGGTCGTCGCGCGGCTCAACGGGTTCAACTACCTCGGTGCCGTGCTCGGCGGGGTCTTCGTCGGGGCGATCGGCGTCGGCTCGACGCTGCGCATCGGCTACGCGGTGCCGCTCGCGCTCGCGGTCGTCGTCGTGCTGCTCGCTCCGCGGTTCGGGAGCCGGCGGTCGGCTGCGTGACGACGCTCGGCGCACGCCTCGACGCGGTGACCCGCGGGCTGCCCGCCCCGCTCGCCGTCGTGGACCTCGACGCGTTCGAGGCCAACGCGGCCGACCTCGTCCGGCGCGCCGGCGGCGTGCCGGTCCGGGTCGCGAGCAAGTCGGTGCGCGTGCGGCACCTCGTCGGGGCCGCGCTCGCGACCCCGGGGTTCGTGGGCGTCATGGCGTACTCCCTGCGGGAGGCGCTCTGGCTCGTGGAGAACGGCGTCGACGACGTCCTGATGGGCTACCCGACCGTCGACACCGGAGCGCTGCACGAGCTGGCCCGGGACGCCCGCGCCGCCGCCGCGATCACGCTCATGGTCGACCACGTCGGTCAGGCGGACCTCGCGCAGCGGGCGGCCGCCGCGGGCGGGAACCCGGTCGGCGTGTGCCTGGACATCGACGCGTCGCTGCGGCTCGGGGTCGGCCGTACCGTCGTGCACCTCGGCGTGCGCCGGTCGCCGCTGCACACGCCGCGCCAGGCCGAGGTGCTCGCGGCGACCCTCGCGCGCCGGCCCGGGATCGAGGTGCGCGGCGTGATGTTCTACGAGGCCCAGGTCGCCGGGCTGCCGGACTCCGACGTGCTGGTCCGGGCCGTCAAGCGCGCGTCCGTGCGCGAGCTCGACCGGCGCCGCGCCCGGGTCGTCGACGCCGTCCAGCAGGCCACCGGCGCGCCGCTGCGCCTCGTCAACTCGGGCGGCTCCGGGTCGGTCGGGACGAGCGCCGCCGACCCCGCGGTCACCGAGGTCACCGCCGGCTCCGGGCTGCTCGTGCCGACGCTGTTCGACGGGTACCGCGCGTTCGAGCCGCGCCCGGCGGCGTTCTTCGGCCTCGACGTCGTACGTCTGCCCGGTCCCGGCTACGCGACCGCGTTCGGGGGCGGGTACGTGGCGTCGGGCCCGGCCACGCGCTCGCGGCTCCCGCGTCCCGTCGCACCCGCCGGGCTCGCGCTCACGCCGCGCGAGGGCGCGGGCGAGGTGCAGACGCCCCTGCGCGGCCGGGGCGTCGACGGGCTCTCGGTCGGCGACCGGGTCTGGTTCCGGCATGCCAAGGCCGGCGAGGTCTACGAGCGCTTCCCCGAGGTGCACCTCGTGCGCGGCGAGACGCTCGAGCGGACGGTGCCGACGTACCGCGGCGAGGGCCGGACGTTCGGCTGACCGGCGCCCGGTCGTACCGCCGGGCGCGGCGCACCAGGCCCGCGGCCCGGACCGGCGGGTGACGACGCCACGCGCCGGTAACCTTGCGGGGTGAGCCTGCGCCTGTACGACACCGCGACCCGCCGGGTGCGCGACTTCGTGCCCGTCCGTCCGGGCTCCGTCGGCATCTACCTGTGCGGCGCGACCGTGCAGTCGCCCCCGCACATCGGGCACGTGCGCTCGAGCATCGCGTTCGACGTGCTCGTGCGCTGGCTCCGGCGGGCCGGCAACGACGTCACGTACGTCCGCAACGTCACCGACATCGACGACAAGATCCTCGCGAAGGCCGAGCAGGCCGGTCGCCCGTGGTGGGCGTGGGCGCTCGAGAACGAGCGGGCGTTCACCTGGGCGTACGACGTGCTCGGCGTGCTGCGCCCGACCTACGAGCCGCGCGCCACGGGTCACGTCCCCGCGATGGTCGAGCTCATGCAGACGCTCGTCGAGCGCGGCCACGCGTACGTCGCGGCCGACGGCGACGTGTTCTTCGACGTGCGCTCGTACCCGGAGTACGGCGCGCTGACGAACCAGCGGCTCGAGGACATGGTTCCCGCGCCCGACGGCGGTCCCGCCGACGGCGACGTGCCGACGGTCGTCAAGAAGGACCCGCGCGACTTCGCGCTCTGGAAGGCGCCGAAGCCGGGAGAGCCCGCGACCGCGTCGTGGCCCACGCCGTTCGGGCGGGGGCGCCCCGGCTGGCACCTCGAGTGCTCCGCGATGGCGCAGCGCTACCTCGGCGACACGTTCGACATCCACGGCGGCGGGCTCGACCTGCGCTTCCCGCACCACGAGAACGAGCAGGCGCAGTCGCACGCGGCCGGGCTCGGCTTCGCGCGGTACTGGCTGCACAACGGCTGGGTCACGCTCGGCGGCGCGAAGATGAGCAAGTCGCTCGGCAACGGGCTGCTCGTGAGCGTCCTGCTCGAGAGCGTCCGCCCGGCGGTGCTGCGGTACGCGCTCACGTCCGTGCAGTACCGCTCGATGCTCGAGTGGACGCCCGACACGCTCGGCGAGGCCGAGAGCACGTGGGACCGGCTCGCGGGGTTCGTCGAGCGCGCGACCGAGCAGCTCGGGCCGGACGCCGCGGTGACGCCCGACGAGGTCGCCACCGGTCCGCTCCCCGGCGACTTCGCGACCGCGATGGACGACGACCTCAACGTGCCGGCCGCGCTCGCCGTCGTGCACGAGCACCTGCGCGCCGGCAACAGCGCGCTCGCCGCCCGTGACGCCGCGGCCGTGCGCGCCGAGCTGGTGGCCGTGCGCGGCATGCTCGACGTGCTCGGGCTCGACCCCGCCGGCGCGCAGTGGGGCGGCCACGGGACCGACAGCCGTTACGCCGAGGCGCTCGACGCGCTCGTCACCGCGGAGCTCGCCGCACGCGCCGAGGCGCGCGCCGCACGCGACTTCGCCACCTCCGACGCGATCCGGGACCGGCTCGCCGCAGCCGGGGTCGTCGTCGAGGACTCCGCGACCGGCGTCCGCTGGTCGCTCGCAGCACCACGTACCGAGGACGACGACTGATGCCAGGGAACTCGCAGCGCCGGGGCGCCACACGCAAGCCGGGATCGAAGAAGGGCGCGAGCATCGGCTCGGGGGGCAAGGGACGCCAGTCGCTCGAGGGCCGCGGCCCGACGCCCAAGGCCGAGGACCGCCCGTACCACCCCGCGGGCAAGAAGAAGATCGCCGCCGAGCGGCGTGCGGCCACGGGGACCGACCGGGGGCCGTCCTCGGGCGCGCGCGTGGCCGGTGGCGGGGCGCGGGCGTCGCGCAGCGCGGGCGGCACGAAGGGCGGGCGTGGGGTCTCCGCGACCCACGAGATCGTCAACGGCCGCAACTCGGTCGTCGAGGCCCTGCGCGCCGGCATCCCCGTCTCGACGGTGTACATCGCCGCGCGGCTCGAGGCCGACGACCGCACGCGCGAGATCCTGCGCGCGGTCACCGAGCGCGGCTACCCGCTCCTCGAGGTCACCAAGCCGGAGCTCGACCGCCTGACCGACAACTCGGTGCACCAGGGCGTCGCGATCCAGGTCCCGCCGTACGCGTACGGCGAGCCCGACGACCTGCTCGACGTCGCCGAGGCGTCCGGCCGGCCGCCGCTCATCGTCGCGCTCGACGGCATCACCGACCCGCGCAACCTCGGCGCCGTGCTCCGCTCGGCCGGGGCGTTCGGCGTGCACGGCGTGCTCGTGCCTGAGCGGCGTGCGGCCGGGGTCACGGCCTCCGCGTGGAAGGTCTCGGCCGGCGCCGCCGCGCGCGTCCCGGTCGCCCGCGCGACGAACCTCGTGCGCACGCTCGAGCAGTACCGCAGCGCCGGGTGCTTCGTCGTGGGGCTCGACGGCGGCGGGGACACCCCCATCGGCGACCTGCCCTACGCGAACGACCCGCTCGTCATCGTCGTCGGCTCCGAGGGCAAGGGCCTCTCGCGGCTCGTGCGCGAGCACTGCGACGCGATCGCGTCCATCCCGATCGGCTCGGCGGTCGAGTCGCTCAACGCCGGCGTCGCCGCGGGGATCGCGCTGTACGAGGTGGCGCGCCAGCGCGGAGCCTGACGGGTGTACGCCGGACGGGTCGAGGACGGCGGCGGTGGCCGCGGGCAACCGTCGTCCGTGCCACGATGGGAGCGATGACGACCGAGCTGCGACGCTGGGACCTCCGCGACGCCCCCGCGCTCCAGGCGGCGCTCGCGGCGTCCCCCGACCTCGCCGTCCAGCTCGGGGGCGGCACCGACCCCCGCGACCTCGAGGCGTGCGAGCGGCTCATCGCCGCTCAGCTCGACTCGTGGGGACCCGCGCACTTCGCGTTCGCGATCAGCGTCGACCGGGGTGCCGTCGGCGCGGTGAGCCTGAGCCACGTCGAGCACGTGCACGACACCGCCTGGGTGTCGTACTGGCTCGCCGCCAGCCACCGGGGGCGCGGGCTCGCGACGCAGGCCGTCACGACCGTCGCCGCCTGGGCGTTCGACACCCTCGGGCTCTTCCGGCTCGAGCTCGGTCACCGCGTGAACAACCCCGCGTCCTGCCACGTCGCCGCGCGCGCCGGGTTCGTCGTCGAGGGCACCGAGCGCCGCAAGCTCCGGTACGGGACCGAGCGCTTCGACGTCGAGACCCACGCGCGCCTGCGGAGCGACCCGGCGCCGCCGGCGCCCGTCTGGCCGATCGTGGGCCTCGACCGCGTCGTCGCCCTCGGCGCGCGCTGACCGTCGCGCCCGAGGCCGCACGGGGCCCGACGGGTGGTTCGCTGCGGGGTCCCGGCGCGGGTGGCTCGGCCGCCGCGGGCGCCGGGATCGGCGCCGGGTGGTCCGGCGGGGGGGGGGGTGGGCTCAGTCGCGCCGCGGGGCGGGCACCACGTCGGCGTCCTCGTGCAGGTCGGCGGCGCTGACCCCGAGGATCGCCTGCTCGTCGGGCCGGTACGGGAGGATGTCGCGCACGTAGCTCTGCGCCGCCTCGGGCATCGGGACGTCGCGTCCCTGCTGCTGCGAGAGGTACCAGCGGTGGTCGAGCAGCTCGTGGAACACCTGCGCGGGCTCGAGCTTCAGGCGCAGCTCGCGCGGGACGGCCCGGACGGCGGGCTCGAAGACCCCGGTGAGCCAGTCGTGCGCGACGAACGACTCGTCCTCGCTCTGCCGGTCCGTCGCCGCCCGGAACGCGTCGAGGTCGTTGAGCAGGCGCCGGGCCTGGTTCTCCTGGACGTCGAGCCCCGTCAGCCGCATGAGCCGGCGCGAGTGGTGGCCGGCGTCGACGACCTTGGGCTGGATGCTCACGGTCGTGCCGTCGACGTCCGTCGTGATGTCGAGCTCGCCCACGTCGAACCCGAGGTCGTTGAGCCGCTCGATGCGCGCCTGGACGCGCCAGCGCTCGCCGAGGGTGAACGACTCGGCGTCCGTCAGCGCGGTCCACAGCTCCGAGTAGCGCTCGACGAGCATCGCGCCGATCGCCACGGCGTCGACCTCCTCCTCGAGGAAGTCGCCGGCCTGCAGGTCCATGAGCTCGCCGATGATGTTGACCCGGGCGACCTCGAGGTCGTACGCGCGCTGGCCGTCGGTGAGCCGGTCGTGCAGGTCACCGGTCTCGGCATCGACGAGGTACGCCGCGAACGTCTCGGCGTCGCGCCGGAACAGCGTGTTCGAGAGCGACACGTCGCCCCAGTAGAACCCGATGAGGTGCAGGCGGACCATGAGCACCGCGAGCGCGTCGATGAGCCGGGTCGCGGTGTCGGGGCGCAGCGACTGGCTGAACAGTGCGCGGTACGGCAGCGAGAACGACAGGTGCTCAGTGATGAGCACGGCCTCGAGCGGCTCGCCGTCGGGCGCGGTGCGGCCCGTGATGACACCGATGGGGTCGACGCTCGGCACGTCGATGCGGCTGAGCTGGCGCAGGAGCTCGTACTCCCGGTACGCGACCGTCTCGCCGATCTCCTTGACCGCGATGACGCGCCCGGACAGGCGCGCGAACCGCACGATGTGCCGCGAGATCCCGCGGGGGAGCGCGGCGAGCGTCTCGGCCGGCCACTCCTCGAGCGGGATGTGCCAGGGCAGGTCGAGGAGCGCCGGGTCGGGCGCCGCGGTCGTGATCTGCAGGCGCGCAGGCGGGCGTTGGCTCATGCACCGATCCTCTCATCACGGTCGGACGCGGGGAGGTGGGAGCACCGACAGCGCGCACAGCCCCCACCCGGACGACACCGACAAGCCACCGGAACGCCGCGAGGGCGGACCGGCAGGTGCCGGTCCGCCCTCGCGGGTGCGTCAGGTGCAGGTCAGACGTGCGAGATGCGCTCGCCCGAGCCGGCATGGAACAGGTGCTGCTCGCCGGTGCGGATGCGGACCCAGATCGTCTCGCCCTTGGCCGGGACCTGGCGCGGGTCGACGCGGACGACGACCTGCGCGTCCCCGGCACCGGAGTGCACGGTGGCCGCGGCGCCGAACTCGTTGGTCAGCGAGCCGTAGACGAAGGCGTCCGAGCCCAGCTCCTCGACGAGGTTGACCTCGACCGGGATGGCGTCCGGCGTGCCCTGCGGGACGACGTCGAGCGACTCGGGACGGAAGCCGATCGTGACGTGGCCCTTGTCCTCGGCCGTGAGACCCGTGACGACGTCGCGCGGGACCGCGATGCGGGCCTTGCCGACCTGCGCGTAGCCCTCGAGCACCGGGAACGTGCCGATGTTCATGGCCGGCGAGCCGATGAAGCCGGCGACGAAGACGTTCTTCGGGGTGTCGTACATGTCGCGCGGCGTGCCGACCTGCTGCAGGAGGCCGTCCTTGAGGACCGCGATGCGGTCACCCATCGTCAGGGCCTCGGTCTGGTCGTGCGTGACGTAGACCGTCGTGACGCCCAGGCGGCGCTGGAGCGACGCGATCTGCGTGCGCGTCTGGACCCGGAGCTTGGCGTCGAGGTTCGACAGCGGCTCGTCCATGAGGAACACCTGGGGCTGGCGCACGATCGCACGGCCCATCGCGACGCGCTGACGCTGGCCACCCGAGAGGGCCTTCGGCTTGCGGTCGAGGTACTCGGTGAGGTCGAGGATCTTGGCGGCCTCCTCGACACGGCTGCGGATCTCCGACTTCTGGGTGCCGGCGATCTTGAGCGCGAAGCCCATGTTGTCGGCGACCGTCATGTGCGGGTACAGCGCGTAGTTCTGGAAGACCATCGCGATGTCGCGGTCCTTGGGCTGGACGTCCGTGACGTCGCGGTCGCCGATGAGGATGCGACCGGCGTTGACGTCCTCGAGGCCCGCGAGCATGCGGAGCGAGGTCGACTTGCCGCAGCCGGAGGGGCCGACGAGGACGAGGAACTCGCCGTCCTCGACGTGCAGGTTGAGCGCGTCCACCGCGGGGCGCTCCGTGCCGGGGTAGACCCGGGTGGCGTTGTCGAACGTGACCGTAGCCATGATGTGTTCCCTTCACCGGCAGGTACGTGCCGGACGATCCGTAGTGAAAGGTGCCAGAAGTGTCGCCGCTGACACAGACCGGGAGCAGTCGTCGTCCGTGGGAGCGCCTGCTGAGGTAGCTCGCGGGTGCGCACACGGTCGGCGTCGTCGCCCTCGGTCCGCGGCCCATCCTGCCACACGACGCGCCGGGGCAGCTGGGGCGCACGTCCAGGCGGTCGGCGGGGGCCCCGGCCGGGCGGGTCTCAGCCGAGCACGGTCCAGCGGTCGGTGTCCCGCGACCACGCGACCGCGCGGCCCCCGAGCGGCTGGACGCCGTCCACCGCGAACGGCAGGGTCCCGGCCCACGTCGGCCTGCCGTCACGGAGCGCGTACGCCTGGGCCTCGGTCGCCTCGGTGCGCCGGCCCACGACGACGAGCGAGCGGCCGTCGGTGAGCAGCGTCGGGCTCGTCGCCGGGTCGCCGCCCGTCCCCGGCGCGGCGGCCGGCGGTGCCGTGCGCCAGCGCGTCGTGCCGTCGGCGAGCTCGACGGCGCGCAGCGAGCGATCGAACCCGACGAGGTACGCGACGCCGCCGAGCACGACGGCGTCGGAGACGAGGAGGTCGTCGACGACCCAGCGCACCTCGCCCGTCCCGGCGTCCCACGCGAGCAGCCCGCCGTCCGCGTCGGGCGCCCCGGTCAGGAGCAGCACGTCGGGCTCCGTCCCGTCGTCCACGCTGAGGACCCGCAGCCGGCCCTCGGGCAGGACGGTCGAGGTCCCGTCCGGGGAGAGCAGGGAGACCGCCTCGCCGCCCGAGACCCCGAAGCCGCGCCGCACCACCCGGTCGCCGCGCGCGGGCTCGACGACGGCGCCCACCTCGGACGTGCTCGCGGGCGTCGTGCCGACGAGCGTGCCGTCGGGGCCGAACCGCGCCGTGGCCGTGCCGAGCACGACGAGCACGGTGTCGCCGGCGGGCACCAGGGACGGAGCCGCCGCGGCCTGCGCCCACTCGCGCTCGGCGGTCCCCGCGGGCAGCTCCTGCTCCCACGCCACCTCGCCCGTGCGCACGTCCCGGGCACGGACCGCGACGCTCCCGTCGGTCGCGGAGGTCGCCGTCACGACCGTGCCGCCGACCACGACCATCCCGGTCGGCGGCCGCTCGGGCGCGCGGCGGACGACGTCGCCGGTCGTGGCGTCGAGCACCACGAGCTCGGCCTCCTGCGGCACCGGCGTGGGGAGCGAGGTGTCGCCGCCGTAGGACTCGGGCGGCACCGACGGGCGCACGTACCGGCCGCCGACGACGCACACGAGCAGCGGCGACTCGCCGGTCGTGGCGTCGCACGGGACGCCCTGCAGGTTCTCCGTGGCGTCGACGAGCAGCTCCTCGGGACCACGCAGCGGTGTCGACCACCGGACGTCGCCCGTGGCGGGGTCGAGCGCGACGGCGCTCTGCGCGCCCGAGGCCTCGAACCGTGCGCCGAGGCTCAGCCCGTCGACCTCGGCGCCCGTGTACATGGTGAGCACGTCGCCGAGCCCGGGCTCCCAGCGGGCCTCGAGGCCGTCGCCGAGCGGAGGGAGCACGCCGGGCACCTGCGCGTAGCGGGCGAGCTCGTCGCGGTCCCGGGCGTCGAGCGCTGCCTGCGTCCCGGCGAGCGCGGCGACGAGGACCGCCGCACCGGCGACGACCGTCCGGGCACGCACGCGCCGGGGCGGCGTCCCGGTCGTCCCGTCCGCGGCACCCGCGTCGGGCCCGGGGGTCACGTCCCCGCCGGGCGCACCGGGTGCCGGCTCGTCGCCGCCGACGAGCTCGACCTCGACCATCGGGTCCCGGCTCACCGCGTCCCCCCGTCCCCGACGGGCCGTGCACCGTCGGGGCCCGCGCCTCCCCAGGATCGCACCCGCGCTACCCGAAGGCCTGCAGGACGAGGCCCTCGCCCCCGCCGCGGCCCAGCAGCACGCGCCCGGCGGAGGTGGTCCAGTCGATGCCGTCGGGCAGCGCCTGCGACCAGAGCCGGCGCCCGTCGCCGATCGCGAACGCGGTCGCTGTCGGGGCCTGCGTGGCTCCCGCGGCGTTCCGGTCGCGCAGCAGGAGGAGGGTCCTGCCGTCGGTCGCGACCCCGGGGGAGTAGTCGCCGGGCCACGGCTCGTCGGGACCCGGCTCGGCGCGCCACAGCTCGGTCCCGTCCTCGAGGTCGAGCGCCACGAGGGCGCCCTGCGTGGTGGACACGTAGACGTTGCCGTCCAGGACGAGGGCGACGTCGGCCGGCTCGGAGGGCAGCGACCACCGGACCTCCTCCTCGCGGACGTCCCAGGCGACGAGCCCGTTCGACCCGCCGAGCCCGTCGGGCTCGCGGGTCCCGCCCGGCCCGTCGCGCCCCGACAGGAGCAGGAGGTCCGGCTGGGAGCCGTCGTCGACGGTCAGCCGCACCGGCTCGCTGTCGGGCAGCTCGACCCACGCGCCGTCGGGGTCGAGCACCAGCGCCCGGCCGGGCCCGGACCCGGGGGCGTAGACCTGCAGCACGGGGAGGCGCTCGCGCGCGACGTGGAAGAAGGCGAAGTCCTGCTCGCCGACGTCGACGGGGGCCGCGGACAGAAGGGTCCCGTCCGCGGCGAGGCGCTCGACGGACGTCCCGTGCTGCACGAGGACTGTCTCGCCCAGCCTCGCCAGCCGGGGCGTCGACTCCTGGGGGTCCCCATGCCGGGACGCCCGAGCCGTGCCCGGCGGGGTCGTGCGGGACCACTCCTCGGTCCCGGTGAGCACGTCTCGCGCGGCGACGGTCGTGCTCAGGTCGGGGGCGGCGCGAGCCGTCAGGACCAGGTCGCCGAGGAGCATGAACGTCGCCGTCGGCTCCACCTCGACCCGCAGCACCTCCGCGTGCGTGTGCGCGTCGAGGACGACGAGCTCCGCGGCGGTGGCGACGACGGAGCCGGTGCCGGCCGGGTCGTCGTCCTCGTCCGGCTCCGCCGGCACGTGGTGGATCGGGACGAGGCAGGCCAGCAGGTCGCGACCCCCGGTCGTGACGTCGCACTGGATCCACCAGCCGCCGCTCTCCTGCACCAGGAGCGGCTCGGGCTCGGCGAGCGGGACGGACCACAGGACCTCGCCGGTGGTCCCGTCGAACGCACCGGCCCGCGGCACCCCGTCGTCGTCGAAGGCGGCCCCGAGCGCGACGCCGTCGGACCGCGCGACGGGACTGTCCCACGTCGTCGAGGCCCACTCGCCGGCCGCGGCGACGCGGTCCGCCGGCCACAGCGGCTCGAGCGCGTCGCCGACGGGCAGCAGGACGCCCGGGACGTCGGCGACACGTGCGTACGCCGCGCGCTCGCGCGCGTCCAGGACCGCCTGCGTCGCGACCAGGCCGACGACGACCGCGGCGGCCCCGGCGACGACCAGGCGTCGGCGGCGGCGCGCGCGTGCGGGGTCCGGTCCGGCGGCCGCTGCCTCGGCGGGTGCGCCGACGTCGGTCGTGCCGTCGGACGGGGATCCGGGCGCCGTCACCAGCTCGACCTCGACCATCGGGTCCCGCGCCACGGTGTCCCCTCCTCCGCGGGCGCCCGCCCGTGCGCCGGCGCCCTCCCGCCAGGTTCTCACCCGGGCTGCCGCCGCGGGCACCGTTCCGTGCAGGCGACGCGCGGGTCACGTGCGCGCGGCGTGTGCGTCGCCCCGCACGGGGGCTCAGCCGAGCGCCAGGACCCGGTCTGAGCCGAAGTCGGGGATGCCGAACAGCAGGCGGCCGCTCGACGTGAGCACCTCGACGTCCGGGAGCGCGCCGGTGAAGACGCGGCTGCCGTCGGTGAGGGCGAACCCGCTGAGCCGGCGGCCGCCGTCCTCGGCGAGCTCGAGCACGAGGACCATCCGCCCGTCGGTCCACACGCTGCGGTCCGCGCTCGGCGCGAACGACGCCGTCCACCGCGTCTCGCCGGTCGACGCGTCGAGCGCGACGATGCGCCCCGACGCGTCGGCCCCGTACAGCGCGCCGTCGAGCAGGATCGTGTCGGTCCACGGGACGGCGCCGTCGCCGAGCCGCTCGCTCTGCCACACCGCCTCGCCGGTGCGGGCGTCCCAGGCGTGGAAGCGCTCGTCCGCGGTGAGCACGACGCCGGGAGCGGACCCGTCGTCGACCGACGTGAACGCCGGGACGCCGGGCAGCAGCGGTCCCGGTGAGCCGTCCTCGAGCAGCAGCCGCGTCGACCCCGAGCCCTCGTACGAGACCAGCCCGACGCGACCGCCGCGCAGCGGCTCGGGCCACGCGACGACCTCCGAGCCCGTCGTCGTCGCGTGCAGCAGCCGACCGTCGGGGGACAGGAGCCACGTGCGGCCCTGCGTCTCGGCGATCTGCAGGTGCCCGCCGGTGACCCACAGCGAGAGGAGGACCCCGAAGCTGCGGTCGACCGCGAGCGGCTCGGGGACCGAGAAGCGCCACCGCTCGGCGCCCGTGCGCGGGTCCTCGGCGGTCACCAGGAGCCGGCCCGAGTCGTCGCCGCGCGCCCGGACGAGGGCGTCGCCGAGCACCGCGAGCCGGGTGCTCGGCTCCGTCGGGCGGCGCGCGACGACCTCGCCCGTCGCGGTCTCGAGGACGAGCACCTCGGCCCAGGTGGGGACCCCGGGCCGCGCGTCCTCGTCGGTGTCCGCGACCCCCGTGACGAGGCACACGACGAGGCCGCCCGGGCGCTCGTCGTCGGCCTGGCACGCGGGCCCGGAGCCCGGGTCGAGCACCGACCCGGGCGACGACGCGCCCACGGCCGTCGACCACACCGCCTCGCCGGTCGACGACCGGACCGCGCGCACGGTCGGGACGCCGTCGTCGCCCATGAACGTGCCCACCAGGAGGTCCCCCGACCGCACGCCGGTGCGCACGAGGTGCCCCGCCACGCCGTCGGACTCCCACCGCACCTCGAGCGTGTCGCCGAGCGGCGCGAGCACGTGGGGCACCGTCGCGAGGCGGGCGAGCCGTGCGCGGTCCCGGGCGTCGAGAACGAGCTGCGTCCCGACGAGCGCCGCGCACAGCACGAGGACCACCGCGACGAGCGTGCGGCGCGCACGGCGACCGAGGCGGGGGCGGTCCGCCTCGGGGGGTGCGGCCGGGACCGGGTCCGGGGCGTCCCCGGCGACGAGCTCGACCGCCTGCATGTGGCCACGGCCCATGCCCCGCAACCTACGCCGCGGTGCGCGGACCGGCTCGACGAAGAGCCGGGGCGGCCCGGTGGTGGTCAGCCCCGCGGAGCCCCGAGGTCCGTCGCGAGCAGGTCGAGCGCCTCGACCACGTCGTCCGGCGCGGCGAGCCGGAACCGGGCGACGGTGTCGCCCGACCCGACCTTGATCGTCACGTCGTCGGGCCCGAGCGCCGCGAACGCGTGCTCGTCGGTCACGTCGTCGCCCGCGTAGACCACGACGGCCGCCCCGAGCTCGGTCCGCAGCGCGGTGATCGCCTCACCCTTGCTCGCGTGCAGCACCGAGATCTCGACGACGTCCTTGCCGTGCAGCACGCCCGAGCCGAGCTCGGCGCCGATCTCGAGCGCCTCGCGCTCCGCGGCCGCGGCCACGTCCCGCTCGGCGAGCCGGGTGTGCACGACGACGGCGGTCGGCTTGGTCTCGACCCATACGCCGTCCCGCCCGCGGGCGACCGACGCGGTCCGCGCGCCGAGTGCCGCGAGGCGGTCCGCCTGCTCGTCGCTCAGCTGCACGACGTCCCGGTCCAGGCCGAACGTCGTGACCCGCGCGCGCTCGGCGCCGTGGCTCCCGACGAGGAACGTGCCGGGCGGGACCTGCGCGAGCGCGTGCAGGTCGGCCATCGCGCGCCCCGAGACGAGCGCGATGCGCACCCGGGCGTCGTCGGGCAGCCCGCCGAGCGCCGCCAGCGCGGTGACGCCGCGCGGCAGGATGCGCGACGCCGACGGGTCGTCCTGCAGCGGGGCGAGCACGCCGTCGAAGTCGAGCGCGACGAGCAGCGGGCGGCGGGAGGTGTCGCCCGCGAGCGCGGCGAGGGCCGCGAGGGTCCTGGAGCGGTCGTCGGCCGGGCCCGGGCCGGCGGGGGCGGAGGTCGCCGTGCGCGGCTCAGACATCGTCGCCCCGCCCCGAGGAGCCGGCGTGGACCGAGTCGGACGACTCGCCGTGCGTCGTCGTGCCGCTCTCGCCGCGGACCGGGACGGCGGTCAGCACCGCGAGGAACGAGTCCGACCACTGCGCGACGTCGTTCTCGAGCACGCGCTTGCGCAGCCGGCGCATCCGCTTGCGGGCCTCGCGCGGGTCGAGGTGCACCGCGTACGTGATGGCGTCCTTGAGGCCCGCGATGTCGTGCGGGTTGACCAGGATCGAGCCGGTGAGCTCGTCCGCGGCACCCGTGAACTCGCTGAGCACGAGCACGCCGCGGTCGTCGGACCGGGCCGCCACGTACTCCTTGGCGACGAGGTTCATGCCGTCGCGCAGCGCGGTCACGAGCATGACGTCGGCCGCGAGGTACAGCGCCGCCATCTCCTCCATCGGGTAGGAGTGGTGCATGTAGTGGATCGCCGCGTGGCCGAGCTCGCCGTAGTCGCCGTTGATGCGCCCGACGAGCAGCTCGACGTCGTCGCGCAGCTGCTGGTACGCCCCGACGTTCTCCCGGCTCGGGCTCGCGATCTGCACGAGCGTGGTGTCCGCGACCGAGAGGCGCTCGTCCTCGAGCAGCTCGCCGTACGCCTTGATGCGGTGCCGGATGCCCTTGGTGTAGTCGAGGCGGTCGCAGCCGAGCAGGAGCACCTTGGGGTCGCCGAGCTCGGTGCGGATCTCCTTGGCACGCTGCTGGACCTCGGGCGTGCGGGCCAGCGCGTCGAACTTCTTCGAGTCGATCGAGATGGGGAACGCGGCCGCGCGCACGTGCCGCTCGACCTTGCCGTGCTTCGTGATCGTGATGACCTGGCCGCGCGTCGTCAGGTCCGTGAACCGGCGCACGACGCGCACGAAGTTCGACGCGTCGCCCGCGCGCTGGAAGCCGACCAGGTCCGCGCCGAGCAGCCCCTCGACGACCTGCTTGCGCCACGGCAGCTGCGCGAAGATCTCGAGCGCCGGGAACGGGATGTGGTGGAAGTAGCCGATCCGCACGTCCGCGCGCAGCTGGCGCAGCATCGCCGGGACGAGCTGGAGCTGGTAGTCGTGCACCCAGACGGTCGCGCCGTGCGCGGCCTGCTCGGCGGCGGCCGTCGCGAACCGCCAGTTGACCTTGCGGTACGACTCCCACCACTGGCGGTGGAACTGCGGCGGCTCGATCACGTCGTGGTAGAGCGGCCACAGGGTGTCGTTCGAGAAGCCCTCGTAGTAGTCCTCGAGCTCACGCTCGGACAGCGGCACCGGCACGAGGCGCATGCCGTCGGCGTCGAACGGGTCGAGCTCGAGGTCCGGCGAGCCGCCCCAGCCCACCCACGCGCCGTCCGCGTTCTGCATCACGGGCTCGAGCGCGGTGACGAGGCCACCTGGCGACCGGGTCCACGTCGGCTCACCGTCCTCGCCGAGCGAGACGTCCACGGGCAGTCGGTTCGCGACCACCACGAGGTCATAACCGGCAGTTCCCACCGTCGATCAGCTCCTTGGGGTTTTCTCGACCATACCGTGAGGTGGTCGTGGAGGCGGCGTGCCCACGTGCGCGCTGCGCACCTGCGCGGGCGCGCGACGCTACTGTCCGGGCATGGAGCGCAAGGGCCTGACCCCGGGGTCAGAGGTCGGTGGGTACTCGATCGTCGCACCGCTGGGGTCGGGCGGCATGGGCACGGTGTACCGGGCCCTCGACGGCGGCGGGGCGGCGGTCGCGCTCAAGCTGCTGCACGGCGCCGACGACACCGACACCGAGGCCCGTGAGCGCCTGCGCCGCGAGGTCCTCGCGCTGCAGCGGCTGCGGCACCCCGCGGTCGCGGCGGTGCTCGACGCCGAGGCCGACTCGACCGAGGCGTTCATCGTGACCGAGCTCGTCGACGGGGTGAACCTCGAGGAGCACGTGCGCGAGCACGGGCCGCTCGACGCCACGACGCTGCACGAGGTGGCCGAGGGGTTGCGCAGCGCGTTGACCGCGGTGCACGAGGCGGGCGTGGTGCACCGCGACCTCAAGCCGAGCAACGTCCTCGTGACCGAGCACGGGCCGGTGCTCATCGACTTCGGCATCGCGCACGCGGCCGACGACGCGCGCGTCACCTCGACCGGCCTCGTCATCGGGACGCCCGGGTACCTCGCGCCCGAGCTCCTCGACGGCGCCGAGCCGACCGAGCGCAGCGACTGGTGGGGCTGGGCGGCGCTCCTCGCGTTCGCCGCGACCGGCCGCGCGCCGTTCGGGCTGCGCCCGCTCGAGCAGGTGCTCGCGAAGGCCCGCTCGGGCGACCCGGACGTGGCGGGGATCGGCCCGTTGACCGCGGGGGCGCTGCGCGGCGCGCTCGCGGCCGACCCGGACGCGCGGCTCTCGGCGGCCGACGTGGTCGCGGCGCTGCAGGTCGCCGTCGCGGACGGCGACCCCGCCGGGCCCGGGGAGGTCGGGTCCGTGGGCGGGGGCGCGGGGGACGACGACGCGGACGACGACGGCGTCGGTGACGACGGCGCGGCCGGGGCGGCGGGCGAGGACCGGGACGACGCCGACCGGGACGACGACGACCGGGACGACGACGCCGAGGACGCCGTCGCCACGGTGCTGCTGACCAAGCGCGTGCCCGCGCCGGTCGGTGCGGCCGGTGCGGGTGCGGCGGCGGCCGCGGCCGGGCTCGCCGGTGCCGCCGCCCTCGCGGCGCGCGACGCGACGAAGCAGGACGCGACGACGCACGCCGCCGCCGCGGGCGACGAGGATGACGAGGACGACGAGCCGGGCGACGACGAGGAGCACGAGCCGTATGCCGACGACGCGCAGGACACCGTGCTGCTCGGCGCGGCCGGGACCGCCGTCGGCGCGGTCGCGAGCTCGACGGTCCTGACCAACGACGGCCACACCCAGGTGCTGCGCGCGCCGGTCGCCGCGCCGCCGTCGGTCCCGGTCGCCTCTCGCGCCGACCGCCAGGACACCGCCGTCGACGACCGGGCCCGTGGCGCGGGTCCTTCCGACGACGCCTCCTACGACGACGGCGACGGCGCCTGGGCCGACCCGGCGGGCGACGACGCGTACACCGAGGACGACGACCTCGGCTACGAGCGCCCGTTCGCGCGCCGCCGGTGGGGCAGCCTGCTGGCCCTGGGCCTCCTCGCGACCGCGTCCGCGGCGCTGTACCCGGGCTGGACGCTCGTCGTGCTCGGCGTCGTGCTCGTCCTGGTGCGGACCGCGGGCTCGACGGTCGAGGCGATGTACGCCCGCCGCGAGCGCAACGGCGTGCGGCGCACCGACACGCTGCGCGCCGTGGTCTCGACGCCCTGGCACCTCGTGCTCGCGGTCCTCGGGCTCGTGCCCGCGGTCCTCGTGGCCGGCTGCCTCGTGCTCATCGTGCTCGGCGTCGTGTGGTGGCTGCTGACCGGGGGGTACTGGGCGCCCGACGGGGTCCGGGGCGGTGAGCCGAGCGGCATCATCGCCTCGGCGATCGTCGCCGGGGTGTTCCTGCTCGGCCTCGTCACGCTGTGGTGGGGGCCGATCGCGCACACGACCCGCATCGGCGCGCGCCGCGTGCTCTCGGTCGTCGCGCCCGGACGTGCGGGGGCGTTCGTCCTGACCCTCGTCGCGCTCGCGGTCGCCGGGGTCCTGGTCCTCGAGACGCTCGGCGACCCCCAGGTCGTGTGGTCGCCGCTGCCCCAGCCGCGGCTGCCCTGACGCCGACCGGGCGGCGACCCGGCGTGCCCGTGCCCCGGACGCGGGCGTCCCCGGGCCCGCGGTGCCGTGCGACCCTCCGGACCCGGCTCCTGGAGCGCCCGGCACGCACAGGCCGAACCCGTACCCTGACCCCATGACCGGCCCACGCGCGCGTGCGGCGGTGCCCGTGCGGCGCCGCCCCTGGTCGCCGCGTGGGCGCGTTCCCGGCCTCGCGCCCGGGCGCCCCGCCGGTCCGTCGTCCCTCGACCGCTCCCTCGCCCTCGTGCTCACGGGCGTCGGCCTGCTCGCCGTCGCGCTCGGCGTGCTCGTGCTCCAGGGGCGCCTGCTCCTGCACCCGTGCGTGAGCGCCGACGGGCCGCTCGGCCAGCTCGGGGTGCGCCTCGCGCTCCTGAGCAGCGCGACCGACTGCCCCGAGGGCACGCTCGCCGTGAGCGACGCCGCGACGCACGGCGCGATCCTCGTGCTGAGCGTGGCCGCGCCCGTGCTCGTCGCGCACGTCGTCGTCGCCGCGTTCGGTGCCGGGCTGACCGCGCTCGTGGTGCGGGCCGCGGCCACCGCCGGGGCGCTGCTCCGCGTGGTGCTCGTGCGGCTGCCGGCCCGCCCGCGCGTGGCGTCCACGCCGCTGCGCCGCCTCGTGGTCGTCGGCGACCCCGACGTCCGTCCGCCAGGGAGCCGTGGTCTGCGGCTGCACCCGCACCGGGGTCCGCCGCTCGCGCCCGCGTGAGCAGCCCACCCACCACCCCGGACCACGAGAGCAGGACCATGCCCAACGAACCCCGCCAGTCGAAGGCCGAGCGCCGCGACGAGGCACGCCAGAAGGCGCTCCAGCTGCAGGCGGAGCAGAAGAAGCGCGAGAAGCGCAACCGGATCGTCGCGATCAGCGGCCTCGTCGCGGCGGTCGCCGTGCTCGCGGTCGTCGTGACGCTCATCCTCAGCCAGGGCAAGGACGTCGCCGCCGGCGCGGCCTACACCGGCGACCCGGTGGCGATCACCGAGGTCGAGGCCCCGTCGACCGCGCTCGAGTCCGGCGGCATCCCCGTCGGCGCCGAGGGCGTCGCGGGCGAGGAGCCCGCCGAGGACGCCACGGTCGTCGACGTGTACCTCGACTTCATGTGCCCGTACTGCGCGCAGTTCGAGGAGTCGAACGAGCCCGAGCTCGCGGCGCTGCGGGCGTCCGGCGACGTGACCGTCGTCTACCACCCGACGTCGATCCTCGACCGGTTCTCCAACGGCACCGAGTACTCGACGCGCGCGGCGGTCGCGGCGGCGATCGTCGCCGACGAGGCGCCCGAGCAGTTCCTCGACTTCACCGCGGAGCTCTTCGCCAACCAGCCCGCCGAGAACAGCGAGGGCCTCTCCGACGAGGAGATCGCCCAGATCGCCCGCGACGCCGGCGTGCCCGACGAGGTCGCGTCCCGGTTCACCGCGGCCGACGGCGACGAGGAGTGGCGCGTCTTCGCCCCGTACGTCGCGAGCCTGACCGACAACGCGGGCACGACGCTCGCGTCGGCCGGCGGCAGCGGCGAGTTCACCACCCCCGCGATCGTCATCGACGGCGAGCGGTGGGAGGAGGACTGGCAGCAGCCGGGCGCCCTCACCCAGGCGGTGACCGCCGCGAAGGGCTGACGCTAGGCTGGGCGCGGCGCCGGGGGACACCCCGGCGCCGCGCCTCCTTAGCTCAGCTGGCCAGAGCACCTGTCTTGTAAACAGGGGGTCATCGGTTCGAATCCGATAGGGGGCTCCCAGCGCCGCGGTGTCCGCCCCCGCCTCGCAGCCCGTGCACGATCGTGCAGCCCCACCCCTGCGCCCGGTCCGTCGCGGGCCGTGCGCGCGACGATGGCAGCCTGACCCTGGGGGAGGCTGCCATGAAGAACATGCGCCTGACGATCGGCGTCCCGCTCGCCCTCGCCGTGCTGGCGACCGGCGCCTACCTCGCCTCGGCCGGCTCGACCGCCGTCGCGACGCCGCCCGCGCCGAGCCCGTCCGCGCCGAGCTCCGCGAACCTGGTCAGCGGCGAGCTCGCGGGCAGCGAGAACGGTCCCGCGAAGGTGTCGCAGGACGGCGTCGAGCTCAAGACGAAGACGGCGACCACCGTCACCACGTTCGAGCTCACGTACCCCGTCGGCTCGTACTCCGGCTGGCACTCGCACCCCGGGATCGTCGTCGCGGTGGTGAAGGAGGGCGTCGTCGAGCGGCGCACCGGGTGCGGTGCGGGTGACGTCTTCGGGGAGGGGCAGTCGTTCACCGAGACCGGGCTGCACCACGTGAGCAACGCGGGCGAGGTCGACGCGGTGCTGTCGATCACGCGGATCTACCCGACGGCGAGCACCGTCGGGCGCATCGACCAGCCGGCGCCGCGCTGCTCCTGAGTCGCTCGTGGACGCGGTCTCAGTCGTCCGCGAGCTCCGACGGCAGCGGCAGGCGCAGCTGCTGGAGCAGGCGCGCCAGCGTGGCCTCGACGAACACGTCGACGGGCTCCCCGTCGGCCCCCGCGTCCGCGAGCAGGGGCCGCACGGCGTCCGCGTCGAGCGGGACGCCGAGCACGTCGAGCGCCCACACGACGAACGCTGATGTCTCGGTGTCGTTGTCGACCGCTCGGCTCGCGGCGGGGTCGTCGAAGTAGTCGCTCGGCTGGTAGCCGAGGTAGAACAGGCCCGCTGCGCCGGTGCTCCAGAACGACACGATGGCGAGGTCCGAGTCGTGGATCTCGACGCGCAGGAACGGCGCGAGCGGCGCGGCGTCGTCGCGCCACGCGCCGTCGGTGTGCAGGTGCACGCCGAAGTACCCCACGGTCTTCTCCTCCTCGACGCGGCGGTCCGGTCCGGACGGCGGCCGCCCGGCTCGACATGGTGACAGCGCCTGGGCCCGCGCGTGGGCGGTCCGTGCGCGGTTCACCCGCGCGGGCTCACGCCGCCGCGCCGCTCTCCTCGAGCAGGTGCAGCGCGGCGGTCACCGCCGCCGACCTCCGCCCCCGCGGAGCGACGCGAGGGGACCGGCGTCCCGCCGCGGCTACTCGCCGGGCTGCCCGCCGCCCGCCTCGACGGGCTCGAGGTGCGGGCGCTTCGCGACGCGCGCGTCCCCCGACGACCGTCCGCGCAGCCGCCGCGTGGCCCACGGGTAGACGTGCTCGCGCAGCCATTGCGCGTCCTCGCGAGCCTTCTGCAGGCGCGGCGGGGTGGGCAGCGGCGTGAGCGGGTCGTCCCACGCGGCGTCGTCCGGGGCGAGGCCGAGCGCGACGAGCGCGGCCTGCGCGACCCGGGCGTGGCCGTCCTCGGTGAGGTGGATCCGGTCGGGTGCCCACATGCGCCAGTCGCGCAGCGAGCGCATGCCCCACAGGTCCACCACGTGCCCGCCGTGACGCCGCGCGATCGACCACACGTGCGCGTTGTAGACACCCACCCGTCCGCGGGTCCGGCGGACGATCGGGCTGTCCGCGGAGTCGACGCCGGTCGCGAGCAGGACGTCGGCGCCGGTGGCCCGGATCCGCACCACCGCGTCCTCGAGCGAGCCGGCGAGCGCGTCGACGTCCGCCTGGGGCCGCAGGATGTCGTTGCCGCCGCCGACGAGGCTCACGAGGTCCGGCTGCATCGAGAGCGCCTCGGGCAGCTGCTCGGCGAGGATCGATCGCAGCAGCCGGCCGCGGATCGCGAGGTTCGCGTACGCGAGCGGGTCGTCGCCCGCGGCGGTGCGCCGGGTCGAGAGGTGCAGGGCGAGCACGTCCGCCCAGCCGCGGCACTCGCCGTCGGGCGTGGGCTGGTCCCACAGGCCCTCGGTGAACGAGTCGCCGATCGCGACGTAGCTGCGCCAGGGGACCGGGGCCGCGGCGGTGAGGGAGTCGGGTGAGGTGCTCTGCGCGGGGGTGCTCACCGTCCCATTGTGCCGTCGGGCACCGGGCTCAGGGCAGCGACCAGTCGACGGGCTCGGCGCCCTGCTCGACGAGCAGCGCGTTGACGGTCGAGAACGGGCGCGAGCCGAGGAAGCCGCGGTGCGCGGACAGCGGGCTCGGGTGCACGCTCTCGACGCGGGGGACGCTGCCGAGGGCGCCGCGCAGCGACTGCGCGTCGCGCCCCCAGAGCACGGCGACGAGGGGGCCGCCGCGCTCGACGAGCGCCTCGATGGCCCGGTCGGTCACCGCCTCCCAGCCCTTGCCGCGGTGCGACGCGGGTGCGCCCGGGCGCACGGTCAGGACCCTGTTGAGCAGCATGACGCCCTGGTCGGCCCACGGGCTGAGGTCCCCGGACGTCGGGGGCGTGACCCCGGTGTCGGCCACGAGCTCGGCGAAGATGTTCGCGAGCGAGCGCGGCACGGGCCGCACGTCGGGCTGCACGGAGAACGACAGGCCCATCGCGTGACCGGGCGTCGGGTACGGGTCCTGGCCGACGACGAGCACGCGCACGTCCGCGAGCGGGCGCCGGAACGCGCGCAGCACCGAGGCCCCGTCGGGCAGGTACCCCCGCCCCGCGGCGACCTCGGCGCGCAGGAAGTCGCCGGCGGCGCGGAGCTGCGGCTCGACGGGGGCGAGGGCCTGCGCCCAGTCCGGTGCGACGAGCTGGTCCAGGGGAGCGGGGTTCACGGGGGCGAGGGTACCGAGCGTGCGCCGGGGGCGGGTGAAGCCCGGCGCCGAGGGCCCGGTCCCGCCCCCTGCCGAATGACACGGGTGTCATTCGCGCCTACGATGGCGTGGTTCGCGCAGCACCCCCAGCCCGCCCCGAGCCCTCCCCGTGCCGGAGCCCGAGCCCCCCCGGAGGACGCCATGGACGCCGCCATGCTGACCGGCTCCTCGACGCAGGACACCCCCGAGACGGCCCCCCACGAGGCCGACGCCACCGGCCTCTCCGAGCGCGACCAGCAGGTCCTCGCGTTCGAGCGCCAGTGGTGGAAGTACGCGGGCGCCAAGGAGCAGGCGATCCGCGAGCTGTTCGACATGTCGGCGACCCGGTACTACCAGGTGCTCAACAGCCTGATCGACTCCCCGGCGGCCCTCGCGCACGACCCCATGCTCATCAAGCGCCTGCGGCGGATGCGCTCGACGCGGCAGCGTGCGCGCACGGCCCGCCGTCTCGGCGGCGACGCCTGACGCACGCCTCCGGGCCTGCGCGCCCGAGCGGGGTGCTGATCGCACCTTTCGAGCGGCGCGCGCGTCAACCGGCCGTCGCGCCCAGCCTCAGCCGTTAGCCTGTCCGCCGTGAGCAAGGGCAGCTACCCGTACCCCGAGGACGAGTTCGACGCTGCGGAGGACCTCGACGGCCCCCGCGGCGTGCACCGTGCTCCCCGCTCACGGTGGCGGGCGCTGCTGCCGTTCGCGATCGTCCTCGTCGTGTTCGCGGGGCTCGGTGCGGGCGTCCTGCTCTACCTCGCGAACTCGGACGTCACGCTGCCTGCGGGCCTCGGCAGCGGCACGACGGCGGGGGACGACGCGGGCGACGGGGCGACCGAGGGTGAGGGCGACGCCGCCGCCGGGGAGGGTGGCGAGGCCACCGACCCGGCCGAGGGCGACGCCGCGGAGGAGCCGCCGGCGACCGAGCCGGTCGCCCCCGCACCGGACCTCGCGTCCGCCGTGACGGTCTACAACGCCGCCCAGGTCGCCGGCCTCGCCGGGGAGACCGCGGAGACGCTCACGTCCGCCGGGTTCACGAACGTGGACACCGGCAACCACACGGGCGCGGGCGTCGACGGCACGACCGTCTTCTACGCCGCCGAGGCCCAGCGCGTGACGGCCGAGGCGGTCGCCCAGGCGCTCGGGATCACGCAGGTGCTGCAGTCGTCGACCGAGGCGGCGGCCGGCATCGCGGTCGTCCTGGAGGCGGACTTCACGCGCTGAGGTGCCGCACCCCCGACCGGGCCGCTCGGGGGTTCCGGGTGCGGGTCCCCCCGCCGTCGCGCGCGGGTCCTGGCGCGGGGGTCCGGACGCCGCCAGGCCGCCCGTCCGGCGTCCCCCGGACGCTCCCGGAACCGTGCACGACGGCGGGTCGCGTCTTGCACTCTCAGGGGTCGAGTGCTAACCATTGACTTAGCACTCTCCGGTGGAGAGTGACAGGATCAACCGGCCGACCGGTGAGGTCCACCACGCGCGGGACATGACCGCGGGAGGTGGTCCGTCCGTCGCGGGCACCGAGCGGCCACCCACGAGCACAGTGAAGGATCACCGCCCCATGGCCAAGATCATTGCCTTCAACGAGGAGGCCCGTCGCGGTATCGAGCGCGGGCTCAACGTCCTCGCCGACACCGTCAAGGTCACGCTCGGCCCGAAGGGCCGCAACGTCGTCCTCGACAAGAAGTGGGGTGCCCCCACGATCACGAACGACGGCGTCTCCATCGCCAAGGAGATCGAGCTCGAGGACCCGTTCGAGAAGATCGGTGCCGAGCTCGTCAAGGAGGTCGCCAAGAAGACGGACGACGTCGCGGGTGACGGCACCACGACCGCCACCGTGCTCGCCCAGGCGCTCGTGCGCGAGGGTCTGCGCAACGTCGCCGCCGGCGCCAACCCGATCGCCCTCAAGAAGGGCATCGAGGCCGCCGTCGAGGCCGTCACGGCCCAGCTCCTCTCGCAGGCCAAGGAGGTCGAGACGAAGGAGCAGATCGCCGCGACCGCCTCGATCTCGGCCGGCGACACGGCGATCGGCGAGCTCATCGCCGAGGCGCTCGACAAGGTCGGCAAGGAAGGCGTCATCACGGTCGAGGAGTCCAGCGCGCTGGGCCTCGAGCTCGAGCTGACCGAGGGCATGCGCTTCGACAAGGGCTACCTGTCGGCGTACATGGTCACGGACCCCGAGCGCCAGGAGGCCGTCCTCGAGGACGCCTACGTGCTGCTCGTCGAGTCGAAGATCTCGAACGTCAAGGACCTGCTGCCGCTGCTGGAGAAGGTCATCCAGTCGGGCAAGCCGCTCTTCATCGTCGCCGAGGACGTCGAGGGCGAGGCCCTGGCCACGCTCGTCGTCAACAAGATCCGTGGCACGTTCAA
The DNA here is from genome assembly GCF_024757985.1 of Cellulomonas sp. NS3. Classification (NCBI taxonomy): domain Bacteria; kingdom Bacillati; phylum Actinomycetota; class Actinomycetes; order Micrococcales; family Cellulomonadaceae; genus Cellulomonas; species Cellulomonas sp. NS3. The sequence continues at coordinate 3,811,739 of NZ_CP103289.1, read as the reverse complement.
GTCGATCGCCGTCAAGGCGCCCGGCTTCGGCGACCGCCGCAAGGCGATGCTGCAGGACATGGCCATCCTCACGGGCGGTCAGGTCGTCTCGGAGACCGTCGGCCTCAAGCTCGACACGGTGGGCCTCGAGGTCCTCGGCACGGCGCGCAAGATCGTCGTGACGAAGGACGAGACCACGATCGTCGAGGGTGCGGGCGACGCGTCGCAGATCGCGGGCCGCGTGTCCCAGATCCGCGCCGAGATCGAGAACTCGGACTCGGACTACGACCGCGAGAAGCTCCAGGAGCGCCTCGCGAAGCTGGCCGGCGGCGTGGCCGTCATCAAGGCCGGCGCGGCGACCGAGGTCGAGCTCAAGGAGCGCAAGCACCGCATCGAGGACGCCGTCCGCAACGCGAAGGCTGCCGTCGAGGAGGGCATCGTCGCCGGTGGTGGCGTCGCGCTCATCCAGGCCGGCAAGCTCGCGTTCGAGGGCCTCAAGCTCGAGGGTGACGAGGCGACCGGTGCGAACATCGTCCGCATCGCGCTCGACGCGCCGCTCAAGCAGATCGCGATCAACGCGGGCCTCGAGGGTGGCGTCGTCGCCGAGAAGGTGCGCAACCTCCCGACGGGTCACGGCCTGAACGCCGCGACGAACACCTACGAGGACCTGCTCCTCGCGGGCGTCAACGACCCGGTCAAGGTCACGCGCTCCGCGCTGCAGAACGCGGCGTCGATCGCGGCGCTGTTCCTCACCACCGAGGCCGTCGTGGCCGACAAGCCGGAGAAGGCCGCTGCGCCCGCCGGCGGTGGCGGCGAGGACTTCGGCGGCGGGTTCTGATCCGCTGAGCCTCACCCGGCGGCCCTGAGCCGCCGACAGCGAACGGCGACGGGCCGGTCACCTTCGGGTGGCCGGCCCCTCGCCGTTCGTGCGCCCGTGCTCGCCGCGACCGAGGCGCGATCGAGACCGAGGCGAAACACACCGTTCACCGCCGCGCGTGCGTCGTGGAAACACCCGGTCCCTAGCGTCCTCGGTCATGGGCACAGGGATGTATACACCGCGGGACACAGCGCGGTGTCGCGCGATCCGGAGCCCGGACCAGGGGAGTCCCCACTCCCGCGACCCGCTGCGAAAGGCACCCCGTTGACCACATCACGCACGCGCGCACTCGCTCTGCCCGTGGCGGCCCTCGCCGTCGCCCTCGGCCTCACGGGCTGCGGCGGAGCGCGCACCGACGCCGGGTCCTCCGGCGGCAGCACCTCGTCCGGCGGAGCCGCCACCTCGTGCGTCGACACCTCGGGCGACTCCGTGAAGATCGGCTTCCTCAACTCGCTGTCCGGGACCATGGCGATCTCGGAGCAGACGGTCCGCGACGCGCTCGACCTCGCCGCCGAGGAGATCAACGCGGACGGCGGCGTGCTCGGCAAGCAGCTCGAGGTCGTCGGCGAGGACGGCGCCTCCGAGCCGACCGTGTTCGCGGAGAAGGCCGAGAAGCTCATCTCGTCCGACTGCGTCGCCGCGGTGTTCGGCGGCTGGACCTCGTCGTCCCGCAAGGCGATGCTCCCGGTGTTCGAGAGCAAGGACGCTCTGCTGTTCTACCCGGTGCAGTACGAGGGCCTCGAGGCGTCGCCCAACATCTTCTACACGGGCGCGACGACGAACCAGCAGATCGTCCCCGGCATGGACTACCTCAAGGAGCAGGGCAAGACGAAGGTCTTCCTCGTCGGCTCCGACTACGTCTTCCCGCGGACGGCGAACAAGATCATCAACGCCTACGCCGAGGCGAACGGCATCGAGATCGTCGGTGAGGAGTACGCACCGCTCGGGCACACCGACTTCTCGACGATCGTCAACAAGCTCAAGGCCTCGGGCGCCGACGCCGTGTTCAACACGCTCAACGGCGACTCGAACGTGGCGTTCTTCAAGGAGTACAAGAACGTCGGCCTCGGGGTCGACACCACCCCGGTCGTCTCGGTGTCGATCGCCGAGGAGGAGGTCGGCGGCATCGGCGTCGAGAACATCGAGGGCCAGCTCACCGCCTGGAACTACTACCAGACGGTCGAGAGCCCCGCGAACACCACGTTCGTCGAGGCGTTCAAGGCGAAGTACGGCGAGGACCGCGTGACGTCCGACCCGATGGAGGCCGCGTACACGTCGCTGTACCTGTGGAAGGGCATGGTCGAGAAGGCCGAGTCGTTCGACGTCGCGGCGGTGCAGGACGCGGCCGACGGGGTCTCGTTCGAGGCGCCGGAGGGCACCGTGACCGTGAACGGCGAGAACCACCACATCGCGAAGACGGCGCTCATCGGCAAGATCGGCGCCGACGGCCTCATCTACACCGAGTGGAGCTCGGACGAGGCGATCGAGCCCGACCCGTTCCTCGAGGGCTACGACTGGGCCGAGGGCCTGTCCTGACCTGACCAGCGGGCCGCGTCACCGCCGGGGCGGACGGCGCGGCACGACCAGCCCGCCCCGCACGGCGGCCGGCGCTCCGGACCACGGAGCACCGGCCGCCCGCGGGGCACGCACGGAAAGGGGGCCGGGATGGATGCCCTGTTCTCGCAGCTCTTCGCCGGGCTGAGCCTCGGGTCGGTGCTGCTGCTGGCGGCGCTCGGGCTCGCGCTCACGTTCGGTCAGATGGGCGTCATCAACATGGCGCACGGGGAGTTCATGATGGCGGGCGCCTACACGGCGTACGTCGTGCAGGGCGTGATCGCCGACGCCGGGGTCTCGCTGCTCGTCTCGCTCGTCGTCGGCTTCCTCGTCGGCGGCCTGCTCGGGCTCGTGCTCGAGGTCACGCTCGTCTCGCGGATGTACCGGCGGCCGCTCGACACCCTCCTCGTCACGTGGGGCGTCGCGCTCGTGCTCCAGCAGGCGGCGCGGGACGTCTTCGGCGCACCGAACGTCGACGTCCGGGCGCCGGCGTGGCTCTCCGGGGCGGTCGAGCTGTTCGGGCTCGGGGTGCCGAAGACGCGGCTGTTCATCCTGCTCGTCGCGGTCGTGTGCGTCACTTCGCTCGCCCTCGTCCTCAAGCTCACGCCGCTCGGTCGCCGGATCCGCGCGACCGTGCAGAACCGCGACCTGGCGGAGACCTCGGGCATCTCGACGCGCGCGACCGACCGGCTCACGTTCTTCGTCGGCTCGGGGATCGCCGGGGTCGCGGGCGTCGCGCTCACGCTGCTCGGGTCGATCGGCCCGACGCTCGGCACGAGCTACATCGTCGACGCGTTCCTCGTCGTCGTGGCCGGCGGCATCGGGCAGCTCAAGGGCACCGTGATCGCGGCGTTCTCGCTCGGGCTGCTGCAGGCGACGTTCGAGTACTCGACGACCGCGAGCATCGCCAAGGTGCTGCTGTTCGTCGTCATCGTCGCGTTCCTCCAGGTGCGGCCGCAGGGGCTCGTGTCGCTGCGCACGCGGAGCCTCGCGTGAGCCCGGCGGGGACCGCGGAGCGCCACCGTGGCACCGCAGGCCGGCTGCTGACCGGGGAGCGCGTCCGCACGCTCGCCGGGTTCGCCGTCGCCGCCGTCGCGCTGTTCGGCGTCGCGCCCGCGCTGCTCTCGGATTTCCGGCTCGGGCTGCTCGCGAAGTTCTGCTGCCTCGCGATGGTCGCGGTCGGCATCGGGCTCGCGTGGGGCCGTGGCGGGATGCTGACGCTGGGCCAGGGCGTGTACTTCGGCCTCGGTGGCTACCTCATGGCGATGCACCTCAAGCTCGCCGACGCCGGGCCGGGCGGGGTGCCCGACTTCATGCTGCTCTACGGCGACGGGACCGTGCCGGGCTGGTGGGAGCCGTTCCGCAGCCCGGTCGTCACGGTCGTCGCGATCGTGCTCGTCCCGGTCGCGCTGGCCTCGGCGCTGGGCTTCGCGGTGTTCACGCGGCGGGTGCGCGGGGCGTACTTCGCGATCCTGTCGCAGGCCCTCGCGGCGGCGTTCGCGATCCTGCTCGTCGGGCAGCAGAAGGTCACCGGCGGCACGAACGGGCTCAACGGGTTCCGGTCGTTCTTCGGGTACGACCTCGCCGACCCGGTCAACAAGGAGATGCTCTACCTCATCGCCGCGGGGACCCTGCTGGCGATGGTCGCTGTCGTGCGCCTGCTCATGCGCTCGCGCTTCGGGGAGCTGCTCGTCGCGGTGCGCGACCAGGAGAACCGCGTCCGGTTCCTCGGCTACGACCCCGCGGTCGTCAAGGTCGTCGCCTACGCGGTCGCGGCGGCGTTCGCCGGGATCGGGGGGGCGCTGTTCGTGCCGATCGTGGGGATCATCTCGCCCGCCGACGTCGGCGTCGTGCCGTCGATCGGGTTCCTCGTCGGGGTCGCGATCGGCGGGCGCGCGACGCTGCTCGGACCGGTGCTCGGGGCGCTCGCCGTCTCGTGGGCGCAGACCTCGCTGTCCGAGCAGTTCCCGTCGTTCTGGACCTACTTCCAGGGCGCGCTGTTCATCCTCGTCGTCGCGTTCCTGCCGGGCGGCCTCGCGTCGCTCGGGGGCGTGTGGCGGCGGTGGCGCGGCGGTCGGGCCGAGCGGGACGACGTGCCCGACGAGGTCCCGGCGCGAGCGGCGCAGACACCCACCACGACGTCCGAGACCGTCACGTCCGGGAGCACCCCATGACCGACAACCCCCAGCCGGAGCAGGTGCTCGACCCCGACGCGCTCGAGCAGGTGCTCGCCGGGCCCGACGACCGGTTCCGGCACGACTACCTCGAGGTCCGCGGCCTGCGGGTCGAGTTCGACGGCTTCGTCGCCGTCGACGAGGTCGACCTCACGGTCACCCAGGGCGACCTGCGCTTCCTCATCGGCCCCAACGGCGCGGGCAAGACCACGATCGTCGACGCGATCACCGGCCTGGCGCCGGCGACCGGGTCGGTGCGGTTCGGCGGCGTCGAGCTGCTCGGCAGGGCGTCGCACCGGGTCGCCCGGGCCGGCGTCGGGCGCACGTTCCAGACCGCGAGCGTGTTCGACGAGCTGAGCGTGCTGCAGAACCTCGACATCGCGGGGGGCTCCCGGCGCCGGGCTCGGATGCTGCTGCGGCGCCGGTCCGCTGTGCCCGAGGTCGTCGAGCAGGCGCTCGAGACCGTCGGCCTGACCGCGCTCCGGGACGCGCCCGCGGGCGTGCTCGCGCACGGGCAGAAGCAGTGGCTCGAGATCGGGATGCTCCTGGTGCAGGACTCCCGGCTGCTGCTGCTCGACGAGCCCGTCGCCGGGATGAGCCACGCCGAGCGCGAGCAGACCGGGCTCCTGCTGCAGCGGATCGGGGCGCAGCGCACGGTCGTCGTCGTCGAGCACGACATGGAGTTCCTGCGCTCGTTCGCGTCGTCGGTCACGGTGCTGCACCAGGGCCGCGTGCTGAGCGAGGGGACGGTCGCGCAGGTTCAGGCGGACCCGCGCGTCGTCGAGGTGTACCTGGGCAGCGGACGGAAGGAGCGGTGATGCTCGAGCTCGAGGGCGTGCACGTCGGGTACGGGCGCACGTCGGTCGTCCACGGCGTCGACGTGCGGGTGCCGGACGGCGCGATCGCCGCCGTGATGGGCCACAACGGCGCGGGCAAGACGACGCTGCTGCGCGCGGCGGTCGGCCTGCTCAAGGTCCGGTCGGGGACGGTCCGGCTCGCGGGCGAGGACATCACCCGGCTGCGGCCGCACGAGCGGGTCCGGCGCGGGCTCGCGTACGTGCCGCAGGGTCAGCAGTCCTTCGGGCAGCTCACCGCGCGGGAGAACCTCCAGCTCGTCGCCGACGGGCAGGGCTCCGCGGGGTCGCGGCGCACCGACGAGGCGCTGGACCTGTTCCCGGCGCTGCGCGGGCTGCTCGGGCGCCGCGCCGGGCTGCTCTCGGGCGGTCAGCGTCAGCAGCTCGCGATCGCCCGGGCGCTGATCACCGGCCCGAGGGTCCTCGTGCTCGACGAGCCGACCGAGGGCATCCAGCCGTCGGTCGTCGCGGAGATCGAGGACGCGATCCTCGCGCTCACCGCCGCGGGCGGGCTCGCGGTGCTGCTCGTCGAGCAGCACGTCGGGTTCGCGCTCGGGGCGGCGTCGCACTACGCGGTGCTCGAGTCCGGGCGGGTCGTCGCGTCGGGCGCGGGCGGGGTCGAGCACGAGGCGCAGGTCCGTGCCGCGATGGCCCTCTGACGGCGCGCGCCGGGGTGCGGCGGACGGTCCGGCCGCGCCCGAGGCCCGGGCTCCGGGCGGAGGGCCGGCCCGGCCCGCGCCGGCGGCCGCAGCCGGAGGGATACGCTCCGTGGGTATGAGCGCTGAGGTGGACGCGGGCACCGCGCCGGGGTCGGCGGGCACGTCACGGTCGCTGCGCGACGTCGTCTACGAGCGCCTGCGCGACGACATCCTCAACGGCCGTGTGTCCCCGCGCGAGCGCCTCACGGAGCCCAAGCTCGGCAAGGCGTTCGAGGTCTCGCGCACGCCGGTCCGCGAGGCGCTGTCCCGGCTGCTGTCCGACGGGCTCGTCGAGCGCACCGACTACGGCTACGCGGTCGTCGTCCCGAGCCTCGAGGACCTGCGCAACCTGTACGAGCTGCGCATCACGCTCGAGCTGCGCGGCATCGCCCGTGCCATCGAGAACCCGGGCGTGCGCCACGACGAGGACCAGGTCCGGGCCGAGCTGACCCGCTGGCAGGAGCTCCGCGACACCCCGCCCGAGCCGGACCCGGCGTTCGTGCTGCTCGACGAGGGCTTCCACCTCGCGCTGTCCCGCTCCTCGGGCAACGCGCAGCTCACCGACGCGCTCGTGACCGTCAACCAGAAGATCCGCGCGGTCCGCATGCACGACTTCGTCGAGACCGGGCGCATCGTCACGACGATCGACGAGCACATCGAGATCCTCGACCTCGTGCTCGCGCGCGACCTCGCGGCGGCGCTGACCGCGCTGCACAAGCACGTGGGGGAGTCGCTCGAGGTCGTCATGGAGCGGGCGACGAGCGCGATGACGCGGATGGCGCTCGCGGGCTGACGCGCGTCGCCCGCCCGCGCCGGCCGGCACCGACCCGGGCCGCTCGCGTAACTCAGCGTTTACGCCCGCACCCGCTGCGGGAAACACCGACTCCCTACGGTTCGAGGGCGGATACGGACGTGTATACACCTCCGCATCCGGCGGTGGAGCGCCACGACGACCCGGGCCGGACGGCTCGGCGGCGGAGCGGCGGCCCGCCGTCCGACCGCCGCCCCTCACGCCGTGGGAGCCCCCGTGTTCGAGACGTTGCTCGTCGCCAACCGAGGCGAGATCGCCTGCCGCATCCTGCGGACCGCGAAGGGCCTCGGGCTGAAGACCGTCGCCGTCCACTCCGACGCCGACGCTGCGGCGCCCCACGTCCGGATGGCCGACGTCGCCGTGCGCCTCGGGCCCGCCCCCGCCGCGGAGAGCTACCTCCGCTCCGAGCTCGTGCTCGACGCCGCTATGACGACCGGCGCCGGCGCGATCCACCCCGGGTACGGGTTCCTCTCCGAGAACGAGGTCTTCGCCGCCGAGGTCGAGGCCGCCGGGCTCGCGTTCGTCGGCCCGACCCCCGCGCACCTGCACGTCTTCGGCGACAAGCACCGGGCGCGCGTCGCGGCCGAGGCGGCCGGGGTCCCGCTCGTGCCCGGCAGCGGGCTGCTCGAGTCCCTCCCCGACGCGCTCGCCGCGGCCGACGCCGTCGGGTACCCCGTGATGCTCAAGGCCGTGGGCGGCGGCGGCGGGATCGGCATGCAGGCGTGCGCCGACGCGACCGAGCTCGCGGGCGCGTACGAGAAGGTGCAGCGCATCGCGGCGGCGAACTTCGGCAGCGCCGGGGTCTTCCTCGAACGGTTCGTCGCGCGGGCCCGGCACCTCGAGGTCCAGGTCTTCGGCGACGGCGACGGACGCGTCGTGAGCCTCGGCGACCGCGACTGCTCGCTCCAGCGCCGGAACCAGAAGGTGCTCGAGGAGGCCCCGGCCCCGAACCTGCCCGACGACGTGCGCGAGCGCATGCAGACCTCGGCGCGCGCCCTCACCGCGTCGGTCGCATACCGCTCGGCCGGCACCGTCGAGTACGTGCACGACGTCGACCGCGGCGAGGTGTCGTTCCTCGAGGTCAACACGCGCCTGCAGGTCGAGCACCCCGTGACCGAGGAGGTCACCGGCGTCGACCTCGTCGCGTGGATGCTGCGGCTCGCCCAGGGCGACCCCGACTTCAGCGACGAGCTCGCGGCGCTGCCCGTGACCGGCCCGGGGCTGCGCGGGCACGCCGTCGAGGCGCGCGTGTACGCCGAGGACCCGCGGCACGACTACCGGCCCAGCGCCGGGCTGCTCACCGACGTCCGGTACCCCGAGGGCGTGCGCGTCGACGCGTGGGCCGAGACCGGCCAGGAGGTCACGACCCACTACGACCCGATGCTCGCGAAGGTGGTCGTGCACGGCGCCGACCGGGCCTCGGCGCTCGCGGCGGCGACCGACGCGCTCGCCGGGACCCGCGTGACGGGCGTCCAGACGAACCTGCCGCTGCTGCGGGCCGCCGTCGCCGTCCCCGAGGTCGTGGCGGCCACCCACACGACCGCCACGCTGGCGGGCGTCACGGACGACGAGCCGCACGTCGAGGTGCTGCGCGGCGGGGTCATGACCACGGTGCAGGACTGGCCCGGGCGGCTCGGGCACTGGGACGTCGGCATCTCGCCGTCGGGCCCGATGGACGACCTGTCGTTCCGGCTCGGCAACCGCGCGCTCGGCAACCCCGAGGGCGCGCCCGGGCTCGAGTGCACGCTCGTCGGCCCGCGCCTGCGGTTCAGCCACGAGGCGGTCGTGTGCGTGACGGGTGCCCCGGCGCCGGTCACGGTCGACGGCGAGCCCGTCCCGCAGTGGGAGCCGGTGACCGTGCCGGCGGGCGCGGTGCTCGACGTCGGGGCGCCGCACGACGCGGGCCTGCGCACGCACGTGCTGCTGCGCGGCGGGCTGGACGTGCCGCTCTACCTCGGGTCGGCGTCGACGTTCTCGCTCGGAGGGTTCGGCGGGTACACCGGGCGCGCGCTCGTCGTCGGTGACGTGCTGGTCCCGGCAGCCGTGGCCGACGACGCGCCGGCCGCGGCGGCCGTCGCCGAGGACCTGCGGCCCGAGCTCGTGCACGAGTGGCACGTCGCGGTGCAGGAGGGCCCGCAGCCCGCACCGTCGTACTTCACGCCCGAGGACATGGCGATGCTCTACGCCGCGACGTGGCAGGTGCAGACGCACGCGAACCGCACCGGCATCCGGCTCACCGGGCCCAAGCCGCAGTGGGCGCGACCCGACGGCGGCGAGGCCGGGCTGCACCCGTCGAACCTCCACGACAACCCGTACTCGGTCGGTGCGCTCAACGTCAGCGGCGACACCCCGATCCTCCTCGGGCCCGACGGGCCGAGCCTCGGCGGCTTCGCGTGCCCGGTCACCGTCGTCGCGGGGCACCGCTGGAAGATGGGCCAGATCCGCCCCGGCGACACCGTGCGGCTCGTCCCCGTGCCCGAGGCGACCGCGGACGCGCTGCGGGGGTCCGACGCGCTGCGCGGGCTCGACCGGGTGGGCGGGGCGACCGGGCCCGACGGCGACGACGGCGTGCTGCACCGCATCCCCGGCGACCCGCCCGACCCGCTGGCCCGACCCGAGGTCGTCTACCTGCGCGGAGCCGACGACAACGTGCTCGTCGAGTACGGCCCCATGACGCTCGACCTCGGGCTGCGGCTGCGCGTGCACGCGCTCGGCGAGGCGCTCCGGGCGCGCATCGACGCCGGCCTGGCCGGGGTGGTCGACCTCACGCCCGGCGTGCGGAGCCTGCACGTGCACGTCGACCCGGACGTGCTCGGCGTGCGCGCGCTCGTCGCCGTGCTGGCCGAGCTCGAGGCGACGCTGCCGCCCACGGCGGACCTCGTCGTCCCCAGCCGGCGCATCCACCTCCCGATGTCCTTCGACGACCCCTGCATCGCCGAGGCCACGTCCCGCTACGCCGCGGGGGTCCGCGCCGAGGCACCGTGGCTGCCCTCGAACATCGAGTTCATCCGCCGCGTCAACGGGCTCGACTCCACGGACGACGTGCACCGGACGATGTTCGACGCGGAGTACCTCGTGCTCGGGCTCGGCGACGTGTACCTCGGGGCGCCGCTCGCCGTGCCGCTCGACCCGCGGCACCGGCTCATGACCACCAAGTACAACCCGGCGCGCACGTGGACCGCGGCGGACACCGTCGGGCTCGGCGGCACGTACCTGTGCGTCTACGGCATGGACTCCCCGGGCGGCTACCAGCTGGTCGGGCGGACCGTGCCGATCTGGTCCGGCCACCGCCAGCGCGGGGTCTTCGAGCCGGGCACCCCGTGGCTGCTGCGGTTCTTCGACCGCATCGTGTGGCACCCGGTGAGCGCGGAGGAGCTGGTCGAGCAGCGCGCCGCGTTCGCCGCCGGGCGCCTGGACGTCGAGGTCGAGCACGGCACGTTCTCCTACGCCGAGCACCTCGCGATGCTGGCGTCCGAGCACGACGCCATCGCCGCGTTCCAGTCCCGGCAGGCCGAGGCGTTCGCCGCCGAGCGCGCCGCGTGGGAGGCCGCGGGGGAGTTCGCGGTCGAGGAGCCCGCGGACGAGGCCGGAGGGGCGCACGCACCGGGCGGGGCGGCAGGCGGCCCCGGGTTCGAGGTCCCGGCGAGCTGCGTGCTCGTCGAGGCGCCCATGGTGGGGAGCGTGTGGCGCGTCGAGGTGCGTGAGGGCGAGCAGGTCCGCGCGGGCGACCCGCTCGTCGCGCTCGAGGCCATGAAGCTCGAGCTCGCGGTCGACGCCCCGGCGGACGGACGCGTCCGGCAGGTGCTCGTCGAACCGGGTCAGCACGTGGCGCCGGGGGCGCCGCTCGTCGTCGTGGAGGTGGGGGCATGAGCGCCGTCGAGCGGGTCCGTGCGGCGTACCGCCGGATCGCGGAGGTCGACCGGCCCGAGGTGTGGATCGCGCTGCAGCCCGAGACCCAGGCGCTCGCGGCAGCGGCCGACGTCGACGCCCGGGCCGCCGCGGGCGAGGACCTCCCGCTCGCCGGGACGACCCTCGCGGTCAAGGACAACGTCGACGTCGCGGGCCTCCCGACGACCGCGGGCTGCCCGACCTACGGCGTCATGCCCGCGACGCGCACCGCGCCGGCCGTCCAGCGGCTCGTCGACGCGGGCGCCGTCGTGCTGGGCAAGACGAACCTCGACCAGTTCGCGACCGGGCTGGTCGGGACCCGCTCGCCGTACGGCGCGGTCCGGCACGCGACGCTGCCCGAGCGGGTGTCGGGCGGGTCGAGCTCCGGGTCGGCGGTCGCCGTCGCGCTCGGCATCGCGGACGTCGGCATCGGCACGGACACGGCCGGCTCGGGGCGGGTGCCCGCGGCGTTCCACGGGATCGTCGGGATCAAGACGACGCTCGGGCTCGTGCCGACCTCCGGCGTGGTGCCCGCGTGCCGGTCCTACGACGTCGTGACCACGTTCACGCGCGACCTCGACCTGGGTGTGCTCGCCACGCGCCTCATGACCGGGCCCGACGCCGCCGACCCCACCGGCCGCGTGTGGCCACCCGACGTCCGGCTCGGGCTGCGGCCCGACCCCGTGGTGGCGGTCCCGCGCGCGGCCGACCTCGCACCGCTGTCGCCGGGCTGGCGCGCGGCGTTCGCGGACGCGGTGGATGCCGTCGGGCGCACCGGCGCGCGGGTCGTGGAGGTCGACGTCTCGCCCATGCTCGAGGCCGCGCGGCTGCTGTACGACGGCGCGATCGTCGCCGAGCGGTACGCCGCCGTCGGCGAGTTCCTCGCGCACGCGCACGCGGCCGGCGACGCGGGCGTCGACCCGGTGGTCGCGGGCATCGTGCTCGGCGGGCGTGACGTGACCGCCGCCGCGTACGTGCAGGACCGGGAGGCCCTCGACCGGGCGCGCGCCGACGCGCTCGGCACGCTCGCCGGCGCCGACCTGCTGCTCCTGCCCACGACGACCGAGCACCCCACGATCGCCGCGGTGCAGGCCGACCCCGTAGCCATCAACCGTCGCCTCGGCACGTACACGAACTTCGTCAACCTCCTGGACCTGGCCGCGGTGGCGGTCCCCGCGGGCGAGGCCGACGGCGGACCGTTCGGGGTCACCGTGCTCTCCCGTGCCTTCGACGACCAGCTCGCGCTCGACCTCGCCGGGCGCATGCTCATCGTCCAGGGCGGCGCGGCGGACGACGAGCCCGCACCGGTCGCGCCGCTCGTCGACACCGGCGTCGAGGTCGCGGTGTTCGGCGCGCACCTACGCGGCCAGCCGCTCAACGGTCAGCTCGACGCGCTCGGCGCGCGCTTCGTCCGCACCGTCGCGACGTCCGACGCCTACCGGCTGGCGGCGCTCGCGACGCACCCCCCGAAGCCCGGGCTCGTGCGCGCCGGACCGGGGGAGGGTGCGTCGATCACCGGCGAGGCGTGGCTCGTGTCCGTCGCCGGCCTCGGTCGCCTCCTCGCGACGCTCCCCGCACCGATGCTCCTCGGACCCGTCGAGCTCGACGACGGCACGTGGGTCGTCGGCTTCGGGTGCGCCCTCGACGCCGCCGCCGCCGGCGACGACATCACCGTGCACGCGAGCTGGCCGGCCTACCTCAGGAGCGGGACGCCCGCGGCCGGGCCTGCGGTGGCCGTGCGCTGAGCCGGCGGCTCGCGCCGGACGGATCTCGCACGGTCGTCGGGAGGTGCGCCCGCGCCGATCCCGGCACCGGGCGACGGCTCCCCGAGGCGCCGCCGTCAGAGTCCCGGAGGCGTCGGAGCAGCCTGGAGGCGATACGTGTGCGTGTACGCGTTGAGCGTCTCGCCGCGGTTGAAGGCCACGACGGTGAGCCCGAGCTCCTCGGCGAGCTCGACCGCGAGCGCTGAGGGCGCCGAGACCGCCGAGAGGACGGGGACACCGGCCATCGCGGCCTTCTGGACCAGCTCGAACGACGCCCGTCCCGACACCTGGAGAACGGCGCCGCGCAGGGGGAGCAGGCCGTCTCGGAGGGCCCACCCGACCACCTTGTCCACGGCGTTGTGCCGGCCGACGTCCTCCCGCACGCAGGCGAGCCGGGGTTCCGACTGGGCGGTGGGGCCGCCGACCGGGACGAACAACGCCGCAGCGTGCACCCCACCGGTCCGGCCGAACACCGCCTGCTGCGCCCGCAGCCGCTCCGGGAGGGCCAGGAGATGGTCCAGCCGCACGGTGGCCCCGTCGCCGGCCACGTCGAACGCGCTCACCTTGTGCACGGCCTCGATCGAGGCGGTGCCGCACACGCCGCAGCTGCTCGACGTGTACACGTGCCGCTGCAGGGAGGTGTCGGGGAGGTCGACGCCGGCGGCGAGGCGGACGTCCACGACGTTGTAGTCCCGTTCCCCCGTGGCACCGATGCCTCCGCGGTGGCTGATCGTCGCGATGTCCCTCTCGGCGCGGACCACCCCCTCGGAGACGAGGAAGCCGGCGACGAGGTCGACGTCGTTGCCGGGTGTGCGCATCGTGATCGTGAACGGGGTGCCGTGGATGCGGACCTCGAGCGGCTCCTCCCCTGCGAGCTCGTCCGCACGCTCGTGCACCAGGCCCGAGGCCGTCATCCGCTGCACCCGCCACCGCTTGGTCAGCCGCATGGCCACACCCTCTCGCGCGCCGGCCAGACGCGCAGGCCTGGCACTGGACTCCCCAGCCCCCGGTCGTAGCATGACGAGATGGCAACGACGCCCTCGGACGACATCGACCAGCCGGCGGTGAAGGTGAGCCCGCCCAAGCGCACGTCCGCGGGGCTGCCCGGCGTGACGACGGCCATGCGGCACGCCGTCCGGGAGATGGGCCCGGTGCGCTCAGCCAGCGGTCTGCTGAGGATGAACCAGCCCGGCGGCTTCGACTGCATGAGCTGCGCCTGGCCCGACCCGAACGCCCCCGACCGCAGCCACGCCGAGTTCTGCGAGAACGGGGCCAAGGCCCTCGCCTCCGAGGCGACCCGCAAGCGCGTCCGGCCCGAGCTCTTCGCCGAGCACTCGATCGACGACCTCGCTGCCCGCGACGACCACTGGCTCAACCGGCAGGGACGCCTGACCACTCCCATGATCCGTGAGGACGGGGCGAGCCACTACAGCCCGATCTCCTGGGAGGCGGCGTTCGAGCGCATCGCCCGCGAGCTCCACGGACTCGACGGCCCCGACCAGGCTGCCTTCTACACGTCCGGCCGCACGTCGAACGAGGCCGCCTTCCTCTACCAGCTCATGGTGCGGGGACTGGGGACGAACAACCTGCCGGACTGCTCCAACATGTGCCACGAGTCGTCCGGCGAGGCGCTCGGCACGACGATCGGCATCGGCAAGGGGTCGGTGACGCTGCACGACGTCGAGACCGCCGGGCTCATCATCATCGCGGGGCAGAACCCCGGCACCAACCACCCGCGGATGCTCACCTCGCTCGAGAAGGCCAAGCAGCAGGGAGCCGTGATCGTGGCGGTGAACCCGCTGCCCGAGGCGGGACTCACCCGCTACCGCAACCCGCAGACGGTGCACGGCATGGTCGGACGCGGGACGCGCATCGCTGACGTCCACCTGCAGGTCCGCCTCGGCGGCGACCTCGGCGTCTTCCAGGGGCTGGGAAAGCTCCTCCTGGAGGCCGAGGAGGCCGGGCGGCGGACCATCGGCATGACCAGCGTGCTCGACCACGCCTTCCTCGAGCGGCACACCGCCGGCCTCGAGGAGTACCTCGACGGGGTGCGGGCCACCCCGTGGAGCGACATCGAGGAGGCGACGGGACTCACCGAGACGGCCCTCCGCGAGGTGGGTGAGCTGCTTCTCGACTCGAACCGCACGATCGTCGCATGGGCCATGGGTCTGACCCAGCACAAGCACGCCGTCGCGACGATCAAGGAGATCGTCAACCTCGTCCTGCTGCAGGGGAACCTCGGGAAGCCCGGGGCGGGGCTGCTGCCCGTGCGCGGGCACTCCAACGTCCAGGGCGACCGGACGATGGGCATCTTCGAGAAGATGCCGCAGCCCTTCCTCGACCGGCTGGAGGCGGAGTTCTCGTTCGCGAGCCCCCGCGAGGCGGGACATGACACCGTCAACACCATCCGTGCCATGAGGGATGGACGGGTGCGCTTCTTCATGGGGATGGGCGGCAACTTCCTCAAGGCCGCGCCGGACACGGCCGTGACCGAGGCGGCGCTGCGCTCCTGCGCCATGACCGTCCAGGTCAGCACGAAGCTCAACCACTCCCACCTCGCGCCGGGGCGCACCGCGATCATCCTGCCGACCCTCGGACGCTCGGACCTCGACGCGCAGCGGACCGGTCGGCAGCGAGTCACGGTCGAGGACTCCATGTCGATGGTCCACGCCTCGTCGGGGCACCTCCCGCCTCCTGCGCCGGATCTGCTCTCCGAGATCGCGATCGTGTGCCGGCTCGCCCGGGCGATCTTCCACGACGAGCAGGGCCGGGCACGCCCCGGCAGTCCGCAGGCGGACTGGCAGGCGATGGAGGACGACTACCGGGTGATCCGCCGGCACATCGAGGCCGTCGTGCCCGGGTTCGTCGACTACGAGCGGCGGATCGACGCGCCTGGGGGCTTCCGGCTGCCGCACGGGCCGCACGACGTCCGGACCTTCGAGACGACCAGCACCAAGGCGCACTTCACCCGAACCCCGCTGTGGTGGCCGACCGTGCCGCCCGGTCGCCTCCTCCTCCAGACCATGCGGTCGCACGACCAGTACAACACCACGGTCTACGGCCCGGACGACCGCTACCGCGGCATCTCCGGCGGGCGCCGTGTCGTCATGGTCAACGCGGCGGACCTCCTCGAGCTCGGGTTCACCGACGGCGACGTGGTGGACCTCGTCTCCGAGTTCACCGACGGGGTGGAGCGGCGGGCCGAGGGCTTCCTCGTCGTCGCGTACGACACCGCGAAGGGGTGTGCGGCGTCGTACTTCCCCGAGACCAACGTGCTGGTTCCGCTCGACTCCACCGCCGACGACTCGAACACCCCCACGAGCAAGAGCATCGTCATCCGGCTGGAACGCGCGGCGACGTGACGGACAGCGAGCCCGGACCCGCGCGTGGCCCGGGCTCGTTGCGTGGGCGTCACGCCGCGCCGAGGTACCCGTTCGGGTCGAGCACGTACTTCTGAGCCGCGCCCGCGTCGAACTCGGCGTAGCCCTGCGGGGCCGTCTCGAGCGTGATCGGCTTGGCGTTGACGTTCTTCGCGATGCTCACCCGGTCGTGCAGGATCGCCGTCATCAGGTCACGGTTGTACTTCATCACCGGGCACTGGCCGGTGGTGAAGGACAGCGACTTGGCCCAGCCCGTCCCCAGGCTGAGAGAGAGCGAACCCTTCTGTGCAGCCTCGTCGATACCACCCGGGTCGCCTGTGACGTACAGGCCGGGGACGCCGAGCGCCCCGCCCGCCTTGGTGATGTCCATGAGTGAGTTGAGCACCGTGGCGGGTGCCTCGTGGCTCGCGTCGTGGCCGTGACCGCGGGCCTCGAAGCCGACAGCGTCCACGCCGCAGTCCACCTCAGGCACACCGAGGATCTGCTCGATCTGCTCCGCGGGGTCACCCTGCGAGACGTCGATCGTCTCGCAGCCGAAGCTCCGTGCCTGAGCAAGCCGGTCCTCGACCATGTCGCCGACGATGACGACCGCTGCACCCAGCAGCTGGGCACCGGTGGCGGCCGCGAGGCCGACCGGTCCGGCCCCGGCCACGTAGACGGTCGCGCCGACCCCCACGCCTGCGGTGACCGCACCGTGGAAGCCCGTGGGGAAGATGTCCGACAGCATGGCCAGGTCGAGGATCTTCTCCATCGCCCGCTCCTTGTCGGGGAACGTCAGCAGGTTCCAGTCCGCGTAGGGCACGAGCACGTACTCCGCCTGGCCCCCGACCCACCCACCCATGTCCACGTAGCCGTAGGCGCTGCCCGGGCGGTCAGGGTTGACGTTGAGACAGATGCCCGTCTTGCGCTCCTTGCAGTTGCGACAGCGTCCACACGCGATGTTGAAGGGCACCGACACGAGGTCGCCCACCTTGACGAACTCCACGTCGCGGCCCACCTCGACCACCTCACCGGTGATCTCGTGGCCGAGGACGAGGTTCGCCGGCGCGGTGGTACGACCGCGGACCATGTGCTGGTCCGAGCCGCAGATGTTGGTTGCGACCGTCTTCAGGATCGCGCCATGGTGCACCTCGCGCCCGACGTTCGCGGGGTTCACGCCGGGTCCGTCCTTCAGCTCGAACGTCGGGTAGTCGATGTCGATGACCTCGACCTTGCCCGGGCCCTTGTACGCGACAGCTCTGTTTCCTGACACGTCGATCCTCCTCGACCGAGTCGGCCGTCCGCTCGGGTTGCGGGACGACCCACGTCCTCTCACCATCTCGCCACTCATGTCGTCTGGCGAGGGTCACGGCTGCACCTGTGCTGTTCGTGCGGATCGCCGTCGTGACCATCACCGGCCCGTGGGGTCTCGGAGGGGACGCCGACGCGCCGGGCCTGTCGGTCAGGCGCGGCGCTCGCGTGCGGTGACGCGCAGGCCCGACGCGCGCAGCCGCCGGACGAGCTCCTTCGCGCCGACGGGCTCGGCGCCGAGCTGGACGAGCTCGTCGTAGCGCTCGTCGGGGATGTCGTAGTGGTCGCGGTCGAACCCGCGGCGCGGGACGCCGGCGCGCTCGGCGAACGCGTGCAGCTCCTCGAGCGACGTGTCGCTCACGAGGTGGCCCCAGAGGCGGCCGTGCTGCGGCCACATGGGCGGGTCGACGAGCACGGTCACGCCCCCGAGCCTACGTCCGTGCGCCGTCCGGCGGACGCGCGCGAGCTCGCGCCGCTGTCCCCGCGCGGTGGGCGGCCGCGCCCGAGCGCACCGGCTCCCGCACGTGGCGTCCGTGGGTCCTTGGTCCCGGTCGCTCGGTTGGAGAGCGACCCGAAACCACAGACACGGACAGATACAAGCGCACAAGGCGGCCGGAACGTGTTGACTTCGGACCGAAACGGAACTAGACAAGCCCTTACACAGATGGATCCGGCGGAAACGGACCATCGCACATCGCTGTGAGGGGCACTCGTGTACGCGACGGAGCGTCAGCAGGAGATCCTGGCCTGGGCACGCCGGGACGGCCGGGCGGAGGTCAAGGACCTCGCCGAGGCGCTCGACGTCACCCCGGAGACCGTGCGCCGCGACCTGACCGCGCTCGAGCGGCGCGGCCTCCTGCGCCGCGTGCACGGGGGCGCCATCCCGGTCGAGCGCCTCGGCATCGAGCCCGCGGTCGCCGACCGCGAGTCGCGCATGGCCGGCCAGAAGGAGCGCATCGCCAAGGCCGCGCTCGACGAGCTCCCCGACGGCGGCTCGATCATCCTCGACGCCGGCACCACGACCATCCGCCTCGCCGAGATGCTCCCCACCGAGCGCGAGCTCACCGTCGTCACGCACAGCCTGCCCGTCGCGATGCTCCTCGCGACCCGGCCCCACATCACGCTGCACCTGCTGGGCGGGACGGTCCGCGGGCGCACGCTCGCCGCCGTGGGGCCGTGGGCGGAGAGCGCGATGGCCGACGTCTACGCCGACGTCGCGTTCCTCGGCACCAACGGCATCACCACGGAGCGTGGCCTCACGACCCCGGACCTCGTCGAGGCCCGCGTGAAGCGCGCCCTCGTCGCCGCCGCGCGCCGCACCGTCGTCCTCACGGACCACACGAAGTTCGGCCGCGTCGACTTCGCCCAGGTCGTGCCGCTGTCCGCGGTCGACACCCTCATCACCGACTCCCAGCTCGAGCCCGATCTCGCCGAGGAGATCGAGGCCGCCGGCCCCCGGGTGGTGCGCGCATGAGCGGCGCCGCCGGCCCCTCGGCGTCGACCGCCGACCCCACCACGACGTCCCCCGACGTCACACGAAGGAGAACGATGAACGTCTTCCGCTTCTACGCCCCCGGTGACGTCCGCCTCGAGGACGCCCCGGAGCCCCAGGTGGGGCCCGGCGAGGTCAAGCTCCGCGTGCGCGCCTGCTCGATGTGCGGCACCGACGTCAAGATCTCGACCGCCGGCCACCAGCGCATCGTGCCCCCGCGCATCATGGGCCACGAGATCGCGGGCGAGGTCGTCGAGGTCGGCGACGGCGTCGAGGGCTGGGTCCCCGGCGACCGCGTCCAGGTCATCGCCGCGATCCCGTGCGGCACGTGCGACTTCTGCACCGCGGGCGCCATGACGATCTGCCCGAACCAGGTCTCGATGGGCTACGACTTCGAGGGCGGCTTCGCGCCGTACACGATCGTCCCCCAGCAGGTCCTCGCGGTCGACGGGCTCAACCGGATCCCCGAGAACGTCTCGTTCGCCGAGGCCAGCGTCGCCGAGCCGTTCGCCTGCGCGATCAACGCGCAGGAGATCGTGGACGTGCACGAGGGCGACGACGTCGTCGTCGTCGGCTCCGGCCCGATCGGCTGCCTGCACGTGCGCCTGGCCCGGGCCCGCGGCGCCAAGCGCGTCGTGCTCGTCGAGCTGAGCCGGTCGCGGCTCGACCTCGCGTCGGCCGTCGTCAACCCCGACCTGGCCGTGTGCTCGGCCGAGGAGGACCCGGTCGAGGCCGTCAAGGCGTTCTTCGACGGCAAGGGCGCGACGGTCGTCATCACCGCGGCCGCGTCGGGCGCCGCGCAGGAGCAGGGGCTGCTCATGCTCGCCCCGCAGGGCCGCATCAGCTTCTTCGGCGGCCTGCCCAAGGACAAGCCGACGATCACGCTCGACTCGAACCTCGTGCACTACAAGGAGCTCACGATCGTGGGCGCCAACGGATCGAGCCCGGCGCACAACCGCCAGGCGCTCGCCTACATCGCCGACGGCAGCGTGCCCGTCGCCGACCTCATCACCCACCGCCTGCCGCTCGACCAGATCGTCGAGGGCATCGAGATCGTGCGGTCGGGCGCGGGCATCAAGGTCACGGTCGAGCCGTGACGCACGACGCCGGCCACCACCCTCCGGCCGGCGACCAGTGAGGTTCCCGGCCCGCCAGGCGGCGGGCCGGGCGCAGGGGCGAAACAAGGTCAACGACGATCAGCGCCGCCCCGGGCACCGACGCCCGGACGCGCACCACCACGATGGGAGTGTGAGCCCGTGTCCGCTACGACGGCACCGGCCGCCGGCACCGCCACCCGGGGCAAGGCCATCCAGGTCAAGCTCCAGAAGTTCGGCGCCTTCGCCAGCAGCATGATCATGCCCAACCTCCCGGCCTTCCTGGCCTGGGGACTGATCACGACCCTGTTCATCTCCGTGGGCTGGTGGCCCAACGGGATCCTCGGCGGCTTCGGCAACGCCGACGTGATGAGCTGGCAGGGCGCGGCCACCGCGCTCGCGCAGGCCGAGGACGGCACGACGTTCCGCCAGTACGTGGGACTCGTCGGCCCGATGATCACCTACCTGCTGCCGCTGCTCATCGCGAACGCCGGGGGCCGCGTGGTCTACGGCGAGCGCGGCGCCGTCGTGGCGTCGATCGTCGCGGTCGGCATGATCACCGGCAGCACGATCCCGATGTTCCTGGGCGCGATGATCGTCGGCCCGCTCTCGGCGTGGGTGATGAAGAAGATCGACGCCCTCTGGGAGGGCAAGATCCGGGCCGGCTTCGAGATGCTCGTCAACATGTTCGCCGCCGGCATCGCCGGTGCGGCCATGGCGGTCATCGCCTTCTTCGGCTTCGCGCCGCTCATCACGCGGGTCTCCGAGTGGCTCGGGGACGGCGTCGGCTGGCTCGCCGACAACGGCCTGCTGCCGGTCATGAGCATCATCGTCGAGCCGGCCAAGGTGCTGTTCCTCAACAACGCCATCGGCAACGGCGCGCTCGTGCCGCTCGGGGCGCAGCAGGTCGCGGAGACCGGCAAGTCGCTGCTCTTCCTGGTCGAGGCGAACCCTGGGCCCGGCCTCGGGATCCTCCTGGCGTACACGTTCTTCGGGATCGGCATGGCGAGGAGCAGCGCACCGGGCGCCGCGATCATCCAGTTCTTCGGCGGCATCCACGAGGTCTACTTCCCGTTCGTCCTCATGAAGCCGGCGCTCATCATCGCCGCGATCGCCGGAGGTGCGACCGGTGTCGCGACGAACGCCGCGTTCGGCAGCGGCCTGCGTGGCCCGGCCGCCCCGGGGTCGATCTTCGCGGTGTACGCGACGACCGCGCGCGGCTCGTTCCTCGGCGTGACCCTGTCCGTCGTCCTGTCGTTCCTCGTCACGTTCCTCATCGCCGCGGTCATCCTGCGGGCCTCGCGCAAGCGGGACCTCGAGAGCGGCGGCGGGGACCTGCAGGCCGCGATCGCGCAGACGGAGGCGAACAAGGGCAAGTCGAGCTCGGCGCTCGGTGCGCTCGCGGGTGCCGCCGGCGCGACGTCGGCCTCCGCGACCGACCCCGTCCGGCCCGTCCGCTCCATCGTCTTCGCGTGCGACGCGGGCATGGGCTCGTCGGCGATGGGCGCGAGCATCCTGCGCGACAAGCTCAAGAAGGCCGGCCGCACCGACGTCACGGTGGTGAACCGCGCGGTCGCCACGCTCGACGACTCGGCCGACCTCGTCATCACGCACCGTGAGCTCACCGACCGGGCGCGGGGCCACGCCCCGACGGCGCGCCACGTCTCGGTCGAGAACTTCCTCTCGAGCCCCGTGTACGACGACATCGTGCGCGAGCTCGCCGCCGACAGCGAAGGGGCGAAGGCATGACCGAGATCCTCGCGCCCGGGGACGTGGTCCTCGCGACGTCCGCCGCCACGAAGACCGACGCCGTCCGCGAGGCGGGCGCGGTGCTCGTCCGGGCCGGTGCCGTCGAGCCTGCGTACGTCGACGCGATGCTCGAGCGCGAGCGGTCGATGTCCACCTACATGGGGAACTACCTCGCCATCCCGCACGGCACCGAGGAGGCGAAGGGCACCATCACCCGCTCGGCGCTGTGTCTCGTGCGCTACGACGAGCCCGTCGACTGGGACGGCGAACCCGTCCGCGTCGTCGTCGGCATCGCCGGGGTCGGGGACGAGCACCTGGAGATCCTGTCGAGGATCGCCCTCGTCTTCGCCGACATGGAGCAGGTGCAGCGCGTGCTCGACGCGCCGACCGCGGCCGAGCTGTACGCGGTCCTCCAGCAGGTGAACGAGGAGTAGGGACGCGGCCCTCGGTGGTGGTGCGCACACCACCACCGAGGGCCGTCGCTCCCACCCGCCGCACGCCGACAGCAGCCAGGAGACACCGATGATCGTCACGGTCACCCCCAACCCCAGCGTCGACCGTGCGCTGGACCTGGACCACCTCGCGGTGGGGGAGGTCAACCGGGCGCACGAGACCCACGTGCACGCGGGCGGCAAGGGCATCAACGTGTCGCGGGCGCTCGTGGCGCACGGGCACGCGACCCGCGCGGTCCTGCCGGCCGGTGGTCCCGACGGCGAGCTCCTGGTGCGGCTCCTCGAGGAGCAGGGCGTCCCCGCGCACGCGGTCCCGGTGACCGGGGAGACGCGCTCCAACATCACGCTCGTCGAGCGCACGGGCGTCACGACGAAGGTCAACGCCCCCGGGCCGGCGCTCCCGCCCGACGACGTCACGGCGCTGCTCGACGCGGTCGACGCCGAGGTCGCCGGCGGCGCACGGCTCGTCGTCGGCGCCGGGAGCCTGCCCGTCGGCGCCGGGGTCGACTTCTTCGTCCGGCTGTCGGCGCTCGCCGGCCGCCACGGTGTGCCGTGCGCGCTCGACACGTCCGGGGAGCCGCTCGTGGCCGCGGTCGAGGCGGGCGGGCTCGACGTCGTGAAGCCCAACGACGAGGAGCTCGGTGCCCTCGTCGGGCGGGACATGGTGGTCGTCGGCGACGTGGTCGACGCCGCCCGGTCCGTCGTGGACCGCGGCACGCGGCAGGTGCTCGTGAGCCTGGGGCCGCACGGCGCGCTGCTCGTCGACGCCACGTCCGTGTGGTGGGCCGGCGGCCCGCCGCTCGTGCCCGCCTCGACGGTCGGCGCCGGCGACGCGACCCTCGCGGGCTTCCTCGCGGCGGTCGACGAGGAGCCGTCGACGCGGCTCGCGACCGCCGTCGCCTGGGGGCGCGCCGCCGTCCTGCTCCCCGGCACCGCGGTGCCCACGCCCGCCGACGTGCGCCTCGACGAGGTGCGCGTCCTCGAGTCGCCCCACCCGGACGTCGCTCTCAAGGAGCTGTGACCCGCCCGCACCCGTTCGCCGCACCCGTCCGCCGCACCGTCGCGGCGTCACCTCTGGAAAGGAACTCTCGATGTCCCAGCGCACCGTCACCATCGGATCGAAGGTCGGCCTGCACGCACGGCCCGCGAAGCTCTTCACGGCGGCCGCGGCCGCGACGGGCACCAAGGTGCTCATCGCCAAGAACGGCGGCACGCCCGTCGATGCGTCGAGCATCCTGCGCGTCATGACGCTCGGCGCCAAGTTCGGCGAGGAGGTCACGCTGACCGCCGAGGGCGAGGGCGCCGACACGGCGCTCGACCAGCTCGCGACGATGCTCGCGTCCGACCTGGACGCGGTGGCGGAGTGAGCACCCTGCGGGGGGCGGGCGTCGGCCGCGGCGCGGTCGTCGGCCCGGTGGCGCGCGCCCACCCCGCGCCGTCCGTGGACGCGTCCGCCCCGGCCGAGGTGGACCGCGCGGCGGCCACGGCATCCGTCGTCGCGGCGTTCGCGTCGGTGGCCGACACGCTCGAGGCCCGCGCCGAGCGGTCGAGCGGGACCGTGGCGAACGTCCTCACGGCCACCGCGGCGATGGCCCGCGACACCGAGCTGACGGACCAGGTCGCCGTCCGGATCGACGCCGGGCAGTCCGCGCCGTTCGCCGTGGACCGGGCCGTCGCCGAGTTCGTCGACCTGTTCACGCAGGCCGGCGGTTACCTCGCCGAGCGCGTCACCGACCTGCTCAGCGTGCGCGACCGCGTCGTCGCGCTGCTCACCGGCCAGCCCGAGCCGGGCGTCCCGGCACTCACCGAGCCCGCGGTCGTCGTCGCCGACGACCTCTCGCCCGCCGACACCGCGGCCCTCGAGCTCGACAAGGTGCTCGCGATCGTCATCGAGCGCGGCGGCCCCACCGGGCACACGGCGATCATCGCCGGGCAGCTCGGCATCCCGTGCGTCGTCCGGGTCGTCGGCGCCTCCGCGCTCACCGACGGCACGGTCGTCGCCGTCGACGCGGCGGCCGGCACGATCGTCATCGACCCCGACGATGACGTCCGTGCCCGCGTCGAGGTGCGCCGCCGCGGCCTCGCGACGCTCGCCGAGACCACCGAGGCCGGCCGCACGTCCGACGGCCACGCGGTCGCGCTGCTCGCCAACATCGGCACCGCCGAGGACGCCGAGCGGCTCACCGGCGCAGCCGTCGAGGGCGTCGGGCTGTTCCGCACCGAGGTCCTCTACCTCGGCCGGACCACCGCGCCCACCGAGGACGAGCAGGCCGAGCAGTACGCCCGGGCGCTCCGCGGCCTCGAGGGCCGCAAGGTCGTCATCCGCACGCTCGACGCGGGCGCCGACAAGCCGCTCGCGTTCGTCACGCGCGACGGCGAGGAGAACCCGGCGCTCGGCGTCCGCGGCTTCCGTCTCGTGCGGGCCGCCGAGGACCTGCTCCTCACGCAGCTGCGGGCCATCGCGCGCGCGGCCGAGAACACGGGCGGCGAGCCGTGGGTGATGGCGCCCATGGTCGCGACCGTCGAGGAGGCCGCGCAGTTCGCGGCCCTCGCGCGCGACGCCGGCGTCCGCACCGTCGGGGTCATGGTCGAGGTGCCGTCCGCGGCGCTGCGGGCCGCCGACCTGCTCGCCGAGGTCGACTTCATCTCGATCGGCACCAACGACCTCGCGCAGTACACGATGGCGACCGACCGGCTGCTCGGCGAGCTCGTCGACCTGCTCGACCCGTGGCAGCCCGCCGTGCTCGACCTCGTGGCGACCGCCGCCGCGGCCGGCACGTCCGCCGGCAAGCCCGTGGGCGTCTGCGGGGAGTCGGCGGCCGACCCGCTCATGGCGCTCGTCCTCACCGGCATGGGCGTCACGAGCCTGTCGATGTCGCCCGCCGCCGTGCCCGGAGTCCGGTTCGCGCTCAGCCGGCACTCGCTCGACGCCTGCCGGGGTCTGGCGAAGGTGGCTCGGGCGGCTCGCACCGCCGCCGACGCGCGTGCCGCGTGCCTCGCCGAGGTGGACCCGGAGGTGCGGGAGATCCTGGCGCTCTGAGGTGGCGCTCTGAGGTGGCGCTCTGGAGGGGCGCT
Source organism: Cellulomonas sp. NS3 (assembly GCF_024757985.1). Classification (NCBI taxonomy): domain Bacteria; kingdom Bacillati; phylum Actinomycetota; class Actinomycetes; order Micrococcales; family Cellulomonadaceae; genus Cellulomonas; species Cellulomonas sp. NS3. Next base: position 3,786,609 of record NZ_CP103289.1, on the reverse strand, counting down.
GGGTGCGGACGATCCACGCGCTCAGCGGCGGGGCGCGCGCTGACGAACGACGCGCGACGCCGCACGAACGGATGCACGAAGAACGACGCGGTCGCCGGACTCACCCCGGCGGCCGCGTCGTTCGTCGTTGTCGCCGGCGGTCACCAGGGACGGCCTGGGTCCCCGATCACGCCCGGCTGTCAGCAGCCGGGGCCGTGGGGGTTGGTGTGGCAGTTGTCGGCGACGAGGTGGCTGGTGGCGTCGTGGATGGTGACGGTGGGCAGGGGGCTGGTGGTGGTGGCGGTGCCGTTGATGGGGTGCCAGGTGGTGGTGCCGGTGATGAGGTACTGGCCGGTCCAGGTGGTGGTGAGGGTGGGGGTGTAGGTGCCGAGGTGGGGGTAGGGGTGGCCGATGACGCCGGTGGGGTAGACGGGGTCGCCGGGGTGGTGGTCGTGGCCGGTGGGGTAGGGGGTGCCGGGGTGGGTGGTGGTGCGGTGGGTGCCGTCGCCGAAGTCCCAGGTGAACTCGGTGGGGGTGGCGCGGACGGTGATGGGGAAGCCGAGCAGGGTGGTGGGGTGGTCCTGGGGGTCGGCGGTGGTGTGGACGACCAGGCCGAGTCCGGTGAGCAGGTTGGGGTTGGGGGGTTGCGGGGTGACCGGGGAGGGGGTCAGGGGCAGGCGGCGGAAGTCCTCGGCGGTGAACTCGGGCAGGACGTCCTGGGGGCAGTAGTAGTCGCTGATCCGGTCCCAGCGGGTCCAGGGGGCGTCTTCGGCGGTGCGGGTGCGGGACCACAGGGGGAGCAGCGGGGTGATGCCGGGTCCGCAGTCGGGTGGGGTGATCGCTCCGTCGCCGGGGTCGCACGCCCCGTCCAGGGTCGACGTGAGGAACTGGGAGGACACGTCGCACAGCTCCGCACGGGCGTACTCCACCAGCGTCACCGCAGGAGCACCGGACGCCTGTGCGGCAATCCACGCGGCCGCCTGTGCCGCGGCCCTCTTCGCATTCATGTTGATGACGTTGCCGACGGCCTCGCCTCCCAAGCCTTCGGCAGCGAGGGCAGGTAGAGGTATTCCGGCCACAGCCGCTGCCGCGAGTGCCGATGCGAGACCGGCACCGAGGAGTGTGGCCCTACTGCTGCGCCGCATCGACCTGTCCTTCCCGGACGATCCATGAGCCGGCGTCGCGAACGATCGCCAGGTGCACGGCGAAAGTCTTTGGTCCGTCGATCCGGTCGACGATGTTCCCCTTCGAGTCGTACTCCTGACCAGGGCCTTGCGTCACGTCGAGGTCCACCGCGAAGTACACGCCTGAGTCGATCTCGACGGCATCCGACGACGAGATCGACGTCACCGTCCCCTCCTGGTGGTTCCCCTTCGCGTGCATCTCCTCAGCGTTTGTCACAACGCTGGAACAGAACACGCACTCGGGGTGGCTGAGCGCCTTCCACGCTGTGAGGTCGCCGGTGTTGTAGACGTACGGGTACAGCGACAGAAAGTACGTCGCTGCGGCGACCGCCCCGTCGACGCCGGCATCATCCATCGCTGCCGGCCGCTCGGGCTCGGGTGTCGTCGTCGGCGTTGGCGTCGGTGATGCCGTGGGAGTCGGACTCGCCGTGCGTGTAGGGCTGGGCTCGGCGGGAGGCTCGCCGGTGCATGCTGTCAACAACGTCGCCACGACCACCACCCCGCTCACCGCGGCCCCCGCCGGACGGTACCCCCGAAGGTGTCGAGCAGAGCGGCGGGCGTCGTCGGCCGCACGAGGCGAAGGCATGCCCGCGAACCTAGCGAAACCGGGGCGAGCCGGTCACCGTGCGCCCAGCATCTGTGGACAACCGGGGCCGTGGCGTCCCGGTCGGACGAGGCGTCGACACACTTCCCTGGCGCCGGCGACAGGGAAGTGTGAACCGGCTCCCGTGATGGTCGGTGGACGGTAGGCGGCGGAGCGCGGAAAGGGTGCGTGGTGCGCGTCCTCCCGCCGCTCCGCCGCGTGCGTCAGCGCAGGAACAGCCGCGAAGCCTGGTCCTCCGCGTCGGAGTACGTGCGCGCGGCGGCTGAGAGCGCCGCGGTGATGTGGTCGAGCGACTGCTCGACGCGGGCCTGCGTCGCGGACCACTCGGTCATGACGCCGGCGAACGCGGTGGCCGCACCGCCGCGCCAGGCGCTCTGCAGCTCGGCGAGCTGGCGCTGCATCGCCGCGACCTCGCTGCGGACCGCCGCCGTGCGAGCCTGGACCCCGGCGGCTGCCTGGGCGACCAGCGCGCTGTCGACCTCGTACCTGCTCATCTCGTCCTCCTGTGCTCGTGGAGGTCCGGACGCTACGCATGCGTCGACGCGGTCGAGCGCCGGATCCCGGAGGACGTCGGCGCCGCGTGTCAGTGACGGGCTGTGGGCGGCTGAGCGGCGAGCGACGTCTGCGCGTCGGCAGCCGGCTCCGCGGCGTTCGCGTCGGACGCCGTCTCGTGCCCGTCGGAGGCTGCCGTGCCCGACTCCGCGTTCGCCGCGTCGATCTTCGCGAGCTCCTTCTCGAGCCGCTGGAGCTCGGCGCCGAGGTTCTGGCGCGCGGCCTCCTCCCACGCCGCCCCGAGCGGGCTCACGAAGAGGCTCGTGCGGCCGAGGAGCTTGCGGACGATGTTCACGCGGGCCCGCACGTAGTGCTCGACGGGCAGGTGCGCGTACTCCGCGCGGATGTCGTGCAGGTAGGACTTGTAGCGCTGCGGCTCCGCGGCCAGCATCGCGAGGTCCGCGTCGCAGAGGACCGCGCAGTCGAAGTCGGACGCGTCGGTGCTGTGACGTCGGAGCGCTACCACCAGGTCGTGCACGCGGCGGGCGCGCTTCTCGGACACCCCGAGCGCCGTGAGCTCCTCGAGCGCGAGGCGTGCGCTCGCGAGCTCGTCCTCGCCGCCCCTGTTCGCGTACGCCGCGGCGTCCGCGGAGTCGAAGATCGCCCCGTGGTACCAGGCCGCCAGGCGCACGAGGTCCGGCTCGTGGGTCTCGGCCGCGAGCTCGTCGACCCGGGCGAGGACGTCCACGAGGTGCTTGAGGTTGTGGAAGTCGCGTCCCTTGGCGGACCAGCGGTCCACCAGGGCGACCCCTGCTGCCTTGATCTCCTCGGGCGGGGCGGTGGCCCCGGCCCCCCGTGCGCTGCGGACGAACGCGGAGAGCAACCACTGCGGTGCGTCGTAGACGCCCATGACCAGCCTCACGAACGGTGACCCTTGCTTCGGACCCGACATCGTAACCACGCCGCCGGGCGAGGACCTACGCGTCGAGGTCAGTGTTCGTCGTGGGCTGAGGCGGCCGTCCTGCGCGCGTCGTCGGCGTCGGTGGCCGACGGCTCGGGGTCGTCCGCGGACCCGTCCTCGACGTCTCCCGGCCTCGCGAGCGGGAGGGCCACCCGCACGGTGGTCCCGCCGCCCGGGGTCTGCGCGAGGCCGACCTCGCCGCGGTGGGCCGTGACGATCGCCGCGACGATCGCCATGCCGAGACCCGCGCCGCCGCCCGTGCCCCCACCTGCCGTCCCGCCGCGCGTGCGGCTCGCGTCGACCCGGTAGAACCGCTCGAACACGCGCGCGGCGTGCTCCGGGTCGATGCCCGGCCCGTGGTCGCGCACCTCGAGCACGCCCTCGCCCGGCCGGTCGGCGAGCACCCCGACCGACAGCTCGACCGGGGTCCCCTCCGGCGTGTGCTGCACGACGTTGCCCACGAGGTTGGACACGACCTGGCGCAGCATCCGCTCGTCGCCCGCGACGACGCAGGACCGCAGCGGTGCGCCGTCCGGGGCGAGCAGCGCCGTCGCACGTGACGGGTCGAGCGCGTGCAGGTCGCTCAGCGCGTCGGCCGCGAGGACCGCGAGGTCGACGTCGTCGAGGCGCATCGGGCGGCCGTCGTCGAGCCGGGCGAGGGCGAGCAGGTCCTCGACGAGCCCGCCCATCCGGGTCGCCGACTCCTCGACGCGCCGGAACGTGTCGTCGACCTGGTCCTTCTCGGTCAGCGCCCCCATGCGGTACAGCTCGCCGTACCCGCGGATCGCCGCGAGCGGGGTCCGCAGCTCGTGCGAGGCGTCCGCGACGAACCGCCGCATGCGCGCCTCGGACGCCGTGCGGTCCGCGAACGCGCTCTCGATCTGCGCGAGCATCCCGTTGAGCGCCGCTCCGAGCCGGCCGACCTCGGTGGTCTCCGGCGCCGTCGGGACGCGCCGGGAGAGGTCTCCCGCGGCGATCGACGCGGCGGTCGACTCGATCTCGCGCAGCGGGCGCAGCGACCGCCGCACCGCCCAGCTGCCGGCGAGCGCACCGAGCACGATGATGCCGAGCCCGCTCGTGAGCAGCAGGAGCGTGATCCGCTTGACGGTGCGCTGGACGTCGCCGAGCGGCAGGCCGACGCTGACCGTGCCGATCGCCTCGCCGCCGCTCGACATCGAGAACGCGACGAAGCGCCACGACGACGCGGGGCGGTTGCTCGGGACCTCGAACGGCTGACGGTCGGTCGCGCGCGCCTCGGCGGGGCTCAGCTCCGGGGGCGCGGGGACGCCGTACTCCCGGTAGGTCGTGTCCCGGCCGGAGATCTTGCGGCCGCCGAGGACGTCCGTGACGACCAGCACGTAGTCGGTGGGGAGGAACGACGTCTCGCCCGGACGGGTGTCCCCGAAGATGCTGTCCGCCTCGCGCTGCGCGAGGTACTCGGCCTCGGTCTCGAGGCGCCGGTCGACCTGCCCGACGAGGTAGCGCTCGAGCAGCGTCGCGGTCGTGAGCCCGGCGATGAGCAGGCCGAGCGCGAGCAGCGTCGTGATGATCCCGACGAGCCGGGCGCGCAGCGGGACGCCGAGCCACGCGGCGCGGACCCGGTCGGCCACGAGCGCCGACCGGGAGCCCCGGGACGCGCGGTCGCCCGCTGCCGCCGGCTCCCCGCCCGGCGCCCGACCGGTCGTCGGCTCCTCGCCCGGTCCCCGCGCCGGACCGGTGGCCGGTTCGCCGGCGGCCGTCTCCGGCACCGCGCCCGCGCGGGGCTCCCCGGCGGCGTGCGACCGGCCCGGGGCAGGAGCGCCGGCGGGCGTCGCGCTCACGGGTTCGCGACGCGGCGCAGCAGGTACCCGACGCCGCGCTTGGTCTGGATGAGGGGTTCGACGGGCTGACCGCCGGGCCCGGTGACCTGGTCGACCTTGCGGCGCAGGTAGGAGATGTAGGACTCGACGATGTTCGCGTCGCCGCCCCAGTCGTACTGCCAGACGTGGTCCAGGATCTGCGACTTCGACAGGACCCGGCCCGGGTTGAGCATGAGGTAGCGCAGGAGCTTGAACTCGGTGGGGGAGAGGTCGACGACCTGGCCGGCGCGGCGGACCTCGTGGCTGTCCTCGTCGAGCTCGAGGTCGCCGACGCGCAGGATGCTCGACTCGTCGACGTCGCCCGGGTGCGTCCGGCGCAGCACCGCACGGATGCGTGCCACGACCTCCTCGAGGCTGAACGGCTTGGTCACGTAGTCGTCGCCGCCGACCGTGAGGCCGGTGACCTTGTCGGACGTGTCGTCGCGCGCGGTGAGGAACAGGACGGGGACGTGCTGGCCCTTCTCGCGCAGCCGTCGCGTCACGGTGAAGCCGTCCATGTCGGGGAGCATCACGTCGAGGACGACGAGGTCCGGCTCGACCTGCCGCGCGAGCCGCAGCGCCGAGGCGCCGTCGGCGGCGGCGTGCACCTCGAAGCCGGCGAAGCGCAGCGACGTCGCGAGCAGCTCGCGGATGTTCGGCTCGTCGTCGACGACGAGCAGGCGCGCCTCGGGCTGCACAGGGGTCCCCGTCATCTCCCCAGTGTGCGTCGCGGGGCTGGGAGCGACCTGGGAGGACGCTGCGGACCGCGTGGCGGAGGGCGCGTTCCGGGTCGTGCGCCGGGCACGCCGACGCCCGCGGCCCGGTCGCTGCAGGAGCGTTCCGGACGCGCGGGCGTCGGGGTGGAGCGGCAGGCGTCAGGCCGGGGCGGACCCGCGCTTGAGCGCTGCGAGCCGGGCCTCGACCTCGAGGTTCTGGCCGGACGCCTCGAGCTCCTCGAACTGCGCGTCGATCGACGACGCGGCGAGCTCGGCGTGGCCCTGGACGCGGGCCTCCTCGCGGCGCACCTTGTCCTCGAAGCGCGAGAGCTCGCTCGTCGGGTCGAGCACGTTGATCGAGCCCAGGGCGTCCTGCAGCTGGGACTGCGCCTGGGCGCTCTTCTGGCGCGCGACGAGGTTGTCGCGGCGGTTCTTCAGGTCCGCGAGGCGCTCCTTCGAGGCGGCGAGCCCGGCCTTGAGCTTCTCGACCGTCTCCGTCTGCGACGCGATGAGCGGCTCGGCGTCCTTGGCCTCCTGCTCGGCGGCGATCTGCTTGCCGAGCGCGACCTTCGCCAGGTTGTCGAACTTGTCGGCGCCCGCGGCGTCGCCGGCCGTGCGGAGCTGGTCGGCCTTCGAGGACGCGGCGAGCGCCTTCTGGCCCCAGCTCGCCGCCGACGCGATGTCCTCGCGGTGGTCCGCCTCCGCGAGGCGGAGGTTGCCGATCGTCTGGGCGACGGCCTCCTCGGCCTCGGCGATGTTGTTGGTGTAGTCGCGGATCAGTTGGTCGATCATCTTCGCGGGGTCCTCGGCCCGGTCGAGCATCGCGTTGATGTTGGCGCGGGCCAGCGTCGTGATGCGGCCCAGGATCGTCTGCTTCTCGGTCATCGTGCGTCCCTCTCGTCGTGCGACGCGCCCGGGTGGGCCGTCGTCGCGCCTGCTCCTGCGTCGTCCGTGTCCTGTGGGGGGTCGCCGCGGCTCGTCAGAAGCGCCCGCCCCCGCCGAAGCCGCCGCCGTCGCCCCCGCCGCCCCCACCGAAGCCGCCGCCACCGAAGCCACCGCCCCCGAAGCCCCCGCCGCCGCCGCGCAGCAGCGAGTCGAGCAGGATCCCGCCGAGGACCATGCCGCCGACGTTCGAGCCGCCGCCGCCGAGGCCGCCGTACCCGGACCGCTGACGGCGCTGGTCCTCCCAGTCCTGCACGTCGAGCTGCGCGAGGTGCTGGGCCTCGCCCGCGAGCTCCCCGGCCCGGTGCGCGAGCGCGAGCGCCCCCGCGGCGTCGGTCGCGGCGTCGCGGTGCGCCTGCTGCGCGAGCCGCGCAGCCTCCGAGAGCCGGGTGCGGGCCTCCGGGCCGACCGCGCCGCGCCGGGTCTCGATGTAGTCGTGCACGGCCCGGATGTGCGACGCGAGCCGCCCGAGGAGGTCGTCGAGCTGCGCACGCGCCCGGGCCTCGTGCTCGGCGCGCTCGCGGAACGGCTCGAGGGTCTCGTCGAGCCGGGCCTCCGCGGCGCGCACGTCCCGCAGCGCCGCGAGCGGGTCGCCGCCCGAGCGTGCCGCCTCCGCCGCCGCAGCGGCCGCACGGCCCGCCTGGACCGCGGCCTGCACCGCGGGCTCGCGCGGCGCGAGGCGGTCGGCGTCGTCGAAGTCCGCGCTGATCGAGGCGATCGCGGCCGTGAGGTCGGCGCCCGCCCGGGCGAGGTCCTGCCCTCCGCGGTCGACCGCGTCGAGCAGCGTCACCGCCTGCGCGACGGCGTCCTGCGCGGCGCGGGCGGCACCGACGGCGGCACCGCGGTCGTCCGCGGCGAGCGCCTCACGGCCCCGCGCGACGGACTCGTGCGCGCCGGTGAGCAGCGCGGCGGCCTGGTCGGGGTTGGGGGTGACCGACGCGAGCGCCGCGGGCGGGTACGTCGTCGCGAGCTGCGCGACCGTCGCGCGCGCCGGCTCGACGCGCGCGGCCACCTCGGTCGCGCGCTGCTCGGCGTCGTCGAGCACCTCCGGAGCGCGCGCCTGCAGGTCGCGCATCTTCTCGAACTCCTCGGTGTGCGCGTCGAGGGAGTCGGCGGCGACCTGGCACGTCTCGATGATCGCGATCATGATCTGCCGGGCCTGCGGCTCGGTCTCGGGCGTCGAGTCGTCGAGCTGCTGACGCCACCGGAACGCCTCGGAGACCCGCGTTCGCGCCTCGTCGAGCGCGGCGCTGAACCGGCGGGTGGCCTCGAGCCCGAACTGCGCCTGCGCGAACCCGAGCTCCTGCGCGGAGGTGGTCAGCGCGTCGTCGATCGCGACGAGGGCCTGGCTCGCGCGGCGGTTGAGCTCGGCCGTCGGCAGCGCGGCGAGGCCCTGCGGCGCGGCACCGGCCGGCTGCGCTGCCCCCTGGCCGGCGGCCGCGCGACGACGGACGAGCGAGCGGACCACGAGGACGACGAGCAGGACGACGAGCCCGATCACCAGCAGCGTGCCGAATCCGCCGCCCCCACCGGACGCAGCGGTGCCGGTCCCGAGCGCGGCGTCGCGCAGCCCGTCGGCGGCGGCCACGGCCGCGCCGGCCCAGTCGTCCTCGCTCAGCCGCGGCTCGACGAGGTCGACCCGCACACGTGTGGCCTCCTCCTCGGTGATGTCGCCGGTGCTCTGCACCCACATGCCGTAGCGGCGCTCGTCGACCGCGACCGCGAGGATCACGTCCTCCGGCCCGAGGCCCGACGCCACCGCCGTCTCGCGCGCCCACTGCTCGCCGTCGCGCCCCGAGAAGCCGTCGACGTAGACCACGAACAGGTCGTACGCGGTGTCGTCGGACAGGCGGTCGAGGCTCGCCTGGACCTCCGCGGTGCTGCCGTCGAGGGCACCGACCTGGTCGGTGATCTGACCCGGCACGTTCAGCGGCTCGACGGCGGCGGCGGGCGACCCGAGGCCGAGCGCGGTGAGCAGCCCGAGCAGGACGACCACGCCGGCGGCGGCCGCGCGGGTGAACCGCCGGGCGGGCACCGCACGGGTGAGCCCGGGTGCGGAGGCGGACGGGGCCGGGACGCGACGGTGGCTCACCCGTCGATACTCGACCGGGCGGGGCGGCGGTGCAAACGAGGGGCGCCCCGTTAGCTCGGAGGTGTCGGTGCAGGTCGGCGGCCGAGCGGGCGTCCGGGCTGCTCCGCCGACCGGAGGTGCGCGGGGTGCGCCGGGCCCCCCGGGGAGCGGACGGTCGCGCCGTGCGCCGCCGAGAGCCCGGGCAGACCGGGACGAGCCGGGCGCACGTGACGGGGGTCGCCTGAACGGTGCACCGCGTGACGTGCGGGTTTACGTCCTCGGCGGGGCCGGGAGTACCGTCCTCGCGTGACCTACCAGACTCCCGGTGTCCCCGCCACCTCTGGCGCGCGTGTCGTGACCGTCATCCAGAACAGCGCCGACGTCCCGCTCGACCGGTTCGCCGACTGGCTCACCGGCGTCGAGCTGCGGACGGTGCACGCCTACGCGGGCGAGGCCGTGCCCTCGTCGGCCGACGAGGTCGGCGACGGGCTCATCGTGCTCGGCGGCCAGATGTCCGCCGTCGACGACCAGGTCGCCCCCTGGCTGCCCGAGGTCCGCGCGCTGCTCGTCGACGCGTCGACGTCGGGCGTCCCGACGCTCGGCATCTGTCTGGGCGCGCAGCTCCTCGCGGTCGCGCGAGGCGGTCGCCTGCAGGTCGCGGCCCCTCCCGGGCGCGAGGCCGGTGTGATCGACGTGCAGTGGCGCCCCGAGGCCGTCGGTGACCCGATCCTCGACGGGCTCCAGGACCTCGACCTCGCCGACGACCGCCGCAGCACCCCGCAGCCGAGCATGCACGCGGACGCGGTCGTCGACCTGCCGCGCGGCGCCACGTGGCTCGCCTCGTCGGCGACGTACCCGTACCAGGCGTTCCGCGTCGGGTCCGCGTGGGGCCTGCAGTTCCACCCCGAGGCCGGTCCCGAGCTGCTCGCGGCGTGGGCCGCGACGCACGACGAGGTCGACACCGCCGCCCTGCGCGCCGAGTACGACCGACGGGCCGACGAGGTCGCTGCGGGCGGCCGCGCCGTCGCGCAGGCGTTCGCGCTGCTCGTCCACGAGCGCGCCGACACGATGCCCGAGCTCGTCTGACGTTCCCCGCACGCGGGTCGCGCACCCCCGGTCCCTCGTGGGCCGGGGGTGCGCGCGTCTGCGGGGGCTGGCAGTCCGGGTCTGCGGTCGCGACGCGCGAGGGCCGGCGGCAGCGTCGGTCTCGGCGTTGACACCCCTTCCGCACCACGCGTACTTTACCAATTGGAAAATTAACCGAGCGGTACAGTAGCGACGTGCCTGCCGATCCGCTCAGCCAGACGTTCGCCGCTCTCGCCAGCCCGGTGCGCCGCGCGATCCTCGCCCGGCTCGCCGAGGGGGAGGCGACCGTCAACCAGCTCGCCGAGCCGTTCGACCTGACGCTCCCCGCGGTGTCCAAGCACCTCAAGGTGCTCGAGCAGGCGGGGCTCATCAGCCGGAGCCGCGAGGCGCAGTGGCGGCCGTGCCGGCTCGAGCCGGCGCAGCTCGACACCGCGGCGGAGTGGCTCGACCGGTACCGGGACGTCTTCACCGAGCGCCTCGACCTGCTCGACCGCGAGATCCGACGCCTGAAGAGCGACACGACTGGGGCAGACCATGACTGACACCGAGCTGATCGTCGAGCCCGGCCGGCAGGACCTCGTGATCCGCAGGACGTTCGACGCGCCCGTGGAGCTGGTCTGGGCCGCGTACACCGACCCTGCGCGCGTGCCCGCGTGGTGGGGCGGCTCCCGGTTCGACACCCGCGTCGTCGAGATGGACGTGCGCCGGGGCGGCAGCTGGCGCTTCGTGACGACCAACCGCACGGACGGCACCGGGTACGCGTTCCGCGGCGTCTACCACGACGTCGTGCCGGGGGAGAGCATCGTCGCGACGTTCGAGCTCGAGCAGGGCGGCCCGGGCTACCTCCAGCTCACGACCGACACGTTCACGGAGCACGACGGCGCCACGACCCTCACGAGCGTGGTGCTGTTCCAGTCGGTCGAGGACCGCGACGGGTGGGTGCCGACGGACATGGACTCCGGGATCCGGGAGGCGACAGACCGGCTCGCCGCGGTGGTCCGGCAGGCGTCGGCCGCAGGAGCGGCGGCACCGGCGGACGCGGCGCTGCGGCTCGACGTCGTCGCGAGCCGGACGGTCGACGCGCCGGTCGAGCGCGTGTGGGCGGCCTGGACGGAGCCCGAGGGCGTCCGGGCGTGGTGGGGGCCCGCGGGCTGGACGTGCCCCGAGGCTGTCATGGACGTGCGGGTCGGCGGCTCGTCGCGGGTGACGATGCGGTCGCCCGACGGTCACGACGTGCACAACCTCTGGACGTGCTCGGCCGTCGACGCCCCGCGCCGGCTCGACTTCGTCCTCGAGTTCTGCGACGCGGCGGGGCGGGTCGTCGACCCCACGGAGCTCGGCCTCCCGCCGGGGATCCCCGTGCCGGTGCCGCATGTGCTGACGTTCGAGGAGCTCCCCGCGGGCGGCACGCGCCTCACCGTCACCGAGCACGGCTACACGTCCGAGGCCACGCAGCAGATGTCCCTCGCGGGCCTCGAGCAGACCCTCGACAAGCTCGTCGCGAGCGTCGCCGGAGCGCGCCCGGGAGGGTGAGGCCGGTGCGGCGCGGCAGCCCGGTGCGGGTGCACCGAGCGGCCGCGCCGAGCAGGCCGAGCGGCGTCAGTCCGCCGCGGGCTCGCCCGTCGCGAGGTCCTCGGCGTCGAGGATCGTGTACGCGTAGCCCTGCTCCGCGAGGAAGCGCTGGCGGTGCGCCGCGAAGTCCTGGTCGACCGTGTCGCGCGCGACGACCGCGTAGAAGTGCGCCGTCCGCCCGTCGCCCTTGGGCCGCAGGAGCCGGCCGAGCCGCTGTGCCTCTTCCTGGCGGGAGCCGAACGACCCCGACACCTGGATCGCGACCGACGCCTCGGGGAGGTCGATCGAGAAGTTCGCGACCTTGCTGACCACGAGCTTCGTGATCTCGCCCGCCCGGAACGCGTCGTAGAGGCGCTGGCGCTCGGTGACCGAGGTCGCGCCCGTGATGACGTCGGCCTGGATGTGGTCGGCGAGCTCCTCGAGCTGGTCGAGGTACTGGCCGATCACGAGCGTCGGCTCGCCCTCGTGCTTCGCGACGAGCTGCTCGACGACCCGGTTCTTGCCCGGCGCCGTCGCCGCGAGGCGGTACTTGTCCTCGGGCTCGGCCGTCGCGTAGAGCATCCGGTCGCGCTCGGGCAGCGTCAGGCGCACCTCGACGCAGTCGGCGGGCGCGATGTAGCCCTGCGCCTCGATGTCCTTCCACGGCGCGTCGAACCGCTTGGGGCCGATGAGGCTGAACACCTCGTCCTCCCGGCCGTCCTCGCGCACGAGCGTCGCGGTCAGCCCGAGGCGGCGGCGCGCCTGCAGGTCCGCCGTCATGCGGAAGATCGGCGCCGGCAGCAGGTGGACCTCGTCGTACAGCACGAGGCCCCAGTCGCGGGCGTCGAGAAGCTCGAGGTGCGTGTAGACGCCCTTCCGCTTGGTTGTCAGGACCTGGTAGGTCGCGATCGTGACGGGCTTGATCTCCTTGCGGGCGCCCGAGTACTCGCCGATCTCGTCGGCGGTGAGCGTCGTGCGCTTGACCAGCTCGTCGCGCCACTGCCGGGCGCTGACCGTGTTGGTCACGAGGATGAGTGTCGTCGTCTGCGAGCGCGCCATGGCCCCGGCGCCGACGAGCGTCTTGCCCGCGCCGCAGGGGAGCACCACGACGCCCGAGCCGCCGTGCCAGAACCCCTCGACGGCCTGCTTCTGGTACGGGCGCAGGTCCCAGGGCTTCGGCTGCCCGTCGGGCCCGAGGTTCGACTCGCCGGACGTGTCGAGCGCGATCGCGTGCGCCTCGCCGTCGACGTACCCGGCGAGGTCCTCCGCGGGCCAGCCGAGCTTGAGCAGCACCTGCTTGAGGTGGCCGCGCTCGCTCGGGTGGACGACGACGTCGGTGTCGTCGATCCGCGTCCCGACGAGCCCGGCGGTCCGCTTCGAGCGGAGCACCTCCGCCATCACGGCGCGGTCGAGCGCGTGCAGGACGAGACCGTGCACCGGGTGCTGGATCAGCTGGAGCCGGCCGTAGCGCGCCATGGTCTCGGCGATGTCGACGAGCAGCGCGTGCGGCACCGGGTAGCGCGAGTAGTCGAGCAGGACGTTGACGACCTGCTCGGCGTCGTGGCCCGCGGCGCGCGCGTTCCACAGCCCCAGCGGCGTGAGCCGGTAGGTGTGCACGTGCTCAGGCGCGCGCTCGAGCTCGGCGAACGGCGCGATCGCCCGGCGGCACGCCTCCGCCTGGTCGTGGTCGACCTCGAGCAGCAGCGTCTTGTCGCTCTGCACGATCAGGGGGCCGTCAGTCATGCGTCTCCTCGGTCGGTGTGCCGGGCGGGGCCGGCGGGTCGTGCTGAGCCTCGTCGGAGGCGGCGGGTGGCTCGGGGGCGGACGGCACCCGGGTCACGGAGGCGATGCGGTGCACCGCGACGGTCAGCTCGGCGTCCCTCGCCGGGTCCACCGCACGCAGGCGACCGGCGTCGACCCGGAGCGGACGCACGAGCCGGCGCTGCGGGACCCCGTGGTGGTCGACGAGCTCGAGCCACACCTGCGTCCGGTCGGCGACCGCCTCGCGCAAGATCCCCAACGCCGTCGCGGGGTCGGCTGTTCCCTCCGGCGCGGGCCCGGTCGCCGGACGGGCGGTCGACGGGGTGCCGGTGGAGGCGGTGCCCGGGTCAGCCCCGGCGTCGGTGGCGCCGCCGGGGCTCGCGGTGCCGTCGGTGCGGCGGCCGTCCGCCGTGCCGTCCGTGCCCGACGACGCACCGTCCGCCGTGCCCGACGAGGTGCCGTTCGCCGTGACGGAGGTGGTCCCGTTCGCGGAGCCGGCGGCAGGGCCGGCGCCCGGGCCGTCCGCGCGCGGGGCCGCCGCGAGCTCGGCCGCCGCCCGTGCACGCTCGGCCTCGACGAGCCGCTGCTGCGCCTCCCGGAGCTCGAGCGCCCGGGCCTGCGCGGCGCGGTCGGCCTCGCGCGCGGCCTGCTGCACCTCCTCGGCGCGGCGCAGGTCGGGCACGAGCGCGGCGAGGCGCTCGCGGCGCGCGGCGCTCGCGGGCGCGCCGTCGTCGGCGTGCGCGGGGGACACCGGGGCGATGCGGCGGCTGCGCCCGTGCACCCGGCGCACGACCCGCTCGGCGTGCACGATCTGCCCGTTCGACCCCTCGGCCACCGGGGCCAGCCCGCGCTCACGCAGCGCGGCGAGCAGCTCGCGCGTCGAGCCCTGGGAGCCCAGCACGGTGGGTGCGAGCCGGACGAGGCCGAGCGGGGCCAGCCGCGGGTCCTCGACGAGGCCCGCGAGCAGCGCCGGGTCCTCGGCGCGCACGTAGCTGCTGATCGCGCCCGCGCGGAGCCGCCCGTGCCGGCGTGCGGCGTCCCGCACGAGGTACTCGAGCGGCTGCGGCACCGGGCCGCGGGAGTGCGCGGCGAGGTCCGCGAGGAGCTCGTCGGCGGTCGTCCCGGCGTCGAGCGCGCCGCGCACGCTCTCGGGCGTGAAGCGCACGGTCAGGGCGCCACCGCGGGACTCGACGCGGGCGGCCCGCTCGACGAGCGCCTCGAGCGCGGGCGACGGGCGGCCGGGGACGACCCCCGTGAGGTCGGCCTGCAGCAGCATCTCGTCGACGGTCGACGCCAGGGCGCCCACGAGCGCGTCGGCCACGGTGTCGGCGACGGGCCCCGCGCGCCGCTCGAGCACGAGCCCCGGGGCACCGTCCGAGCCGGTGACCGCGGTCAGCAGCGCGCGGCCCGCGGGGGCCAGGGCCCCGGCGGCGACGACCCCGAGCAGCGTCGCCTCGCGCAGCGTCGCCGCGACGGCGTGCTCGGGCGGGACGCTGCGGGGCGTGCGCCACGTGAGCTGGTCGAGGACCTGCGCGGCGTCGAGCGCGACCCCGGGCGGGACGTCGGCGAGCACACCGAGCACCGAGCGGCGCAGCCGGGGTGCCCAGGGCCGCACGAGCTCGGGGTCGAGCGCGGCGCGGACGATGCCGCGGTCGTCCCGGGTCCCGACGAGCCACGCCGCCCGCGCGGTCGCGAGCCAGGTGCGGGCGAGCGTCGACCAGCGGATCGGCAGCTCGGCGGCGAGCCACTCGTCCACCGCGGCGGCCGGCGCGAACGACGGGGTCTCCTCCTCGTCGTCGACCACGAGGCCCGCGGCGCCGGCGAGCTCGACGACCAGGGCGGCCTCGGTGTCGTCGACCTCGAGCCGCGCGGCGACCCGGCGCAGCTCCCGCACACCCAGCCCGCCGGCCCGCAGCACGGGGGCCGGCTCGATCTCCCACGCGCGCACGAGCCCGGCGACGAGGCGCACGACCTGCTCGGCGGCGCGGCCCGACTCCGCGGCGACGACCTCGGGGCTGAGCGGTGCACCGCGTGACGCCCGGCCGGAGACCGCCGTGCGGGCCGCGGCCCCGGTGCCTGGCGGCGCGGCGGCGGCCGGGGTGGCCGGGTCGTCGGCGGCGTCCGCGGCGCCCGCGCCCGGCGGCACGGCCGGGGGGCGCGCGAGGGTGCGGTGGGTGCGTCCGCCGCGCAGCGCGAGCGCAACCGCGCGCGGCAGGAGCACGTGGCGGGCGTCGCCCGGGACGAGGAGGCCCTGGCCGAGCAGCCACTGGACCGCCTCGCGCGCCGGGGTGCGCGGCGCGGGCAGGACCCCGACGGGCGGACCCCACATCAGCGCGTCGAGCACCGAGCGCGCACCGGCGGGTGCGCGGGCGAGCAGCTCCTCGACGGGCTCGCGCCCCGGTGCGGGGCCGTCCGCGCCGCCCGCGGCGTCCGACGCCCGCGCGAGGCCGGCCGGGTAGGGGCCGAACAGGTCCGCGAGGCCGGGAGCGGGGACGAGGGGAACGTCGTCGGCGGCCGGGCCCGCGGAGGCGGCCTCGACCGGGTGCTCGCCCGCGGACCCATGCGCGTCCGGGTCGGTGTCGTCCGTCACGTCGGGACGCACGAGCAGCAGCGCGCGTGCCCGGTCGAGGGCGTCGCGCACG
Source organism: Cellulomonas sp. NS3 (assembly GCF_024757985.1). Classification (NCBI taxonomy): domain Bacteria; kingdom Bacillati; phylum Actinomycetota; class Actinomycetes; order Micrococcales; family Cellulomonadaceae; genus Cellulomonas; species Cellulomonas sp. NS3. The sequence goes on along the minus strand of NZ_CP103289.1, from coordinate 3,770,782 downwards.
AGCGCGGCGTCCGCGGGGTCGGTCGCGCCGAGCGCGCGCCGCACGTCGTGCGCCGTCACCGGGTCCGCGGGGCCGTGCAGCGCCGCGACGGCCTCGACGACCTGCAGGACCACGGCGTCGACCCCCGCGAGCGCCCGTTCGAGGCTGCTGCGGCTCGTGGCCCGCGCGGCCAGCGAGGACAGCGTCGACGGCGACGGGGTGGCCAGGTCAGGGCGGCGCAGCAGCAGCGCGACGAGCTCGTCGTCGCTCCGCGAGCGCAGGTACGCACTGAACGTGGCCATCCGCTCCACGATACGTGGGCACCAGATCCGGCCGCGCCACGTCCTCAAGCCGCCCGTGCACGCGCCGATGGACAGGAGGACCGGCCGACGTCGCCGGACGCGCCGGCCCCCGGCGCGCAGTCCACGTGCAGGAGTCCAGGGATGACGCAGGCGCCGGTCCGGGTCGACCCGCGCCGCACCCACGAGGTCTGCATCGCTCGGCAGGGCATCCACGACCTCGTCGGGCGGCCGGTCGGTCACGAGCTGCTGTTCCGGCCCACCGCCAGCAGCACCGTCTCGGGCGTGCGGCCCGGCATCGACGACGACGAGGCGACCGCGACCGTCATCGCGGCGACCCTCGGCGAGTTCGGGGTGAGCGACGTCGCGGGCGACGGCCTCCTCTTCGTCAACGTCCCGCGCGCGTTCGTCGTCGGCTCGCTGCCCGTCGCGCTCGACCCCGACCGCGTGGTGCTCGAGGTGCTCGAGCGCGTCCCGGCCGACGAGGAGGTCCTCGCGGGCGTCCGGGCGCTGCGCGAGCAGGGTTTCGCGATCGCGCTCGACGACTACGTGCCCGGCGACCACCGCGCGCCGCTGCTCGAGCTGTGCGACTACGTCAAGGTCGACATCGAGGACCTCGGCGACAGGCTGGCGGAGTTCGCTGCGCAGCTCCGCGAGGAGTGGCCCGACGTCACCCTGATCGCCGAGCGCGTCGAGACCGAGGACGACCTCGAGGCGGCGCACGCCGCGGGCTTCGACCTGTTCCAGGGCTACTTCTTCCGTCGTCCCGTCGTCCTGACGCGGCCGGCGCTCGCGCACCACGCGCTCGTCGCGGGCCGGCTGCTCATCCGCCTCGGCGACCCGCAGGTGTCGTTCCGCGTCGTCGCGCGGCTGACCGCGGCGGACCCGTCGATCGCGCTCAAGGTGCTGCGCGTCGTGAACTCCGCGGCCGGCGCGGGCCGCCCGGTCCGCAACCTGCACCAGGCGCTCGTGCTGCTCGGGCGCGAGCGGTTCCGCGCGCTGCTCATCCTCGAGATCCTCGTGACCGCCGGGCACCACGACGACGAGCTGCCGCTGCGCTCGCTCGCCCGCACGCGTGCCGCCGAGCTCCTCGCGCCCGGCGCGCCGCTCGAGGCGTCCACCGAGGAGCTCGTGCGCATCGTCTCCGAGCTGCTCCGGGTCCCCGTGAGCGAGCTCGACCCCGCGCTGCACCGGGCCCGCCCGAGCGCCGAGGCCCTCGGGGCGTGCGACGTGCTCGACGCGTACCTCAAGGCGGTGGACGTCGACGCGACGCCGGCGATCGGTGCGCCCTTCACGGCGCTCGACGTCTCGCACGCCTACCTCACCGCGGTCAAGGAGGCGCGGGCGCTGCTCTCGACCGTGTTCTCGCCGGTCGAGCGCCCGGACGGCTGGGACTGAACCTGCCGGGTGCCCGGCCGGTGCCGTCCCCGCGCGTCCTGCTGCCGCGTCCCCGGTGCCGCGCGCACATCACGGGCAGGTAACCTTGAGCGTTACGACATCCATCGACACCTCAGGGGTTGCAGTGCCCACCGGCAAGGTCAAGTGGTTCGACACCGAGCGCGGCTTCGGCTTCATCGCCAGCGACGCGGGTGACGAGGTGTTCCTGCACGCCTCGGCGCTGCCCGCGGGGGTCACCGCGCCCAAGCCCGGCACCAAGGTCGACTTCGGCGTGGCCGACGGGCGACGTGGCCCGCAGGCGCTGTCCGTCAAGTTCCTCGACCCGGTGCCGTCGGTCGTCAAGGCCACGCGCAAGCCCGCCGACGACATGGCCGTCATCGTCGAGGATCTCATCAAGGTCCTCGACAAGGTCGGCAACGACCTGCGCCGTGGCCGCTACCCCGACAAGGCCGCCGGCGAGAAGTACGCGTCGCTGCTGCGTGCCGTCGCCGACAACCTCGAGGGCTGACATGGCCGCCGCCACGAAGGACGCCGTTCTGGGGTCGGCCGTCGAGCTCGCGCGCCAGGCCGCCGTCGAGCTCGCCGAGCAGCCGGGCGACGTCGGCGAGCACCTCGGCCACGTCGTCGACGGCGAGCGGCTCGTCTCGCACCGCTTCGCGTGCACCGCGCGCGGCTACCGGGGCTGGGTCTGGACCGTCACGCTCGCGCGCGTGGCCCGCTCGCGCACCGCGACCGTGTGCGAGGCCGTGCTGCTGCCCGGCGACGACGCGATCCTGGCGCCCGAGTGGCTGCCGTGGTCCGAGCGGCTGCGCCCCGGGGACATCGGCCCCGGCGACGTGCTGCCGTTCCGCGCCGACGACCCGCGCCTCGAGCCCGGTTGGACGCCGACCGGCGACGAGGAGCTCGACTCCGTCGCGATCGAGGAGCTCGCGCTCGCGCGCGCCCGGGTGCTGTCGGCCGACGGCCGCGACGAGGCCGCGAACCGCTGGTACGCCGGCCCGCACGGCCCGACGTCGCCCGGCTCTCTCGCGTCCGCCGCGGCGTGCGGGAGCTGCGGCTTCCTCGTCCCGCTCCAGGGCTCGCTCGGCACCGTCTTCGGCGTGTGCACCAACGCGTGGTCGCCCGACGACGGCACCGTCGTGAGCGTCGACCACGGGTGCGGCGCGCACTCGGAGACCGACGTCGAGCCGCAGGCGAGCGAGTGGCCGGCACCGGACCACCACCTCGACGAGCACGACGTCGAGGTCGTGCAGCTCGCCCCGGCCGCGGCCGAGGCGGAAGCCGGGGCGGACACGGCCGACGCCGAGGCCACGACGGCGGAGGCGACGGCCGGCCCCGCTGCGGCCGAGGACGCCACGGCCGTGGACGGCGCGCCGGAGGTGCTCTCGGTGGAGTCCGGCGACGCTGTGCTCGACGCGGGCGCCGACGCGACCGGCGACCGGGTGGACGACGCGAGCACCGCCGACACGGGCGCCGAGCCCGCCGACGCGGCGCAGACCCCGGCCGAGCCCAGCACCGAGGCCGACCCGCTCGCGGGCGAGGAGCTCGCGCAGCTCGGCTCGGAGGCCGACCCGGAGCCGGGTGACCCGGCGGACGAGACGACCAGGCCGGCGGACGAGACGACCGCACCGGGAGACGTGCCCGCCGAGCCCGCCACCGAGACGGTCGAGCCGAGCCCCGAACCGTGAGCCCGGACGCCTTCGGCACCGCTGCGCTGCGCGCGGCCGTGCTGGAGGCGTGGCGTGCCTCACCCGCGCGGCTGCGTGAGGACGCCAACACCGAGGAGGACCACGCCCGCGGCTACTACCGCGACCGCGTGCTCGTCGAGCTGGCCCAGAACGCCGCCGACGCGGCGACGCGTGCGGGGGTGCCCGGGCGGCTGCTGCTGCGCCTCGCGTCGACGCCGGAGGGTTCCGTGCTCATCGCCGCCAACACGGGCGCACCGCTCGACGAGGCCGGGGTCGCGTCGCTCGCGTCGATGCGTGCGTCGGCGAAGCGTGAGGGCTACGTCGCTCCGGCCCACCCGTTCGGGCGGGGGCCCGCGGTCGTCGGGCGGTTCGGCGTGGGGTTCGCGGCGGTGCGGGCGGTCGCCGACGAGGTCTCGGTGCTCTCGACCACCGGGGGTGTGCGGTTCTCGCTCGCGGACACCGTGAGCCTGCTCGCGGAGGCGTCGGCGGACGTGCCCGCGCTCGCCGACGAGGTCCGGCGCCGCGACGGCTCCCTCCCCGCGCTGCGGCTGCCGCTCCCGGCCGAGGGGTCGCCGCCCACGGGCTACGACACCGCGGTCGTGCTCGAGCTGCGGGACGAGGTCGCGGCCGACGAGGTGCGCGCGCTGCTCGCCGCCGTGGGCGACCCCCTGCTGCTGGCGCTGCCCGGGCTGGTCGAGGTCCTGGTCGAGGATGACGCGGCCCCGCGGCCCGTGCGGCGGGTCGCGGACCTGCACGAGCGCTGGCACGTCGCGTCGGCGCACGGCGAGCTCGACCTGGCGCTCCTCGCGGACCGCCCGGTCGAGGAGCGCACCGCGCGGGGCTGGCGCGTGACGTGGGCGGTCCCGCGCGCCGCGGCACCCCCCGAGCCGGTGGACACGCTCGGACCCACCGGTCGCGCAGCCCCGACCGCCACCTGGACCCCGGTCGTGCACGCCCCGACGCCGACCGACGAGCCGTGCACGCTGCCGGCGCTGCTGGTCGCGACGCTCCCGCTCGACCCGTCGCGCCGCCGCGTCGCACCCGGCCCGCTCACGGACGCCGTCCTCGCGCACGCGGCCCACGTCTACGCGGTGCTCGCGGCGGGGGCGGCGGAGCACGGGGACGACCCGCTCGCGCTCGTCCCGACCGGGCTCCCGGCCGGGGTGCTCGACGGCACGCTCCGCCGGCTCGTGGTCGAACGGCTCACGCGCACGCCGCTGCTGCCCTCGGGCGCCGCAGGGGTCGCGGCCCCCGGGACGGGCGGGCAGCCGGGCGGCGAGGGCGCCGGCGACCGGGGAAGCGTGGCCCGCGCGGACCTCGTCGAGCCCGGGCGCGCGGTCGCCGTCGAGGGCGAGGTGGGACGGGACCCCGCCGCCGTGCACGCGCTCGCCGCGCACGCCCGCGGGCTCGTGCTGCTGCGTCCGGGCCGCGAGGCGGCGGCGCGGACGCTCGGCGTCGAGCTCCGCCCGCTCGCGGACGTGGTCGAGGAGCTCCCCGCCGTCCGGGGCGCGGAGCCGGGGGAGTGGCGTGTCCTCTACGCGGCGCTCGACGGCGCGGCGCACGACCCGGCGACGCGCGAGGCGCTCGGGGCGCTGCCCGTGCCGCTCGCCGACGGCCGGGTCGTCCGCGGCGCGCGCGGCCTCGTGCTGCTGGACGACGCGGGGCGCAGCCCCGACGTCGTCGACGCGCTCGGGGTGCTGGGCCGGTGGGGGTTGCGCGTCGTGCACCCGGACGCCGCTCACCCGCTGCTCGCCCGGCTCGGTGCGACCATCCCCGACGCCGCGGGCCTGCTCGCGCACCCGGCCGTGCGGCAGGCGGTGCTCGACCAGGCCGACGACGACGACCTCGCGCTCGCGAGCGACGTCACCGAGGCGGTCCTCGCGCTGGTGTCCGCCGCCGTCTCCGAGTGCGGCGGCGCGTCGGAGGACGCCGGGCCGCTCGCCGCCGTCGCCCCCTGGCTCGGGCTCCTCACGCTGCCCGCGGCGGACGGCGAGCCGACCCCCGCGCACGGGCTCGTCGTCCCGGGGTCGACGGCCGCGGGGCTGCTCGACGACCGCGTGCTCGCCTCGGTGCAGGTCGAGCTCGTCGAGCGCTGGGGCACCGACGTGCTCGTCGCCGCGGGGGTGCGCCAGGACCTCGTCGTCGTGCAGGTCGGGGACGTCGTCGCCGGGGCGGTCGACCTCGGGTCGTCGGACGCCGACGCGCTCGCCGCCGGGTCGCTCGACGCGTGGGAGGACTACGCCGAGGAGCTCGCGGAGGTGTTCGGCGCGGGCGCGTACGTGCCCGACGTGCGCGCCGTGGCGGACCTCGACGCCGTCGGGCCGGGGCAGTGGCCCGCGGTGCTCGCACGGCTCGCGGAGCGCCCGGACCTGCGCAGCGCGCTGCTCGACCCGGTGCGGGCCGAGGGTGCGACGGCGGCCGGCGCCCCCTCGTACACCGCGTGGTGGCTGCGCGAGCGCGCCGACCTCGGGCTCGGTCGCCCGTTCGCCGTCCGGGGCGCGCGCGACGACGCGCTCACGCGACTGCTGCCGGGCGCGCCGGACGTGCTCGCCGGCGTCGACACCGAGGTGCAGCGCGCGCTCGGCGGTGCCGGGTCGCTCGACGGCCTCGACCCCGGTGCGTGGCGGCACGTGCTCGACGGGCTCGGCGCCGCGGGCTCGCCGGTCGAGCTCGCGGTCGCGGCCGGGCTCTGGCGCACGTGGGCGTCGCTCGCCGGCGGGCCGTCCGGCGCGGGGGTGGGCCCGGGCGACGAGGTCGAGCTCGTGCCGGCCCTCGTCGGACCGACCCGCGTCGCGGTCGTGCACGCCGACGACGCCGCCGTCGCCGACTCCCCGATGTGGTGGCAGCGCACCGACGTAGCGGCGCTCGTCCCGGCCGCGGCCGCCGGTCTCGACCTGACCGATGCCCCTGACGCCGCCGACGGGCGGACCCCCGCCGCGGCTCTCGCGGCGCTGCTCGGGCTGCCGCTCGCGTCGGACCTCGCGGACGGCGTGGTCGACGACGGCGCGGACGACGCGGACGCCCCGGACGACGCGGACGCCCCGGACGACGACGCGCGTGCGGGCGGTGAGCCCGTCCCGACCCCGGAGGCGGTGCTGCGGCTGCTGCCCGACGCTCCGGTGACGTGGGTCGAGCACGACGAGCTGCGCGTCGACGGCGTACCCGTGGACTGGTGGGTCGAGGGCTCCGGTCCGCGTGCGGTCGTGCGCGCGACGCAGCTGGCGGCGCTGGCCCGCGGGCTGGCGCAGGCGGCCGGGCGGTGGGCGGACCGGCACGCGGTCGAGCTCGTGCTCACCGAGCCGGGACGTGCCGACGAGATCGCCGTCGAGCAGGCCGCCGACCCCGCGTCCTGAGGCGGTCGGGCAGGCCGGCCGGTCGGGGTGCGGAGGCGGTCGAGGAGCGGGTGCCGCTAGCGCTGGCGGCGGGACCAGAGCAGGCCGAGGCCGCCGAGCAGGACCCCCACGAAGCAGGTGGCGATGACCGTCGACGTCACCTCGACGCCCGGCCACAGCACCATGATTGCGAGCGCGACGAGCCACGTCGCGCTGCCGACGACGAACGCCGGCCCGAGGCTCACCGGGACGGGCTCGGGCGCGGGCTTGCGACGGTCGGGGTGGAGCACGAGCTCGAGCAGCGAGGGCACGGCCCCAGGTTACGGGGTCCGCTAGGGCGTGGGCCCCGCACCCGGCGGCACGGCGGTCGGCGTCGTCGCGCAGCAGAGCACGCGACGGCATCCGGCGCGGTCGAGCCCGTGCGGGTCGGACCGGTGCGGGTCAGGCCGGTGCGGCGACCGCGAGAGCCGTCGCGGTCGCGAGCGCCTCGGGGACGACCGCGAGGCACGCCTGCGCGACGTCGTAGGGCTCGAGGCCGGTCGCCCGGACGCCCTCGATGTCGTTCTCCTCGAGCGCGAGGACGGCGGCGAGCGCGGGTCCGTACGGGCCGGAGAAGCTGCGCAGGGCGTCGGCCACGTCGGCCGAGACACCGGTGCGCTCGACGAGGTCGTCGACCGCGATGCGCTGGTGCGCGGCCACGGCGGACAGCAGCCCGACCGTGTACGCGGCGTCGGCCCCCGTCACGGCCCGGCACGAGAGGGCGCGCGTGAGGATCGACCAGAGCGGGCCGATCGTCGTCGGCTGGGCGTCGACCAGCGACGCCATCGCGACGGCGGAGAGCTGGTGGGGGCCGACGAGCACGACCGCCTGGTGCACCGAGTCGACCTTGCGGCGCAGCGCGAACGTGCTCGCGTTGACCAGGTGCAGGACACGCATGACGAGCTCGGGGTCGGTCCCGACGGTGCGGACGACCGCGGCCTGGTCGATGTGGTCCTGCGTGAGGAGCTGGAGGAGCTCGAGGCACTGGAGCTCGCCGGCGGTGAAGCTGCGGCCCACGGTCTCGGGGTCGCGCTCGAACATGGGGCCCTGCAGCATCTCGACGCCGAGGTCGAGCCCGGCCTTGATGCGCTCGCGCGTGTCGGCGCGCTCGGCGATCACGAGGACCCCGGCGCCCTGGGCGCGGGCGACGAGCATGGCGAGGCGGTCGTAGCCGCGGCCGACGTCGATCTTGACGAAGTCGGCCTGGTCGAGCAGGGCGTCCTGCGCCACGGTGCCGGTGTAGTCGGCCAGCGCGATCCCGAGGCCGCGCTCGCGCGCGACGGCGACGAGCCCACCGACGTCGGGCAGGTGGGTCAGCTCGGGGGTGATCTCGAGGACGACGCCGGACGGCGGCCGCAGGAGCCCGACCTCGCCGCGCAGGACGCGGGGCGTCGCCCGCAGGAACACGACGCGGTCGCCGGCGAGGCGCGGGAGGTCGAGGCGGGCGTACTCGGCGTCGGCGAAGCCGGCGATGTCGTGCTCCGGGACGGCCTCGCCCGCGGGGTCGAGCGCGGCGACGCGGACCGCGTAGCCGTACACGGACCGGTCGACGTAGACCACGGGCTGCCGCAGCACGCTGATCTCGCTCACGCGCGCGGGTGTGCTCGGGTCGTCGATCACGCTCATGGACTGTTCTCCTGGATCGAGAGAGGTGTGTCGCCCCGCCTATCGGCAGACGACCGTCCCCGGTGAGGGGCCGATCGGGCGACTCAGGCGAGCGGTGCGCGCAGCGGCCAGTCCTCGTCGACGACGCTCTGGACGGCGGCGCCCGTGACGGGGTCGACGACGAGCGGGGCGAGCAGGTTCGCGGTCGCCGGGTGCGGGCCGTCGGCGGGGTGCACGACGACGAGCAGCACGAGGCGCTCCGCCGGGGCACCGACCGCCGCGACCGCCTCGGCGGAGACCGCGGGGGCGTAGTCGGGGAAGAACGGCTGCGGCACGACGACGAACAGGCGCACGGGCTGCGCCCCGGCCGCAGGGACCGAGCGGATCGCGTGCAGGACGCCGATGTCGTCGAGCGATGTGACGTCGAACTCGGTGTGCCCGGGCAGGCCCGGCAGGGGCTCGCGCAGGTGCAGCGTGGTGGGGACATGCACGCCCGTGAACGGGTGCGTCGCGTGATTTGTCATGACGGTCGTCTGGGTCATCGCAGGAACTCCATCAGTGTCGGCTGCAGGACCTTGCCGGCCGCTCCGAGGGCGCCCTGGTAGGCGACCTCCTGCATCTGGAGCTCGAGGATGATGCCCGCGAGGTCGACGTCCTCGATCGCGGACAGCTGGGCCTTCGTGGACTGCTGGGTCTCCAGCAGCGTGCTCTGCGCGTCCTGCACCCGGTTCTGGCGTGCGCCGACGCCCGAGACCTGGGTCAGCATCGCGTCGAAGCGCGCGTCGATCGCGGTCAGGTGCGCCGTGACGTCACCGCCCGAGCGCAGGGTCGCGGACACCGTCTCGAGGAGCGCGAACACCGAGCCGGCGCCCTCGCCGTAGACGGCGGCCCCGTCGGCGTCGACGCGCACGGTGGTGTTCTCCGCGACGCGCCGCTCGACGCTCGAGCCCGGGGTGCCGGTGAACGCGTAGGCGTCGGTGAACGCGACGCCCGCGTCGGACGTGCCGGCGAAGACGCTGCGGCCGAGGTAGCTCGTGTTGGCCTGCTCGAGCAGCGCCGCGCGCAGCCCGTCGATCTCCGCGGCGAGGGCCTCGCGCGACGTGGCGCCGAGCCCGCCGTTGCCGCCCTGGACCACGAGGTCGCGGGCCCGGCGCATCGTCGACAGCGACGAGGTGAGCGCCGAGTCGACCGTGGTGAGCCAGCCGTTGCCGTCGTCCGCGTTGCGGGCGAACTGCGTCTGGGCGCGCTGCTCGCCCCGCAGGCGGAGCATGTCGGACGCCCCAGCGGGGTCGTCCGAGGGCAGGTTGATGTTCTTGCCGCTCGACATCTTGGCCTGCAGGTCCGCCATCGTGGACAGGTTCTGCTGCAGGTTCCCGAGCGTCGAGCGCTGGACCGTCTGGTGCGTCACGCGGTTGATCACGTGCTACCTCCCGACCACGCCGGTGCGGTTGATGAGTGTGTCGAGCATCTCGTCGATGGCGGTGAGGACCCGGGCGGCCCCCTCGTACGCGCGCTGGTAGGCGAGCATGTTCACGGCTTCCTCGTCGGTGTCGACGCTCGCCTGGGCGAGCTGCTGCGACGCCGCGGCGGCCCGGGAGGCCTCGGCGACGCTCGCGCGGGACGCGGCGCTCGCGGTCTTGACCCCGAGGCTGACGACCGTCGAGCTCCACGTGGCGTCCGGGCCGTCCTTGGCGGTGCCGAGCTTCGCGAGCGCGTCGCCCACGGAGCCGTCGAGCGGGCCCTTCGCGGGGTTGCCCACCGCGACGTGGCTGGGGTCGGTGATCGCGACGCGCAGGCCCAGGGCCGCCGGCTTGCCGGCGTCGAACGCGAAGAACGCGCCGCCGGCCGTCGTGCCGTCGGCCCGGGTCGCGGTCGAGTGCAGCGCGTTGACCTGGGTCGCGAGCTGCGTCGCGAGCGCGTCGTACGACGCCGCGGCCTCGGTGAGCATGCCGCCCGAGCCGGCCGGCGTCCCCGGGGGAGCCGTGACGGACAGCAGGCCCGCGACGCGCCCGCCGTCGAGCCCGACGGACAGGCCGGGCTTGCCGGCCCAGCCGACCGTGACCGCGGCGCCGCCGGTGGCCTGGGCGAACGTCGTCGCGCCCGTGACCTCGAGCGACTTGGCCTTCGCGCCGTCGACGAGCGTGTTGCCCGCGACGTAGACGTCGAGCTGGCCGTCGGGGCGCGTGCGGGTCGTCGCGCCGACGAGGCCGGAGAGCTGGACGACGAGCTGGTCGCGCTGGTCGAGCAGCTCGTTCGCGGCCGCGCCGGAGTTGGTGATCGCGAGGATGCGCGAGTTGAGGTCGGCGACGTTCGCGGCCGTCGTGTTGACCTGGTCGACGAGCCCGACGGTCGTGGTGCGCGCGTGGGACCACTGCGACTCGGCGGCGTCGTAGAGGGACGCGACGCGGTCGACGACGGCCTGCGCGGTCTCGAGCAGCACGGCCCGGGCGGAGTCCTTGTCGGGGGTGTTCGAGACGTCGCCGAACGCGCCCCAGAGGTTCGTCAGCTGCTTGGCGAGGCCGGTCGTCGCGGGCTCGCCCACGCTCTTCTCGAGCTGGGAGTACGCGGCGGACTGCGCGGCGAGGTAGGAGGCCCCGGCCGTCTCGGTGCGCACGCGGGCGTCGAGGAACGCGTCGCCGAGGCGTGCGACGCCCGTGACGTTGACGCCGAGCCCGACGCCGTCCGACGTCGAGAACATCGAGGCGACGTTCGCCGCGGGCAGCGCGGACATCGCGGCACGCTGGCGCGTGTAGCCGACGGTGTTGGCGTTCGCCACGTTCTGGCCCGAGACGTCGAGAGCCTGACGCTGGGCGATGAGCGAGCTCAGCGCGGTGCCGAGTCCGGAGAAGGTGCTCACGGGATCCCTTTCAGAACGACCGGTCGAGCAGCTGGGCGCTGCGGTCGTGAGGAGTGCTGGCCATGCCCTGTACGTCGTAGGTCTGGACGGTGTCCTGCATCGTCATGAGGGTCTCCTGCGTCGCGCGGTGCGACATCGCGAGGAGCTCGCGGTTGCCGTCGGCCAGCTGGCCGATCTCGGCGGTCAGGGTGACGAAGGCGTCGCGGTGCGCGCGCAGCAGCTCGTCCCACGGCGGCGGGGCGTGCTGGGAGATCTCGAGGAGGCTCGAGCCGGGCTCCATGCCGAGCAGGGCGGCGACCTCGTCGGCCTCGACCGAGCGGCCGAGCTCGGCGTCGCGGATCTGCTCGAGCACCGTCTCGACCTCGCGGGTCGCGTGGCCGAGCCACCGGGTACGTCCGCTCGTGAGGACGAGCTGCTCCTCCTCGAGCTTGAAGAGCAGGAGCTCCAGGAGGTGCCGTTCCTTCCACAGGACGTCGGACAGTCGTGCAAGGGCCACGGGGGCGGGCCTCCTCTCTCGTCTCTCGTGCGCTCGTGGCGCGGGGGTTCGGGTGCTTCTGGCCCCTCTATCGGTCGCCCCGCGCGGATGCTGACGATTCCGGCGCGATCTCTCGTGGACCGCCTGGGGCCGCACCCCGGTGCGCCCGCACGGGTGCCGTCGTTGCTTCTCGCGGGGGCGCGCGCGAGGCCGGCCGGGCGACGGCGAAACGGACGATCGCGGGCATGTGGTGCGAGTCGCCGCTGGACGTCCGTCCAGGTCAGAGGCCTCACCCGGGTCCTTGAGGGATGTCGGGATGTGATCTGAGTCACACTCGGATGGCGCAGCGTGAAACCTATGGGTGGCGATGGGCGATTCGCTCACCCACATCGTCCGGTTCGTTCTCGACGGTTGCCTCGGTGCCCCCAGTTGAGCGCTCACACGGGCTCAAGCCAGGGCTCCAGGACCCCGAAATACGTGAGGTGACAACCACTGGACACCCCACGGACGAGCTCGTCGTCGCGAACCTGGCCCTCGTCGGCTACCAGGTCTCCGAAGTACTCATGCGCGTCCCCCCGACCGTCAGCCGCGACGACCTGGCGTCCGCCGGCCACCTCGCGCTCGTCCTCGCCGCCCGGGCCTACGACCCGACCACCGGCGTTCCCTTCGCCCGCTACGCCGCGCTGCGCATCCGCGGCGCGCTGCTCGACGAGCTGCGCTCCATGGACTGGGCGACCCGCGGCGCACGCCACCGTGCCCGTGAGCTCGCCAGCACGAGCGAGCGCCTCACCGCGACGCTCGGGCGCACCCCGAACCGCGAGGAGCTCGCCTCCGCGCTCGGCACCGACGTCGCGAGCGTCGACCAGGCCCGCCAGGACGCCGAGCGCCGCGTGCTCAGCATCGACTCCACGGTCAACCCGATCGCGGAGCTCGTGAGCGACAAGTCGCCCGGCCCCGAGGAGTCGCTCCTCACGAACGAGCGCCTGCGCTACCTGCGTGCCGGCGTCGACACGCTCCCCGAGCGCCTGCGCGTCGTCGTCGAGCAGCTCTTCTTCCACGACCGCCCCGTCTCCGAGCTCGCCGAGGAGCTGGGCGTCACCCAGTCCCGCATCAGCCAGCTGCGCACCGAGGCCCTCGGCCTGCTGCGCGACGGGCTCAACGCGAGCCTCGACCCCGACCTGGTGCCGGCCGCCGAGCGTCCGGACGGCGTCGCCGAGCGTCGCCGCCAGGGCTACTTCGCCGCTGTCGCCGCGCGTGCCGCCATGGGGGCCTCGGCCGCCGGCGTCACGCTCAGCCCGTCCGTCCCGACGCAGCGCCCCAGCGTCTCCGCCGAGCAGCGCTCGCTCAGCACCGCCTCCTGACCCGCCCGTACGACCCGCAGGTCTGCGGTTGTCACGGCTCTGACCTGCACGACGAGATCCCCCGTTCACCCGGCCGCTGGGCCGAGAGGGTGAACGGGGGATCTTCTTTTCCGAACTTCTCATCAGCGGGGGAGGGCCCCCGATGAGCACGGTGTGGCCATGGACGGCCAGCATCTCGACCCGAATCAAGGAGGAGTTCCATCATGGGTCTCTCGATCAACCAGAACATCGCGGCCGTTAACTCGTACCGCAACCTCAGCAACACCCAGAACGACCTCTCCAAGTCGCTCGAGAAGCTGTCGTCGGGCTTCCGCATCAACCGTGCGGCGGACGACGCGGCCGGTCTCGCGATCTCCGAGGGCCTGCGCTCGCAGGTCGGCGGCCTGAAGGTTGCGGCTCGCAACGCGCAGGACGGCATCTCGGTCGTGCAGACCGCGGAAGGCGCGCTCACGGAGACGCACGCGATCCTGCAGCGTGTGCGTGACCTGGCCGTCCAGGCCGGTAACGACTCGAACAACACCGAGGCGCGCAACAACATCAAGACGGAGTCCGACAGCCTCGTCGCCGAGCTCGGCCGCATCGCCGAGTCCACGAACTTCAACGGCACCAAGCTTCTCGACGGCTCCGCCGGCGGTGGCTCGGGTCAGCTCAAGTTCCAGGTCGGGGCGGACGGCGACGTCAACAGCCAGATCACCGTCGACCTGAACGGCGCCAACGTCAAGGCGATCAAGGACAACCTCACGCTCACGGGGACGTCCTCCAGCGGCACGAGCTTCGCCCTGGCCTCGAACCTCGCGGCGGTCGACACCACCGCCAAGACGTTCTCCTCGACGAAGAACGGTGTCACCACCACGGTGACGACCGGCACCCTGAAGGACCAGATCGGTGGCACGTCGAACGCGACGGGCTTCCAGAGCGTCGAGGAGCTGGCGGGCGCGCTGCGCGCGGACGCCAACTTCGCGTCGAGCTTCACCGTCTCGGTCACGAAGGACGCGAACGGCGCCGGTACCGGGATCGTCGTGCGTGCGATCGACGGCGGCACGCTGACCACCGCCGGCAACACCACTCCGGGTGCCGGCCTCGCCGCTGGCGCCGAGGGCGCCACGGTGCCCGCCGGTCTCGCGTTCGACTCCGCCGCGAACGCGCAGGAGTCGATCAAGAAGATCGACGAGCAGATCAAGACGGTTTCGACGGCGCGTGCCGGTCTCGGTGCGCTTCAGAACCGCTTCGAGCACACGATCAAGAACGTGAACGTGGCGGTCGAGAACCTGTCCGCGTCGGAGAGCCGCATCCGCGACACCGACATGGCGTCGGAGATGGTCTCGTTCACGCGGGCCCAGATCCTCTCGCAGGCCGGCACGTCGATGCTCGCGCAGGCCAACCAGATCCCCCAGGGCGTGCTCTCGCTCCTGCGGTGACCTGAGGGCTGACCCCGCGGGGTGATCCTCCGCGCAGCCCGCACCAGCACCACACGACCGGCGGTGGGTGGACGAACCGTCCACCCACCGCCGGTCGCGCATCCAGCACCAGCACGCACAGCAGCACGAAGGACGGGAACCTCATGGCCTCGATGGGCGTCGACGGGATGATCAGCGGTCTCAACACGACCGACCTGATCAACCAGCTCATGCAGGCGGAGGCCGTCCCGCAGACCCTGCTCAAGACGAAGCAGACGAGCACCACGACGCTCGTGACGGCGCTCCAGGCCCTCAACGCCAAGGTCGCCTCGCTGGGAGACGCCGCCGCCACCGCGACGAAGCCGGCATCCTGGCAGGCCTACAAGGCGACGGCCTCCGCGTCGTCCGTGACCGCGACGACCACGGCGACCGCCCTGCCCTCCGAGCTCACGCTCAAGGTCGACACCCTGGCGAGCAACCAGGTCTCGCTCCTGAACTTCGGCGGGTCCGGGAGTCCGTTCACCGGCACGCCGCCGACCTTCACGATCCGCACGAACGCCGACGCGGTGGCGGCGAGCGAGCGCAAGGACGTGACGGTGACCGCGAAGTCTGGCTCGGTTGAGGACGTCGTCAAGGCCATCAACGAGACGACCGCTGCCGGCGTCAAGGCCGTCGCCGTCAAGGTCGACGGGGCGTACAAGATCCAGCTCACCGGCTCCGAGACCGGGTCGACGAAGGACTTCGCCGTCTTCGCCGGAGCGGCGGAGACCCTCACGAGCGGTTCCACCGCGGCGACGATGAGCGAGCTGCGCAAGGCGAGCGACGCCCAGATCACGCTGTGGCCCGGCAGCACGGCCAAGGTCGAGGTCAAGTCCGCCACGAACACGTTCGCGAACGTGCTCGACGGCGTGAGCTTCACGGTCTCGGCGCTGCCGAAGACGGACGACCCGCCGGTGACGCTGACGGTCGCGCGCGACGACGCCGCGGTCAAGAAGCTCGCCTCGGGCCTGGTCGGCGCGCTCGGCGTCGTCTTCTCCGAGATCAGCTCGCGCACCGCGACGACGACCAAGACCAACGAGGACGGCCGGACGGTCGTCACCGGCGGCATGTTCAGCGGCGACTCCGCGGTCCGCGCGCTCAACCAGCAGCTCCAGACGGCCGCGTCCCACCCGGTCGACGGGACGTCGCCGGCGCAGGTCGGCATCGTCATCGGCCGTGACGGCACGTTCACCTTCGACGACGCGAAGTTCACCGCCGCGCTCGCCGCCGACCCGGCGAAGGTTCAGAAGGTCGTCGCCGGCCTCGCCGAGCGCGTCGCCGACGTCGCGAAGAAGACCTCCGACAAGGTCGACGGCAGCCTCACCCTCAAGATCACGAACCAGCAGGGCACGGTAAAGGACCTCGGCGACCAGATCGCGAACTGGGACCTGCGCCTGGCTTCCCGGCGCGCGGGCCTGCAGAAGACCTACTCCGCCCTCGAGGTCAGCCTCTCGGGCCTGAAGTCGCAGTCGTCGTGGCTCGCGGGCCAGCTCGCGTCGCTCCCGACCTACAGCTGACCCGCCCGACCCCCACCGCGCCCCGCCCCCGACCCACCGAAGGACACAGCCATGTACGACGTCCGCTCCCGGTACCTCGCCGACACCGTCGCGACGGTCGGGCCCTCGCGTCTGCTCACGATGCTGTACGACCGCATGGTGCTCGACGTCGAGCGCGCCGAGAAGGCGCTCCAGGCCGGCGACAAGGTCGAGGCGACGCAGCAGCTCGCGCACGCGCAGGACATCCTCGCCGAGCTCATGTCGAGCCTCGACGTGGACGCGTGGGACGGCGGCCCCGGCCTCATGTCGATCTACACGTTCCTGCTCTCCGAGCTCATCGAGGCGTCGATCACGGGCAGCGCCGAGAAGGCCGCGGCGTGCCGCGAGGTCATCGCCCCGCTGCGCGACGCGTGGCACGAGGCCGCGGCGTCGCTCGCGACCGTCCCGGCCGCCCCCGTCGTGCCGACCCAGCGCTTCGGCGCCGAGACGGGCGCCAGCACCGGGCTCGGTGTCCTCGGTGTCGGCTGACCCGGGGATCGCCGGCCCCTCGGGGCTGCACCCCGGCCTTCACGCCGTGACGGCCCCCGCGTGGGAGGCGGCCTGGTCGCACGCGCTGACCGAGCTCGAGCTCGACGTCGAGCAGGCCGAGGCGCTGCTGCGCGCCGACCACGCGGCGACCGGCGAGCTGCGGGTGCAGCCGTGGGTCCCGCCCACGGGCCTCGGGCCGCTGCCCGTCCCCCTCGTCGAGCGCGCGCAGGCGCTGCTCGACCGCCAGCTCGACGTCGCCCGGCGCACCGCCGAGGCCGCCCTGCTGAGCCGCCGCCACCTCGTCGCCGTCGACGCGATGCGCGAGCGCCCGCCGGCCGTGCCGGTGTACCTCGACACCGAGGGCTGAGCGCCCCGACCCCGCCCCGAGCACCGGAGTCCCGTACCCCGGTGCGCGTCGTCGTACTAGGCCCCGCCCGGCGCCTCCGCACGGGCGCGACGCCGGCCGGCACGGCACCGTCCCGGGCTCGGCCCGGCGCGAGCGGCCCGCGACCTGGCTCCTCCTCGCGCCGAGCACCGGACACCTCCGGACATGTGCGATCGAAGCGGTTCGACCGTCCGGGTGACCAGGGGGTGAAGCCCGGCCCGACCGGGGAAAAGGTCTCAGGTCACCCGGGTGGAACCCGATGGGAGGCGTGAGCACGGATCGCTCACCCAGCAGGCCACGGATCGGCCGACCTCAGCACCATCGTCGGTGAGGTGTACCCCGCATGGGCATGTTCGACTCCGTCGGCTACGTCGCGCTCAACAGCGCGCTCGACGGCCTCGCGCTGCGTCAGCGCACCATCGCGGAGAACGTCGCGAACATCCAGACCCCTGGCTACCAGGCCAAGCGCGTGCAGTTCGAGGCCGAGCTGAGCCGCGCCGTCGGGACCGGGTCCAAGGACGCCACGGTCGCGAACGTCGCCCGCTCGCTCGAGCCGACGCGCGAGGACGGCAACAACGTCAACCTCGACGCCGAGACGCTGCTGAACGTCGACACCAACCTGCGCTACCAGCTCGCGACCCAGGCGGTCGACGGCACCTTCTCGAGCGTGCGCGTCGCGATGAGGACGAGCTGATGACGATCTTCGGGGCGATCGGCGTCGCCGGCAGCGGACTGACCGTGTACCGCAAGTGGCTCGACGCGGTGAGCGACAACCTCGCCAACGTGTCCACCGTCCGCTCGTCGAACGAGGCGGCCTACCAGGCCAAGTACGTCGTCGCGAGCGAGATCCCCACCGCGAACGGCGGCGGCGTGCAGGTCGCGGGCATCGAGCTCGGCGACGCGGAGGGCCGCATGGTCTACGAGCCGGACCACCCGCTCGCCGACGAGGGCGGCTACGTGCGCTACCCCGACATCGACATGTCGTCCCAGATGACCCAGCTGATCATGGCGCAGCGCGGCTACCAGGCCAACGCCGCCGTCGTCGACCGTGCCAAGGCCACCTACGAGGCCGCTCTCCAGATCGGACGTTCCTGATGAGCATCCCCACGATCTCCGGCATCTCCGCCGGCGTCTCCCCGGTCGCCGCGACCGGCTACCTCTCCGGCCCGACGGGCGCCACGGGCGTCGACGCCGGTGCCTCGGCCGACGGCGGGGCGGGCTTCGCCTCCGCGCTCGGGTCGATCGAGAACCTCCAGCAGTTGCAGTCGACGAGCAACGAGCTCTCGGTCAAGGCCGTCACGGGTGACCTCGACGACGTGCACGACTACACGATCGCCGCCGCCGAGTCGAAGCTCGCGCTCGAGCTGACCGCCGCGGTCCGCAACAAGGCCGTCGAGGCGTTCTCCGAGATCATGCGGATGCAGGCCTGATGCCCGCGCAGCTCTCCGGCGCCCTGGGCAGGCTCACCGGCGCCGTCAAGCAGTTCTCGCTCGCGCAGCGCACGCTCGCGCTCATCGGCCTCGCGGTCCTCGTGCTCGGCGCGGTCGCGCTCAGCAGCTGGGCGGCCAAGCCGTCGCTCAGCCCCCTGTTCACCGGCCTGTCCTCGACCGACGCGTCGGCCGTGGTCGACCAGCTCGACGCCGAGGGCGTCGCCTACGAGCTCACCGACGGCGGCGGCACGGTGCTCGTGCCGGCCGACTCGCTCTACAACATGCGCCTCAAGCTGGCCGCGGCGGGCCTGCCCGCGAACGCGGACGGCGGCGGCTACTCGCTGCTCGACGACATGGGCATGACGTCCTCCGAGTTCCAGCAGGAGGTCACCTACCAGCGGGCGCTCGAGGGCGAGCTCGCCAAGACGATCGGCGCGATGCAGGGCGTCGAGGCCGCGACCGTCAAGCTCGCGCTCCCGCAGGACAGCGTGTTCGTCTCCGAGAAGGCCGACCCGACCGCGTCGGTGTTCATCCGCACGAAGACGGGCGTCGACCTCTCGGGCGACCAGGTCCAGGCGATCGTCCACCTCGTGTCCGCGGGCATCGAGGGCATGAAGACGACCGACGTCGCCGTGATCGACGCGGCGGGCAAGGTCCTCTCGACCGTCGGCGCGAACCCCACGGGCGGCATGTCCGGCCAGCAGACCGGCGAGTACGAGGCCCGCGTCAAGGGTGCCGTGCAGGCGCTGCTCGACCAGGTCGTCGGCGCGGGCAAGTCCGCCGTGACGATGACCGCCGAGCTCGACTACGACCAGACGCAGCGCACGAGCGAGTCGTTCACGGCGAAGCCCGACACCCCGCCGCTCGCGTCGTCCACGACGACCGAGGAGTACACGGGGACCGGCGGCGGCAACGCGACCGGCGTGCTCGGCCCCGACAACATCGCCGTCCCGAACGGGGACGCCGCCGGCAACGGCACCTACTCCTCGACGAGCGAGGACGTCACGAACGCGATCGACAAGGTCACCGAGCAGACGACGACCGCGCCGGGCAGCGTCAAGCGCCAGTCGCTCGCCGTCGTGGTCGACGCCGAGGCGACCGCCGCGATGGACATCGCCGCGCTCACCGCGACGCTGAGCGCCGCCGCGGGCATCGACCCGGCGCGGGGCGACACCATCGCCGTGCAGCAGATGCTGTTCGACACGAGCGCCGCCGAGACTGCGCAGGACGCGCTCGCCGCCGCCGACCGGCTCGCCGAGAAGGAGCAGCAGGAGACGCTGATCCGCCAGGCCGCCATCGCCGGCGTCGTGCTCCTGGTCGTGCTCGCGCTCGTCATCGCCGCGGCCCGCCGGTCGCGCCGCAGCCGCCGCGAGTCGCTCGACATCGGCGAGCTCCTGCCGATCCGCGAGGCCGACCCGCTCGGCATCGAGGGCGTCGGTGACGCCGTCCCGGCGCTGCCCGCCGCGGACGCGCTGCCCGAGCTGCCCGACGCGATCGCCGTCAAGCGCGCCGAGATCTCCGCGCTCGCCGACGAGCAGCCGGCCGAGGTGGCCGACCTGCTGCGCGGCTGGCTCTCCACGTCCGGAAGCGGTAGCCGCTGATGCCCGCGACACTGACCGGCACGCAGAAGGCCGCGATGCTGCTCCTGCAGCTCGGGCGCGACCGGGCCGCCCGTGTCATGGCCGAGCTCGACACCCCGGAGATCGAGGCCCTGACGGCCGAGATCATGCGGCTCGAGCGCGTCGAGCAGGGCCAGGCCGACGAGGTCCTCGAGGAGTTCTACGACGTGTCGGTCGTGGGCCCCGGGGTGGGCGGCGGCATGGCGTACGCGCAGGCGCTGCTCGAGTCCTCGCTCGGCAGCGAGCTCGCCGCGGGCATGCTCGCGCGGCTCCAGACGACGATGGCCGGCCAGCCGTTCGAGTTCCTGCAGAACGCCGACGCGCGCCAGGTCCTCTCGCTGATCAGCAACGAGCACCCCCAGGCCGTCGCGCTCGTGCTCGCGCACCTGCGCCCCGAGCACGCGTCGGCGATCCTCGCGGGCCTGCCGGGCGAGCTCCAGGGCGACGTCGCGCACCGCATCGCGCTCATGGAGCGCGCCTCGCCGGACGTCGTCAAGGTCATCGCCGAGAACCTGCAGCGCAAGGCCTCGACGGTCCTCACGCCCACGGAGATGTCCGCGATCGGCGGCGTCCAGCCGCTCGTCGAGATCATCAACCGCGCCGACCCGACGACCGAGAAGCTCATCCTCGAGGGCCTCATGTCCCGCGACGAAGCGCTCGCCGACGAGGTGCGCAGCCGCATGTTCGTCTTCGGCGACATCGTGCTGCTCGAGGACCGGGCGATGCAGCTCGTGCTGCGCTCGGTCGAGACGTCGGAGCTGTCGATCGCGCTCAAGGGCGTCTCGACGGAGGTCCGCGACAAGATCCTGCGCAACCTCTCGGAGCGGGCGCGCGAGAACCTCGTCGAGGAGATCGAGCTGCTCGGCCCGGTGCGCCTCTCGCAGGTCGAGGACGCGCGCGCGCAGATCGTGCAGTCGATCCGCCGGCTCGAGGAGAGCGGCCAGATCGTGATCCGGCGCGACGGCGAGGACGAGTACGTTGCCTGACGTCTTCAGCGCCCCGCTGCGCCCGTCCGCCCCTGTGCCGACCGCCGTGCCCGCCGCCCGCTCCGCGTTCACCGCGCAGACCGGCGCGCCCACGGCGACCCCGGTCGCGGCGCCCTCCGCGCCCGTGCCGGCGGTCTTCGAGCGCGTCGCGTCGGCCGGCTCGGCGCGCGCCGTCGAGGTCGAGCGCGAGCGGGCCCGGTCCGCCGGGTACGCCGCGGGCTTCGCGGCCGGTGCGTCCGAGGCCGCACGCGCGGCGCAGGTCGAGGCCGAGCACGTCGCCGCACGCCGCGCGTCGGAGGACGCCCGCCGCGCCGCGGAGCACGCCGCCGCGCTCGACGCGCTCGAGCGTGCCGCGCAGGCAGCCGCCGCCCGGACCGCGCCCGTGCTCGCGGACGCCGAGGCCCGGCTGCACGCCGCGGCGCTCGAGCTCGCCGCCGCGGTGCTCGGCACCGAGGTCGCCGACGGGGAGCGCTCGGCCCGCGCCGCGCTCGCCCGCGTGCTCGGCAACCCGCTCGTCCCCGGCGTGCACACCGTGCGCCTGCACCCGCGCGACCTCGCGGCCGTCCAGGCCGCCGGCGGGGTCCCCGCCACGTCGGGCGTCGAGCTCGTCGCCGACCCCGCGCTCGCCCCCGGTGACGCGATCGGCGAGCACCCGGACGGCTACCTCGACGGGCGCATCGACGCCGCGCTCGACCGTGCCCGGGCGGTGCTGCTCGCCGAGGTCGCGCACCAGCCGGCCAGGGCAGCGACGGGCCGCGAGCACGCGGCGGTCGCCACCGGCCACGTCCTGCCGCACCAGCGGGGGTACCTCGCATGAGCGCGCTGAGCTTCGCCCCGCACGTCCCCACCTCCGCGTGGGAGCGGGCGCTCGGCGCGAGCGCCCCCGAGGTCGTCGGGACGGTGCGCGGCGTCGTCGGCCTGACCGTCGAGATCGCCGGGACCGGCTCCGCCGTGGGCGACCTCGTCGAGATCGACGTCGAGGACGGCACGCGCGTGCCGGCCGAGGTCGTCGCGGCGCAGGGCTCGACCGCGCGCTGCATGCCGCTCGGCCCCACGCACGGGCTGCGCGCCGGGATGCGGGTGCGCCCGACGGGCGCCGAGCTGACCGCCCCGGTCGGCCACGGCCTGCTCGGGCGGGTCCTCGACGGGCTCGGCCGGCCGATCGACGGCAAGGGCCCGCTGCGCGCCGACGCGCACGTGGGCGTCAACGGGACCGCGCCGCACCCGCTCGAGCGCGCCCGCGTCGCTGCGCCGCTCGACCTCGGGGTACGCGTGCTCGACACGCTCGTGACCGTGGGCCGCGGCCAGCGCATGGGCCTGTTCGCCGGCTCGGGCGTCGGCAAGTCGAGCCTGCTCTCGATGGTCGCGCGGGGCACCGACGCCGAGGTCTCCGTGATCGCCCTCGTCGGCGAGCGCGGGCGCGAGGTCCGCGAGTTCCTCGAGGACGACCTCGGGCCCGAGGGCCTGGCCCGCAGCGTCGTCGTCGTGGCGACGTCCGACGAGCCGCCGCTCGTGCGCCTGCGCTCGGCGTTCGTCGCGACCCGCATCGCGGAGCACTTCCGCGACGGCGGCAGCGACGTCGTGCTGATGATGGACTCCCTCACACGCGTCGCGATGGCGCAGCGCGAGATCGGGCTGTCGGTCGGCGAGCCGCCCGCGACCCGCGGCTACCCGCCGAGCACGTTCGCGCTGCTCGCCCAGCTGCTGGAGCGCGCCGGCACGGCGTCGAGCGGCTCGGTGACCGGCATCTACACGGTCCTCGTCGACGGCGACGACCACAACGAGCCCATCGCCGACGCCGCGCGCTCGATCCTCGACGGCCACGTCGTGCTCGACCGCCGGCTCGCCGTCCAGGGCCACTTCCCGAGCGTCGACGCGCTCGGCTCGATCTCCCGCGTGGCGTCGCGCGTGACGACGCGCGAGCAGCGCGACCTCGCGACCCGGCTGCGCTCGGTCATGGCCGCGCGCCGCCAGGCGCAGGACCTGCTCGACGTCGGCGCGTACGTCGCGGGCAGCAACCCGCTCGTCGACGCCGCCGTGACCCACCGTCAGGCGATCGACGCGTTCCTGCAGCAGGACCTCAGCGACGCCGCCCGCTCCCACGACTCCTGGCAGCGGCTCGCCGCGCTCGTCGCCGCGATGGGGCCGCTGTCATGAGCCGCGCCTTCCGGCTCGCGAGCCTCCTGCGCCTGCGCTCGGCCGCCGAGGAGCGCGCCGCCGTCGAGCTCGCCGAGGCCGCGCGGCTCCGGGCGCGCGCCGAGGCCCGCCGGCACGACACCGAGGTCCGGCTCGGCTCCGCGGCGATGCCCGCGCACTCCGACGAGCTGCACTTCCGCGCGGCCGTCGCGGCGCGCGTCTCGCTCAGCGGCCTGCTCGCGGAGCGCGTGGTGGAGGTCCGAGTCGCGGACGACGGCGTCGACCAGGCGCACGCCGTCTGGGCCAGCGCGAAGGCCCGCGCCCGGGCGCTCGAGAAGCTCGAGGAGAAGCACGACGCGGAGGTGCGCACGGAGGACGAGCGCGCCGAGCAGCTCGTGCTCGACGAGGTCGCCGGGCAGGCCGCGCGCCGAGCCGCGCTGCGGTCGGGCACCCCGGAGGTGACCCGGTGACCGGGATCGCCGCCGTCCAGGCCCGCATGAGCGAGCTCGGCCGCCTCGTCGCGCCGCAGCCGGTCGTGCGCACCGCGACGCCGGCCGTCGCGCCGACCACGGGCGCCACGACCGGCACGTCCGACGCGACCTTCGCCTCCGCGCTCGCCGCGCTCGGGGTCGACGCGGGCTCGCTGGGCCTCGCGACCGCGGGCACGGCCGCCGTGCCGGCGCCGGCCCCCGCGACCCCCGCGTCCGGACCCACCGGCGCGAGCCTCGTCGAGGCCGCCAGGAAGTACGTGGGCACGCCGTACGTGTGGGGCGGGGAGTCGCTTGCCGAGGGCGGGCTCGACTGCTCGGGCCTCGTGCTCCGCGCGCTCGCCGACCTCGGGGTGACCGACGTCCCGCGCACCGCGCGCCAGCAGATGGGCATGGGCACCCCGGTGGCCTCGCTCGACGACGCGCGGCCGGGCGACCTGCTCGTCTTCGGCGGCGGGACGCACATCGGCATCTACGCGGGCGACGGCCGGATGGTCGACGCACCGAAGCCCGGCAAGGACGTCACCGTCCGCGACGTGTACACGACCCCGACGGCGATCCGTCGGGTCCTGCCAGCAGAAGGAGCAGCGCCGGTGAGCGCCACCACGACCGCCCAGGGAGCCGCCGCCGACGCTGCGGCGTTCGCCCGGCTCGCGGGGGTGACCGCATGACCGCGCTGACCACGGCGAGCGCGTCCGCCGCCCCGAGCAGCACGCGGGGCCCCGCCCGCACGAGCACCGCCCCGTCGCGCGACGCGTTCGACCAGGTGCTCCGCAGCCAGCTCGGCGACCGGCCTGCACGCACCGACGACGGCGGCCCGCGCACGCGGCCGACGGGGGAGCCCGCGTCCACCCGGTCCGGCGGGACGACCCGCTCGGCCGAGCCGCAGGGCCGCCCGGCCGACGCGACCACGGCCGACGCCGCGGCGACCGGCTCGACGGCACCCGCGACCGGGACCGCGGACGCCACGGTGGTCGCGGACGGCACCGGCCCCACGGACGCCGGCACGGCGGCGGCCCCGCAGACGCAGCAGGTCGCGCTCGACGCGACGGCGGCGGCGCTCCAGCTCGCCGCGGCCGCCGCGGCCACGGCCGGCGCCGCCGAGACCGCCGGCACGGTGGCGCCCGGCACGTCGGTCGTGCCCGGGACCGCCGCGGCGGAGGCGACGGCACCCGCCGCCGCAGTGACGGCCGCCGCCGGGCGTCCGGGCGAGCCCGCCCCGGCCGGCAGCGCGCCCTCCGGTGACGCCGTCGTGCGCACCGCCCCCGGGACGGCGCCCGCCGCGACCACGCCCGCCCCGACGGCGGACGCCGCCGCGCCGGCCACCACAGCCTCCGCGACCCTCGGGCCCACCGCGGCGGCGGCTCCCGCGACGGAGCCCGCGCGCACCGCCGACGCCGCGACCGCGGGCACGGCCTCGCCCGCGACGGACCTCGCCGCCACCGCCGACCCCCGCGCGGCCCGCGACTCCTCCGCGCCCCCGGCGCTCCCGGTGACCGTGACCCCCGCCCCCGCCGGAGCCCCGCAGCCCGTCGCCCCGGCGGCCGGCGGGGTCGTCGCCCCCGACGCCACGGCCGCCACGGCCGCGCCGGCCGCGACGCGCGGTGCGGAGCAGGCACCCGCGGCGTCGGCCCCGCAGGTCCCGCTCGCCGAGCAGCTCGGCGCGCGGCTGGCCTCGGTGCGCGGCCTCGGCGCCGGGCAGCACGTGCTCACGCTCGCGGTCGACCCCGAGCACTTCGGCCCGGTCCGCGTCGTCGCGCACATCACGCCCGACGCCGTCCGCATCGAGCTGCTCGGCGCGACGGACCAGGCCCGCGAGGCACTCAAGGGCTCGCTCGCGGACCTGCGCCGGGACCTCGCGTCGGCCGGCCTCGACGCCGACCTGCAGCTCGGCTCGCGCGACGCCGGTCAGCAGGCCGGCGCGCAGGGCGACGCCCGCCGCGACGCGCTCGCCGCACGGGGCACTGGCACCCGCAGCGCCTCCGACCCGGCGTCCGACGCCGCCTCCGACGTACCCGCCCGACCCGCGTCGCCCGCCAACCCGGCCGGCACGCTCGACCTCCTCGCCTGACCAGGGAGCACCAGTGACCATCCCCGTCTCCGCCACGTCCGGGGCGAGCGCCACGGGCGCCACGCCGCCCGTCAAGGCCGCGACCAAGGAGCTCGACAAGCAGGCCTTCCTGCAGCTCCTCACCACCCAACTCCGCAACCAGGACCCGAGCTCGCCGATGGACAGCTCGGACCTCATGGCCCAGACGACGCAGATGACGACGATGGAGCAGCTGATCGAGCTCACCACCACCTCGCGCGAGAGCTTCGCGCTGCAGATGCGCATGGCAGCCGCGAACCTCGTCGGCAAGGACGTCACGTACACCGGCGCCGACGGGAAGGTCGCGACGGGCACCGTCTCGGCCGTCTCCTACGCCGGCGCCGTACCCGCAGTGAAGGTGGGGGACATGGAGGTCCCCCTCGACTCGGTCGCGAGCGTCACCGCGCCCGCAGCACCCCCGGCGGCCCCGGCCGCCGGCACCCCGGCCTCCTGACGCGCGAGCGTCGCACCCACCACCGAAAAGGACCTCCCATGCTCCGCTCGCTCTTCTCCGGCATCTCCGGCCTCCGCAGCCACCAGACGATGCTCGACGTGACCGGCAACAACATCGCCAACGTCAACACCACCGGCTTCAAGGCCTCCCAGGTCCAGTTCCAGGACACCCTGAGCCAGGTCGTGCAGAACGCCGGCGGCGCGCAGCCCGGCAACGGTGGCACGAACCCCGCGCAGGTCGGCCTCGGCGTCAAGGTCGCCGGCATCACCACGAACTTCACGCAGGGCGCCTCGCAGCTCACGGGCCGCAGCACCGACATGATGATCCAGGGCGACGGCTTCTTCATGGTCCGCAAGGGCGCCGAGACGTTCTACACGCGCGCCGGGTCGTTCGACTTCGACGCGACCGGCCAGATGGTCCTGCCCGGCGAGGGCGCGCTCGTGCAGGGCTGGCTCGCCGGCCCCGGCGGCGCGATCGACACCAACGGCCCTGTGAGCGACCTGAGCGTGCCCGCAGGCCGGCTCATGGAGGCCAACGCGTCGACCCAGGCGGTCTTCGGCGGCAACCTCAAGGCCGACGCGGTCGACGGGACCACGATGGAGCGCGTCGTGCAGCTGTTCGACGAGACGGGCAACGCGCGCGAGCTCGCCCTCACGTTCACCAAGGGTGCGGCGGGCTGGACGATGTCCGCGACCGACGGCACCGCGACGTACCCGACGACGCCGCTCGTCTTCGACGCCGCCACCGGCGCCCTCACGTCGCCGACGTCGTTCGCGGTCGGCGCGGTCACGGTCGACCTGAGCACCGTCACGGGCTTCGCGGGTGTCGACACGATCGCCAAGAAGAGCCAGGACGGCTACGCCGCCGGGACGCTCGAGTCGTTCGCGCTCGCCGCCGACGGCACGATCACGGGCTCGTTCAGCAACGGGCTCAAGCAGGCCATCGGCAGGCTCGCGCTGGGCAGCTTCACCAACCCCGCCGGCCTGTCCAAGGCCGGCGGCTCCCTGTACCGCACGAGCGTGAACTCGGGCGACGCGCTGATCGGCGCCGCGGGCACGGGCGGCCGGGGGAGCCTCGCGGGCGGTGCGCTCGAGATGTCGAACGTCGACCTGTCGAGCGAGTTCACCAACCTCATCGTCGCCCAGCGCGGCTTCCAGGCGAACTCGCGCGTCATCACGACGTCCGACGAGCTGCTCCAGGAGCTCGTCAACCTCAAGCGCTGACGCGCCCACGACCCAGGCCGGTCCGTCCGGCGCACACGCGGCCCGTGCTCGCCCGTCCCAGGACTCCCGGGGCGGGCGTGTGCCGGGCCGCGTGCGCGAGACGGACGACCGTCCAGCGCCGCTACCAGCGGTTCCACCCGCGAGAGGGGGCTCAGCGTGCGCACGAAGGCTCACAAGCACGGCACCTGTGCCGATCAGTTCGGGTGCAGGGCAAGGACAGGGCTCATGGACGGGCCCGTCGAGAAGAACCAGGGATGGTGGCTGTGATCGTCGTGACGCGCCTCAACGGGCCTCAGTTCGGGGTGAACCCCGACCTGCTGCTGCGCATCGACAGCGCACCGGACACCATCCTCACGCTCATCGACGGCACCAAGTACATCGTCGAGGAGTCGATGACCGAGGTCATCGAGTCGATCCGCGAGCACCGCGCGCAGCTGCTGGCCCGCGCGCAGGACCTGCACGCCGGCCCCGCCACGGACGCCACCCACGCGCCGCTCCACGAGGTCGGCTCGCGCACCGCGACCCCGTCGCCGCGCACGGGTGCGCACGACGCCCCGCTCGCACAGCCCGTCCCGATCCGCCCGAGGGGGAACCGCTGATGGATCCCGCCGGTCTCATCGGCATCGTGGTCGCGTTCGTCGCGATCTTCGGCGCGCTGCTCCTCGAGGGCGCCGACCCGATGTCCATCTTCCTGCCCGCGCCGCTCCTGCTGGTCTGGGTCGGCACGATCGGGGTCGGCGTCGCCGGCCACACGATGAAGGACGTCGTCGCGTCGTTCAAGGCGGTTCCGCGCGCCATGCGCAGCAAGGCCCCGGACCCGTCCGCGGCGGTCGACACGATCGTCGACCTCGCCGACCGGGCGCGCCGTGAGGGCCTGCTCGCGCTCGAGGACGCCGCGCGCGACATCGACGACCCGTTCCTGCGCAGCGGGCTCCAGGCCGCGATCGACGGCACGGATCCCGAGGACCTGCGCACGATCCTGGACGACAGGATCGCCACGAAGCGCACCGCGGACCGCGTGCACGCCAAGTACTTCGCCGACATGGGTGGCTACGCGCCGACCATCGGCATCATCGGCACCGTCATCTCGCTCGTCCACGTGCTCGAGAACCTGTCCGACCCCGCGTCGCTGGGCCACTCGATCGCGGCGGCGTTCGTCGCGACGCTGTGGGGCATCCTCTCGGCGAACGTCGTGTGGCTGCCGATCGGTGCCCGCATCAAGCGCATCTCGGACCTCGAGTGCACGCAGATGGAGGTCACCGTCGAGGGGCTCCTCGCGGTGCAGGCCGGCGCCAACCCGCGGCTCGTCGGCGAGCGCCTGCGCAGCCTCCTGCCCGAGCAGGCCCCGGCCGAGGCAGCGGCGTGAGCGCCCCCGCCGCGACGCGCCCGAAGGGCGGGACGTCGAGCCACGGCTCGAGCGCGCACGCCACGAAGAGCGCGCCCCGGCGGAGGCACAAGGGCGGCCACGAGGAGGAGCACGTCAACCACGAGCGCTGGCTCGTGAGCTACTCCGACATGATCACGGTCCTCATGGCGCTGTTCATCGTGCTGTTCGCGATCAGCCAGGTCGACCAGCAGAAGTACGTCGCGCTGCGGGACTCGCTCGCGGCCGGGTTCAACACCAACTCGAACCCGTCGATCCTCGACGGCACGTCGGGCACGCTCGACGGCCAGAGCATCGAGCCGAAGACGTCCGCCGCCGAGGGCACCGCCGGGATGGTGAACGCCGACGCGGGCCTCGGCCAGCAGGGCGCCAACCCGTCGCCCCCGCGGGTCGCCGCGGACCCGGACCCGCCGGGCGTCGACCCCGAGGTGCTCGCGGCGGCGCAGGTCGAGGCCGCCCGGCTGCAGGGCCTGCGCGACCAGCTCGCGGCCCAGCTCGCCGCGAACGGGCTCGGTGACACCGTGCGCTTCCGGATCAACGAGCGCGGGCTCGTCATGGGCCTCGTGGCCGATGACGTGTTCTTCGCGGCGGCGAGCGCGGTGCTCACGCCGACCGCAGCCCGCGTGCTCGACGTCTCGGGGCCGACGCTCGTCGCGATCCCCGAGAACGTCTCGGTCGAGGGGCACGCGAACACGGTGCCCGTCTCGGGCCGCTACCCGACCAACTGGGAGCTGTCGTCGGACCGCGCGACGCAGGTGCTCCGGCACCTCGTCGAGGCCGACGGCATGCCCGGGAACCGCATCATGGCCGTCGGCTTCGGCGACGCCCGCCCGCTCGTCGCGGGAGACAGCCCGGAGGCGCTCGCGGCGAACCGCCGCGTCGACCTCGTCATCCTCAGCAGTGCGCCGGAGCAGGTCCGCAACCTCCTGCCGGCCGTCCTCGGAACGGAGGGGTAGAGATGCCCATCGAGCAGCGTGTCGTGTCGTCCCCCGGGAAGATCGCGCCCAAGAACCCCAGCGGCAAGATCGGGGCCAAGGCCGCGACGCCCGCCGAGGAGGAGGCCGCGCCGAAGAGCAAGAAGAAGCTCCTGATCATCGTGCTCGCGGCGGTGCTCGTGCTCGGCGGCGGTGCCGCGTGGTACTTCCTGATGGGCCCCGGGCACGCGACGGAGGGCGAGGCGCACGCCGAGCCCGAGCCCGAGCCGGGGGCGGTCCTCACCGTCGAGCCGATCAGCGTCAACCTCGCCGCGGGCCACTACCTGCGCATCGGCCTCGGCCTGCAGATGACCATCGACGCGGGCGGTCACGGCGAGCCGGACCCCTCCAAGGCGGTCGACCTCATGATCGCCAAGTTCTCCGGCCGTGACATGGCGGCCGTCTCCGACCCCGCGACCCGCGACGCGCTCAAGGCCGAGCTGCTCGCCGAGATCGAGGAGGCCTACCACGGGGAGGTGATGGACCTCTACCTGACGAACTACGTCACGCAGTAGCACCGCTGCTGCACCGGCTGCCTCAGCCGGCTCGTTCAGGGCGCCATGGAGGGCGCCGCACCGCTCCGCCGCACGCGTCGGCCCATGACGGGCCGTGGGCGGAGACGTTCACCCAGCCGGCCTACGGAGTTCCTCACATCCCGGCGCGGACCGCCGATGAGTGCTTTCGTGACGGTCCAGGACACCCCAGCCACCTCCGTGCGCCCTGCGCAGCGGCGCAACCGCACGCACGAGCCCGAGGCGTACGACTTCCGCCGGCCGACGACGCTCGCCCGCGAGCACGCCCGGCTGCTCGAGATGGCGTTCGAGACGTTCGCCCGCCAGTGGGGCACGCAGCTCACGGCGCGCCTGCGGGTCATGTCGGGCGCCACGTTCGAGGGCGTCACGCTGCACTCCTACGACGAGTACGTCCGCGCGCTCCCGGCCTCGACCGCGATGGTCCTGTGCACGGTCGAGCAGACGCGCCAGACGGCCGTCGTCCAGATGCCCGTGAGCGCGCTCATGGTGTGGATCGACTACCTGCTCGGCGGCAACGGCGTCGGCGACGAGCGCGACGGCCGCGAGCTCACCGAGATCGAGCTCACGCTCGTCCGCGACCTGCTGCAGCACGCGCTGGGCGACCTGTCCTACGCGTTCGCCGCGCTGATGCCGCTCGACGTGAGCGTCCGCTCGGTGCAGTACAACCCGCAGTTCGTGCAGGCCGTCGGCGCGTCCGACGCGGTGCTCGTCGCGACGTTCACGCTCACGTCGGGCGAGCGCGAGGACACCGCGACGTTCATGCTCCCCGCCGAGCTGCTGCTCGCGTCGCTGCGGGCCAGCGAGGGCACCGACTCCCGGTCCGCCGACGAGCGCCGCGCGCACGCCCTCGCCCTCGTCGAGCTCGACGCCGCGGTGCAGGAGGTGCCGGTCGACGTGTCGGTGCGCTTCGCGCCCGTCGTCGTCAGCCCGCGCGACGTCCTCGCCCTCACCGTCGGTGAGGTCCTGCCCCTGTCCCACCCCACGACGAAGCCGCTGGACGTGGTCGTCGACGGGGTCGTGCTCGCACGAGCCGCGGCCGGGAACAACGGTTCCCGGCTCGCCTGCATGGTCGTCACCGTCGAGGAGAACCACTGATGAACCCCACCGCCACGCTCACCGACACCGCGCTCGCCGCGGCGACCGCGGTGGCCCGCCTCGTGCCTGCGACCGTCCCGCTGACGGCCGTCCCGGCGCGTCCGGGCACGGGCCCCGCGCCGACCGCCACGGCCGTCGTCGCGTCGTTCGTCGGCTCGCCGAGCGCGGACCTCGTGCTGGTCGCGGAGGAGGCCGTCGCCGGCGCTCTGCTCGCGGGCGCCGACGGCGGAGCGCCGCTCGCGCTCGCCGACGCGCTGCGCCCGGCCCTCGAGGGTGCGTGCGCGGTGCTCGGCGCCGGCGTGCTCGACTCGGCCCGCACCGAGCCGGCCGGGACCGCGGTCGCGGACGACGCGCTGCTGTTCGCCCTCGAGCGCGACGGCGTCGCGCAGGCCTGGTTCGCGCTGCGCGTGCGCGCCGAGCCCAACGCCGTCGTGCAGGTCCCGGGCGTCCCCGCGCAGCGAGCCAGCATGCACGTGCTCTACGACGTCGAGATGACGCTCACGGCCGAGCTCGGCCGGACCCGGCTGCCCGTGCGCCAGGTCCTCGAGCTGACGCCCGGTGCCGTGCTCGAGCTCGACCGCGCCGCCGGCAGCCCGGCGGACATCATGGTCAACGGCCGGCTCGTCGCGCGCGGCGAGGTCGTCGTCGTCGACGAGGACTACGGCATCCGGATCACGGAGATCGTCGCGGGCGAGCAGGGCACCCTCTGATGGACGACGGTCCCGTGCTGCTGCTGCGCGTGGTGGTCTCGCTCCTGTGCGTCGTCGGCCTGATCTGGGTCGTCGCGCGCAAGGTCGGCGCGACCCCGGGCCGCCGCCTGCCTGCGGGGCCGTCGCTGCAGGTCGTCGGCCGGCAGTCGCTCGGCCGGCACGCCGGCGTCGCGGTCCTCGCGGTCGGCAACCGCCGGCTCCTGCTCGGCTACGGGGAGCAGCAGGTCACGATGCTCACCGAGCTCGCCCCCGTGCTCGACACCACGCCGGCGCCGGCCCGCGAGGTCGCGACCCGGCCCGCGGGGACGGCGCTGACCGCGCTGCCCGCGTCGCTCACGTCGTTCGTCGCGGCGCGCCGCCCGGGCCGCCCGTCCGCAGCTCCGGCCGCCGCGGACGTCCCGGTGGCGCCCGCCGGCGACGAGGTGCTGCTGCGTGCGCCGCTCGACATCGACGCGCTGCTCGCCGAGGCCGGGGTGCCCGGCACCGCAGTGCCCGGCACCGCGGTGCACGGCACCGCGGTGCACGACACCGCAGTGCACGACACCGCAGTGCACGACACCGCAGTGCACGACACCGCGCCGCACGACGACGCGACACCCGCCGGCCCCGCCGCGCCCGTCGCGACGGCCCCGCTCGTCCCCACGCAGGCCACCACCTCGGCGCTCGACGGCTCGATCCTGTCGCCCGCGACGTGGCGCCGCGCCGTCACCTCGCTCCAGGAACGCACGGTCCGCCGGTGAACCCGACCGCCCCGCGCGCCACGACGGCCCCCCGCGCCGCCGCCGCGCCGCTGACCCCCGCGCGCCGCCGCGCCGTCCTGCTGCTGCTCGTCGCGGCCCTCGCGCTCGTGCTGCTGCTCGTCGGTGCCGGCTCCGCGGACGCCGCGCCGCTGCCGCCCGAGCAGCCGGCCGCCCCGACGGCCCCGGTCGACCCGGGCGGCTCCGCGGGCGACACGGTCTCGGTCGACATCAACGGCGTCAACGGCACGCCGAGCAGCTCGATCGTCGTGCTGCTCGCGATCACGCTGCTCTCGGTCGTGCCGGCGCTGCTGCTCATGATGACGAGCTTCACGAAGATCTTCGTGGTGCTCGCGCTCACGCGGAACGCGCTCGGGCTCCAGGGCGTCCCGCCCAACCAGGTGATCGCCGGGCTCGCGCTGTTCCTCAGCCTGTTCATCATGGCGCCGGTCGTCGGCGACGTGAACGAGCTCGGCGTCCAGCCCTACCTCGCGGGCCAGCTCACGTTCACGCAGGCCGTGGACGTCGGCTCCGCCCCGCTGCGCGACTTCATGCTCGACCACACCCGGGAGTCGGACCTCGCGCTCATCACGCGCGCCGCGGACCAGCCCAACCCCGAGAGCCCCGAGTCCGTCCCGATGCTCACGCTGATCCCCGCGTTCATGCTCTCGGAGCTGCGGGCCGCGTTCATCATCGGGTTCGTCATCTTCGTGCCGTTCCTCGTGATCGACATCGTCGTCTCCTCGGCGCTGATGTCGATGGGCATGATGATGCTGCCGCCCGTGATGGTCTCGCTGCCGTTCAAGCTCCTGCTGTTCGTGCTCGTCGACGGCTGGGGACTCGTCGTTACCGCGCTCATCGGCTCGTACATGGGCGGGGGCTGAGCATGGACACCAACGCCGTCCTCGACATCGGGCTCGACGCCCTGGTGCTCGCGGCCAAGCTCTGCGCCCCCGTGCTCGTCACCGCGCTCGTCGTGGGGTTCGTCGTGTCGCTCCTGCAGTCGATCACGCAGATCCAGGAGGTCACGCTCAGCTTCGTGCCCAAGGCCCTCGCGGCCGCGGCCGCGCTGCTCGTCTCGGGCCACTGGATGATCTCGGAGCTCGTCTCCTTCACGAACGACCTGTACGCGCGCATCCCCGCGCTGCTGGGCGGCTGACCCGTGGAGCCGCTGGGCATGACGCTGCCGCTCGCGACCGTCGAGACCGCGATGCTCGCGGGCGTGCGGATCGCCGCGTTCCTGGTGATCGCGCCCCCGTTCGCGCACCGGGCGATCCCCGCCCAGGTCAAGGTCATGCTCGCGCTCGGCCTCGCCCTGGCGGTCACCCCGCGCCTCGAGGCCGCCGGGGGAGCCCCCGCGTCGACGCCGGAGTTCGTCGGGGACCTCGTGGCCCAGGTCGTGATCGGCGGCGGCCTCGGCTTCCTCGTCGCGCTCGTGTTCTCCGCCGTGCAGTCGGCCGGCAACCTGATCGACCTGTTCGGCGGCTTCCAGATGGCGGCGGCGTTCGACCCGATGCAGATGACGAGCGGCGCGCAGTTCGCCCGGCTCTACCAGCTCACGGCGCTCGTCCTGCTGTTCGTCACCAACGGCTACCAGATGGTGCTCGCGGGCCTCGTCCGCACGTTCGACGCGCTGCCGCTCGGCGCGACGCTGGACCTCGGGGTCATGGCCGAGCAGGTCACGGAGGGCGTCACGCAGATGTTCCTCGCGTCGCTGCAGATCGCCGGCCCCCTCGTGGTCATCCTCTTCCTGACCGACGTCGGGCTCGGGCTCCTCACGCGCGTCTCGCCGGCGCTCAACGCGTTCGCGCTCGGCTTCCCGCTCAAGATCTTGATGACGGTGACGTTCGCCGGCTTCGCCTACCTCGCGATGCCCGGGCAGATCGAGGGTCTCGTCTCGACCGCGGTGCGCACCGTCCTCGGGGTGTCCGCATGAGCGGCGGGGACGGCGGGGAGAAGACCGAGAAGGCCACCCCGCAGCGGATGAAGGAGGTCCGCAAGAAGGGCCAGCTCTCCCGGTCGCAGGACCTGTCCGCGTGGGTCGGGCTCGGCGCCGCCGCGGTTGCGCTGCCCATGGTGCTCGAGCGCGGGGGAGACGCCGCCGTCGCGCAGCTCACCACCGTGCGGGACGTCGCCGCGAACCCCGAGCCGGCGCTCGCGGTGCAGGCGCTGGCCGACGCGGGCCGCTCGATGGGCACGACGCTGCTGCCGATCCTCGCGCTGGTCGTCGTCGTGACGATCGCCGTCGCCGCGGGCCAGGGCGGGATCCACCCGCGCAAGGTCACCGTGCACATGAAGCAGCTCAACGTGTTCAAGGGCGTCAAGAACATGGTGTCGGGGCAGTCGCTGTGGCAGGGCGTCAAGACGCTGCTCAAGACGGCCGTCGTCGGCTTCGTGCTCTACGCGGGCGTCCAGTCGCTCGTCCCGGTCCTGATGGGCTCGGGCCAGCTCTCCGTGGCCCAGCTCCTCGGCGTCGCGGAGGGCGGCGTGACCGACCTCCTGCGCGGCGGCATCGCGGCGGGTGTCGCGCTCGCGGTGCTCGACGTGATCGTGGTCATGAAGCGCAACCGCAAGCAGACGCGGATGTCGCTGCAGGAGATCAAGGACGAGAACAAGCGCACCGAGGGCGACCCGCTGCTCAAGGGAGCGATCCGCTCCAAGCAGATGGCGATGAGCCGCAACCGCATGATGGCGGCCGTCGCCGACGCGGACGTCGTCCTCGTCAACCCGACGCACGTCGCCGTCGCGCTGCGCTACGAGCCGGGGACCGGTGCCCCGCGCGTCGTGGCGAAGGGAGCCGGGGCGGTCGCGACGCGCATCCGCGCCGAGGCGACCGACAAGCGCGTCCCGATGGTCGAGGACATCCCGCTCGCCCGTGCGCTGCACGCCGCGTGCGAGATCGGCCAGGAGGTCCCCGAGTACCTGTACACGGCCGTCGCGCGCATCCTCGCGTTCGTCATGGCGCTGCGCCGCCGCGGCGCCGCGCTCGGCCAGCACCGGCTGCCCACCGGGCCGAGCGAGCTGCCGCCCGAGGCGGCGGACCCCCGTCGTCACCGGGCCGCCGCCCGCCGCGCTCCGTCGACGAGCCGGCCGAGCCCGTCGACCCCCGAACCCCGTCCGTCCGCGACCGCGGGCGCGACCTCATGACCCCGGAAGGTCAGCGCATGAAGAACCGGTCGATCACCCAGTTCGCGGTGCCCGCGGGCGTCGTGGGCATCGTCCTGCTGCTCGTGGTGCCGCTGCCCGCGGCGATGCTCGACGTGCTGCTCGCGGTGAACATCACCGCGTCGCTCGTCATCCTGCTCACGAGCATGTACGTGCGCCGCCCGCTCGACTTCTCGGTGTTCCCGTCCCTGATCCTCGTGTTCACGCTGTTCCGGCTCGGGCTCAACGTCGCGAGCACGCGCCTCGTGCTGCGCGACGGCTACGCGGGTGCGGTCATCGACGCGTTCGGGCACTTCGTCGTCGGCGGCTCGCTCGTCATCGGCCTCGTGATCTTCCTGATCCTCGTCGTCATCCAGTTCGTCGTCATCACCAACGGCGCGGGCCGCGTCGCCGAGGTCGGTGCGCGGTTCACGCTCGACGCGATGCCCGGCAAGCAGATGGCGATCGACGCCGACCTCAACTCCGGGCTCATCGACGACGACACCGCGCGCCGCCGCCGGGCCGACGTCGCCGCCGAGGCCGACTTCTACGGCGCGATGGACGGTGGCTCGAAGTTCGTCAAGGGCGACGCGATCGCGGGCATCATCATCACGGTCATCAACCTCGTCGGCGGCTTCGTCATCGGCATGGTGCAGATGGGGATGTCCGCGCCGGAGTCGCTCGAGCGGTTCAGCCTCCTGACGATCGGCGACGGCCTCGTCACGCAGATCCCTGCGCTCCTGCTCTCGGTCGCGACCGGCATCGTCGTGACGCGCGCGACCGCCGAGGGAGACCTCGGCTCGATGGCGTCGAAGCAGCTCCTCCAGAGCCGCCCCGCGCTGCTCATCGCGGGCGTCGGCGCGATCTGCCTCGCGCTGCTCCCGGGCATGCCCAAGCCGCCGTTCGTGCTGGTGGGCGCCGGCCTGCTGATCGCCGCGCAGCGGATCGGCGCCGCCGAGAAGCGCGAGGCCGCCGCGGGCGAGGTCCAGGTCGCAGCGGAGGCGGTCGCGCCGTCCGCGGACAGCCCCGAGCAGCTCATCGAGCAGATGCGCGTGCACACCCTCGAGATCCTGCTGGCGCCCGACCTGGTCGACCTCGTCGGCTCGGGCCCCGACCAGGACCTGCTCGTGCGGGTGCGCGGGCTGCGCCGCAAGATCGCCATGGACCTCGGGATCGTCGTCCCGCCGGTCCGCACCCGCGACTCGGTCGACCTGCCGCGCGCGACGTACGTCGTGCGGATCGCCGGCGTCGAGGTCGGGCGCGGCGAGGCGCCCGGCGGTCGCGTGCTCGCGCTCGGCGACGACCTCGGGTCGCTGCCGGGGCAGAGCGTCGTGGAGCCGGTCTTCGGCCTCGCGGGCAAGTGGGTCCCCGCCGAGCTGCGGCACGCCGCGGAGATGGCGGGCGCGACGGTCGTCGACCGCGTCTCGGTGCTCATCACGCACCTCGGCGCGATCATCACGCAGAACGCCCCGCGCCTGCTCGGCCGCGAGGACGTGCGCGTGCTGACCGAGGGCGTCAAGCAGGTCAACCCGTCGGTCGTCGACGAGCTCGTGCCCGGCCTGCTGTCGCTCGGCGAGGTCCAGCGCGTGCTCCAGGGCCTGCTCGCCGAGGAGGTCGCGATCCGCGACCTGTCCCGCATCTACGAGGCGCTCACGCTGCGCGCGAAGGTCACGACCGACCCCGAGCAGCTCGTCGAGGCCGCGCGCGGCGCGCTCGGCCCGGCGCTGACCGCGCAGTACACCGCGGGCGGGGCCCTGCGGGTCATCACGCTCGACCCGGGCCTCGAGCAGTCGCTCGTCGAGAACCTGCGCCCCTCCGACGCGGGCTCCCAGGTCCTCGTCGACCCGGCGCGCCTCGACGCGATCCTCGCCCAGCTGGGCAACGCCGTCGCGGCCGCCGAGGCGAGCGGGGACCCGGTCGTGCTCGTGTGCGCTCCCGCGCTGCGCCCGGCGGTGCGCCGGCTCGTGCTGCTCGGCCTCCCGCGGCTCCCCGTCCTCTCGTACTCCGAGGTCACGGGCGCCGGTATCCAGATCGAGACCGTCGGGGTGGTGACCGGTGTCCACGCGATTGCTTCTTGAGGGTGGTGACCTCGCCGAGCTCATGGTGCACGTGCGCGAGGAGTTCGGGCCGACCGCCCGCATCGTGCGCGCCGAGCGCATCCGCACCGGCGGGGTCGCGGGCTTCTTCGCGCGCGAGCGCTACGAGCTGACCGTCGAGGTCCCCGAGGCGCCGCGCCCGCGCCCGCGCGCGCTGCGCCAGCCGCCCGCGGCCGCAGCGGGAGGTCCGGTCGGGATCGACGCGCTGCTCGCCGCCGCGGAGGCCGCCGAGGCCGACGACCCGACGTCCCTCAGCGGCGCGAGCGCGACGGGCTCGGCCGGCTCGGGCCCGGTCGACGACGGCACCCCGCGCGTCTCGACCGGCGCCGAGTCGTTCGCGTCGGTCCTCGAGCAGGTCCGGGCGATGGCGGGCGGCCAGCCGCTGCCCGCGGACATCGAGGTCCCGGCACCCGCCGAGCGCGTGTTCTCCCCGCTCGCACCGCCGCCGGCCGTGCCCGTGCGCGACGAGGACGAGGCGACGGTCCCGGTCGTGCTGCCCGCCGCTCCCGCGCCCGCGCCCGTGGCAGCTCGGCCCGACGCGGCCGGCCCCGGCGCCGCCCGCTCGCGCGAGGCCCTCGTCCGGCTCGGCGTCCCGAGCCGGCTGCTCGCCGACCTCCCGGCCGGCTCCCCGGCGACCCTCTCGGCGCTGCTCGCGCACGTGCCCGACGCCCCGCACCTCGTGCGCTCGCGCGGCTCGGTCGTGGTCGTCGTCGGTCGCGGCGAGGACGCCATGACGGTCGCGGGCCAGCTGGCCGAGCGGCTCCGCCAGGCGCCGGCCGGCATCGTGCTCGCGGGCGAGGTCGAGCACGTGCCCGGCCGCGGCCGGCGGCTCACGACCCCCGCCGCCGCCGAGCGCTGGCGCACCCGCTCGGGGGAGTCCGGCGACGTCGCGCTCGTCGTGCTCGGCGTGGGACCCGAGCCGGGCGACCGCGCCCACGCCGCCGCGATCCTGGCGGCGCTCGACGCCGACCAGGTCTGGGGCGTCGTCGACGCGCGCGACAAGGCCCGCGACTGCGAGCGGTGGCTCGGCGAGGTCGGCGCCCAGCGGGCCGTCGACGTGCTCGCCGTGCGCGGCCTGTTCGAGACGACCGAGCCCGGCACGGTCCTCGACCTGCCGGTCCCGGTCGCCTGGATCGACGGCATCCCGGCGACGCGCGTCGCGTGGGCGGCGGCGCTCAGCCAGCACCTCGGGGACGACGCGCGCTGGGACTGACGGCGCGACACCCGCCGCACGGCAGGAGCGCCCCGGGCTCCGGCAGGTAGGGTCGTTCGCATGCTGGTCCTGAGCCGTCGCGTCGGCGAACGCCTCCTCATCGGGGACGACATCGTCCTGACGGTGATCGAGGTGCGCAGCGACGGCGTGCGCCTCGGCATCGACGCCCCCCGCTCGGTGCGCGTGCACCGCGCCGAGGTGATCGAGGCCGTCACCGCCGCGAACGTCGAGGCCAGCGCGGTCACCGACGCCGACGCGGAGGCGCTGCAGAAGCTCGTGCCGCGCCCGCCCGCTGCGGGCGCACGTCCGCCGGCCGGCCCCGTCCCGGCCCCCGAGGCCGCGTCGAGCGCCGAGCCGCACGCGGGCACCGAACGCGCGGAGTAGTCGCTCAGCAGGCCGCGTTCGTCTGCGTGAGCAGCCCGATCCGCCAGGGCAGGTCGTTGTAGTCGGCCGTCGACGCGGGGTCCATCCCCTGGTAGGCGTACCGCAGGTCGCAGGCGCTGATCTCCATCGTCTGGTCGGTGCCCGAGCGGATCATCTCCCCGTGGCTGATGTCGCGCGTCCAGGCGCCGCCCGGGAACGTCACGTTGCTCGCGCGGGCGAACGGGTTCGCCTCGGTGTCGGCCAGCGCCGCCCACGGACCTTCGATCGACGGCGCGGTCCACGACCGGAAGTACCGCTTGCCGTCCGTGTCGAACGCCTCGTGCACCAGGAGCCAGGTGTCCTGACCGGCGACCTTGTAGACGTTCGAGGCCTCGAAGAGCCGGTACCGGTTCGGGTCCTCCATCGCGATCACCGTGTTCGTGAACCCGTGCGGGAAGCGTGCGAGCGGCGTCTCCGAGCGGTACAGGTGGCCGTTGTCGTCGGACGAGAACAGGTAGCACGTCGCCGTGTCGCAGACCGTCCAGAAGTCGACCCAGTAGCCGTCGCCGATGTTCTCCCGGATGATCCGGGGCTGCTCGGCGTAGAAGTTCCTCGGGGCGGACCACGAGGACGGGTCCGAGATCGTGCGGGTCGTCGAGTACGAGCCGCCGGCGCCGGTCTGGTAGACGAGGTACCAGAGCCCGTGCGGCTCGAACCAGAACACCTGCGGGGCCGCCCGGTAGCCGGCGCCGATCGCCGAGCGGTCGAGGTAGTGGTGGGGGGCCGACGACGCCTGCGACCAGTCGGCGAAGCTCGTGTAGGCCAGGTTGTAGCCGCCGTTCTCGACGACCGACGCGAACAGGTGCCACCGGCCCTCGGCGTAGACGACCGACGGGTCCTTGATCGCGACCGGGTCGTGCGACGCGTCCCGCTCCGGGGAGATGATCGCGCCCGTCGACGACCAGCGGAAGCTCGACGGCAGAGCGTGCGGCGGGGTGCTGGCGGTCGGCGTGGGGGTGGGGGCGGCCGTGGGTGTCGGGGTCGCGGTCGGGGTGGCCGTGGGTGTCGGCGTCGGGGTGACGACCGGGCCCGGCCCGGTGCACGGCGTGCCGTCGAGCGCGAACGCGGTGGGTGCCGGGTTGCTGCCGGTGGACGAGCCGTTGAAGCCGAGCTCGACCGTCCCGCCGGTCGCCAGGCGCGCGTTGTAGTGCGCGTTCCGCGCGGTCACGCGCGCACCGCTCTGCGACACGACGGCGTTCCAGGCGTTCGTCACGCTCTGGTTGCCAGGGAAGGTCCAGGTCAGGGCCCACCCGTCGACGGCGGGTCCGTGGTTCGTGACCCGGACGCTCGCGGTGAAGCCGGTCTGCCACTGGCTGGGTGCGGTGTAGGTCACCGAGCACCCGGTGGTCAGCGCGGCCGGCGCAGTGCGGGCCGTCGCGGCGGAGGGTGGCGGTGTCGTCAGGACGAGTCCGGCGGCCGCCGTCGCGAGCGTCAGGCCGGCGGCGACCACCGCGCGCCGGACGTGTCGTGCTGTGCTGCGCATGCGTGCCTCTTCCCTCTGTGCCCACCGACGTCGGCGGGTCGGCCAGGACGTCCCCAGGGCTGGTCCCCGGCGCGAGGAGCCGCGCCGGGGACCGGGACCACGAGGTGGTGCGCGGCCGCCGCCCGGTGGGGCGGCGGCCGGCCGTGCCGTCAGGTCGCGTCACCCGCGTCGGCGGGCTGCGTGGCCGGGACGGCGTGCGGGCTCACCCGGTACAGGTGGTGCCGTTGAGCGCGAAGCTCGCCGGTGCCTGGTTGGTCCCGCTGTACGAGCCGTTGAAGCCGAGCTCGACGGTGCCGCCCGCCGGGATCTGCGCGTTGTAGCCGGCGTTGCGTGCGGTCACCTGGGCGCCGTTCTGCGTCACCACGGTGTTCCAGGCGTTCGTCACCCTCTGGTTGCCCGGGAACGTCCAGCTCAGCGTCCAGCCGTCGACGGCCTGGCCGTTGTTGGTGATGCGGACGTTCGCGGTGAACCCGCTCTGCCACTGGCTCGGCGCGGCGTAGACGACCGTGCAGGACCCGGTCCCGCCCGTGGGCTGGGGCGTCGTCGGGGTCGGGCCGGGCGTCGTCGGGGTGGGGTCGGGCGTCGGGTCGACCGGGTCGCCGCCGTTGAGCGCGTCGAGCGTCGCTGTGTAGGCGGCCTTCTTGTTGCCGGACCCGTCGAACAGCAGCGGGGTGCCCGACGCGCGCCAGGAGTCGGTGTCGCGGACCCCCCAGACGGTGATGCCGGTGCAGCGGGTGACCGCGAGGCAGGCGTTGACGACGCGGCGGTAGTTCTCGGCCTGCTGCGAGCCCGAGCCCTCGATGTCGAGCTCGGTGATCTGCACGTCCACGCCGAGCGCGGCGAAGGACGACAGGGTCGTCTGGTAGTTGGCCGGGACGGGGCTCTGCGGGTTGAAGTGCGACTGCAGACCGACGCAGTCGATCGGCACGCCGCGGGCCTTGAAGTCCTTGACCAGGTTGTAGACCGCCTGGGTCTTGGCGTGCGTCCAGTCGTCGGTGTTGTAGTCGTTGTAGCAGAGCTTGGCGGCGGGGTCGGCGGCCCGGGCGGCGCGGAACGCGGCCTCGATCCAGTCGTTGCCCGTGCGCTGCAGGTTGGAGTCGCGACGCGCGCCCGACGAGCCGTCGGCGAAGGCCTCGTTCACGACGTCCCAGGCGTAGATCTTGCCCTTGTAGTGCGTCGCGACCTGGGTCACGTGGTTCAGCATGGCGGTGCGCAGCTGGGTGCCGGACATGTTCTGCATCCAGCCCGGCTGCTGGGAGTGCCACGCCAGCGCGTGCCCGCGGACCCGCTTGTTGTTCTGCAGCGCCCAGTTGAGGATCCGGTCGCCGCTCGCGTAGCTGAACTGGTTCTGCGACGGCTCGGTCGCGTCCATCTTCATCTCGTTCTCGGCCGTGATCATGTCGAACTCACGGTTCGCGATCGTCGCGTACGTCGAGTCGCTCAGCCGGTTCGCCGCGATCGCCGTCCCGAAGTACCGGCCGCTCTGCTGCGCCGCGGCGGCCAGGGTGCTCGCCGCCGACTGCGCGGGGGCCGTCACCACCAGACCGGCGAGCGCCGTGGCGAGCGTCAGGCCCGCCGCGATGAGTCCGCGCCGGGCGAGCCCGGCGCGTCGTGGAGTCGTCCTCATGCGTACCTCTCTCTCAGGGCGCCCGTCGTCGTCGACGGGCGGGTACGGCCGGGCCGGCCGCCTCTCGACCGGTGGATATCGATTTCGTGGAGGCGGTCACGGCCGGGTGTTGGCGCTCACGGTCGCACGATCGGTCGGCGAACCGAAGGGTTCGGGGGACGCCTGAAACGTTTCTCACGGGCACACGCCCCCGGCACCCGTCCGGGCCTGGCCCGTCGGCCGGGCGGCGGTCCGCGGACGCCCGGGCACACGGGGCCGTCCGCGGTCGGCACCGGACGACCGCCCCTCACCCGTCCCGGTTGCTCACGTCC
The DNA here is from genome assembly GCF_024757985.1 of Cellulomonas sp. NS3. Lineage (NCBI taxonomy): Bacteria > Bacillati > Actinomycetota > Actinomycetes > Micrococcales > Cellulomonadaceae > Cellulomonas > Cellulomonas sp. NS3. The sequence continues at coordinate 3,727,749 of NZ_CP103289.1, read as the reverse complement.
GGGCGCGGGTGACCGATGGGCGGTGCGTCAGGCGGGACGGCCGCCGGTCACGGGTGGGAGGGCACAGTGGAGGACATGGACGACATCGTCCGTGAGTTCCTGGTCGAGAGTCACGAGAACCTCGACCAGCTGGACCAGGACCTGGTGGCCCTCGAGGAGTCCCCGGGGTCGCGCGAGCTCCTCGGCAGCGTGTTCCGCACGATCCACACGATCAAGGGCACCGCGGGCTTCCTCGCCTACGGCCGGCTCGAGCGCGTGACCCACGCGGGGGAGAACCTCCTCGTGGAGCTCCGCGACGGCAAGCGCTCGATGGACCAGGCGACGACCGACGTCCTGCTGCGCCTCGTCGACGTCGTGCGCGAGATCCTCACCGCGATCGCCGCGGACAGCACCGAGGGCGCGGTCGACATCGACGGCGTGCTCGACGCGGTCGGCCGCCTGCAGGCCGGGCGCGACGCGTCCGAGTCTCCGGAGACCGTGGCCGCCGCAGTGCCGTCGGACGACGTCATCGGCGCTACGACGCCCCCCGCGACCGACGCCGCGAGCACCGCGCCCGACGAGGCGCCCGCCGCGAAGCCGGCCGTGCGCGCCGCCGACCCGTCGCGCGTGATCGTCCCCCGGTCGGCGCGTGCCGCGGCCGCCTCGGGCACGGAGCCGACCGCTGCGGTCGAGACCGCCACCCAGCAGGCCACGGCGCCCGAGCAGCCCGCGCCGGTCGCCGCCGCCCCGGCCCCGGCGGTCGCGCCCGCAGCGCCCACCGCCCCGGCCCCCGCCGCACCGGCCGCGCCCACGTCGGCGTCCACGAGCTCCGAGACCTCGATCCGCGTCGACGTCGAGCTGCTCGACGCCCTCATGCGCCAGGTCGGCGAGCTCGTGCTCTCGCGCAACCAGATCAGCCGGCTCGCGGGCGACCGCTCCGACGTCGACCTGGTCCGCTCCGCGCAGCGCCTCAACCTCATCGCGGGCGAGCTGCAGGAGGGGGTCATGAAGACCCGCATGCAGCCCATCGACCACGTGTGGTCGAAGATGCCGCGCGTCGTGCGCGACCTCGCCGCCGCGTGCGACCGCGAGGTCCAGCTCGAGATGGTCGGCCGGGACACCGAGCTCGACCGCGGGCTGCTCGAGGCCGTCAAGGACCCGCTCACGCACCTCGTGCGCAACGCCGTCGACCACGGGATCGAGTCGCCCGTCGAGCGCGTCGCCGCGGGCAAGTCCGCGCGCGGCCTGCTGACGCTCCGCGCGTACCACGCGGGCGGTCAGGTCGTCGTCGAGGTGGCCGACGACGGCCGCGGGATCGACACCGAGAAGGTCGCCGCGAAGGCCGTCCAGCGCGGCCTGCGCACGCCCGAGCAGGTCATGCTCATGACCCCGCCCGAGCTCATGCAGCTGCTGTTCCTCCCGGGCTTCTCGACGGCCGAGGCCGTCACCAACGTCTCCGGCCGCGGGGTCGGCATGGACGTCGTGCGGACCAAGATCGAGGCGATCGGCGGGACCGTCGACGTCGACTCGACGCTCGGCGAGGGGACGGTCTGGCGCCTGCGCATCCCGCTGACGCTCGCGATCATGCCCGCGCTCACCGTCGTGTGCGGCGGCGACCTGTTCGCCGTCCCGCAGGTCAGCCTGCTCGAGCTCGTGGCCCTCGACGGCCAGCGGGCCGGCGCCGGGATCGAGCGCATCCAGAACGCCGCGGTGTACCGGCTGCGCGGCGAGCTGCTGCCGCTGGTGTCGCTCGCGGACGTGCTCGGCATCCCGGTCGAGCCGGGGTCCTCGACCGTCATCGCGGTCGTCCAGGCCGACCACCAGCGCTTCGGGCTCCTGGTCGACCGGGTCCTCAACACCGAGGAGATCGTCGTCAAGGCGCTCTCGGCGCGGCTCAAGGCGATCGGCATCTACGCGGGCGCCACGGTGCTCGGCGACGGTGCGGTCGCGCTGATCCTCGACGTCCAGGCGATCGCGCGGCGCGCGCTCGTCGCGGAGGGGGAGCAGCACGCACGCGAGCGCCGCGGCGCGGTGCAGGAGGTCACGGAGCGCGTCGTCGAGCAGCTGCTCGTCGCGGGGATCGGGGGCGGGCGCCGCGTGGCGATGCCGCTCGCGTCCGTCGCGCGGCTCGAGCACGTGCGCATCGACCAGGTCGAGCTCGTCGGCGGCCGCGAGGTCATCCAGTACCGCGGGACGATCCTGCCGCTCGCACGCCTCGACCGGGTGCTCGGGGTGTTCGACAGCGCCCGCAAGGACGAGCTCCTGCTCGTCGTGTACACGCGGGCGGGCCGCAGCGTCGGGCTCGTGGTCGACGAGATCGTCGACATCATCGACGACGACGTCTCGCGTCACAGCGACATCGAGGACGCGGGCCTGACCGGCTCGACGGTCCTGCACGAGCGCGTGACCGAGCTGCTCGACGTCCGGGCCGCGGTCATGGCCGCCGACCCGGCGTTCTACGACGTCGTCGTGCCGCAGCAGCGGCGCGCGTCCGAGCTCGAGACGGCAGGGGTGTGACCGTGCAGTACGTGACCTTCACGCTCGGCGGGAGCCTGTACGGGGTCGACGTGACCCGGGTCCAGGAGGCGCTGCGCTCGCACGTGCGCACGCGCGTCCCGCTGGCCCCGGTCGGCACCGCCGGCCTCGTGAACCTCCGGGGCCAGGTGGTCCTGACGATCGACCTGCGGCCCCGGCTCGGCCTCGAGCCGCTCGCCGACGACGCGGAGCCGATGATGGTCGTCGTCCAGGTGGCCGGCGAGCCGATCAGCCTGCTGGTCGACGAGATCGGCGACGTCGTCGAGGTCGGCCCGGAGCGGTTCGAGCAGCCGCCCGACACCCTCGACGCGGAGCTGCGCGAGCTGATCCTCGGGGCGTACAAGCTCGAGGGCGACCTCCTGCTCGTCCTCGACGTCGACGCGGCGACCGCCACCTGAGCGAGTCCACCCGGACGACTGTTCAACTGGGCCCGCGCCCGGTCGATGTGCACGTCAGGCATGGATGCTGAGACGAGGAGCACGGACGCATGAGCACGACGACTCGGGACGCGCGGTCGCTGCTGCGCCGCGGCGCCGACCTGCTCGCCCGGCGTGAGAGCGCCGGCCTCGTCCCGGGTGCCGGCGCGCCGGCTCCCGCCGCGCCGGGCGACGGCGGGACGACGGGCTCCGACGGCGGCCCCGGGCGTGCCCACGGCGTGCTCGCGGTCGTGCGCGACCGCTCGGTGCGGACCAAGATCCTCACGTCGATCCTGCTGCTCGCCGCCGTCGCGGCGGTCTCGGGCGGCGCGGCCGTGGTGACGATGCAGGGCATCACCGCCCGCACCGCCGAGCTCGCCCGCCTCCAGGAGACGCTCGTCGCGAGCCGTGCCGAGGTCCAGAAGAGCGTCACGACGGCGCGGCTCATCGTCGCGCAGCTCGCGGCGTTCGAGAAGGAGCAGCTGCAGGACGAGTGGCTGGCGCGCCAGAAGGAGAACGACGCCGCGCTGCAGGCCGCGATCGCCGACCTCGACGCCGTGGGCGGCGGCGGCGAGACGTGGGAGAACTTCAAGATCGCCTACGCGCAGTGGATCAAGGTGCGCGACGTCCAGCTCGTGCCGGCCGCGCTGGAGAACGACACCCCGTACTACTCGAGCCTCGTGCAGAACGTGAGCCAGCCGCTCATCGACCGGCTCGAGGCGACGCTCGAGGCGCTCGACCAGGACACCACCACATACTTCACGTCGGTGGCCGCGGAGGCCGAGCAGCAGTCCCGGCGGGCTGTCGCGGCGCTGGTGCTGACGCTCGGGACGGCGCTCGTCGTGGTCGTCACTCTCGGGTACCAGACCGCGATGTCGATCCGGCGGGCCGCGCGCGAGGTGCAGGCGTCGCTCGAGGCGATGGCGGGCGGCGACTTCACGGTCCCGGCCCCCGTGCGCAGCCGCGACGAGCTCGGGCGCATGGCGGAGGCGCTCGGCGTCGCGCAGGCGGCGGTCCGCGAGACCCTCGTCGGCGTCGTCGAGATCGCGAGCACCGTCGCGGGCGCGGCCCACGAGCTCGCCGCCGCGAACGCGCAGGTCGCCGCGAGCTCCGAGGAGACCTCCGCGCAGGCCGGCGTGGTCGCGGCCGCGGCCGAGGAGGTCAACCGCAACGTGCACGTCGTCGCGGCGGGCGCCGAGGAGATGGGCGCGTCGATCAGCGAGATCGCGCAGAACGCGAACCAGGCGGCCAAGGTCGCGACGGACGCGACGGGCGTCGCCGAGACGACCACGCAGACCGTCGCGCGGCTCGGGGTCTCGTCGTCGGAGATCGGCGACGTCGTCAAGGTGATCACGAGCATCGCCGCGCAGACCAACCTGCTCGCGCTGAACGCGACCATCGAGGCCGCGCGCGCCGGCGAGGCCGGCAAGGGCTTCGCGGTCGTCGCGGGCGAGGTCAAGGAGCTCGCGCGCGAGACGGCCCTGGCGACCGAGGACATCACGAAGCGCGTCGAGGCCATCCAGGTGGACACGCGCCAGGCGGTCGCGGCGATCGAGGAGATCACCCACATCATCGCCTCCATCAACGATTACCAGCTGACGATCGCCTCCTCCGTGGAGGAGCAGACGGCGACGACGACCGAGATGTCGCGCGGGGTCCAGGAGGCCGCCGCGGGCTCCGGGGAGATCGCCGCGAACGTCACGGGCGTCGCGTCGGCCGCCGAGACCAGCTCGCGCGTGCTCGCGCAGATGAGCGACTCGGTCGTCGAGCTCGCGCGGCTCTCCGAGGAGCTGCGCGGCCGCACGGCCGCCTTCACGTACTGACCGACCGGACCGAGGACCCATGACCACGCACGCACACGCACGCACCGCAGCCCGCCGCCGCACGCTCTGGTGCGCCGCGGGCCTGACCACGCTCGCGCTCGCCCTCACCGGCTGCGGCGCGGTGGGCTCGACGGGCGCCGTCGACGTCCCGCTCGTCGGGGTCGCGATGCCCACGACGACGTCGGACCGCTGGATCGGGGACGGCGAGAACGTCCAGGACCAGCTCGAGGCGCTCGGGTACGGCGTCGACCTGCAGTACGCGGAGAACGACGTGCCGACGCAGGTCGAGCAGCTCTCCGCGATGATCGCCGCGGGCGCGGACGCGCTCGTCGTCGGCTCGATCGACGGTGTCGCCCTCAAGGACGTGCTCGCGGACGCGGCCGCCGCGGACATCCCGGTCATCGCCTACGACCGCCTGATCCGCGAGTCGCCCGACGTCGACTACTACGCGACGTTCGACAACCAGCGCGTCGGCGTGCAGCAGGCCACGACCCTGCTGCAGGGCATCGGGGTGCTCGACGCGGGGGGCCAGCCCACGGGTGCGCCCGGGCCGTTCGTCGTCGAGCTCTTCGCGGGCTCGGCCGACGACAACAACGCGACCGTCTTCTACGAGGGCGCGATGTCGGTGCTGCAGCCCTACCTCGACGCCGGCACGCTCGTCGTGCCCTCGGGGCAGACGGACTTCGCGGCGATCGAGACGCCGGCGTGGGACCCGAAGAACGCCACGGCGCGCATGCAGGAGCTGCTGCCCGCGTACACGGGCACGGGCGTGACGCTCGACGGCGTGCTGTCGCCCTACGACGGCCTCAGCCGCGCGATCCTCGAGTCGCTGCGCGGCATCGGCTACGGCACCGACGCGCAGCCCTTCCCGACGGTGACCGGCCAGGACGCCGAGGTCGACTCGGCGCGGTCGATCGTGGCGGGGGAGCAGTACGCGACGGTCTACAAGGACACCCGCCAGCTCGCCGAGGTCGCCGTCGCCATGGTGCACGCGCTGCTCGAGGGTGCCGAGCCCGAGACCAACGACGTCACGTCCTACGACAACGGCGTGAAGGTCGTCCCGTCCTACCTGCTGACCCCGCAGGTCGTGACGCGCGAGAACTACGAGGCCGTCCTGGTGGACGGCGGCTACTACACGGCGCAGGAGCTGAGCTGACGTGGCACGACCGACGACCGACCCGCACGGCCCGACCGCCCCGGCCACCCGCTCCTCGCGGGCGTCGTGGTTCTGGGACCGCTCCGTGGGCACGAAGATCACCGTCGCGATGCTCGCCCTCGTCGGGGTCTTCGGCCTCGTCGGCGGCGCCGGCGGCGTGGCGCTGTGGCGCGCGGGGCAGAACCTGGAGGAGATGTCCGGCCTCACGGGCCAGCTGCAGACCGCGATGGCGGAGCTGCGCACGGCGCAGGCCCGCAGCCACCTGCTCGTCCGGCAGCAGGCCGGTGCCACGGACGACGTGACGCGCCTGCAGCTCACCGAGAGCCAGGCGTGGAACGACCGGGACGTCGAGCGGCAGATCGCGGCCGTCGCGGACTTCCCGCAGTCCGAGACCCAGCAGTGGGCGGACTTCCAGGACCGGTGGGCCGCGTGGCTGACCTACCGCGACGCGACCCTCGTCCCGCTCGCCCAGGCGGGCGACGTCGACGGGCTCGAGCAGGCGATCGGGGCCAGCGTCGCCGCCGACCCGATGTGGGCCGGCCGTGCGCTCGCGCTCGCGCAGGGCCAGATCGACTCGCAGGTCGACGCGATCCTCGCGGAGAGCCGCGCGGAGGTCGACCGGACCATCGTGGTCCTCGCGATCGCCTTTGTCGTCGGGTCGCTCGGCGCCGGCTCGCTCGCGGTCGCCGTCGCGCGCCGCACCAGCCGGGCCATCCAGGCCGTGCACCGCTCGCTCGACGCGATGGCCGAGGGCGACCTCACGGTCACGGCCGACGTGCCGGGCCGCGACGAGACGGGTCGCATGGCCGCGTCGCTGTCGACCGCACAGGCGTCGCTGCGCGAGACGCTCGGCGGCGTCGTCGAGACCGCACGGACCGTCGCCGCGGCGGCGCAGGACCTGGCGTCGTCGAACGCCCAGGTCGCGGTGAGCTCGCAGGAGACGTCGGCGCAGGCCGGGGTGGTCGCGGCCGCCGCGGAGGAGGTCAACCGCAACGTGCACGGCGTCGCCGCCGGGGCCGAGCAGATGGGCGCCTCGATCCGCGAGATCGCGCAGAACGCCAACCAGGCGGCCAGGGTCGCCTCCGACGCGACCGGCGTCGCGGCGCACACCACGCAGACCGTCGCCCGGCTCGGGGTCTCGTCCTCGGAGATCGGCGACGTCGTCAAGACGATCACGAGCATCGCGGAGCAGACCAACCTCCTGGCGCTGAACGCCACCATCGAGGCGGCGCGCGCCGGGGAGGCCGGCAAGGGCTTCGCGGTCGTCGCGGGCGAGGTCAAGGAGCTCGCGCGCGAGACCGCCCGCGCCACCGAGGACATCGCACGCCGCGTCGACGCGATCCAGCTCGACACCACGGGGGCCGTCGCGGCGATCGAGCAGATCACGCACATCATCGGCTCGATCAACGACTTCCAGCTGACGATCGCGTCGTCGGTCGAGGAGCAGACCGCGACGACGACCGAGATGTCGCGCGGGGTCCAGGAGGCCGCCGCGGGCTCGGGCGAGATCGCCGCGAACATCACCGGCGTCGCCTCGGCCGCCGAGACCAGCTCGCACGTGCTCGCGCAGATGAGCGCCTCCGTCGTCGAGCTCGCCCGGCTCTCGGACGAGCTCCGCGAGCGGACGGTTGCCTTCACCTACTGAAATCGCCCGCCCTTCGTCCGGTCCGCACCTCATCAGGCCGGTGCCCGCGCCGATCGGTCGTGCGACGACACCGGGGCACCGCCCCGCCACGACGAGGAGTGCATGCCATGACGACGACCGGTCCCTCCGCCCCCACGGGCGACACCGGCACCGCGGCCACCCGCCGCGGGCTGACGAGCTCGATCCGCGGGAAGCTCCTCGGCGTCATCGGGGTGCTGTCCGTCGTCGCGATCGCCATCGGCGGGCTCGGCATCTACCAGGCCGAGAGCCTCGCGGCCAAGACGGCGGCGCTCGCCGAGGTGCAGAAGTCGGTGGGCGACCCGCTCGCGACGGTCCACGAGGACCAGCTCAAGGCGCGCATGATCGTCGCCCAGCTCGGCGCCCTCACGTCCGACGCGGCCGAGGAGTTCTGGCTCGTCGAGCAGGAGGAGAACGACGCGGAGCTCCAGGAGGCGCTCGACGCCGTGACCCTGGTGATCGGCGACCTCGAGCCGCGGATCCACGAGTTCACGGCGAACTGGGAGGCGTGGAAGGACGCGCGCGACACCCAGCTCGTCCCCGCGGCGCTCGACGACGACGCGGCCGAGTACGAGCGCGTGCTGACCGACGTGACCGAGCCGATCAAGAGCGAGTTCGTCGACCAGCTCGACGCGATCGAGGCCGGCATGACGGAGTACATCGACGGCATCGCCGCCGAGGCGCAGCGCGCCGCCGACACGGCCCGCGCGATCCTCCTCGTCGCGCTCGTCGTCGGCATCGCCGTGGTCGTCGCGCTCGGTCTCCTGCTCGCCCGCTCGATGCGCGGCTCGGTGCTCGAGGTCCAGCGCGCGATCGAGGCCATGGAGCAGGGCGACCTCACGGTCCGCGCCGACGTCACGACGCACGACGAGCTCGGTGCGATGGCCCGCTCGCTCGGCAAGGCGCAGGACGCGATGCGGGCCACGCTCGGCCGCGTCGCGGAGACCTCGCGCGAGCTCGCGTCGTCCGCCGAGCTCATGTCCGCCTCGACGCACGAGCTCGCGTCCGGGTCGGAGGAGACCTCCGCGCAGGCCGGGGTCGTCGCGGCGGCGGCCGAGCAGGTCAGCCGCAACGTGCAGACGGTCGCGGCGGGCGCCGAGCAGATGGGCGCCTCGATCCGCGAGATCGCGCAGAACGCCAACGAGGCCGCGAAGGTCGCCTCGCAGGCCGTCGGGCACGCGCAGGAGGCGGCCACCACGGTCGGGGCCCTGGGCGAGAGCTCGCAGGAGATCGGCAACGTCGTCAAGGTCATCACGAGCATCGCGGAGCAGACGAACCTGCTCGCGCTCAACGCCACGATCGAGGCCGCACGCGCCGGCGAGGCCGGCAAGGGCTTCGCGGTCGTCGCCGGCGAGGTCAAGGACCTCGCGCAGGAGTCCGCGCGCGCCGCCGAGGACATCGCCTCGCGGATCGCCGCGAACCAGAGCCAGACGACGTCCGCCGTCGCGGTGATCAGCCAGATCGGCCGGATCATCGAGAGCATCAACGACTACCAGATGACCATCGCGTCGGCCGTCGAGGAGCAGACCGCGACGACCACCGAGATGTCGCGCAGCGTCGGCGAGGCCGCGACCGGCTCGGGCGACATCGCCGCGAACATCACGGGCGTCGCGTCGTCCGCGGCGTCGGCGAGCGCCGTCGTCAGCCGCACCAACGACCAGGTCGTGGACCTCGCGCGGATGTCCGCCGAGCTGCGCGAGCAGGTCGGGGCCTTCCGCTACTGAGGGTGTTCTCACCCGTCCGGGTACTCACCCGCACGGGCCGTCGGCCGATGAGGACGACGCGTCACCGCACGGTGGCGCGTCGAGGGGGAGAGCACGTGTCACGCATCCGGGTGCTGGTGGTCGACGACTCCGTCGTCGTCCGCCGGCTCGTCACCGACACGCTCGCCGGGGATCCGGCGATCGACGTGGTCGGCACCGCGGCGAACGGTCAGATCGCGCTCACGAAGGTCGAGCAGCTCGCTCCCGACCTCGTCACGATGGACATCGAGATGCCCGTCATGGACGGCATCGGCGCGGTGCGGGCGCTGCGGGCCTCGGGCTCGCGGGTCCCGATCATCATGTTCTCGACGCTCACGGAGCGGGGTGCGTCGGCGACGCTCGACGCGCTCGCCGCGGGAGCCACCGACTACGTGACCAAGCCCGCGAACGTCGGGAGCGTGAGCGAGTCGCTCGCGACCGTGGCGCGCGAGCTCATCCCGCGCATCAAGGCGCTCGTCCCCGGCCGCGGCCACGTCGGCGCGCTCGCGACGCCGGCGACGGGCCCCGGCTCGACGGCCCCGGCCCTGCGCCCGCTCGGCGGCGCGCGGACCGTCACCCTGCGGCCCGCACCGCGCCCCCGCGCGATCCGGGCGGTCGTCGTCGGCTCCTCGACGGGCGGGCCCGAGGCCCTCTCGCGGGTGTTCTCGGCCATGTCCAGCCCGCTGCCCGTCCCGGTGCTCGTCGTGCAGCACATGCCGCCCGTCTTCACGCGGCAGCTCGCCGCGCGGCTCGACCGCGCGACGGGAGGCACGGTCGTCGAGGCGGCCGGCGGCGAGGAGCTGCGGCCCGGTCACGTGTACATCGCGCCCGGCGACCACCACCTCGAGCTCCAGCGCTCCGCGAGCGGGGCGCGCGCCGTGCTCACGCAGGGACCCCCGGTGAACTTCTGCCGGCCCGCGGTCGACGTGCTGTTCCGCTCGGCGGTCGGCGTCTACGGCGGCGACCTGCTCGCGGTCGTCCTCACCGGGATGGGCTCCGACGGGCGCGCGGGCTGCGAGGACGTCGTCGCCGCGGGCGGCACCGTCTACGCGCAGGACGAGCGCTCGAGCGTCGTGTGGGGCATGCCCGGCGCCGTCGCGACCGCGGGCCTCGCGCACCGCGTCCTCCCGCTCGACCAGGTCGCGCACACCCTCGTGGGCGCCCTGCAGAACGCCACCGGCGCCACCGCCGCCCGAGCAGCAGGAGGTGCCGCATGACCCTCACGCCGGAGAGCTTCACCTTCGTCGCCGACGTCGTCCGTCAGCGCAGCGCGATCCAGCTGGACCTCGGCAAGGAGTACCTCGTCGAGAGCCGGCTCCTGCCGATCGTGCGCGAGCGCGGCCTCGCCGACGTCGACGCGTACGTGCGCGGCCTGCGCGCCCGCCCCGACCCGGCCGAGCTCGAGCTCGTCGTCGAGGCGCTCACGACCAACGAGACGTCGTGGTTCCGCGACGCGTCGCCGTTCACCGCGCTGACCCAGCACGTCGTGCCCGAGCTGCTCGCGGCCCGGGGCGCCGGCACGTCGCTGCGCGTCTGGTCCGCCGCGTGCTCGACCGGCCAGGAGGCCTACAGCATCGCGATGGCGCTCGACGAGGCCATGCCGGGCGTCCGCCTGCAGATCACCGCGACCGACATCTCCGAGCAGGTGCTCGCGCGCGGCCGTGCGGGGCGGTACACCCAGCTCGAGGTCAACCGCGGCCTGCCCGCGTCGATGCTCGTCAAGCACTTCACGCGCTCGGGCACCGACTGGGAGATCAGCCAGCGGCTCCGCTCGATGGTGACGTTCCAGCGGCACAACCTGCTGCACGCGCCGCCCGCGGGTCAGTTCGACGTCGTGTTCCTGCGCAACGTCCTCATCTACTTCGACCTCGCGACCAAGCGCGAGGTCCTGCGCCGGGCCCGCTCCGTGGTGCGCCCGGGGGGCTACCTGCTCCTCGGTGCGGCGGAGACCACGCTCGGCATCGACGACGACTGGGAGCGGGTCCCCGTGGGCCGCAGCTCCGTGTACCGGCACAACGCCCGGAGGGCAGCATGAGAGCGCTCGTGATCGACGACTCCCGGACGATGCGCCGCATCGTCGCGGGAGCCCTGGGCCGGCTCGGCTACGAGACGGTCGAGGCGGGGGACGGCCAGGAGGCGCTCGACGTGCTCGAGGCCGGCGGCCGCTACGACCTCGCCTGCATCGACTGGAACATGCCCGTGATGGACGGCCTCACGTTCGTGACGAACGTCCGGGCCAACCCGCACTGGCGCTCCGTGACGCTCATGATGGTCACGACGGAGAGCGAGCACGGGCAGATCGTGCGGGCCCTGGCCGCGGGCGCGCACGAGTACATGATCAAGCCGTTCACCCCGGACGCGCTCCGGGACAAGCTCGAGCTGCTCGGGCTGCTGCCTCTCGAGGAGACCGTATGAGCCCGCTCGCCCCGTTCGACACGGTCCAGATCACCGCGATCGCCGAGGAGGTCTTCGCGGCGATGGTCGACGGCGAGCCCGGGCACCTGGTGCCCTGGGCCGGCGACGTCCCCGTGCTCGCCGACCCGCTGCACGCGTGGGTCGAGATCCACGGCGCGTTCGCGGGCCGGACGCTGCTGTCGACCGACGTGTCGACCGCGGACGACCTGGCGCGCGCCCTGCTCGGGATGCCGTCGGACGAGGCGGTCTCGGAGGACGACCTGGTCGACGCGTTCGGCGAGGTGGTGAACGTGGTCGGTGGCAACCTCAAGGCGCTGCTGCCGGTCCAGGAGAAGCTGACCATGCCGCGGGTCGGGCGCACGGCGCCGGATACGCACGGGGCGACCCGGATCGACGGCGTGGTCCTGGCCTGGCGGGGACGTCCTCTGGACGTGTCCGTCTGGCAGATCTGAGGGTCGTGGGGGCTCTCAGGATGACGACTCGACGAAGTGGGTGGTGAAGGTGCTGCGAGTGCTGGTGGCCGACGACAGCCGCGTGATGCGGCAGATCGTCGTGCGCACGTTGCGCCAGGCAGGGTACGACTGGGACGTCCGGGAGGCGCCCGACGGCGCCGCGGCGCTCGAGATGGTGCGCGCGGACGAGCCCGACCTGGTGCTGTCCGACTGGAACATGCCGGAGATGACCGGCATCGAGCTGCTGCGGGCGCTGCGGCGCGAGGGCTTCGAGACGCCCTTCGCGTTCGTGACGTCCGAGGGCTCGCCCGAGATGCGCCAGACGGCCGACGAGGCGGGGGCGCTGTTCCTCATCGCGAAGCCGTTCACCGCGGACACGTTCCGCGACGCCATCGAGCCGGTGCTCGCGTGAGCGCCGAGACCCCGCTGCCCGCGGCGAAGGACGTCCGCGAGCTGTTCGAGGGGCTGCTCGGTCGCGACGTCCAGGTCGCGACGGGTGGCGGCATGGTGGACCCGAACGAGGAGTTCGGGGCCGCGGTCGGCGTCTACGTCGACAACATGCTCCGGCTCACGGCCCTCGTGATCCTCGACCTGGACCTCGCGGCGCGTGTCGGTGCGGCGATCGGGCTCGTCCCGTCGCGCGGCGCCGAGGAGGCGATCAACGCGGGTGCGCTGCCCGACAACCTGCTCGAGAACGCGTCGGAGGTGCTCAACATCACGGCGTCGCTGTTCAACGCCGAGGGGGCCCCGCACGTCAAGCTCGACGTCGTGTACGCGCCCGGGGATCCCGTCCCCGCGGACGTCGCGCAGTGGGTGCTCGCGTACGTGCGGCGCACCGACCTCGACGTCGACATCGCCGGGTACGGCCCGGGCAGGTTCTCGCTGCTCGTCGTCTGACGGACGCCGGACCCGCCGGCCGTGCGGCGGGCGGGTCCCGGGTCCGGCTCGGCGGGGTGAGGGCATTCACATGCCCGATCTGTCCCGAGTCAGGTCACGATCGGATAACGTGACCCGGATGGAGCAGCCGAGCCACGCCCCCGCGTCCCCTCGGCGGCGTGAGCTGCGTGAGTTCCGGGCGGCGCGATCGCGTCGCCGGCGCGTGCGTGCGCGCGCGATCGTCGTGACCTCCGTCGCGCTGTGCACGGGTGCGCTCTCCGCCTGGGCGACCGTCCCGTCGCTGCGCACCGAGAGCCCGCAGCAGACCCTCGCGGCGCTGCCGGCCGCCGTCTCGCAGCTCGTCGACCGCGGGGACGACGTGTCCCGCGGCGGCGGACGGCGCCCGCAGCCGTCGCCCCTCGCGACCGCGACCGGCACCCCGACCGTGACGCCCGAGCCGTCCGCGACGACCCCGGCGCCCGAGACGTCGCCGACGGCGACGCCGAGCGCGACGCCCACCACGGCCCCGACCGCGCAGCCGGCCCCGCCCGTCGCACCGCCCGAGGACGCTCCGGCGCCCGCCGCCCCCGCGGCGCCCGCCCTGACCGCCGACCAGCAGTTCGCCGCGTCGCTCGTGACGCTGACCAACGAGCAGCGCGCCGCCGCGGGCCTCGGCGCGCTCACGGTGTCGGACTGCGCGACGCAGCAGGCCGTCGCGCGCGCCGAGGTGCTCGTCGCCGAGAACCGCTTCGAGCACGACCCGCTCGAGCCGATCCTCGCGGCGTGCGGCCCCGGCTCGGCGGGGGAGAACCTCGCCCTCGGCTACCGGACGCCCGTCGAGATGATGGCGGGCTGGATGGGCTCGGAGGGTCACCGCGCGAACATCCTGCGCGCGTACTCCTCCGTCGGCATCGGCTGCGTCTCGAGCTCGCGCGGGGTGCTCTGCGCGCAGGTCTTCCTGGGCTGACGGCGCTCGTCCCGCCCGGGACGAGCGCGCGTCCCGCCGGGGCGGGAGGCCTCGTCCGCCCGGGTCGGGCTGATCGGGTGCGTCAGCCGCGGACGACCTGCACCAGCGTCGTGACCGCGGGCGCCAGCTCGTCCCAGGACCGCCGGAACACCTCGGCGCTGTGGCCGTAGGGGTCCACGACGTCGTCCGCGCCCGGGTCGGCCGTGACTTGCCCGCGCTGGGCGGCCGCGAGCGGCACCAGCGCGCGCAGGCGGTCGCCGACCCCGGGGCCGGCCGGGAGCTGGGCACGGTCCACGAGGGCCGCGAGCCGCGCAAGCTCGCGCAGCGTGAACGTGCGGCGCACCGCACCGGGGAACAGCTCGACGACGGCCGAGCGGTGCCGGCGCGTGAGCGCGAGCACGAGGTCGGCCGAGCGCACGATGTCCGGCGTCAGCTGGCGCGCGGCGAACCCCCCGGCGTCGACGCCGGCGCCGTGCAGCAGGTCCACCATGAGCGGGCTCACGGGGGCCCCGACGACCGCGCCCGTGCCGGCGGACGACACCACGGCGCCGTCCGGGCCGGCGGCGGGCCCGTGCAGGGTGCGGCCGACCGGCCACGGCGCACCGAGCCCCGTCGCGAGCAGCCGCTCGACCGCGGGGGAGCGGCAGATGTTGCCCGTGCACACGGCGAGGACGTGGAACGGCCGGGGCGCGTCAGGGGTCGTCACGCGTCCATCATGCCTGCGCGCCGTGTCCCACCCGCCCTGCCCGGTCGTCCCAGGAGCCGCGGGTAGCATCGCGGCGGCCGTGGGGAGCGGCCACGGGGGTCGTCGCGCGAGCGGCCGCGCCCGCGCGTGCGACCGGGAGGGGCGACGTGACGGAACCAGCGGAGGGCGCGCCGTGGGTGACCCCGGACGCGACCGGCCCGAGCCGCCGCGCGCCGGCCCGCCACGGTCGCCGTCCGCGCCGCCGACGCGGGCCCGTCGTCGCGCTCGTGCTCACGGTGCTCGTGCTCGGCGTCGTGGCCGCGGCGGCGTCGCTCGCGTACGACGCGGTCCGCGCCCGGGACGCCCTCGAGCTCGCCCGCGACGACGTCCGCACGCTCCAGGACCGGGTCGTCGCGGGCGACGTCGCGGGTGCCGGCGCGGTCCTGCCGCAGCTCCAGGAGCGGGCCCGCACCGCCTACGAGCGCACGCACGGCCCGCTGTGGGGCGTCGCCGCGGCGCTGCCCCGGGTCGGTGCCGACGTCGAGGCGGTCCGCACGCTCAGCGCCGTCGTCGACGGGCTCGCCGCGGACGCGCTGCCGGCGTTGATGCAGGCCACGACGGTCGTGGACCCCGCCTCGCTGGCCCCGGTCGACGGTCGCCTCGACGTCGCGCCGATCGCCGCCGTCGCGCCGCAGGTCGTCGCCGCCGACGCCGCGGTGCAGGACGCGCGGGCGGCGCTGGACGCCGTCGACACCTCCGAGCTCGTGGGCCTCGTCGCCGACGCGGTGGTGCAGCTCCGCGGGCAGGTCACGGACGTCGCGCTGACGACCGCGACCGCCGCCCGCGCCGTGCAGCTGCTCCCGCCGCTGCTCGGCGCCGACGGGCCCCGCGACTACCTGCTGCTCGTGCAGAACAACGCCGAGCCGCGTGCCACCGGCGGGATCCCCGGGACCGTCGTGCACCTGCGCGCCGAGGGCGGCGCGGTGAGCCTCGTCCAGCAGCGCAGCGGCGGTTCGCTCTCCGGCCTCGCCGAGCCCGTGCTGCCCCTGACGCCCGCCGAGGACGCGCTGTTCGGCCCGCTGCTCGCGACCGACATGCGCGACGTCACCTTCACCCCCGACTTCCCCCGATCGGCCGCACTCGCGCGCGAGATCTGGCTGCGCGAGGTCGGCGGCACCGTGGACGGCGTGCTGTCGATCGACCCGGGCGCCCTCGCGCACGTGCTCCGGGCGACCGGGCCGGTCGAGGTCGGGGCCGGCCTCACGCTCACCGCGGACAACGCCGTCGAGACGCTCCTGAGCACGGTCTACCTCGAGATCGAGGACCCCGAGCGGCAGGACGAGCTCTTCGCGGCGACCGCCGGGGCCGTGTTCGGCGCCGTCGTGGCCGGGCAGGGGGAGGCGCCCGCCGTGATCGACGCGCTCGCGCAGGGGGCGCGCGAGGGCCGCGTGATGTTCTGGTCCGCGCGCCCCGAGGAGCAGGCCCGGCTCGCGGGGACCGTGCTCTCGGGCGAGCTGCGCGGGAGCGCCGGCGGGTCCGGCGTCGTCGGGGTGTACCTCAACGACGGGACCGAGGCGAAGCTGGGCTACTACGTCGACCTCGACGTCAGCGGGACCGCCACGGCCTGCGCGCCCGACGGGTCCCAGACGCTCCAGGTCACCGTGCGGCTCACCTCCGCGGCGCCCGCCGACGCGGCCGACCTGCCCGACTACGTCACGGGCGGCGGTGCGGTGGTCCCGCCCGGGCAGCTACGGACCAACGTGCTGCTCTACGCGCCCGAGGGTGGCCGCATCGAGTCGAGCCGGGTGAATTCGGCCGAGGCCGGCGCGTTCGCCCAGGTGCACGACGGGCTCGGGATGGAAAGCCGGACATTCACCCTCGAACCCGGGCAGACCGTCACCGTGGACCTGGACGTGCGAACAGGTCCCGGGCATTCGGGAAATGCGACATTACGGCACACTCCGACCGCGCGGCAGAACGGCCCGGTAATCATTCCTTCCGCATGCTGAGGTGGGCATGTACCGTGTCGTCAGCACTGTTGTGCGACAGCCTTTTTTGCCTACCCGTGGGGGGGACTCACACATGATTCGCCGTAAGGTCCTGATCGTCGCGGCAGCCGCCGCCCTCGTCCTCGCTCCGTCCGCCGCGTTCGGCTACGGCGCGCAGGACTACACCAACAAGGGCACGGTGTCCGACTCGACGCCGGCCGCCGGCGAGAGCTTCGCCGTCACCGTGCAGGGCCCGGCCAACGCGCCGGTCACCCTCACGGTCACGTCGAACCCGGCGTCGCTGCCCGACTCCGCGATCACCATCGCGGGCACCAAGTCGCTCACGAAGACGACCAACGCCTCGGGCACGGCCGTCTTCACGGTGACGCTCGCGCAGGCGGGCGCGTACACGCTCGTCGCTGCCGACGCCGCCTCGGGTGCCGTCCTCAGCACGCAGTCGCTCACGGTCGCCGGTGCTGCTGCCGGTGCAGCGCGCGGCGCGCTCCCGACGACCGGTTCGGACGCGCTGCCGCTCGGCCTCGGTGCCGGTGCGCTCGTGCTCGCCGGTGCGGGCGCGGTCGTCGTCGCCAAGCGTCGCCGCGGGGTCACCGCCGCCTGAGTGCGGTAGTCCTCCCACGTAGTGCCGAGAAGGGCCCCCGCTGCGGCGGGGGCCCTTCTTCGTCGCCCTGCGGCGGATCCGGCGTGGGGCGCCCGCCGTGCCGTCGCGCTCCGCCGACGCTGACCGGGTCGGCGGAGCCGACGAATGGTCCGACGCGCGCCTCCGGGCCGCCAGGCTGCCGTCCGAGCCGCCGCCTGCTTTCTCGTCGCGACGACCGACCTGCTCCGCCCTGTCGGTCCGCCGCGACGTCTGCGGCAGGGTCGCTGGCAAGGCGACTCGCAGTCTCTGCGTCTGCACACGGGCTGCGGTCCACCGCCGGCCGTGACGGCCCCCGCCACCCGGGACGGACGAAGGGCCCCCGCCGACGGCGAGGGCCCTTCGTCCGTGCTCCGTGGCAGGTCAGCGCGGCGTACGCTGCTCACCCTGCGGCTGTGACTGGCTCAGCGGCTCGCCCGGCCACAGGCCCGCGATGCCCTCGCCGCGCTGCTGCGACTGGCTGATCGGCTGACGGCTCGCGGCGGGCCGCGTCGGCAGTGGCTCCTTTGCGGTCCGACGCAGCGCGCGGCTGCCACGGCGGCCTGCCGGCGCCGTGACGGGCTCGCCCGTCGACGTGTGGGACGCGTAGTCGTAGTAGGTGTAGGCGTCGCCCTGCTTGCGGACCTGCTGGTTCACGACGACGCCGAGTATCCGGGCGCCGACCGTCTCGAGCGCGCCGATCGACTCCGCGAGCTGGTTGCGGTTCAGCTTGTTGGCGCCGACCACCAGCACAGCGCCACCCGTGAGCTTGGACAGGATGGCGGCGTCGGTGACCGGGAGCAAGGGGGCGGTGTCGACGAGCACGATGTCGTAGGTCTTCGTCAGATTGTCGAGCAGGTTGGCCATGGCCTGCGAGCCGAGCAGCTCGGACGGGTTCGGCGGGATCTGGCCCGACGGCAGGACGTGCAGGTACCCGTTGCCCCACGGCTGGATGACGTCCTCGACGGCCGCCTTGCCGATGAGGACCGTGGTCAGGCCGACGCCGCCCTCGAGGCCCATGTAGCGCGCGACGGACGGACGACGCAGGTCGGCATCGATCAGGGCCACGCGGGAGCCGGCGTCCGCGAGGCTGATCGCAGTGTTGATCGTCGTGGTCGACTTGCCCTCGCCGGGCAGCGATGAGGTGACGACGATCGACTGTGGGCGGTCGGCGATGTCGAGGAACTGCAGGTTGGTGCGCAGCCGGCGGAACGCCTCGGCACGGTGGCTGTGCGGGCTGCTCTGCACGATCAGCGGGTGCTGCGGCGCGTCCTCGTCGTAGCCGATGGTGCCGATGACCGAGGTCGAGGTGACCTTGGCGACGTCCGCCTCGCCGCGCACGCGGGTGTCGAGCACCTCGCGGAGGATCGCGATGCCGACGCCGAGCGCGAGGCCGACGAGGAGGCCGAGAGCGAGGTTGAGCTTGGTGTTCGGGGAGGCAGGGGCCGTCGGGGCGGACGCGTCGCGCACCACCGAGATCTTGACGGCCGACGGGCCGCCGGCCGCCGGCGTCTCGATGTCGGAGATCACGTCGGTGAACTCGTCTGCGATCGCGTCCGCAAGCGCCGCGGCGATCGCCGGGTTCTCGTCCGTCGCCGAGATGTTGATGAGCGAGGTGTTCAAGGGGGAGTCGGCGGTCACGCGCTTGGCGAGCTCCTCGGCCCGCGCGTCGATGCCCATGTCGTCGATGACCGGGCCGAGCACGAGCGGGCTGGTCGCGAGCAGCGTGTACGAGGTGACCTGTTGCCGAGTGAAGCTTGAGCCTTGAAGCAGCTCGCTCGTCGAGGAGCCACCGCCCTGCACGGACACGAACACCTGCGTCGTGGCCCGGTACATCGGCGTCGCGAGCAGCGAGGCCGCGACCGCACCAGCGACCGCCAGCGCAGCGAGAATGACGATCGACACCCATCGCTTGCGCAGAATGGTCAGGTAGTCCTGCAGCTCCACCGATTTGCTCCTGCTCCCCCGCGGCGCGGCCCTGCGCCGCAACCCGCAAATTCTCGCACGCACCACGCCGTCTAGGGCATCCGGGGCCGCGCGCGCGAGCCCAGCGCAAACTTTCACCCGTTCGCCGTCCGAATTGCACGGAAATGTTCCGTCCGCTCCTGGTTACCCTGGACGAACGCCAGCGCGCACGTATTCACGATGCGACGAAGACGGTCGGGGGGCTTGTCGATGACGGTACGCACGCCGAGGGTTGGAGAATTCCAGCTCCCAGCGCAGCGAGGCGCGCCCGAGGTAGAGCGTCGCAGCCTCGGCGCCCAACTGGCTTCCCCCGGCTGGTCCGGGGCCTACGCCCGGCGCCTGCTCCTCACTGACGCTCTCGCCGTGCTGACCGCTGTCGCGGTCGCCTACGTCGTGCGCTTCTCGGCGACCGGTGTCACGACAGTGTCAGGGGAGTTCTCGCCCAGCTATCTGACGGTCTCGCTCGTGCTCCTCGCTGCCTGGCTCGGGGTGCTCGTCACGGGCCGCACGCGGGACCGGCGTGTGGTCGGGACGGGGCCCGACGAGTACTCGCGCGTGTTCGGTGTGACGTGGCGCCTCTTTGCCGCAGTCGCCGTCATCGCGTACCTGCTCCGGATGGAAATCGGGCGCGGCTACCTGGCGATCGCCGCGCCGCTCGGCCTCGCGTTGCTGCTGTCGAGCCGCTTCGCCTGGCGCCAGTGGTTGCACCGGCGGCGAGACGCAGGGGAGTACCAGGCCGGCGTCCTCATCATCGGGCACCGCCCGACGGTCGCCCACCTCATCGAGACGCTGCACCGCAACCCCCGCGCCGGCTACGGCGTCGTCGGCGTGTGCGTCGCGAGCGGCGAGGTCGGCTACAGCGAGACGGTGCTAGGCGTCCCGGTGCTCGGCTCGATGGAGCAGGCCGCCGAGATCGCCGAGCGGGTCGGCGCCGACGCTGTCGCCGTCTCCGGCGCGGACGCGATCACGTCCGAGACCGTGCGCCAGCTCGGGTGGGACCTCGAGGGCAAGGGGATCGACCTCGCGTTGACCCTCTCGCTCACCGACGTGGCGGGGCCGCGCGTCCTCATGCAGCCCGTCAGCGGGCTGCCCCTCATGTACGTCGACGAGCCGAGGTTCAGCGGGCCCAAGTACGCCGTGAAGACGGCGTTCGACTGGCTCGGCGCGCTCCTCCTGACCGTGGTGCTCTCGCCCGTCCTCGCGGTGCTGGCCCTGCTGGTCAGGACGAGCGGCAGCGGTCCGGTGTTCTTCACGCAGGAGCGCGTCGGCCGCGACGGCCGTACGTTCCGGATGATCAAGTTCCGCTCGATGGAGACGGGTGCGCAGGAGCGCCTCGCCGAGGTGCTGGCGCTCGAGGGCGTCGAGTCCGTCGGGATGTTCTACAAGCCCAAGAACGACCCGCGGGTCACGCCGGTCGGGCGCGTCCTGCGCAAGTATTCGCTCGACGAGCTGCCACAGCTGATCAACGTGCTGCGCGGCGAGATGAGCCTCGTCGGCCCCCGACCCCAGATCGACTCAGAGGTCGCGCTGTACGACCGGCGCGCCACCCGGCGCCTGCTCGTGAAGCCGGGGCTGACCGGGCTCTGGCAGGTCTCCGGTCGCTCGGACCTCTCGGTCGAGGACGGCATCCGGATGGACGTGTACTACGTCGAGAACTGGAGCCTGTTCGGGGACCTCCTCATCCTGGCGCGGACGGTGCGAGAGATCATCACGCCCGGAGGGGCATATTGAGCGCGTCTCACGCGCTGGAGGGTGCGCCTGTCGGGGCTGACGTCTCGGGCCTCGGTGTCTGCATCGTCGGGATGCACTACGCGCCCGAGACGACCGGCAACGCGCCGTACACCACGGCGATGGCCAACGCGCTCCACGCCGCCGGAGCGGACGTCCACGTCATCACGGGCGTGCCCCACTACCCGCAGTGGGCGGTGCTGGACGACCGTTACCGGAGGGGGCTCTCGTGGCAGGAGGAGCTCGACGGCGTCCGCGTGCACCGATACCGCCACGCCGTCCCCTCGACGCCGGATCTCCTTGGTCGTTCGCGGATGGAGCTCAGCTTCGGTGCGCTCGCCGCGGCCGCCGTCGCGCGCGACCGGTCGGACGTGATCATCGCCGTGACACCTATGCTCTCCGGCCTGACCGCCGCGGTGATCGGGCGGCACGGCCGGCCGGTTGGCGTGCTCGTGCAGGACCTGACCGGCAACGGCGCCACGCAGTCCGGTGCAGCGGGCAGGACCGTGGCTCGGGCGGTCGGGTCGGCGGAGTACGCGCTGCTCCGGCAGGCGGACCGGGTCGGTGTCATCGCCCCGCGGTTCGCCGAGATCCTCGTCGGCGAGGGGATCCGGCGCGAACGCATCGCCGATCTGCCCAACTTCACGCACATCGAGCCGCAGCGCATCTCCCGTGGCGCTGCGAGGGAGGCGTTGGGGTGGCCGCGCTCGCGCGCCCTCGCTCTCCACACAGGCAACATCGGCATGAAGCAAGGGCTCGAGACGGTGGTGGAGGCGGCGCGCCTCTCGTCGCAGAGCGCGGATCCTGTGGACTTCATGATCGTGGGTGACGGCAACCAGCGCGCGCGCCTGGAAGACCTCGGATCGGGGATCGACGCGTTGCACTTCGTGGACCCCCTCGACGCGGCGAACTACCCGTACGCGCTCGCGGCGGCCGACGTGCTGGTCCTCAACGAGCGACCCGGGATGGTGGAGATGTCGCTCCCGAGCAAGTTGACCTCCTACGTCGCCTCGCAGCGGCCGATCGTCGCCGCCGTGGAGCCGACCAGCATCACTGCCGAGGTGCTGCGGCACTCCGGAGCCGCGCACATCGTCGCCGCCGGAGATCCCGCGGGGCTCCTGCGCGCCACACGCGAGGTCATCGGTGATCCTCAGCTGCGTGCGCGACTCGTGAACGCCGGGATGCAGCTGCTCGAATCGACCTACAGCGCCGCGCGTGCGTACGAGCGATACCGCGCATTCGCCGCGAGCCTCGGTGAGCTCACGGCCAGCAGGCGGAGCGGCGACCGGTGCTGAGCGAACCCGCGCGCCGCCAGGTCACCGTCATCGCGCACGACTCGACCGACGCTCGCGTGCTCCGGCGGCTGCGTGGGCTGCAGGCTGCAGGTGTCGACGTGCTGTGCTTGAGCTTCCGCCGAAGCCGCGGTGGGCGAGCGCACACGCTGCCGGTGCGCAACCTCGACCTCGGTGTCACGCACGACGCCCGGTACGGTCATCGGCTCTGGGCCATGGCAAGGGGCATGGTGACGATCTGGCACGCCCGGAGGCTCATCGCCACTACGCAGCGGTTCTACGCGGTCAATGCCGACAGCGCGATCCTGGCGCTCGCCGCGCGACGCCTCTCCGGGTCTAGAGCGCCTCTGGCGGTCGAGATCGCCGACGTGCAGCGCCCGATGCTGGGTCGGTCCGCGAGGGCCGTCGTGCTGCGCGCGCTCGAGCGCGTCGTGCTGAGGCGCTCCGACCTCCTCGTGACCAGCTCGCCAGGCTTCGTGCGCCACTACTTCGGTCCCGTCCAGGGACGCGACAGCGACGTGTTCCTCCTCGAGAACAAGGTCCACCCCGACCCGGGGTTCCCCTCACCGGCGGACGACCCCGCGGGGACGGGACCCTGGGTGGTCGGGTGGTACGGGGCTTTCGCATGTGAGCGGTCGTGGCGGATCGTCCGGGATCTCGCCGTGCAGCTCGACGGGGTCGCAGAGTTTCACCTGCACGGCTTCCCGACGTTCACGGACGGCGACACCTTCCGCCGCGAGATCGAAGCAGCGCGGGGGGTCAGCTACATAGGGGCATACACGAGCCCGGAGGACCTGCCGTCGGTCTACGGACAGTCCGACTTCGCGTGGGCCATCGACTTCCGTGACCCCGAGCACAACTCCCGGTGGTGCCTCCCGAACCGCCTGTACGAGAGCGCCGCCGCCGGAGTTCCCGTCCTCGCGGTCCGCTCGACGGAGACCGGTGCCTGGGTAGAAGCGCACGGCAGCGGGCGGACCTTCGGCGAGCGGCTCGAGGCGGAGCTTCTCGAGTTCTTGCGCACGGTGACGATCGACGACTGGCGCGCCATGAGACGAGCGGTCGCGGCGGTGCCGCGGGAGTCGGTGTACGGCGCCGGCGACTACGAAGCACTCCTCGCACGGCTGGTCCCGTGACGGCTGATCCTGGTACGCACGCCCGTCAGCACGCCGCTTCCGTGCCCGGTGCCGGGCGCTGGGGCGTCGACTGCGGCGCGGGCTCGGAGATGACGGCGCGAGGCGCCAGCGCCGTCGCGAACGGGGGGACGTCGCGCGTGACGAGCGCCCCGGCCCCCACCACGGCGCCACGCCCGACCCGTGTCCCGCGCAGCACGGTCGAGCGCGCCGCGAGCCAGGCGCCGTCGTCGATCCAGATCGGAGCGTTGTCGAACTCGAACGTCGGCGACCTCCGGTCGTGGCTCCCGGTGCAGAGCAGCACCGACTGCGAGACGCAGACGTCCGAGCCGATCGTCACGGGCTCCAAGTTGAGGATCCACGACCCTTCGCCGATCCAGGTGTCGTTGCCTATCGACAGCTTCCACGGCCAGTGGACCCGAACCCGGTGCCGCACGAGTACCCCGGTGCCGACCTCGGCACCGAACGCCCGCAGGATCACCACGCGCACCCGTGCCGGGCACCACCAACGGGTGAAGACGGTCCCGGACACCAGCATCCAAGCCGCCTGCACGAGCCTGCCCCGGCCCTTCTCGTACCCGCGCCCCGTGAAGTCAGCGAGTCTCCTCGAGACCGTCAAGTCGCTCATCGGATCAGCGCTCCTGCCCGGGCCGGGCGCCCGCCGGAGGCCGAGCGCGTGTCCTCTCGAAATACCGGGGCGCGAATCCGGCGCTCCGGGCGTCACGATCCTAATAGCGCGCCGCGAGGGCGTCCCCCGCGTCCGGCGGCCCGAAATATCCGCCTGCATCGACCGCGAGCGCGCGCCGCGGGCGGATTGTCCGAATATCGCGGAACCTCGATGACGCTAGAATCCATGAAGACATCGCACCTCCTGCACACGAGCGGCGTGGAGCGGTGCGCCGAAGACGGTCGACCTCGTCGCGGTGCGGCCGGCCCTGCGTGCAGGATCCGACAAGAGACCGCGAGCGCCGACTGATGCCATCTCACGAGCCACGCACCGTGCTCGTCGTCGAGCCGAACCACCGTGGGCACCGGCTCATGTACGTGCGCCTGCTCGCGGACGCCGCAGCGGGCCTCGGGGCACGAGTCGTCGTCGTCATCGCAGAGTCGGCGCTCGGCTCACCGGAGGCGCAGGCGCACTTGTCCGACCTCCCGGCGGCGACGGCAGTGCGTGCCGAGCACGAGCTCGCCGTGCGGGACGTCGAACGGATCAGCCGCGAGGTGCACGCCGACCGCGTCGTCGTCCCCGATGGTGACCGCTTCGCACTGCGCGTCGGACTCGTCGGCTCCTGGCGCGGATCCGGCGGACTCGCCGTCTTGGTCATGCGTGCGCGTCGCCAGCCGGCGCGGCTGTCCGCCCTGACGTGGGCCGTCAAACGCCGACTCCTGCACCGCGCCGCCCAGGTTCCGCGGGTCGACGTCGTCGCGCTCGTGAGCGCGCTCGACACGGGCCCGCACGCCGCGCCCTGCGCGCCGGACCCGGTCGCTCTGTGCGCCGGCGCCGCGGACGTCGAGGCCCTGCGGGCGGCGTGGGACCTGTCACCGGACCGCTACTGGTTCGGGGTCCTGGGCGTGGTGAGCGGCCGCAAGAACCTCGACCTGGTGCTCGCGGCGCTCGCGAGGTCGGCGCTCCAGGGCGTCGGCGTCGTCGTCGGGGGCCGGCTCGATGCTGCGGTGGTCGAGGGCACCCGCGAGGTGGTCGACGAGCTCAGGTCACGCGGCGTCGACGTCCGGGTGGAGAACCGGCACCTGTCCAACACCGAGTTCGACGCGGCAATAGCGGCGGTCGACTGCGTGATCGTCGCGCACGACAACGAGGGTCCCAGCGGCGTTCTCGCCAAGGCGGTGCGCGCGGGCACCCGCGTCCTCGCCGCTGGTGCCCACTCACTGCGCGAGGACGCGGCCCTGCGACCGGACGTCGTGTCATGGTCCGAGTCCACGCTCGTGGCGCTCGTCGATCACCTGCGCCAGGTCCGCGGCATGCCCGCGCCCGCTCCCGCCCTCGACCTCGGTTCCGAGGATTTCTGCCGGGCGCTGCTGCGATGAGCGCCCGGGCGTCGGGGCGCGCTCTGCGCGAGCGGAGCCTGGCGAGCCAGGCGGTCACCATGGCGGGTGCGTCGGCTGTGGCCCAGGTGGTGAACGCCTTGATCTTCGTGGCTGTCGCTCGCGCGTCGTCGCCAGCGGATTTCGGTGTGGTCGTCGCCGTGCTCGGCGTCGCCACGGCGGCGGCAGGCGCGATCGACTTCGGGTCCAACACGCTGTGGATCCGTGAGCTGGCCGCACAGCGCATGCCCGTCGAGGCGTACGAGAAGCGGCTGGCGGCCAAGCTGGCCGCCGGTCTGGCGGCTGCGGTGCTCGTGACCGCATGCCTCCTCGCGTCCGGTGCCGACCGACGTTGGCTCATGGGGGCGCCGGTCGCGCTGGCGCTCGTGTTCGAGCAGGCGTGCCTGGTTCGGCTGGCGGCCGCCGCGCAGGGCCAGCGCGTCGCTCTCGCCCTGGTGGTGGACAAGCTTGTCGCGGGCTCGGTCCTTGCCGCGGTGCTCGTGGGAGGCCACCGGCCCGCCGACTGGCTGTGGCTGTGCCTGGCGCTCGGCACGGCCGCGGGCGGTTCCGTCGCGCTCGTCCTCACGCGTCACGGGGGGACTCGCCCGAGGCTGCGGCTGGCTCGGGTCAACCCGTGGCGCGGTGCCCGGTCCTACGGCCTCTACGGGCTGGCCGTGAGCGCGCAGAGCCTCGACGTCGCAGTGATGGGCGGGATCGGCGGCTCCAGTGCCGCGGGGCTCTACGGAGCCGTCAACCGGTGGACGCAACCGATGGGACTGCTCGCGGCCTCGTTCGCGAGCGCCTCGATCCCGTTCGTCGCACGAGCGCGATCGGGACAGGAGGCGCTCGAGGCGGTTCGCAGGGCGGCTTGGCTGCCGCTCTCCGCGGTCCTCGGCTGCATCGTGGTCGCGGCGGCCGCCCCCGGCCTCGTCGATGTGGTGCTCGGAGACTCGTACGAGGGAGCCGCCGTCGTCCTGCAGCTGCTCGCCGGCGCCGCGCTGGTCTCAGTCCTCAACCAGCCGCTCGCGGCCTTCCTGCAGGCCCGGGGTCAGGAGGTCGGCGTCGCGCGTGGGATGGTCGTCGTGGTGGCGGTCCAGCTGGGTCTGCTCGCCGTGCTGGTCCCGCGCCTCGGTGTGGTCGGAGCAGGGGTGGCGTCGGTAACGGCACAGGTGGGGCTGCTCGTCGTGCTCCTGAGCTCCTTCGCCCGCCTGCACCGCGAGGGGGCGCCCGTGTCACTGGGCGCCGACGCCCTGGCGGACGACGCGGCGGCCCCGGCGGTCACCACCTCGAGGGTGGCCCGGTGAGCCACGCCGCCCCGAACCGTGCCACGGCCCCTGGCATCGTCCTGCTGACCGCCACGGTGACCCCGAACGGTGACTTCGGTATCGCGGGCGCGTCCCCCGACCGACGCCGAGAGCAGTACCGCCGGGCGGTCGCGCATTGGGCGTCGTCGTTGCACGGATCGCCGTTCGGCCTCGCGGTCGTGGAGACGAGCGGCGAGCCGGCCGAGTCGCTGACGCGACTCGTCGCCGTGCGCTCCTCAGCCCCGGTCGAGGTGCACCCCTTCGCGCCGACCGCCGGTCTCGTGGCCCGGGGCAAGGGGGCGATCGAGGCGGCCGCGATCGAGCACGTGCTCAAGTCCCGGGAGGAGCCGGTCGACGGAGCCACGACGCTGTTCAAGGCCACCGGGCGGCTTCGGCTCCTCAATGCGGCGGTCTGCCTCGAGCCGCTCGCGCCGGCGACGGTGCGGGTCCGGATGACGCTCGACCGGACCTACGCGGACACCCGCCTCCTGGGCGCTCGCGCCAGCGTGTGGCGCACGTGCCTCACGGGCATGGCGGAGGAGGTGGACGACGACGCGGGCGTGTTCCTCGAACATGTCGTGGCATCGCGGATCGCGGGGCGAGCGGCGCTCGGCGCGATCGCCGTCTCGCGGTTTCCCACGCGGCCGGTCCTCGCGGGGGAGTCCGGCACGTCCGGTGCACGATATTCGCCGCTCAGGCAACTCGCTTCGGCGCGCCTTCTGCACCCGCTGGAGAGCGCCCTCGTGAGGCTCGCTCAGCGCAAGCAGGTGTGAGGGTGTCGGCATTGCAGCAGAGCGTCGGCCAGGTACCAGCCAGGCAGTCCGGACAGCGAGGGAAGGCACCCATGAGGAGCAGGGTCGCGTACGCGTGCTTGTTCGCGGCGACGCCGCTCGTCGCCGCAGCGGCGGTCCTGGAGCCTCGCCTTCTGCTCGTCGTCCCGGGCATCGCGGCGCTGCTCGCCCTCGCGTGGCCGTGGGGCCGGCTCACCTGGTTCGTCGGCGGCGCCATGGTGGTGTTCCAGACGTCGGCCGGCCTGACCATGCCGAAGGTGGCCTACGTGGCGGGTGTCGCCGTCGCGCTGCTGCTCGCGGCCCCTGGTGTGGCGCGGACACTGCGCACCTGGGGTGTGCGCTTCCGCCCGGGCCTGTGGGGTGCCGCGTTGCTGGCAGGCTGGCTGGCCGTCGCGACCTCGATCCAGTCGTTGGGCGCGGGCGTACCGGTCGAGTCGTGGGCGCGGGACGCGCTGACGTACTTCCTTGTCTGTGCCGCAGTTGTCTTCGGCATCGACGCCGCCTCGGTCGTCAGCGTCCGGGCGGCCCGGGCCGTGACAGCGTGCGTCGGCGTGGTCGTGGCCTACGGGTTCGCGACGAGCTGGATTCAGCGACGTGGGCTGGCCGCAGAGTCGGGGCAGGTGCTGCTCGCGTCGATGGTCGCTCTCGTCGTCCCGATCTCCTTGGCCATCGTGCTCGCACTCGCGGGACGCGGTGCGCGTGCGCAGTGGCTGGCACTCGCCGGAGGGCTGGTGGGCGCTGTCCTGCTCACCGGCACTCGGACAGGGGTCGTGCTGCTCGCTCCCGCGCTCGGCGTCATCGGCGCGCCGAGCAAGGGGCGGGTGCGTGCGAGCAAGATCCTGGTCGGCATGGCGGTGGCGCTCGGTGTCATCGCGGCGGCGCTGTTCACGTTCGGCTCACGAATCACGGGTGCCGGCTTCCAGCAGGCGCGGATCCGTGACGCAGTCCGGGCGTTCACCGAAGGCGTCTCACAGGACGGCTCCGGGTCCATCCGGATCCGTGCGTACGAGTACGCCGAGGGCATCTTCCGCGACAGCCCTCTGCTGGGGCAGGGCCTCGGCGTCTTCTTCCCGAACCCCAACCCCGGAGGGGGTGAGACCAGCTTCAGCCTCGACACGCCGTGGGTGCTGCTCGCGAAGTTCGGACTGGTAGGAGCCGCCGTACTCGTCGCGGCGCTCACTCTCATCGTCCTGCCGTGCTTCCGGCCGCGAGGCGACCCGCCGATGTTGGAGGCCGCGGTCGCGTCCGGCTCCGTGGTCGGGTGGCTCGCGATCCTGCCCTTCGGGCCTCCGACCGAGGACAAGGGTTTCGCGATCTCGATCGCCTTGCTGCTCATGCTCGTCGGCTCGGCCGCCCGCACGACAGCGGCTGCTACGACCGGCGACGGCGATGACCAGACATCGTCGGCGTCAGCGCCGGCGCTGCCGCCTCCCGGACTGGGCCGCAGCCGGTCCGAGGTCCTGGCGGCCGCTGGGGACGGGCGCGCCGGCACCGTGGCTGCCCTCGAGAGACGCGTCGCGCCCCGCGCTCCGCTCCGGACCCACAGCAGTGGCCGCGCATCGTTGCCTCGGCCGGTCGAGGGCCTCGAGGAGCTCGCGTGAGCAGCCCGGCAGCCCGGAGCAGGGGACCGAGGGCATCGATCGTGCTCTACCTGGCTGTGGCACCGTGGTATCGGCAAGCGTGCCTCGACGCGCTGCACGAGCGGCACCCCTCGCTCCGCGTCTTCACCGGTGACCGCGCCCTCGACCCGACCGTGCGAAGCGGCGTGGACGGCCTTTATGTCCGGCGCGTGACCAACATGGCGCTGCTCGGGCGGAGGGTGCTCGTGCAGGTCGGCTCCGTGGGTGCGGCAGTGGCCGCGGCACAGACGATCGTCGACCTCAACCCTCGGAGCATCACCGCGTGGACCATCTTGGCGGTGCGTCGCGCGTCGGGTCGCCGGACGCTCGTCTGGGGCCATCTCCACGCGCGCGCAGGTGCGCACGCGCGCAGCAACGCGCTGCGCCGGATGATGCGTCGGCTCGCGGCCGGCACTGTGCTCTACAGCTACGACAGTGCCGCGGACGCTCGGCGCGAGCTTCCGTCTCAGCCGGTCTGGGTCGCCCCGAACTCCCTGTACCTGCGGAGCCAGCTGGGCCCAGCTCAGGGCTCGAAGCCGCAGAGGTCCGTTCTGTACGTCGGCCGCCTGGTTCCCGAGAAGCGTGTGGATCTGCTCGTCGAGGGGTTCGCCCTGTCGTCGTTGCCTGATGCGCGATACCGCCTCGTGGTGGTCGGCGAGGGTCCGGAGGCGGAGCGGCTCCGCGTTCTTGCCGCAGAGCGGGGTGTCGCTGCCTCGGTGGAGTTCCTCGGTTCTGTGCATGACGCCGGCGAGCTCCGCCGGCTGTACGCGCAGGCGCTGTGCTCCGTCTCGCCCGGGTACGCCGGCCTCGCCGTCACCCAGTCGTTGG
This sequence comes from Cellulomonas sp. NS3, assembly GCF_024757985.1. Lineage (NCBI taxonomy): Bacteria > Bacillati > Actinomycetota > Actinomycetes > Micrococcales > Cellulomonadaceae > Cellulomonas > Cellulomonas sp. NS3. The sequence continues at coordinate 3,697,718 of NZ_CP103289.1, read as the reverse complement.
GGTTCGGCGTGCCGATCGTCGTGGGCTCGGGCGAGCCACATGCGCCCGAGATCGAGCTCGACCGGTTCGGCGGTGTGCGGTACTTCGCCCGCGGCGATGCCACGGCGCTCGCGCGGTTGCTCGAGTCGATGGTGCGGCGATCAGCCGACGTCGATGCTCAGCGGCTCGCGCATCCGGTGAAGGAGTGGTTCTCGGCGGAGGCGATGGCGCGGGGCCTGTCGGACGCGCTCCTCGATCGACCGATGCGGGTCGGGAAGGACGGCTGGCCTGATGCGGCGACTTCGGACGGATGAGCCGTCGGCGCGCTCTCGCATTCCCGCATGGGCCTCGCCGGTCGTGCGGTCCGCGCTGCGCCGCGCCGCTGTCGGCGCCAACGTCACGTACGGCAGGGACCTGTCCGTTGGCGTCGGGGCCCGCATCAGCTCGGCGCACGGGCTCGTGCTGGGCGACTGGGTGCGTGTGGGTGCCCGCTCGGTCATCGAGGTGTCGGGGACCGTCGGAGACTTCGCGCTGCTCGGCCGCGGCGTGCAGATCGTCGGACGGGACGACCACCGCACGGACGAGGTCGGCGTCCCGATGGCACTGAGCACGTGGATCGGCGAGCGGCCGACCGGGCCGCGCGACCGCGTGACGATCGGTCGCGACGTCTGGATCGGTGCCGGCGCGACGGTGCTGAGCGGCGTCCACGTGGGTGCCGGCGCGATCATCGGCGCGGGTGCCGTGGTCACGCGGGACGTCGAGCCCTTCGGGGTGGTGGGCGGCGTTCCAGCGCGCCTGATCGGCCACCGATTCGCATCCGAGCAGGAGCGGGCACAGCACTTGACGCTGCTCGACGAGCGGTGCCGGCGGCTGCGCGCCGAGGGTCTTTCGGGATAGTTCATAACGATCATCCTGATCTCCGACCGGGCGGGAGCGCGCGCTAGAATCGTTGGCCGGCGCTCCGATCCGTCGAGCCTTCTCAGGCACGCAGTTCGCGTAGAAACAGGGGACGATGTCCAAGAGGATTGCTTTGATCACGGGCATCACCGGCCAAGACGGGTCGTACCTGGCCGAGCTGCTGCTTGCCAAGGACTATGAGGTGCACGGCCTCATGCGACGCGCTTCGACGTTCAACACCTCGCGGATCGACCACCTCTACGTGGACCCGCACGACCCCGCGGCCCGGCTGTTCCTCCACTACGGCGACCTCTCCGACGGAGCGCGCCTGGTGACCCTGCTCAATCAGATTCAGCCGGACGAGGTGTACAACCTCGCTGCTCAGTCGCACGTGCGGGTGAGTTTCGACGAGCCCGAGCACACGGGTGACACCACCGGGATCGGCGCCATCCGACTTCTCGAGGCTGTCCGGATGGCGGGCCTCGACTGCCGCTACTACCAGGCCTCCAGCTCCGAGATGTTCGGCGCGACACCACCTCCGCAGAATGAGGAGACGCCGTTCTACCCGCGCTCCCCGTACGGCGCAGCGAAGGTCTACGCGTACTGGGTCACGAGGAACTACCGCGAGGGCTACGGCTTGTTCGCGGTCAACGGCATCCTGTTCAACCATGAGTCGCCTCGGCGTGGTGAGACGTTCGTGACGCGCAAGATCACGCGTGCCGTCGCGCGCATCAAGGCCGGGCTCGACCAGCATGTGTACCTGGGGAACCTCGACGCGATCCGTGACTGGGGGTACGCGCCGGAGTACGTGGAGGGGATGTGGCGGATGCTCCAGGCGGACGAGCCGGACGACTTCGTCCTGGCGACGGGCGGCAACTTCTCCGTGCGGGACTTCGTCGTCGCGGCGTTCGAGCGCGCAGGTCTGGACTGGGAGGAGCACGTGCGGTTCGACCCGCGTTACCTGCGTCCGACCGAGGTGGATGCGCTCGTCGGAGACGCCTCGAAGGCCGAGCGTGTGCTGGGGTGGAAGGCGACGGTGCAGACCGACGAGCTCGCCCGGATCATGGTCGACGCGGACATCGAGGCGCTGGCCTATGAGGGGCGCTCGTGGATCGACGCACCGGCGCTCGCCGGGTGGCCGTCGTTCGGGGTGCGCACATGAGCGACCAGCGCACCACCGATCCCCTGGACAGGTCCTCGAGGGTCTACGTGGCCGGGCACCGTGGTCTGGTCGGGTCAGCGGTGTGGAGGGCGCTGACCGCCGCAGGGTTCTCGGACCTCGTCGGCCGGACGTCGAGCGAGCTCGACCTGTTGGACCGCGATCGTGTGTTCGACTTCTTCGCCGATGTCCGACCGCGTCACGTCGTGCTCGCGGCGGCGAAGGTCGGCGGCATCATGGCGAACGCCACGTACCCGGTCGACTTCCTCTCGGCCAACCTCCGCATCCAGGTGAACGTCATGGATGCCGCTCGTGAGTACGGCGTGGAGCGCCTGATGTTCCTCGGGTCGTCGTGCATCTACCCCAAGCTCGCGCCGCAGCCGATCAAGGAGGAGTACCTCCTCACGGGACACCTCGAGCCGACGAACGACGCGTATGCGATCGCCAAGATCGCGGGCATTCTCCAGGTGCAGGCGGTTCGGCGTCAGTACGGCCTGCCGTGGATCTCCGCCATGCCGACCAACCTGTACGGGCCGGGCGACAACTTCTCACCGGAGGGTTCGCACGTGCTGCCCGCGCTCATCCGGCGGTACGACGAAGCCCGCCTGGCCGCAGTCCCCTCCGTCACAAACTGGGGAAGCGGTGCCCCCCGGCGCGAGTTCCTCCACGTGGACGACATGGCCTCGGCGGTCCTGCACCTGCTCGACCACTACGACGGAGCGGCGCAGGTCAACGTCGGCACCGGGGAGGACCTCACCATCAAGGAGCTCGCCGCGATCGTCGCCGAGACCGTGGGCTACCGGGGAGAGATCGCGTGGGACAGGTCCAAGCCGGACGGGACTCTTCGAAAGCTGCTCGACGTGTCGGTGCTCCGAGAGACGGGGTGGGCGCCGACCATCGGGCTCAGAGAGGGGATCGCCTCGACCGTCGAGTGGTACCGGGCGAACGTGACGGGGCTGCGCGTCTGACGGCTGGGCTCGCCCGGTTACCACCACGTAACACCCGTGGACACCCCGTGCCCGCGCGGTGAAGGTTCTGCCACCATGCGTGCCATGGCGACAACCACCCCCCAGACGGCGACGGCACCCCCGCGCAGCGCCGTCGACCGCTTCTTCAAGATCACCGAGCGCGGCTCGACGATCGGCGCCGAGGTCCGTGGTGGCCTCGTCACGTTCTTCACGATGAGCTACATCGTCGTGCTGAACCCCTTCATCATCGGCACGGTCCAGGACGGCACCGGGAGCTTCCTCGGGGGCGGTGACGGCCCGAACTTCGGGATGATCGCCGCGGCGACGGCGCTCGTCGCGGGCGTGCTGTCGATCCTCATGGGCGTCGTGGCGAACTTCCCGCTCGCGCTCGCGGCCGGGCTCGGGCTCAACGCCGTGGTCGCGTACTCGATCGCGTCGCTGCCGGACATGACGTGGGCCGACGCGATGGGCATCGTCGTGCTCGAGGGCCTGATCATCCTGGTCCTCGTGCTGACCGGGTTCCGGGAGGCGGTGTTCCGCGCGGTCCCGATCGAGCTCAAGACGGCGATCAGCGTCGGCATCGGCCTGTTCATCGCGTTCATCGGGCTCGTGGACTCCGGGTTCGTGCGCATCCCGGCGAGCCTCGCGACGCCCGTCGAGCTCGGCATCGGGGGCTCGGTCGCCGGGTGGCCGCTGCTCGTGTTCGTCGTCGGCCTGCTGCTCGCGATCGTGCTCATGGTGCGCCGCGTCAAGGGCGCCATCCTCATCGCGATCCTCACCGCGACGATCCTCGCGGTCGTCGTCGAGCTCGTCGCGAAGGTCGGCCCGCAGGGCTCCGAGGGGCAGAACCCGTCGGGCTGGGAGCTCAACGTGCCGTCGATCCCGGACACGTTCGTCTCGGTGCCCGACTTCGGGCTGCTCGGCCAGTTCTCGCTGTTCGGGTCGGTCGAGAAGATCGGGTTCGTCGCGGTCGCGCTGCTCGTGTTCTCGGTTCTGCTCGCGGACTTCTTCGACACGATGGGCACGATGGTCGCGGTCGGCGGGGAGGCGGACCTGCTCGACGAGAACGGCAACCCGCCGCGCACCAAGCAGATCCTCATCGTCGACTCGGTCGCCGCGGCGGCCGGTGGCGCGGGGAGCGTCTCGTCGAACACGAGCTACATCGAGTCGGCGGCCGGCGTCGGGGACGGTGCCCGCACGGGGCTCGCGTCGGTCGTCACCGGCATCGCGTTCCTGCTCGCGACGTTCGTCTCGCCGCTCGTCGAGCTCGTCCCGTTCGAGGCGGCCACGCCCGCGCTCGTCGTCGTCGGCTTCCTCATGGTCATGCAGGTCGCGGGCATCGACTGGAAGAACTACGAGGTCGCGATCCCGGCGTTCCTCATCATGGTCCTGATGCCGTTCACGTTCTCGATCACGGCGGGCATGGGCGCGGGGTTCGTCGCCTACGTCGTCATCAAGGTCGCGGTCGGCAAGATCAAGGACGTGCACCCGCTCATGTGGCTCGCGGGCGTGCTGTTCGTCCTGTACTTCACGCTCGGCCCGATCAAGGACGCGCTGGGCGTCTGACGCTCAGCCCTCGGCCGTGGCCCGCACGCGCGCCTCTCCCGCCCCGGCGGCGAGGGGCGCGCGTGCGTCGTCCGAGGGCGACCCGGCGCTGCGGCGGGCCCGGCGGGCGAGCCACAGCCGGTGCCCGACGACCAGCACCACGACGCCGAGCGCCGCGCCGAGCGTGTTCATCACGACGTCCTGGACGGTCGGCACGCGGGTCGGCAGGAACAGCAGCTGCGCGGTCTCGATGCCCGCGGACAGCACGAGCCCCCCGGCGACGACCCGGGCCCACCAGGCACGCGCGGGCCGCACGAGCAGCCCGACCAGGACGCCGAACGGCCCGAACATCACGACGTTGGCCCCGGCCTCGACGCCGGCGTACGTCACCGGGATGCCGCGCGCGGTCAGCCACTGCGTGATCACCTTGACCTTGCCGAGGGCGTCGTTGTCGGCGAGGTCCGGCGTCAGGGTGATCCACGCGACGAGGAGCAGCCAGACGACCAGCGCCGCCCGGGTGAGGTGGCGCGTGCGCGTGGTCATCCCGCCAGGCTAGGCACCGTGCTGTCGTAGATTGGCCGGACTTCACGCATCCCTCACGAAGGAGTCACCACGTGCGCATGTCGGTCATCGGGTGCGGGTACCTGGGGGCGGTCCACGCGGCCTCGATGGCGAAGCTCGGGCACGAGGTGGTCGGCGTGGACGTCGACACCGCGAAGGTCGAGGCGCTCGCCGCCGGCCGCGCGCCGTTCTACGAGCCGGGCCTGCCCGAGCTGCTCGAGGAGACCTCCGCGACGGGGCGGCTGCGGTTCACGACCGACCTCGCCGAGGTCGCCGGCTCGCGCGTGCACTTCGTGTGCGTGGGGACCCCGCAGAAGCGCGGCGAGTTCGGGGCGGACATGGTCTTCGTGGACGCCGCGTTCGACGCGCTGCTGCCGTACGTCCAGCCCGGCGACGTCGTCGTCGGGAAGTCGACCGTGCCGGTCGGGACGGCGGAGCGGCTCGCGGAGCGGCTCGAGCCGACCGGGGCGACGCTCGTGTGGAACCCCGAGTTCCTGCGCGAGGGCTTCGCGGTCGAGGACACGCTGCACCCGGACCGGCTCGTCTACGGCCTGCCGACCGGTGCAGGCGCCGTGCCGACCCCCGCGGGGGACGCCGCGCAGGCGGTGCTCGACGAGGTCTACGCGACGCCGCTCGCGGAGGGCGCACCGCTCGTCGTGACGGACTACGCGACGGCGCAGCTCGTGAAGGTCGCCGCGAACTCGTTCCTCGCGACCAAGATCTCCTTCATCAACGCCATGGCCGAGCTGTGCGAGGCGACCGGCGCCGACGTGACCCGGCTCGCGGACGCGATCGGGTACGACGACCGTATCGGGCGCCGGTTCCTCAACGCCGGGCTCGGCTTCGGCGGCGGGTGCCTGCCCAAGGACATCCGCGCGTTCATGGCCCGGGCGGGCGAGCTCGGCGTCGACCAGGCGCTGTCGTTCCTCCGGGAGGTCGACTCGATCAACATGCGCCGCCGGGTCCGCATGGTCGACCTGGCGCGCGAGGTGTGCGACGGGTCGATCGTGGGCCGGCGCGTCGCGGTGCTCGGGGCGGCGTTCAAGCCGGACAGCGACGACGTGCGCGACTCCCCGGCGCTCTCCGTCGCCGCGCAGATGCAGCTCCAGGGCGCGTACGTCACGGTCACCGACCCGCAGGCCGTCGAGAACGCGCGCGCCAAGTGGCCGGACCTCAAGTTCGCCGAGTCGGCGCTCGAGGCCGCGCAGGGCGCCGACGTCGTGCTGCTCGCGACCGAGTGGCGCGAGTTCCGTGAGCTCGACCCCGAGGTGCTCGGCGAGGTCGTCGCGGAGCGGCGCATCCTCGACGGTCGTAACGTGCTCGACCCGGTCCGGTGGCGCGCCGCGGGCTGGACCTACCGGGCGCTCGGGCGCCCCTGACCATGACGGCGTCGGGGGGTGGCGCGGGGCCCGACGACGGGACCGGGCGCGGGCCCGGCGAGGGGGCCGGGCCGGCGGGGCCGCCGGACATGCCCGGGTGGACCGGGGGAGTGCCCGACGGGTGGCGCACGCCGCCGGTGCGCCGCGGCGGCGTGCCTTCGTGGGGATGGGTTCTGATCACGCTCGGCGTCCTCGTGGCGTTCGCGGCCGGTGTCGCGGCGCTGGGCCGCGGTGGCCCGGACGTCGGGCGCATCATCTCCGTCACCGGGACGCCGACCCCGGTCCCGTCCCCGGCACGCACCCCGGACGGCTGGGACGTCACCGAGGTGGACCTGGACGCCTACGCCGCAGGGCTCGTCGACGCGACGAACGCGGCGCGCCGGACCGAGGGCCTCGACCCGCTCGCCGCGTCCGACTGCGCACGTGCGGGCGCGCAGACCCGCGCCACGGCCCTCGTCGGGCAGGAGGACCTCGAGCACGCGCCGCTCGGCCCGGTGCTCGACGCGTGCGCCGGGCCGACCGTCGCCGCGGAGAACCTCAGCCGCGCCGCCGCGGAGCCGCCCGCGGTCGTCGACGCGTGGCTCGGCTCCCCGGGGCACCGCGCGAACGTGCTCGACCCGACGCTCGACGAGCTCGGCGTCGCGTGCACCGTGGACGGCGACCAGGTCCTGTGCTCGGCGGTCTTCCTCGGCCCGTGAGCCGGCGGCAAAGCGCTGGGACGGTGGCCGCGTCCGGGTGAGACTCGGCGGATGATCGAGCGCCTCGACCCGCCCGGGCTGCACGCGACCCCCGGCTACAGCCACGTGACCGTCTCCGAGGCGGGCCGCCTCGCGCACCTCGCGGGGCAGTGCCCGCTCGACCGGGAGGGACGCGTCGTCGGCGCGCCGGGCGACCTCGTCGCCCAGACCCGTCAGGTCGTCGAGAACTGCCTCGTCGCGCTCGCGGCCGCGGGCGCGGGGCCCGCGGACGTCGTCCGGTCGATGGTCCACGTCGTCAGCGCGGACCCCGCCGAGCTCGGGCTCGTGTGGGCGGAGCTGCGCGCGTCCGCCCTGGCCCCGGCGTTCACGACCGCCAGCACGCTGCTCGGCGTCGCCGCGCTGGGCTTCCCGGGGCAGCGCGTCGAGGTCGAGCTCACGGCGGCGCTGGGTCCCGTCGCCTGACAGGTCGTCGGCGGGCCGACCCGTGCACGCCGCACGGCAGCCGCGCGCCCAGGCCCGCGCGGCTGCCGTACGCTGCCGGACGAGATGGGCGGTTTCGTCCAGTTGCTTACCCAAGGTAATGAACTAGGGTAAGAACATGCCCCTCGGAGAGATCGCCCCGCAGCGCCCGGCGACGGGTCGCGCCTCCAGCCTCGCCGCGAAGGCCGCGTCCGCGGCCGCCGGCGTCGCCACCAAGGCCGCCTCCGCGGCCTCCGGCGCCGCCACCCGGGCCGGTGCCGGTGCCGGTGCCACGGCCACGACCGCCACGACGACCGCGCGGCCCGCACCCACCGCGAAGCAGTGCCGCCCGGAGAACCTCGCGGGCGAGCTCCGCATCGGCATCTTCCGCTCGGCCCGCCGGCTGCGTGCCGAGCGCGGTGCCGCGGACCTGCCCGACCACCAGTTCTCCGTGCTCGCCTGGATCCACATCGACGGACCTATGACCCCGGGCGCGCTCGCCGAGCGCCAGCATGTCCAGCCGCCGTCGATGACCCGGACCGTCAACGCGCTCGCCGAGCTCGGCTTCGTCACCAAGGCCGAGCACCCGAACGACGGTCGCCAGGTCGTCGTCAGCCTCACCGAGAAGGGCGCCGCGGAGGTCACCGAGACGCGCCGCCGCCGCGACCAGTGGCTGACCCGCCGCCTGACCGCGTTCACCCCCGCCGAGCGAGCGACCCTCGCCGAGGCGGCCCAGCTGCTCCGGAGGCTCGCCGCCGAATGAGTCCCACCTTCTCCTCGCTGCGCTACTACAACTACCGGCTCTGGTTCGGTGGTGCCCTCGTCGCCAACGTCGGCACCTGGATGCAGCGCGTCGCGCAGGACTGGCTCGTCCTGACCGAGCTGACCGACGAGTCGGGCATCGCCGTCGGCATCACCACCGCGCTTCAGTTCGGGCCCGTGCTGTTCCTCTCGGCGTGGGCCGGCGTGCTCGCCGACCGGCTCGACCGCCGCAAGCTGCTCGCCGCGACGCAGGCGGCGCAGGCCGTGCTCGCGTTCGGGCTCGGCGCGCTCGTGCTGTCCGGCCACGCGCAGCTGTGGCAGGTCTACGTGTTCGCGGGCCTGCTCGGGTGCGTGTCCGCGATCGACGGCCCGGTGCGCAACACGTTCGTCGCCGAGCTGGTCCCGCGCGAGAAGCTCTCGAACGCCGTGGGCCTCAACAGCGCGTCGTTCAACACCGCGCGGCTCGTCGGGCCCGGCGTCGCAGGCCTGCTCATCGCGTGGGTGGGCTCCGGCTGGGTGTTCCTGCTCAACGGCGTGACGTTCGCGGCGACGATCCTGGCCCTGACCCGGATGCGCTCGACCGAGCTCCACCGCATGCCCGTCGTCCCGCGCGCCAAGGGCCAGATCCGCGAGGGCATCGCCTACGTGCGCGGCCGCAGCGACATCGTCGTCATCATGGTCGTGATCGGCGTCGTGTCGACGTTCGGCCTGAACTTCCAGCTCACGAGCGCCGTCATGGCGCGCACCGAGTTCGGCAAGGGCGCGGGCGAGTACGGGATCCTCGGCTCGATCCTCGCGATCGGCTCGCTCACCGGGGCGCTGCTCGCGGCCCGGCGGGAGCGGCCGCGCGTGCGGCTCGTGATCGGTGCGGCGTTCGCGTTCGGGGTCACGAGCGGGGTCATGGCGCTCATGCCGACGTACTGGTCGTACGCGCTCGCGTGCATCCCCGTCGGCCTGGCGTCGCTCACGATGATGACCGCCGCCAACACGACGATCCAGCTCACGACCGACCCCGCGATGCGCGGGCGCGTCATGGCGCTCTACATGATGGTGTTCCTCGGCGCGACGCCCATCGGCTCGCCGATCGTCGGGTGGGTCGCCGAGGAGTTCGGGGCGCGCTGGGCGATCGGCCTCGGGTCGATCTCGGCGCTGCTCGTCGCGACCGGTGCCGCGCTGTGGGCGGCCAAGAGCTGGCACCTGACCGTCCGGTACCACGTGCTCAGCCGCCCGCACCTCGAGGTGCGGCACCCCGAGCCGGACGAGCCGGACGGCGCGCACGAGCCGGGTGCCCGGATCGAGACCGCGCGCCGGCTGCGTGCGCAGGAGGCGTCGGACCGCTCGTCGGCGGCCTGACCGGTCGTCGGGGCGGGTCCGCGCCACCGGGTGAATGTCGCCGCCCCCGGGCGGCCGGCGCGGCGCGCTGTGACACGCTCGGCTCGTGACGCCCTCCGCCGAACCCGAGCCGGGGCGTGCTCCGGAGCCGGTGCCCGCGCGCGACGGCCGGGAGCCGCCGGCCGCCGAGACGGCCGCTGCTCCCGCGCCGCGCCCGGGAGGGACCGCGGCCACGGACGCGGACGAGACTCCCGCGCCAGCCGCGTCCGGGACCCCTGCGCCCGTCCCGGACGAGGACCCCGCGCCGCCCCGCCGCCGCCGGCTGCGGCGCACGCTCGTCGCGCTCGGCGTCCTCGTGCTGGTGCTGCTCGTCGCCGCGGGCTGGCTGGCCTCCCGCGCCGCACAGGCGGCCGACGGCCTGACCGAGGCGGGCGCGGTCCTCGCGGACCTCGAGAGCGGGCTCGCCGGGGGCGACGTCGGCGCGCTCGCGGACGGCCTGCCGGGGCTGCAGGAGGACACCGCGCGGGCCCGGGCTGCGGCGAGCGACCCGGTCTGGCGCCTCGCGGAGCACCTGCCGTGGGCCGGACCGAACCTGACGGCGGTCCGCACGGTCGCGATCGCGGTCGACGACGTCGCGACCGACGCGCTGCCCGCCGTCGTCGAGCTCGGGGGGCTCGTCGCCGACCCCCAGGTCCGGCGCGCCGACGGCTCGATCGACCTCGGCCTGTTCACCGCAGCCGCACCCGCCCTAGACCGGGCCGCGACGACGACCCGCACGTCCGCCGCGACGGTCGGGGCGCTCGACACCACGCGCCTCGTGGACCGCGTCGCCGGGCCGGTGACCCAGGTCGCCGACGGGCTCGGCACCGCGGCCGACGCGCTCGGCTCCGCGTCCGACGCGGCGCGGCTCCTGCCGCCGATGCTCGGCGCCGACGGCCCCCGCACCTACCTGCTGCTCTCGCTCAACTCCGCCGAGCTGCGCAGCGCGGGCGGGATCGTCGGCGCGGTCGCGGCGTTCACCGCCGACGGGGGCGCGATCCGGCTCGTCGACCAGCGCTCGACGCTCGACCTGCGCCCGCTCGACGCGCCGGTCCTCCCGCTGACCGACGAGGAGCTCGCGGTGCACAGCGACCGCCTCGGTCGCTGGGTCCAGAACACCGTCCTCACCCCCGACTTCCCCCGCAGCGCCGAGCTCGTGAGCGCGATGTGGACGCGCAGCGTCGGCACGCCGGTGGACGGCGTGCTCGCGATGGACCCCGTCGCCGTCGCGTACCTGCTCGACGCGACGGGCCCGGTCGAGGCGGGCGGCGTCGAGCTCACCGCGGGCACGGTGCTCGACGTCCTGCTGCGCGAGGCGTACGTGCGGCTGCCCGAGGCCGAGGAGGCGGACGCGTTCTACGCCGACGTCGCGTCCGCGCTGTTCGCCGCGGTGAGCTCGGGGCGCGGCGAGACCCGGGACCTGCTCGACGCGCTCGCCCGCGCGAGCGACGAGCGGCGCGTGCGGGTCTGGTCGGCGCACGCCGACGAGCAGGACCGGCTGGCGCGCACGTCGCTCGGTGCGGACTTCCTCGCCCGGCCGGGTGACGCCGCGTACGCGGTGCAGCGCCCCGGTGCGGAGACGACGCTCGACGGCTCGGGTCTCGACGCACGCTCCCCGGCGGGCGCTCCGGGCGTGTTCCTCAACGACGGCTCCGCGGGCAAGCTCGACTACTTCCTGACGACGGACCTGACCGTCGAGGAGCTCCGCTGCGCCGCGCCGCCGGCGCCCGGCTGGGCCACGGCCGTCCTGCGCCTCGACCTCGCGTACGCCCCTCCGGGTGACATCGCCGGGTACCCGCGGTACGTCACCGGGACGGCCGACACGGGCCTGCCGGTCGGCGGGGTCGCGACCAACATCACCGTCTACGCACCCCCGGGCGGCCGGATCCTCGACCAGCGCCTGGGCGACCAGCTCGTCGGGGGAGCCACCGCCACCGAGCAGGAGCGCGCCGTGAGCACGCTCACCGCACGCCTGCTGCCGGGCGAGCAGGCGACGTACCGGTTCACGGTCACGGTGCCCGCACCGGCGCCGGGCGAGCGCCTCGACGTGTGGACGACGCCGACGCTCACGGCGCCCGGGATCGTCACGGGCGCCTACTCCGACTGAGCCGTCGGGGCGCCCCGACGTGCCCGTCCGGTGGGCGACCGACCGGGTGATTCCGCGGTTTCACCCGGCCGCCTCCGGGCCCGCGCGGCGAGCCGGAGTTACGGTGGCGTCTCCTGATTGTCCGATTGATCCGGTTACGGGAGAGAGCACCGCCATGAAGAGATCGATGAGGGTGAGCGCCGCCGCCGCCCTGTCGGCCGCCGTCGGCCTGGCGTTCGCGCTGCCTGCCGCCGCGGCGGTCGCGCCGTCGCCGAACGGCTGCGGCGACACCGGGGACGGCTACTCGGCCGGGGGCGTCTGCGCCCTCGAGGTCGAGGTCCTCTCGCCCGTGTGCGACAACGACATCCCCTACCTGACGTACAAGGTCGCGGCCGAGGGGGCCGGCGCGACCTCGCTGAGCATCACGTGGGACAACCCGTCCGGTGCGGACGTCGTGCAGTCCGGGCTCCCGCTCGAGGGTCGCGTCCCGTGGCCCGGCGCGGTCGCCGGCGCCGACGGCAAGGGCGCCGACTGGCCCGGCTGGACCAAGGCATCCGACGGCACGTGGGTCGAGGGCGACGAGTTCGACTGGGTCCGTCCCGGCGTCGCCGTGACCCTCGCCGTCAACCCGTCCGTGACCACGACGGTCGCCTACCCGCCGTCCTCGCCGGTGTGCCTGACGTCGCCCCCGTCGTCGTCGTCGGTCCTCGCCGCCGCGCCGGGGTCCTCCGCGTCCTCCCAGGTGCTGGCGGCGACCGGCTCCGAGACGACCCCCTGGCTCGTCGCCGCGGGCGCGCTCGTGCTCGCCGGTGGCGGGCTCGTCGCGGCCCGTGCGCGGTCCCGCCGGGACGCCACGAGCTGAGCCGCTGACCCAGCGGGCCCGTCCGGCCCGCACGACACGGCCCGTCCCCGGTTCGCCGGGGGCGGGCCGCGCCCGTTCCGCGGTCGCCGCGCCCGCGAGGCGGCAGGGCGGCGCGTCCGACGGCCGCGCCGCCCGGCGTCCGTCGGTCAGGACGGGTGCGGCTCGTGCCGTCGTCGGGCACGTTCCGCGAGCAGCACCGCGACGACCCCGCACGCGACGAGCGCCGGCACGACGAGGAACGCCGTGTGCGGCCCGACCTGGTCGGCGAGCCCGCCGAGCAGCACCGGCGCGACCGCGACGGCGGCGCCGACCCCGAGCGTCGAGCGGGCCTGCGCCTGGTCGAGCCGGCCGTCGGCAGCCCCGAGCAGCATCGAGATCGCGAGCGGGAACTGCGCCCCGTACCCGAGCCCCGCGACGACGAGCCCCGCGAGGGCGAGCGACGGCGTCGTCGCGACCCAGAGCACCAGCCAGCCCGCGGCGGCGACCGCAAAGGCTGCGAGCAGCAGCTGCAGGGGAGTGAACCGCAGCGCGAGGCGCCCGACGGCGAACCGCGCGACGCACATCCCGGCGATGAGCCCCGACACGGCACCGGCGGCGACCCCGCTCTCGGCGCCCGCGTGCGTGCGCAGCAGGTCGGCCGCCCACGCGGTCGTCGCGTTCTCGATGGCGACGACCGCGACGAGCGTCGCCCAGAGCAGCCAGAAGGTGGTCGAGAAGCGGAGCGGGCGACCGGTGGCGGCACCGGCGTGCGGTGCATCGCCGGACCGTGCGGCCGTCACGGACGAGGCGGGCTCCGCGTCGGCGGCCGCGGCCGCGGTGGCCCCCGCCGCTGTCGTCCCCGCCGTCTCCGTCGTCCCCGTCGTCCCCGTCGGCTCGGCCCTCGCGGTCGCCGTCGCCGTGCCGAGCGCGCCCTGCCCGGGCAGGCGCGCGACGAGCAGCGCCGTGACGGCCGCGAGCACCACGGTGACGGCCACCGCCGGCCGCCAGCCCCACCCCAGGGCGACCGCGCCGCCGAGCGCGAGCGGCCCGACGAGCCCGACGAGCGCCCCGACCCCGTGCCCCTCGCTCACCGCGGCCGGCCCCGCGGCACCGTGGTGCACCGTGAGCGCGGGCTGCGCGGCGGCGATGAAGAGCGCGCCGCCGGTCGCGACGACGGTCGCCGCGGGAAGCGTCACGAGCAGGCCCGGTGCGCTCACGAGCGCGGTGACCCCGGCGGCGAGCAGCCCGGCCGCGAGCAGCAGGACCCCGCGGCGCCCGAGCCGGCGCACGAGGGCGGCGCTCGTGAAGCCGGAGGTCAGGGTGCCGCACGCCATGAACGTCGTCTGCAGGCCGGCCTGCGCGCGCGTGATCCCGAGCTCGTCGGCGAGCAGCGGCAGCCCGGGGACGAAGCTGTAGAGGAACCACCCCCACGTGCCGAAGCACGCGTACAGGGCAGCGGTGACCCGGTCCCGGACGAGCCGGGCGGGCACGGGGCGGGCGCTCACCACGGTGCCGGTGCCGGGGCCGGTGCCGCGCTCAGCCCAGCTGCTCCACGACGTGGTCGACGCACCGCGTGAGCGCGAGCACGTCCTGCGGGTCGACCGCGGGGAACATCGCCACGCGCAGCTGGTTGCGGCCGAGCTTGCGGTACGGGTCGACGTCGACGACGCCGTGCGCACGCAGGACCCGGGCGACGGTCGCGGCGTCGATCTCGGGGGAGAGGTCGATCGTGCCGACGACGTCCGAGCGCACCGCCGGGTCCTCGACGAACGGCGTCGCCCAGTCGCGCTGCTCGGCCCAGCCGTAGAGGTGCGCCGCGGACTCCGCGGTGCGCGCCGCGGCCCAGTCGAGCCCGCCGTGCGACAGCATCCAGTCGAGCTGCTCCGCGAGGAGCACGAGCGTCGCGAGCGCCGGGGTGTTCAGCGTCTGGTTCAGGCGCGAGCTCGTGACCGCCGTCGTGAGCGAGAGGAACTCGGGCACCCAGCGGCCGCTGCCCTCGACCTGCGCGGCCCGCTCGACCGCGTCGGGCGACAGCACGGCGAGCCACAGCCCGCCGTCGGACGCGAACGACTTCTGCGGCGCGAAGTAGTAGACGTCGGTCTCGCTCACGTCGACCGCGAGCCCGCCCGCGGCGGACGTCGCGTCGACCACGGTCAGGGCGCCCTGCTCGCGCGAGCCGGCCACGCGGCGCACCGGCGCGGCGACGCCCGTCGAGGTCTCGTTGTGCGGCCACGCGTAGACGTCGACGCCGTCCTCGGGCTCGGGCAGCGCGAGCTGTCCCGGAGGCGCCGTGCGGACCGTCGGCTCACCGAGGAACGGTGCGCGCGCCGCGGCCGCCGCGAACTTGGCCCCGAACTCCCCGAAGCTCGCGTGCTGGCTGCGCTCGCGCACGAGGCACAGCGTCGCGAGGTCCCAGAACGCGGTCGAGCCGCCGTTGCCGAGCGCGACCTCGTACCCGTCGGGCAGGGCGAAGAGCTCGGCGAGGCCCGCACGGACGCGCCCGACGAGCGCGCGCACCGGCGGCTGGCGGTGCGACGTGCCGAGCAGAGTGCGGCCGACGGACGCCAGGGCCTCGACCTGCGCGGCGCGGACCTTGCTGGGCCCGGAGCCGAACCGCCCGTCGACGGGCAGCAGGTCGGCGGGGAGGGTGATCGCAGGGATCGCGGGCGCGGTGTCGTGGGCCTCGGGCACGGTGCAGACGATACGGCGTCGGGAGCCGTCGGCGCCGGACCGCCTACCCTGGTGGCCAGCGACGACGACGAGTGCGACGAGCGAGAGGCTGCGGCGTGAGCGACCTGATCGACACCACCGAGATGTACCTGAAGACCGTGTACGAGCTCACCGAGGAGGGCATCACGCCGCTGCGGGCGCGCATCGCCGAGCGGCTCGGGCACAGCGGCCCGACGGTCTCCCAGACCGTGGCGCGGATGGCGCGCGACGGCCTGGTGGTGGTGAGCGGGGACCGGCACCTCGAGCTCACCGAGCTCGGGCTCGCCAAGGCCACCCGCGTGATGCGCAAGCACCGGCTCGCGGAGCGGCTCCTCACGGACGTCATCGGGCTCGACTGGGAGTTCGTGCACGAGGAGGCGTGCCGGTGGGAGCACGTGATGAGCGAGCGCGTCGAGCGCCGGCTCGCGGCGCTGCTCGACCACCCGCACTTCGACCCCTACGGCAACCCGATCCCGGGGCTCGCGGAGATCGGCGAGACGAGCACGTCCGAGCAGTTCCTCGACGGCGTCACGTCGCTCCTCACGGTCGCGAACGCCGCGTCGGGCCGGCTCGACGACGTCGTCGTCGCGCGCCTGGGTGAGCCGATCCAGCCGGACGTCGAGCTGCTGTCGCGGCTCGCGCAGGCCGGGATCCGCCCGGGCGTGACGGTCACGGTCGAGCGCGGGCCCGGCGTCGTGACCGTCGCGCCCCCCGGCGCGGTGACGGTCCTCGACCTGCCCGACGACGTCGCGCGGCACATCTTCGTCGGCAACCGCTGAGCGCCCGTCCCGGCGCTCCCGAGCCGCCGGGGACCGCGGGGACCGGGCCCCGCTGACCTGCGCCGAGGCGCGCGCGACCCCCTCGGACCCCGTGCCGGCGGGGTCGCGTCGTGCGGCCGCGAGTCCTGCGCGGGGGAGGGGCGTGCGGGACGTGCGAGCCCGTCACGTGAAGGGGACGAAACGGACGTGTCGGATACGTGACATTTTCGCGGGGACTCCTGTACGTTCGTCCTGCTTCACCCGGACCCTCCTTCGGGGAAGCCCTCGTGCGGATCGCCCAGCCCTGCCGCCGCACGCGGTCCGCTCAACTCGCCGGCAGGGGCGGGGGACCCATGACGGGCACCGGCAACGGTGTCCTTGGGGTGAAGCCCGACGGATGCTCGCATCCCGACGGCCGGGTGCTCTCCCACCCGAACCCGACAGCTGACCTCGCAGGCGACAGGAGAGGTACTCAGTGACCGAGAGCATGACGCGCGCGCGGCACCGTTCTGCACGACGCCCTGCTACACCGCTGACCGACTTCGCCTCCGCGGCGTCCGACTCGATGGGTGCGGTGGGCCGCGGGGCCGCGATCGTCGCCGCGTCGGGCGGTCTCGTCGCCACGATGATCAGCCCTGCGGGTGCCGCCCCCGGCGCCGGTTCCGCGGGTGCGCTGCCGGCGGTCGACACCTCCGCGCTCACCGCGTCGGCGCGCGCCGTGCTCCAGACCTCGCCGGTCGTCTCGTCCCCGGTGGACGCCGCGTGGTCCTTCGAGGCCCCTGCCGTGACCGTGGCCCCGAAGCCCGTCGCCCAGACCCGCGTCGCACGGACCGCCGCGAGCCGCAGCGCCGAGCGCACCGCCGCCGCGACGGTCAACAACCCGATCCCGCAGTCCGTGTCGGGCAACGCGGTCCTCGAGATCGCCGCCCGCTACGTCGGCACCCCGTACCTCGCGGGTGGCACGACCCCCGGGGGCTTCGACTGCTCCGGCTTCGTCGGGTACGTGTACGCCCAGCTCGGCATCTCGCTCCCGCGCACGTCGTCCGCCATGAAGGGGGCCGGCACGGTCGTCTCGCGGGCCGACGCGCTCCCCGGCGACCTGATCTGGAGCCCCGGGCACATCAGCATCTACGCCGGTGGCAACGACCAGATCGACTCGCCGTCGCCCGGCAAGACCGTGCAGTTCCGCACGATCTACCAGAGCTCGCCGGTCTTCATCCGCATCGGCTGAGCCACCGCCGCACCGCTCCTCCAGGGCCCCTGCACGCCGTCGCGCGCAGGGGGCCCTGGACGTACGTCCGGAAGTCGCCGGGCGTTCACGCCGCGCACGTGCGAAAGTCGAGGGACGCGGCGCTGCTCGCCGCGTACTCTGGTCGCGCTTGCACTCCCCCAGGGACCCACCAGCCAGGTGGGTCCACCGATCTGGACAGGAGCCCGCCGTGCTGATGCCCGTGACGCACCGGACGCTGCTTCTCAACGCCAGTCTCGAACCCCTCTGCGTCGTGAGCGTGCACCGCGCCGTCACGCTCGTCATGTCCGGGAAGGCGTCGATCCTCGAGACCGACGGGCGTGAGCTCCACTCCGAACGCACCTCGCTGCCGCTGCCGCTCGTGCTGTGCCTCACGCGCTACGTGCACGTCCCCATGCGCAAGGCGGTCGCCCCGACGCGGCGCACGGTCCTGCAGCGCGACGGCCACCGCTGCGCGTACTGCGGCGGGGGAGCGGACACGGTCGACCACGTGCAGCCCCGCTCGCGCGGCGGCCGGCACGAGTGGACCAACGTCGTCGCGGCGTGCAGCCGGTGCAACCACCGCAAGGCCGACCGGCTGCTGCACGAGATCGGCTGGGAGCTGCCGTTCGTCCCGCGCGCGCCGCGCGGCCTGGCGGCGCTGATGGCCGGCTCCCACGTCGACGAGCCCACGTGGAGCGCGTACCTCGTCGCCTGAGCGTCGGCTCCTCGCCGACCGGCGTCCTGCACGCCAAGCGCCCCCCAAGAACGCCTCCCGAAAGTTTCCGGTCGAGGCATGATCGGGGGCAGACTGGGTGCCGTGACGACCAGGAGGTGCGGGCCATGACGCGCGACGACGTCGTACTCGTGGGGGTGGACGGCTCGGCGGCAAGCCTGCACGCGCTCGACTGGGCCGCCGCCCAGGCACAGGCGCACGGACGCCGGCTGCACATCGTGTGCTCGTACTCGTTGCCGTCGTTCACGGCCGCCTCGCTCGACGGCGGCTACGCGGCGCTCGACGACTCCGCGATCCAGGAAGGTGCCCGGGCGGTGCTCGCGGAGGCGAAGGCGCGGGTCGCCCCGTCGGGGGTCCCGGCGACCGCGACGGTCGCGACGGGTGACGCCGCGGGGGTGCTCGTCGAGATGTCGCACGACGTGACGCTCGCGGTCGTCGGCACGCGCGGGCGCGGCGGCTTCGCGGACCGCCTGCTCGGCACGGTGTCCTCGGCGCTCCCCGCGCACGCGTCCTGCCCGACGGTCGTGGTGCCCCTGCGCGGGGCGGACTCGTCCCGGGTCGTCCCCGACGACGCGCCGCTCGAGCCGGTCGCGCCGGTGCGGCGGATCGTCGTCGGCATCGACGGGTCGCCGCAGGCGGACCTCGCGCTGCGCTGCGCCCTCCGCGAGGCCGAGGTGTGGGGCGCCGAGCTGACCGCGGTCGCCGGCGTGCCCGTCGGCGCCGGCAGCGGGATCCTCGCGTGGCTGCCCGCGGCCGTCGACCACGAGCAGGTGCTCGCGGACGCCGCGGAGGGCCTCGACGTCGTCGTCGACCGCGCGCTCGCCGACCACCCCGGGCTCACGGTGCGCCGCCACGTGCTCGACGGCACGGGCGCCGAGCTGCTGACGGAGTTCTCGACCGCCACGGACCTCATCGTCGTCGGCTCGCGCGGGCGCGGCGGGTTCGCCGGACTGCTGCTCGGGTCGACGAGCCAGGCGGTGCTGCACCACGCGGTGTGCCCGGTCATGGTCGTGACGAGCCGGTGCAAGCAGTTCGCGGAACGGACCGGTGAGGTGCCGCCGGAGCGTCGGGTCTAGCCGGCAGGGCGCGGGACGGGCGGTGCGCCAGGTGGGCGCTGGTCGTCCGTACCGGGTCGTCGGCGCCCGGCCCTGTCAGGCAGGCGGTCGGGTCACGCCGGCGGGGCCGCAGGGACGTCGGGCCGGCGCAGCAGCGCGGACAGGACGATGGTCGAGCGCGTCCGGGCGACGAACGGCTCGGCGGCGAGGCGCTCGACGACCTGCTCGAGGTGGCGCATGTCGTGCGCGCGGACCTGCAGGACGACGTCGACGTCGCCCGTGACGGTGCTCGCGGCGACGACCTCCGGGTAGTTCTCGACCGCCGCGCGCATCGTCGCCGGGCTCGTCGAGCCGTGGCAGTAGAGCTCGACGAAGGCCTCCGTGGCCCAGCCGAGGGCCGCCGGGTCGAGCAGCACCGTGTACCCGCGGACGACGCCGCGCGTGCGCAGCCGGTCGACGCGACGCTTGACCGCGGGCGCCGAGAGCGACACCGCGGCACCGATCTCCGCGTAGCTCGCCCGGGCGTCGACCGCGAGCTCGCGCAGGATCGCGGTGTCGAGGCCGTCGAGCGGGGCGGGCGGGGTGGTGTCGGCGGGGCGGTCCCAGGGAGCGGCGGGTGGCACGCGCTCATCATCCCGCACCGGGCGCGCGCCCGGCCGCGGCGGGTGCGCTCGGGCACGCGCCGGCGACGTCGAGGAAGGGGCGTTCACGACCAAATGGTTCGGATCGCGTGATCTCACGAATCAATACGCCGAGGAACGATTTTTCCGGGCAGCGCGGAACAAACCCGACATATAGCCGTAACAATGCGCATCCGGTCTTGCGTCCAGGTGGCAATTCCGCAAAAGTCGTGCTCGACGAGAGGCAGGGGCACCCATGGCGACTGTGCGCGAGGACCGACGGCTCGGCACCATCCCGACCCAGCGCGAGGTCGGCGCGGCGGGGGTCGCGCCCGACGCGACGGCAGCGGTGACCGCGGCGCCCGACGAGGCGACGCCGGACGGCGCAACGGCGGCACGCGATGCGGCTCCGGCGACGGCGGCACGCGACGTGGCTCCGGCGACCGGTGACCAGGCCGCGTCCGGCGCGCGGGCCTCGGTCACGACCGCGCCCGCGGTGACCCCGCTCGTCCCCTCGCCGGCTCCCGCTCCCGCGGTCGAGAGCATCGCCCCGGCCGAGGCCCCCGCGGTCGGCACGCCCGACACCGCGACCGCGACCGACGACGCGCGCGCCACCGACCCAGCCCCGCAGCTCGCGCCGGCAGCACCCGCCGCCCCTGCGCGGCGTCGCCGGGTCCGGACCGCGCTCGTCGTGGGCGCCGTGTCGCTCGTGCTCGGCGCGCTCGTCGCCGGCATCGTCGTCAAGGTGCAGCTCGACGCCCGGGCCGCCGAGCTCGCCCGCGCGCAGGACCGCGTGGCGACCGAGACCGCCGCACGCGCGGCGGACGTCCGGTTCCTGGACCAGCGCGCGGGCGCCGTCGAGCTCGCGTCGTCCACCGCGTTCCGTGCGGCAGCCCTCGCCGACGCCGCCGCGGTGACCCAGGCCGCGCAGGGCGTCCTGGCGGCGACGCCGCAGGCCGGCGACGCGCCCCGGGCCGCGCTCCAGGCCGCCGTCGACGCGCTCGGCGCGGCGACCGCGACCACCGGCAGCGGCACGAACGTCGAGACGCTGCGCACGGCGGCTGCCGCCGTCGCCGCCCCGCAGCAGGCCGCGGTCGAGGCGCAGGCCGCCTGGCAGGCCGCCGAGGACGCCCGCATCGCTGCCGAGCGTGCCGCCGCGGAGGCCGCAGCGGCCGCCGAGGCCCAGGCCGCCGAGCGGCGTGCCACCGCGCGCCCCACGTCCCGTGCACCTCGGCAGGCTGCCGCCCCGCGCGCCGCCTCCGGGGGCAGCGCGCCGGCCGCCGCCGCGGCGCCGGCCGAGACCGCCGGGGGCTGGGCCGCCGGCGTCGAGTCGTACGGGGTGGGCGGGCTCGGCGAGGCGATCAACGCGCACCGTGCGGCCAACGGTCTGGGTCCGCTGAGCGTGTCCGGGTCGAGCTCGCTCGCGAACCACGCGGCGGACATGGCGGCCCAGTGGCGCATCTGGCACAGCGGCCGCGACCACATCGTCGGCTACGTGCAGCCCGCGAGCGCGAGCGCCATGATCTCCGCCTACGCGAACTCGTCCGGCCACAACGCGTGGCTGCTGTCCAGCACCTCGCACGTGTCGATCGGTGCCGTGACGCTCAACGGGCGCCTGTTCACGGCGATGTCCTTCAGCTGACCGGCACCGCACCACCCGGCACCGCACCACCCGGCGCGCGCGGCCCCGGCGCCGGACGGACCGACGCGGACGCACGAGGGCCCCGGACGCAGCACGTGCGTCCGGGGCCCTCGTCGTGCGGCGGGCGCGTCGCCGACCCGGCGGGTGCGTCGCCGACCGGCGGGACCGGCTCAGCGCAGGACGAGCGCGAGCCGGTCGAGCGCGAGGTCCAGGTCGTCGCGTGAGATGACGAGCGGCGGCGCGAGCCGGATCGTCGAGCCGTGCGTGTCCTTGACGAGCACGCCCTGCGCGAGCAGCCGGACGCACACCTCGCGCCCGGTGAACCGCGCCGGGTCGACGTCCACGCCGGCCCAGAGCCCGACCGCCCGGAAGCGCTCGACGAGCCCGTCGTCGGCGAGGCCCTGCAGGCGCTCGCGCAGGTGCACGCCGAGCGTGCGGGCCCGCTCCTGGTGCTCGCCGGTCGCGAGCAGCCCGGTGACCGCGAGGCCGACCGCGCACGCGAGCGGGTTGCCGCCGAACGTCGAGCCGTGCGTGCCGTAGGTGAGCACGCCGAGCACGTCCGCCCGGCCCACGACCGCGGAGACGGGCACGATGCCGCCGCCGAGCGCCTTGCCGAGCGTCATGAGGTCGGGGCGCACGCCCCACAGCTCGCACGCGAACGTCGTCCCGGTGCGCCCGAGCCCCGACTGGATCTCGTCGGCCACGAGCAGCACGCCCGCGTCGTCGCACGCGGCGCGCACGGCCGGCCAGTAGTCGTCCGGCGGGATGACGACGCCCTGCTCGCCCTGGATCGGCTCGAGCAGCACCGCGACCGTGGTCTCGTCGATCGCGTCCCGCACCGCCGCCGCGTCGCCGTACGGCACGAGGCGGAAGCCCGGCGTGTACGGCCCGAAGCCGGTGCGTGCGTCCTCGTCGTCCGAGAACGAGATGATCGTCGTCGTCCGACCGTGGAAGTTGCCGGACGCCACGACGATCGTCGCCCGGTCCGGCGCGACGCCCTTGACCTCGTAGCCCCACTTGCGGGCCGCCTTGATCGCGGTCTCGACGGCCTCCGCGCCGGTGTTCATGGGCAGCACCATCGGCGGACCCACGACGTGCGGCGCGGCCAGCGCGGCGAGCGCGTCGGCGAACGGCCCGAGCAGCTCGTGGTCGAACGCCCGCGACGTGAGCGTGATCCGGTCGAGCTGCGCGTGCGCCGCGGCGAGCAGCGCCGGGTGCCCGTGGCCGAAGTTGAGCGCCGAGTAGCCGGCCAGGAGGTCGAGGTAGTCGGCCCCGGCGGTGTCGCGCACCCACGCGCCCGAGCCGGACGCGAGCGTCACGGGGAGCGGGTGGTAGTTCTGCGCGAGCGTCGGGGCGCTCCCGGCGCTGTGCGCCGCGCCGGGGGCGGCCGCGGGGGCCGTCGTGGTCATCGCGCGCCGCGGATCTCGAGCGTGCAGCACTTCGCGCCGCCGCCGCCCTTGAGCAGCTCGCTCGTGTCGACCGGGATCGGGTTCCAGCCGCGCTCGGTGAGCGCCGCCGCGAGGTCGACGGCGCCGGGGGCCACGACGACGTTCTTCCCGTCGCTGACCGCGTTGAGGCCCAGCGCCACCGCGTCGCGCTCGGTCGCCCGGATCGCGTCGGGGAACACGCGCTCGAGCAGCTCGCGCGAGCGGTCCGAGAACGCCGGCGGGTAGTAGGCGACCTGCGGGTCCGCCGGGTCGCTCGACAGCACCGCGAGCGCGGTGTCGAGGTGGTAGTAGTGCGGGTCGACGAGCTCGAGCGAGACGACCTCGCGGCCGAACAGCCGGGCCGCCTCGTCGTGCGCGGACTGGTCGGTCCGGAAGCCGGTGCCCGCGAGGATGACGTCGCCGACGACGAGCAGGTCGCCCTCGCCCTCGTTGATCTCCGACGCGGTGTGGGTCACGTAGCCGCGGTCGGCGAACCACTTCTGGTACGCGGGACCCTCGGGGCCGCGCTCGGCGTACCGGAACCGCGCCGAGTACACGACGCCGTCGACGACCGTCGCGCCGTTCGCCGCGTAGACCATGTCGGGGAGGCCCTCGATCGGGTCGATCGTCTCGACGGTGTGCCCCAGGTCGAGGTACACGTCGCGCAGCGAGCGCCACTGGCGGACGGCGAGACCGGCGTCGGTGTGGCGCGTGACGTCCATCCACGGGTTGATCTCGTAGGAGACGGTGTAGTGCACGGGCTCGCACATGAGGAAGTGACGGGGGGTCGCGGTGCGCTCGGTCGTGGGGGTCGCGGGCGTGGCGGACATCGGGCTCCTCGGCGTCGGGTCAGCGCGGGGCTGGGGCGACGCGCCGGGCCGTGGGGGGTGGGCCCGGCGCGTCCGGAGGCCCGAGTGGTGCTCGGGCCGGGCACCCTTCGAGCGTACGAGCCGCCGGGGCGTCGACCTGGCACGCCGCGTTGCGCGTCCGGGTGCGGTTCGTTGCGCCGTGCCGCGGTTCTGCGGCGATTCGTTGCGCGGGCTCCCTCGGTTCGCCGCAGGTCAGCGCAGCTCGCGCGCGATCCGCGCGAGCGCGAACCGCAGCATGAGCCCGAGCACCGGAGCGAGCACCGCTCCCGCGGGCACCGGCCCCGCGAGGACCACGCGCTCCGACCAGGTCACGCGCGCGCGCCCGGGGCCGGCGTCGGCCACGCGCACGGTGGAGTCGCCGAGCAGGAGCGGCCCGAGCTTGGTGAACAGCGCCTCCCCGGGACGGTCGGTGCTCGGGGGCTCGAACCGGTCGAGGCGCATGCGGTCGAGCAGCCCGGGGGCGCCGCGCCGGGCGAACGGGCCCGACGTCGCCTCGAAGCGTGCACCGAGCCGCAGAGGGCCGTCGGGCAGGTCGATGCGGGTCAGCGGGATCCACCGCTCGTGGTTGCGGCCCTCGAGGAGCAGGTCCCACGCGGCGGCGGCGCTCACGGGCAGGACGCGGCTCACGGCGACCTCGCGTCCGCGGGGCGCGTCGCTCACGTGCGGAGGTCCGCCGGGGGAGCCGCTCATGCGTCGAGCGCCCGGAGCATCCGCACGAGCGCGACCTGCCGGTAGGACGAGTCGAGCAGCTCCCGCACCTCGTCCCAGTCGACCCCCGTGCCCAGGCGCAGCGCGAGCCACCCGGCGGGGCCGAAGTACGGCGGCGAGAAGAACCGCTCGTCCTGCTCCAGCGCGGGCCGCTCCTCGGGGTCCGGCTTGAGGATCAGCGCGGGCTCGTCGGTACCGCTCGACCCGTAGACCGCGAAGATCTTCTTGCCCGCGCGGAACGTCGGGCGGCCCCAGGCCTCGACCTCGACGGACTCCGGGAAACGTGCGGCGACGTCACGCACGTGCGCCAGGAGCGGGTCGCCGTCGTCGTACATCCGGGGGTGCTCCATGTGTCCTCCTGAGGACCGGGGCGGGCTGGGACGAGGCCGGCGACGCTGCGTCGGTCCTGCTCGTCCGCGCAGCCCAGGGTAGCGTCGGCCGTATGGAGACGCGTGTGCTGGGCAGGACGGGACGGTCGGTCGGCGTGGTGGGGCTGGGCTGCTGGCAGCTCGGCGGCGACTGGGGCGACGTCGGGGACGACGACGCGCTCGCGGTGCTCGACGCCGCGGTCGCGGAGGGCGTGACGTTCCTCGACACGGCCGACGTGTACGGCGACGGGCGCAGCGAGCGGCTCGTCGGGAAGTTCCTCCAGGCGCAGCGCGCCGCGGGCGGTGAGGTCCCGACCGTCGCGACGAAGATGGGCCGCCGGGCAGCCCCGCACGACGCCGACGCGTACACGCTCGACGCGTTCCGGGCCTGGAACGACCGCTCGCGCGAGAACCTCGGCGTCGACACGCTCGACCTCGTGCAGCTGCACTGCCCGCCGACCGAGGTCTACTCGCGCGACGCGGTCTACGACGCGCTCGAGACGCTGGTGCAGGAGAAGCGCGTCGCGGCGTACGGCGTCTCGGTCGAGACGGTCGACGAGGCGCTGACGGCGATCGCCCGCCCGAACGTCGCGAGCGTCCAGATCATCCTCAACGTGTTCCGCCGCAAGCCGCTCGAGCGCGTGCTCCCCGCGGCGCTCGACGCGGGCGTCGGGATCATCGCGCGCGTCCCGCTCGCGAGCGGCCTGCTCTCGGGCAAGTACGACGCGAGCACGCAGTTCGCGGAGAACGACCACCGCACGTACAACCGCCAGGGCGAGGCGTTCGACGTCGGCGAGACGTTCGCGGGCGTGCCGTTCGAGGTCGGCGTCGCGGCAGCCCAGGAGGTGGCGGAGATCGGGCGCCGGGTGGCCCCCGGCGCGACGACCGCGCAGCTCGCGCTGCGGTGGATCCTCGACCAGCCCGGTGTCTCGACCGTGATCCCGGGAGCCCGCAACGCCGAGCAGGCCCGCGCGAACGCCGCCGCGGCCGCGCTCGCACCGCTCGACGCGGACGCGCTGGCGGCGCTCGAGGACGTCTACGACCGGTCGGTCCGGGAGCACGTGCACGGCCGTTGGTGAACCGCACCAGGTGATCGACGAGGGGCCGCGCGCGGAGCACGTCGCGTGCGGCCCCTCGTCGTGCGGCCCCTCGTCGTGCGGTCGCCCCGTCGTCAGTGGCTCAGTCGACGACGGCGGTCGCCTCGATCTCGACGAGCGCGTCGGGGTCGGCGAGGGCGGCGACGAAGACGCCGGTGAGCGGCGCCTGCGGGGTGACGCCGAGTTTCTCGGCCGCCCGCGAGATGCCCTCGAAGAACTGGGGCATCTGCCCCGGGCGGGGGTCGGCGACGTAGACGGTCAGCTTGACGACGTCCGCGAAGGTGGCGCCGGCGGCGGCGAGGGCCGTGCCGACGTTGAGGTAGCACTGCTCGACCTGGGCAGCGAGGTCGCCGACGCCGACCAGCGCACCGTCGGCGTCGCTCGCGAGCTGTCCGGCGACGAACACGAGCCGCGAGCCCGTCGCGACGGAGACCTGGTGGTAGAAGTCCGGCTTCGGCAGTCCGTCGGGGTTCCGCAGGGTCACGGCCATGATCTCTCCTCGGGAGGACGGGGTCGGGCGGGATCCGGCCCGACCCACAAAACATAGCATTGAAATGCTATGTAGTCTCGGGGTCGTGGCTCGCACCAAGGACCCCGCCGTCCGCACGCTCCTGCTCGAGCGCGCGGCACGCATGCTCCGCGCCCGCGAGCCCGTGACCCTGCGGTCGCTCGTCGCCGGGACCGGCGTCTCGACGATGGCCGTCTACACCTACTTCGGCGGCATGGACGGGCTCTGGAAGGCGCTCCGGCAGGAGGGCTTCACGCGGCTCGAGGCCCGGTTCGCCACGACGACCCCGTCCGGCGACCCCGTGCGGGACCTCGCCGCCCTCGTCGCGGGCTACCTCGCGCACGCGCTCGACCACCCGGACCTGTACCGGGTCATGTTCGACGCCAGCGTCGACCTCGAGGACCTGGCGGCGGCGGACGCGACGCTCGAGCACCTCGTCGAGGGCGTGCGGCGCGCGCGTGACGCGGGCAGGTTCCGCCCGGAGACCGACCCGCTCGCGCTGGCGATCCAGAGCTGGGCGCTCGGCCACGGGCTCGTGTCGCTCGTCGCCACCGGGCCGCTGCCGCGCGCGACGCTCGACCACGGCGTCCCCATGCTCACCGCGCTGCTCGTGAGCGTCGGTGACGAGCCCGAGCGGTGCCGGGCGTCGGTCGAGCAGGGCTGGGCGGAGCTCGCACGGGACGGCGAGCCGGCGCAGGAGTGAGCGACCTCCCGCCGGCCCGCCGCCTCGCGGGCTCGACGCCGCGGTCGGACGAGGGCCGCGTCAGCGGCCCAGGCGCCCCGGGCCCTGCGCCTCGATGACCCGCGGCGTCCCGCCGGTCTCCACAACCTCGACGATCTGCGGGAACCGCGCGGGCGGCTCCCCGAACGCGAGCCGTGCGCCCTCGATCACGGGCTTGCCGAGCGCGCGCGCCCCTGCGATGCCGACCGCCGCGCCGATGCCGAACGGCAGGAGCCGGCCGAACAGCAGGCCACCCTGCTTCGCGGCCTGACGGCGGATGAGGCGCTTCGTCAGCGTCGAGTTGACCTTCTTCACGGTGCCCGAGGGCATGCGCGTGAGCAGCGTCCGCGCGAAGTGCACGCCGCTGACCCCGGCCGCGTCGCCGACGATCTCCCCGCCCTGCTCTCCCAGGACCGTCGCGAGCAGCAGGGCCCGGCGGCGCTCGGTGTCCTGCACGTCGATGCCGTGCACGCTCGCGACCCCCAGCGCGAACGCCGACGACGCCGCGAAGAACGTCGCGACGTCGCTCGCGGTGAGCGTGAACGCGACGCCCGTGCCGACGCCCGGAGCCGCCGCCGCGGCGCCGACGGCGCCGCCCGCACCCTGGATGACGAGGAGGTACTCCTTCTCGAGCATCCCGATGATCTGCGCGGGGGACGCCTCGGGGTTGCGCCGGCGCAGCGAGTCCACGTGCGCGTGGATGCGCTCGGACGGGATCGTCACGGCCCGGTCGAGCAGGCCGTCGGCGAGGCCCTTGCGTCGTACGGTGCTCGGCCGGTCGGGCTTCGTGGTGTCGACCGTGGTGCCGGGCGGCGTGGCGTACCCGTTCTGGGCGGCCCAGTCCGTCGTCGTGACGTCCTTCGATCGGCGGCGCAGTCCCATCCGCTTCACCTCTCCTCGCGTCGTCCGCACCGGCTGGGGGTGGCCGGGCGGGTACCTCGGTACAGGATCGTGGTCGCGGGGCCGGACCGCTCGCTCAGCGCTCGCCGGTGACCGTGAGCTCGACCGTGGCGCCGGCCTCGATCGTGCGCCCGACCGTGCAGTGCAGGTCGATCGCCCGGTGCACGACCGCGATGAGCCGCTCGCGTTGGGCCGGGTCGAGCGGGCTCAGGTCGACCACGAGCTCCTCGGTCAGCGCCGGGTAGCGGTCCTCCTCGGGGTCGCTCAGCCCCGAGACGCGCACGGTGACCTCGACGTCGTCCCCGAGGCGGTGCGCGAGCGCGGTGTCGGCGCTCATCCCCGAGCAGCCCGCGAGCGCGATCTTCAGCAGCTCACCGGGGGTGAACACCGCGCCGGCCTCGGCCGGTCCGATCAGCACCTCGGCGCCCCGCGAGCTGCGGCCGGTGTACGTGCGGCGTCCCGTGCGCTCGACCCAGAGCTCGACCGGCGGCGGAGCCTCCGGCGTCGCGGGCAGGCTGGCTCCGGGCACGATCTCCGACGTCATCCCCGAATCCTCCCACGCACCCGTGGGGGCGGTGCGAGCGCCGTCCCGCGGCGCGCTCTCCGGACGGTGGCCGATGCCGGGCGCGGGTGCCACGATGCAGGTCTCACGAGAGTCGGGGGGCGAGGTGAGCTGGGCACGGACGGACGTCTCCCTCACGAGCCGCCCCCTGACGAACCGGCTGCTGTCGGTGCTGTTCGTCGCCGCCGCAGCCCTGCACCTGGGCGTCGGCGTGATGAACCCGCCCGAGCGCCGCCCGGTGCCGTGGCTCGCCGTCGGCCTCCTCTACCTGGTG
Source organism: Cellulomonas sp. NS3 (assembly GCF_024757985.1). Lineage (NCBI taxonomy): Bacteria > Bacillati > Actinomycetota > Actinomycetes > Micrococcales > Cellulomonadaceae > Cellulomonas > Cellulomonas sp. NS3. Next base: position 3,668,831 of record NZ_CP103289.1, on the reverse strand, counting down.
CTCGGGCTGTGGCTGTACCGGACCCGGGACAGCTCCCGGGGTCCGTGGGCGGTCGCGGTCCTCATCGGGCTCAACATCGCGCTCGTCGGGCTCATGGCGGCGACGTCGCCCGTGCCGCCCAACGCGCTGTCCGTCCTGCTGTTCTGGGACATCCCGTTCGTCTGGTCGCTGTTCCGGCTGCGCGTCGCGCTGCCGGTGACCCTGCTCCAGGCGGTGCTCGGCGTGGCGATGATTCTGCGGGGCGCGGCGATGGCCGGCATCGCGGAACCGCACCTCGTCGTCGGCCCCGCGGCCGTCTTCGTCCTGACCGTCGGGGTCCTCGCCCTGTGCACGCGCGTCCTGCTCAACGCCTTCGTCGCGATGCGCCGCACCTCGCTCGAGCTCGCGGCCCAGGCCGAGCACGCTGCCGTCCACGACCCCCTGACCGGCCTCGGCAACCGTGCCCTGTACGCCGAGAGGCTCCCGCACGCGGTCGCCCGCGCCGAGCGCAACGGCACGCACGTGTGCGTCATGGTCATCGACCTCGACCAGTTCAAGCTCGTCAACGACAGCCTCGGCCACCACGTCGGCGACGAGCTCCTGCGGGCCGTCGGGCGCCTGCTCGTCCGGGCGTTCCGGGGGCACGACACCGTCGCGCGGCTCGGCGGGGACGAGTTCGTCGTCATCTGCGAGGACCTCGCGGCGCCCGAGGACGGGGTCGCGATCGCGCGGCACGTGCTGCGCTCGCTCCGGGAGCCCGTCGACGCCGACGGCCACGAGCTCTACGTCTCGGCGAGCATCGGCATGACGCTGCTGCACGAGGCCGACGGTGGGCCCGAGGACGCGCTGCGCGACGCCGACGCCGCGATGTACCAGGCGAAGGGGCGCGGGCGCGGGCTCGTCGAGGTGTACGACGAGGCGCTGCGCGAGTCCGTGACGCGGCAGCTCAGCATGGAGAACGGGCTGCGCCGCGCGCTCGAGCGCGCGCCCGGCGCGGGGGACGCCGACGAGCTCCGCACCGTCTACCAGCCGATCGTCGACCTGCGGACCGGCGCCATCGTGGGCGCCGAGGCGCTCGCGCGCTGGACCAGCCCCGTGCTCGGCGAGGTCAGCCCCGAGGAGTTCATCAAGGTCGCGGAGGGCACCGGGCTCATCGTCAGCCTGGGGGAGCGCGTGCTCGACGACGCGCTCGAGGCGCTGCGCACGTGGCGCGAGGTGCGCCCCGACATCACCGTCGCCGTCAACGTCTCCGCGCACGAGCTCCAGGGCAGCGACTACGCCGAGCGCGTCAGCGCCAGCGCCGACCGGCACCACGTCGCGCTCACGTTCCTCAGCCTCGAGATCACCGAGCACACCGCCCTCGCGCAGAGCGCCGTCACGGTCGGCAACATCGGCCGCCTGTCCGCGCACGGCGTGCGGTTCTCCCTGGACGACTTCGGCACCGGGTACTCGTCGCTCGCCGCGCTGCGCCTGCTGCCGCTCGCCGCCCTCAAGATCGACATCACGCTGCGCGACGACCCCCCGGTGCTGCGCGCGTGCCGTGACCTCGGGACCGCGCTCGGGCTGCGGGTCATCGCCGAGGGGGTCGAGACCGACGCGTCGCGCGAGCGGTTCTCCGACCTCGACTACGAGTACGCGCAGGGATTCCTGTTCGGGCGGCCGATGACCGGCGAGGCGTTCGGGGCGCTGCTCGCGGGGGAGGTCGTGGGGCGCTGAGGCGTCGCGGTCGAGCGACGCTCCCCGTCGCGTGTACTTCGCTACGGTGTGCGCGGCCCCTCGGTGCGACGCCGCGCGGCACGCCCCGGGCGCGGGCCCGATCACCCACGACCCTCACGGAGCCGACGATGATCCGACGCACGCCCCGCCGCCCCGCACGCGTCGCGCTGCTCGCCCTGCTCGCGGCGGGGTCGCTCGTGGCCTGCACCGCACCCGGTCCGGCGCCCGTGCCGACGTCCGCGCCGACCGCGTCGCCGGCTCCCTCCGCCCCGGCCACGGAGACCGCCACCCCGACGCCCGCGCCGGCCGCGCTCACGTTCCACCCGGAGGGCCGCATCGACGACTTCCCGCCGAACGCACCCGAGGCCGACGTCGTGTCGTACCTGACCGAGCGCCTCGGAGCGGGCCCCGAGACGCTCGACGCCGAGTACGCGTGCGAGCCGGCCGGGCAGCCCGGCCGGTTCCTCGCCTGGCCCGGTCTGCGGCTCTTCGTGCTCACCACCGACCCCGAGGGCGGCGAGACGGACCCGTACGTCGGCGGCTGGTCCCTGCACGACGAGGACGGTGGCGATCCCGCGTCCGCCACCGCGGAGGGCCTGCGGATCGGCGACCCGGAGGAGCGCATCACGGAGCTCTACCCCGCGGCGGTCCGAGGCGAGGGCGAGCCGGGCGGCGAGCGGTGGTGGTACACCCGGGACGACGATGGCGGCTACACGGTCGTCGCGCCGGACGAGGGGGCGGGGGCCACGGTGGGGGCGATCGCGAGCGGGTACTACTGCACGGCGGGCTGACGACGGTCCTGCACGACGACCGTGACCTCGTGCACATCGCCGCCGCTGTTCCCGAGCTCCGGCAGGAGGCCGTGGCCTCGCTCGGGACGCTGTGAGACGGGCGGCGCCCGTGCGCCTCGTCGCGGGCGGCAGCGGAGCGAGGTGAGCCGGTAGGCTCGTCGGCGTCCCGCCGCGGCAGTCCGTGCGACGGAGGCCCCCGCGCCTGTAGCTCAGGGGATAGAGCACCGCTCTCCTAAAGCGGGTGTCGGCAGTTCGAATCTGCCCAGGCGCACCGACGCTCCACGCGCGGGTCGACAACTCGGCAACTGGGGCGACGACAGCAGATGTCGGCGTGGCTTCGACGGCCCGCGACGCGTCGTCGGCGATCCGTCCGCGACCTGTCTCGCGATGCGGATAGTCTGTCGGGGTACGTGGACAACCCAGCGGTCGACGCCGGTCGGCCCGTCCCGGACGGACGCACGACTCCCGCACCGACCCCCGTCGAGCGCAGGGGGTCGTCGCCCGCGAGCCCGGCCGTCGTGACGACGCCCGGACCGCCGCCGCTGGCCGCATCCTGCGGACCTGCGTCGCGCACCCGACGTGCGCGTGCGGTCCGCCTCGCGGCGGAGCGGCGGCCGACCTGTCCCGGCTCGACCGGGGCGGCGCGGCACCCTGTGTCGGCGATCGCGGTCGCCGACGCAGTGCAGTGCGGTGCAGACACCTGCACTGCGGACGCTTGAAGGAGGACATGTGGCCCGAGCAGGCCAGCGCCGGTCCGGTCGTGCGCGCCCCGAGCCCGCCCCCGCCCAGCGTCGCCGCGGCGCCCAGCGCCCTACGGAGGAGGGGCTGATCCCGGTCCTCGCCGGGGTCGCCCGCGAGGTCGACAGCGCCGTGCAGCGGCCGCCGACCCGCCCCGCGATCCGCACGAAGTTCCAGGTCGTGGCGTTGCTCGTGCGCGAGGAGCGCACGCGGCTCAAGGCCGACACGACCCTGACCGAGGCGAAGCGGACCCAGGAGCTCAAGCGGCTCGACGGGGTCGCGACGATGCTCGCGAAGACCGCCGCCCGGGACACGTCGCTGCTCGCGCTGCTCGCCGAGGACGCCAAGGTCACCGACGCGGCGCGTGCGTTCAAGGCGACGGTCCTGCGCGCCGGCGGGATCGAGCCGCCCGAGGAGCCCGAGCCCGTCGCACCCCCCGCGCCGACACCCGGCGCCGAGAACCGCGTCGTTCCCCGCTCCGTCCTCTCGCGCCAGCTCGCGAACCCGTTCCTCGCCCCGGACTTCGAGGCCGCGGCGCAGCGGACGGCCGCCCGTCCCCGGCGTCTGGCCGGCTGGGAGCTGCTCGAGCCGCTGTTCCGGTCGTTCGCCGAGGCCGCCCCCGGCGCGCCCGCGTGCATGCCGCTGCCCGAGCCCCGCGCCGTGCGCGTCCCGCTGGGCCGGGAGCTCATGCCGCACCAGGCGCAGGTCGTCGCCGCGACGGCCCGTGGTCACCGCACGTTCCTGCTCGCCGACGAGCCGGGGCTCGGCAAGACCGCGCAGGCGCTGCTCGCCGCGCAGGCCGCCGACGCGTTCCCGCTGCTCGTCGTGGTCCCGAACGTCGTCAAGACGAACTGGGCGCACGAGGTGGGCATGTGGATGCCGCACCGGCGCGCCACGGTCGTGCACGGGGACGGGGAGCAGGTCGACGGGTTCGCGGACGTCGTGATCGTGAACTACGAGCTCCTGGACCGGCACGTCGGCTGGCTCGGTGACCTGGGCTTCCGCGGGATGGTCGTCGACGAGGCGCACTTCATCAAGAACAAGACCTCGCTGCGCTCGCGGCACGTGCTGTCGCTCTCGGAGCGGATCCGGGAGCGCGTCGCCCGGCCGCTGCTCATGGCGCTCACCGGCACGCCACTGATCAACGACATCGAGGACTTCCGGGCGATCTGGCAGCTGCTCGGCTGGATCGACGACAAGCAGCCGCTCGGCGCGCTGATGACGGCGCTCGAGGAGACCGGGCTGACGCCGGCGGACCCCGGGTTCTACGCGGAGGCGCGGGCCAGCGTGATCGAGATGGGCATCGTGCGTCGGCGCAAGGCCGACGTGGTCGCCGACATCCCGGCGCGCCGCGTCGCGGACCTCCCCGTCGAGCTCGACGGCGCGGTGGGCCGCTCGATCCGCGCCGCGGAGGCCGCGCTGTCCCGTCGGCTCGTCGAGCGCTACCGGTCGGTCATCGAGTCGCGCGCGGCGGAGGGCGTCCCCGACGGGATCGACCTCGAGCTCGCGCGCCGCGTGGCCGCGACCGAGCTCAAGGACTCGAGCTCGAAGGCGGGCGGCGAGAACGTCTTCACGATGGTCCGCCGGATCGGCCAGGCGAAGGCCGGGCTCGCTGCCGACTACGCCGCACAGCTCGCGCGCAACGTCGGCAAGGTCGTGTTCTTCGCCAAGCACGTCGACGTCATGGACCAGGCCGAGCAGACGTTCACGGACCGCGGCATCAAGCACGCCTCCATCCGCGGGGAGCAGACGCCGCGGGTGCGCGCGAAGAACATCAAGGCGTTCGTCGAGGACCCCGACGTGCAGATCGTGGTGTGCTCGCTGACGGCCGCCGGCGTCGGGCTCAACCTCCAGGTCGCGTCGAACCTCGTGCTCGCGGAGCTGTCCTGGACCGACGCCGAGCAGACCCAGGCCATCGACCGGATCCACCGCATCGGCCAGACCGAGCCGGTCACGGCGTGGCGGATCATCGCCGCCCAGACCATCGACGCGAAGATCGCCGAGCTCATCGACAGCAAGTCGGGGCTCGCGGCACGGGCGCTCGACGGCGCGGGGGAGGACGACGGCTCGTCGTCGACGGACGTGCAGCTCGAAGCCCTGGTCGCGCTGCTCACGGACGCGCTGGCCGCGGAGGGCATGGGCTGAGTCGCCCGCGACTCCGCCGGAGGACCGCGCACCCGCGAGCGTCGCGGCCGCGCCGGCCGTCGGGCGCCTCGACGGCGCGGTGGCCGACGGACGCCGACGAGCGCTCCGGATAACGGAAAACCGTCCACACCTTCGGGCGGTGGCGGCTTACTGACCTGTATGTCAGGATCACTAACCAATTGCCCGGCGGTGCCGGCCTCTCCGGTCGCGCCGCCGCGTCCGGGTGCGCAGTGTCGCGCGCCCGTTCCTGCGTGCTGGACGGCGCGCGGGCCCACCAGGGGGCGAAGGGAAGACGATGCATCAACTTCGGAAGTGGCTGACCGCGCTGGTCGCGGGAGCCGTCTGCGTCATGGGGGCCGCCGCACCGGCCGCCGCACTCGGGCCGGACCGGCTGCCGATCACGGTCGCGAACCAGTCCGGGCGGGGCGAGCAGGTGTTCGTGCACGTGCTCGGCACCAACCTCGCGACCGGCCAGCTCGGCTGGGTCGACGGCGGCGGCACGTTCCGCGCCTGGCCCGCGGGCTCGAACCCGCCCTCGCCCGCGCCGGACAGCGCGATCGCCGGACCGGCCAACGGCGGCGCGGTCACCGTGCAGGTCCCGCGCGGCTTCTCGGGCCGGATCTACTTCTCGTTCGGTCAGAAGCTGCCGTTCTCGCTGACGCCGGGCGGCGTCGTGCAGCCCGCGCCGTGGGCGGCGGGCGACCCCACGCGGGACATGCTGTTCGACTGGAGCGAGCTCACCTACAACGAGTCCGGGCTGTGGCTCAACAGCTCGCAGGTCGACATGTTCGCCGTCCCGCACTCCGTGAGCGTCACGGGCGCCTCGGGGGCCACGCGCACGACGGGCAAGCTCGTCCCCAACGGTCGCCAGCAGATCATCGACGCGCTCCGGGCCGACCCCGCGTTCGCGCGCAGCGTCGTCACCCGCGCCGACGGCACCGTCCTGCGCGTCCTCGCCCCCGGCAAGGCCGCCGGTGCGGGGCTGCTGAGCGCGACCTACCTCGACGGCTACATCGCGTCGGCGTGGAACGCGTACACGTCGCGCACCCTCACGGTGCAGCCGTTCGGCGACCGGCCCGAGGTCCGCTACACGGGCCGCACGTCCGGCACGACGCTGCGCTTCACCGACACGTCCGGCCGTGAGGTCGCGGCGTTCGCGCGGCCGTCGTCCTCGGACGTCTGGGGCTGCGACGGTGCGCTGCACGCGCCGAACGACCAGGTCGTCGGCCCGATCGCCCGCACGCTGTGCGCCGCGCTGTTCCGCGGGACGCTCGGCGCGAGCTCGACCGAGCCGGTCCTCGACGCCGGCCAGTTCTACCGCTCCACGCCCCCGAACCTGTACGGGCGCGTCATCCACGCCGCGATGACCGACGGGCGCGCGTACGCGTTCGCGTTCGACGACGTCGGCGCGTTCGAGTCGCTCGTGCACGACGGCGACCCGCGCAGCGCACGCATCGACCTCACCCCGTTCGGTGCGGGCACGGGCGGCGGCGGTGGCGGTGGCGGTGCGACGAGCGGGACCGGCGCGGTGACCTCCGGCGTCGCGGGCAAGTGCCTCGACGTCGCGAGCGCCAACAGCGCCAACGGCACCGCGGTGCAGCTCTGGGAGTGCAACGGCACGAACGCCCAGCGCTGGACGTTCGGCACCGACGGCACGCTGCGCGCGCTCGGCAAGTGCATCGACATCGCGGACTGGGGCACGGCGAACGGCGCCAAGGTCCAGCTGTGGGACTGCAACCCGGGCCAGTCGAACCAGACCTGGGTCCGCGACGGCAGCTCCTACCGCAACCCCGCGTCGGGCAAGTGCCTCGACAACCCGGCGAACGGGAGCGCGAACGGCAACCGGATCCAGATCTGGACCTGCTACAGCAACGATGCCCAGCGCTGGTCGGTCCCGGGCGCCTGACGGGCACGGCCGCACGAATGACGCCGCCCGACGACAGCACCGTCGTCGGGCGGCGTTCGTCGTGCCGGCGACCCGGGTGCACCCGATCGTGCGTGCGCGACAATGTCCGCACCACTGGGGGTGCGCATGGAGCTGGGCCTGTATCTCGCGGCAGCCGTGGTCGGCGGCCTGCTCGCGACCGGGGTGCGGCTCCCGCCGCTCGTCGGCTACCTCGTCGCCGGGTTCGCGCTCGGCGCGATGGGGGCGCCTGCGCCGGACGGGCTCGAGCAGGTCGCCGACCTCGGCGTGGTCCTGCTCCTGTTCGCGATCGGCCTGAAGTTCGACGCGCGCACGCTGCTGCGCCGCGAGATCTGGCTCACGACGAGCGTCCACATCGTGCTGTCGACCGCCGTCACGCTCGGCTTCCTCGGGCTGCTCGCCCTCGTCGGGCCCGCGCTCGTGGCCGACGAGCCGCTCGGCGGGCTCGCGCTCGTCGGCTTCGCGCTGTCGTTCTCGTCGACCGTGTTCGTGGTCAAGGTGCTCGAGGACCGCTCCGACACGACGTCGCTGTACGGGCGCATCGCGGTGGGGCTGCTCGTCATGCAGGACGTCGTAGCCGTCGCGTTCATGGCGCTCTCGGGCGGCGAGGTGCCGAGCCCGTGGGCGCTCGCGCTCGTCCTCGTCGTCCCCGCCGCGTGGCCGCTGCACCGCATCTGGGACCGCATCGGGCACGGCGAGCTGCAGGCGCTGTTCGGGGTGACGGTCGCCGTCGCGGTCGGCTGGGGCCTGTTCGAGGCTGCCGGCGTGCACGGCGAGCTCGGGGCGCTGGTCATGGGCGTGCTCCTCGCGAAGCACCCCGGGGCGTCGGAGATGTCGCGGTCGCTCATGACGTTCAAGGACCTCATGCTCGTCGCGTTCTTCCTGCAGATCGGCCTGCACGGGCGGCCGGGCGCCACGGAGCTGCTGCTCGCGGTCGCGCTGCTCGCGGTGCTGCCGCTGCAGGTCGCGTTCTACGCCGTGCTGCTCTGGGCCATGCGGCTGCGGCGGCGGACCGCCTTCCTCACCGGGCTCGTGCTGGCGAACTTCTCGGAGTTCGGCATCATCGTCGCGGTCGTCGGTGCCTCGGGTGGCCTGCTCGACGACCGGTGGGTCGTCGTCGTCTCGCTCGCCGTCGCGATCAGCTTCGCGGTGTCCGCGCTCGTCAACCGTCGCGGCGTCGAGCTCGCGAGCAGGATGGTCAAGCTGCTGCCGCACCACAGCACGCACGAGCTGCACCCCGACGACCGCCTCGTCGACGTCGGGCACTCCGACGCCCTCGTGCTCGGGCTCGGGCGGATCGGTGCCGCGACGTACGAGCAGCTGCGTGACGGGTACGGCCTGTCGGTCGTCGGCGTGGAGCACGATCCCGCGCGGGTCAGCGAGCTCACGACGCGGGGCTTCGACGTGCTGCGCGCCGACGCCACGGACGTCGAGTTCTGGACGCGCGTGCGGCGAGCAGGCCGGGTGCAGATGGTCGTGCTCGCGATGCCGTTCCACAAGGCCAACCTCATCGCGCTGGCCCGGCTGCAGAAGGCCGGCTTCACGGGCAAGGTCGCGGCAGTCGCGCGCTACGACGACGACGTCGACGAGCTGCGCCGGCACGGGGCGGACGCCGTGTTCCACCTGTACGGCTCGGCGGGCACCGCGCTCGCGGACCACGCCGCCGAGGTGCTGCTGCACCGGGACGCCGCGCGGGGGCACGACCCCGAGGTGCTGCTGCACCGGAAGGCCGCGCGCGCGCACGACCCCGAGGTGCTGGTCCCGGACCCCGAGGCGCAGGAGCCCGAGGCCGCACCGAAGGGCGCCGACTGAGCCGGTGGCGCCGGTCGCCGCCACCGGCGCCGCTCGTCGCCGGACGAACGCGCCGCCACGCCCGGCGGGTGGCACGCTAGGCCCCCACGGCACCACGAACGAGGGAGACCCCATGCCCGGCGGTTTGGCTGCACTGCTCGACGACATCGCGGCGCTCGCGAAGCTCGCGGCGGCGTCGGTGGACGACGTCACAGCGGCGGCGGGCCGGGCCAGCGCGAAGGCGGCGGGCGTCGTGATCGACGACACCGCGGTCACGCCGCGCTACGTGAGCGGCTTCACGCCGGACCGCGAGCTCCCCATGATCCGGCGCATCGCGATCGGCTCGCTGCGCAACAAGCTCCTGTTCATCCTGCCCGCGGCGCTGCTGCTCAGTCAGTTCCTGCCGTGGTTGCTGACGCCGATCCTCATGGTCGGCGGCACGTACCTGGCGTTCGAGGGTGCGGAGAAGATCTGGGAGCTCGTCAGCGGGCACGGCAAGCACCAGGACGAGGCCCCCGCCGTCGTGCAGGGCCCGGACACCGAGAAGAAGATGACCGCCGGCGCGATCCGCACCGACTTCATCCTGTCGGCCGAGATCATGGTCATCGCGCTCAACGAGGTCGCCGACGAGCCGCTCGTGTCGCGCGCGCTCATCCTGATCGTCGTCGCGCTCGCGATCACCGTGATGGTCTACGGCGTCGTCGCGCTCATCGTGAAGATGGACGACATCGGGCTCAAGCTCGCCCAGAACAAGAGCGGCGGCGTCGCGTCGTTCGGGCGCTTCCTGGTGCAGGCCATGCCGAAGGTGCTCGCGGTGCTCTCGACCGTCGGGATCGTCGCGATGCTCTGGGTCGGCGGGCACATCCTGCTGGTCGGGGTCGACGAGCTCGGCTGGCACGGGCTGTACGACCTCGTGCACCACGCCGAGGAGGCCGTCCACCACGTCGGCGGCATCGGTGGCTTCCTCGCCTGGCTGGTCAACACGCTCGCGTCCGCGCTCATCGGGCTCGTCGTCGGGGCCGTCGTCGTCGCGATCATGCACGTGATCCCGCGCAAGAAGCACGCGGGCGCCGCGCACTGACGGCACCGAAGGCACTGACGTCGCAGCCGGGGCGGCGGCCCGCCGGGCGCAGACCGTCCGCCCGGTCGCTCGCACGGGCGCCCGAGCGCCGCTCAAGTCCCCGGCCCGACGCGTCGACATGCTCGCATGGGCTTCTTCCGACGCAACCGTGACCGCACCCCCGCACCGCCGCCGGCGGCCGCGGGCGAGCCCCAGGTCCTCGACCTGGGGCCGGCGGACCTGGCGTGGCTCGATCGCGTGCGGGGATCCCTCCCGGCCGGTGCGTCGGCGACGGACCCGCAGGCGATCGGCCGCCGGTACGACGACGCGCTCGACGCCTGGTCGACCGGAGGTGGGTCGGGTGACCCGACGGGGGCGATCGACGCCGTCGGCGTCGCGCTCGGGGACGCCGTCTGCGCCCGCGTGCCGGGTGCGCGCTGGGCGGTCGCCGTCGACGAGCACGGTCGCGAGCCGGCGGTCGTGCTGCCGCCGCCGCTGAGCGCCACGATCTTCCCCCGCGACGCCGTCGCGAAGCGCTGGTACGCGGGTGAGCGCGGGTGGGTCGCCGAGTTCGCGGACTGGCTCGTGGGCCGCCTGACCGACCTGTCGACCGAGCCGTCGCCCGAGGTCGAGGCGCTCGCGTCCTTCGCGCTCGCGCACGCGGTGCGCTCGATCGTCCCGGAGGGCGGTCCGCTCATCCCGTTCTGCCTCGTCGAGGACGCGGACGGTGCCCGGGCGCTCCACCGGTTCGTGGGGGAGCTCGGCGAGTCCGTCGAGCGTGCGCGCGAGCACGTCCGGGCGTCGGGCGCGGTGCGGGCCGCCGTGGCGTGGGACGGGTACCTCACGGCGGACGGCACCCGCGAGGACGCGCTGTTCGTCGAGGCGTCCGAGGCCGGACGGTCGAGCGTGGTGCTCGCGCAGCGGTACTCCCCGGTGCCGGGCCGGACGGCCCCGGTGGGTGAGACGGTCACGGTCGACCGGGGCGCGCCGCTGCTCTGAGCGGTCCCGCGCTCGCGTGCGCCGACGGGCCGTTGACACCGTGCCCGGGCAGGCGGACCGTGGGAGGACGAAGGGGGTGCACCGATGCGCCGTCGACTCTCTGCGATCCTCGCCACGCTCCTGCTCCTGGCGGGCGGCCAGCTGCTCGTCGCCCCCGGCGCCGCCGCCCACCCGTACTGCGGTCAGGTGTGGGGTTCCGAGGCCCGGTCGGCCGGCGACATGTCGGCCGGGACCCTCGTGGACGTGCGGGCCGGCCGGCACGCGTGCTTCGACCGGCTCGTGCTCGACGTCGACGCGCCGCTCACCGGCTGGTCGGTGCGGTACGTCGACCAGCTCGTGCAGGACGGCAGCGGTGCCGTGGTGCCCGTGCGGGGGAACGCGCGGCTCGAGGTCGTGGCCCGGGTGCCCGCGATCGCGACCGACGCCTGGTTCGTCGGGCCCGGCACGCTCGTCGACACCGCGTCGTACCGGACCTTCCGGCACGTCGCGTGGGTCGGGAGCTACGAGGGCGTGACCACGATCGGGCTCGGGGTCCGCGCCCGGCTGCCGTTCCGGGCGTTCGTGCTGCCCGGGCCGGGCGAGGGCTCGCGGCTCGTGGTCGACGTCGGGCACCGGTGGTGCGCCGAGGGACACCGGGTCTGCTGAGCGCACCGGGTCGCTGAGCGCAGCACGCCTGCCGAGCGGGCGCGAGGCAGCGCCGCGCACGGCGCGGAGTCGGTGGCAGCGTCTAGCCTGGCGCGAGACCCCGCCGACGGAAGGACCGCGCATGGCGCTGATCGGAGCACACGTCCGGGACGACGACCCCGTCGCCGCAGCCGGGGAGGTCGAGGCGGAGGCCGTGCAGTTCTTCCTCGCCAACCCCCAGGGCTGGAAGAAGCCGGTGCCGCGCGACGACGCCGAGGCGCTCACCGGCTCCGACCTGCGGCTCTACGCGCACGCGCCCTACCTGGTCAACGTCGCGTCGACCAACAACAAGATCCGCATCCCGAGCCGCAAGATGATCGCCGACCACGCCGCGGCCGCGTCGGTCCTCGGGGTCAGCGGGCTGATCGTGCACGGCGGGCACGTCGCCGACGGGGACGACATCGCGGTCGGCGTCGACAACTGGCGCAAGACCTTCGAGCGCGCGACGTTCCCCGTCCCGGTCCTCGTCGAGAACACCGCCGGCGGCGAGAACGCGTGCGCGCGGACCCTCGACCGCCTCGCGATGCTGTGGGACGCGATCGGGGAGTACGAGGTCGGCTTCTGCCTCGACACGTGCCACGCGTGGGCCGCGGGGGAGGACCTCGAGACGGTCGTCGAGCGCGTGCTGGCGATCACCGGCCGCATCGACCTCGTGCACGCGAACAGCTCGCGCGACCCCGCCGGGTCGAGCCGCGACCGGCACGCGAACTTCGCGACGGGGACGATCCCGCCCGAGCTCATCGCGCACGTCGTGCGGGAGGCCGGGTGCGACGCGGTCGTGGAGACGCCGGCCGAGCGGCAGGCGGAGGACATCGCGTTCCTGCGGGCGGCGCTCGCGGGCTGACCGCGGAGCCGGGACGTGGGGCCGGCGGACGGGCCACCGTCGCCCACATGCGGGGAGCGGTCGCTCAGAGGTCGTGCTCCGCGAGCTCGCGGAACTCGTCGGGCACCGCGGCCCCGCGACGGAGGACGGCGGGCAGGTAGCCGACCGCGTCGCCGCCGAACCGCGTCCGGATCCGGTCCATCGACCCGTCGACGGCCCGCCGCGCCGAGCCCGTCGGGGACCCCGGCCGCCACGGGTCCTCGGGGCGCAGGTCGAGCTCGGGCTGGACGACCAGCTGGTCGACGACGTTCGACACCGAGATGCCGAGCAGCGTGATCTCCGTGCCGGGCGGCGCGTCGTGGATCGCGGACCAGGCGAGGTGCTCGGCGACCTCGGTGAGCGTGAGCGTGCTCGCGACAGGCTGCGACAGCGTCCGGGAACGGGTCACGGACGTCATGCCGGCGAACCGCACGCGCACCGTGATCGTGCGGCCCGCACGGTCCTTGGCGCGCAGCCGGCGCGAGACCCGGTCCGCGAGGTGCGCGAGCACGGCCCGGACGTCCTCGACCTCGGGCGTGCGCCGGCCCAGGGCCGACTGCGCGCCGACCGAGCGTGCGCGGCGGTCGGTCACGACCCGGCGCGGGTCCTCGTCGTGCGCCATCGCGGTGAGCTTCTGGCCGACGGCGTGCCCGAGGAGGTGCTCGACCGCGGACGACGGCGTCTCGGCGAGCTGGCCGATCGTGCGGATCCCGCGCTCGGCGAGGCGCTGCTGGTGCACCGGCCCGACGCCCCAGATGAGCCCGACGGGCAGCGGGTCGAGGAACTCGCGCTCGGTGCCGGGCTGCACGACGACGAGCCCGTCGGGCTTCGCGACCTGCGACGCGATCTTCGCGAGGTGCTTGGTGCGCGCGGCGCCCACCGAGATGGGCAGGCCGATGGTGCCGCGCACACGCTCGCGGACGAGGGCGGCGATCGTCTCGGGCGGTCCGAACAGGTGCGTCGCACCCGACACGTCGAGGAACGCCTCGTCGATCGAGATGCGCTCGACGAGCGGCGTGATGTCGCGCAGCACCTCCATCACGGCGTCGCCGAGCCGTTGGTACTCCCCGAAGTGCCCACGCACGAACGTCAGCGCCGGGCAGAGCTTCGCCGCGCGCCAGCCGGGCATGCCGCCCTGCACCCCGAACGCCTTGGCCTCGTAGGACGCCGCGAGGACGACGCCGCCGTTCGGCCCGCCCCCGACGGCGATCGGGCGGCCGCGCAGGGCGGGGTCGAGCAGCTGTTCGACCGACGCGTAGAACGCGTCGAGATCAGCGTGCAGGATCGTCGCGCCGCCCACGGGCATGCTCCCAAGGTAGTCGAACACGTGTTCGAACACGAGGGTCCGACCGGGTGATCCGGTCGTGCGGCCGCGGAGTCCGCGTGCCGGTCCGTCGCCGCGTCCGGTCGTGTCCACCGGACGTTCATCCCTCGGCCGGTGCACTCGGTGCAGCGTTGCACCTAGTGTAGGAACCGTGACCGAGGCCCCGACCGACCGCCGCGTCGCGCTCAAGGCGCGGCACCGGCAGGCCATCGTCGACGCCGCGGCCGCGCTCATCGCGGAGACCGGCGGGCTGCGTTTCACGATCGACGACCTCGCCCGCCGCGCCGACGTCTCGCGCCGCACGGTCTTCAACCACTTCGCGTCGGTCGACGACATCGTGGCCGAGGTGTTCGGTGACGTCATCGGCACGCTCGTCGCGAGCTACGAGCGGGAGAGCGGGACGTCGCCCTCCGCGCACGCGCGCGGACCGGTCGGCCGCGGCGACGACGCGCGCGGACCGCTCGGCCACGGCGACCGCGAGCGGAGCGCCGACGGCCGCGCCGTGGTGTTCGACGAGCTCGCCCGCGCCGTCCGGTCGACCGACCTGGTCGCGCCGATGGCGTTCCTCACCCAGTCGCTGCGCTCGCACGACGAGCACTCCCCGGCGATCGCGACGGTGCTCCTCCGCGTCCTCGACGCGGCGCGCGGCCGCCTCGCCGCCGCGGTCCTCGTGCGGCACCCCGGCGCGGACGTGCTCGACGTGCACCTGCTGGTCAACGCGGTCGTCTCCGGCGTCCTCGTCCTGCACCGGCACTGGGACGCGGCGACCGGAGCGGTCGACGACGAGCCGTCGCGCGCCGTCTGGGCCGCGCTCGTCGACCGTCTCCTCGACCGGACCGGGCACGGCTTCGCGACCGACGACCCCGCCACCTCCTGACCCACCCGCCCCCTCACCACCCCGCCCCGCAGGCCGGGACCACGCCACCACCGTGACCCGGCCGACCTCCCGCACGACCGTCCGAAAGGCACACACCCTCATGGCCGAACTCCTCCTGCGCCTCGGGAGCTGGTCCGCCCGGCGCGCCCGCACCGTGGTCGCCGCCTGGCTCGTGATCCTGGCGGTCGCCGGGGGTGCGTACGCCCTCCTCGGCGGGACCCTCGCGAGCAGCGTCTCGATCCCCGGCACCCCGACGGCCGAGGTCACCGACCGCCTCGCGCGCGAGCTGCCCGCCGCCGCGGGCGGGACCGCGGGCGTGGTGCTGACGACGGAGTCCGGCGAGGAGTTCACCGCCGAGCAGCGCGAGGGCATCTCGGCGCTGGCCGCGGAGGTCGCGGACGTCGAGGGCGTCGAGACCGTCGTCGACCCGTTCGCGACCGAGGCGCAGCGCGCCGAGCAGGCCGCGCAGGCCGAGAGCGGCCGGGCGCAGATCGAGCAGGGCCGCGCCGAGCTCGAGCAGGGACGTGCGGAGCTGGAGCAGGGCCGCACGGAGCTCGAGCAGGGGCAGGCGCAGCTCGACGCGGCGCGGGCGCAGCTCGACGCGGCGGGCGGCGCCGCGCAGGGCGGGGCCGCGGGTGACGCGCAGCAGGCCGCGCTCGAGGCCCAGCTCGCCGCGCTCGACGCGCAGCAGTCGGCGATCGACGCGGGCGTGGCGGCGGTCGAGGCCGGCGCCGAGGAGATCGAGGCCGGGGAGACCGAGCTCGAGTCGCAGAGCGAGCAGCTCGAGCTCGGCGAGGCACTGCTCGACATGGCCGCGGAGATCCGCACCGTGTCGCAGGACGGCACGGCGGCGGTGCTCACGGTCGTGTTCACGGCGTCGCAGTTCGAGATCGAGAACGAGACGCGGGAGGCCGTGGTCGAGGCCGTCGAGTCCGCGGCCGTCGACGGCGTCGTGGTCGACTACTCGGCCGAGCTCACGAGCGGCGTCCCGGAGCTGCTGGGCGTCGGCGAGGTCGTCGGCGTCGTCGTCGCGGGCGTCGTGCTGGTCGTCATGCTCGGCACGCTCGTCGGCGCCGGGCTGCCGATCCTCGCCGCGCTCGTCGGCGTCGGGATCGGTGCCCTCGGTGCCCTGTCCCTCTCGGGCGTCGTCGAGATGAGCTCGGTGACCCCGATGCTCGGCGTCATGCTCGGCCTCGCGGTCGGGATCGACTACTCGCTGTTCATCGTCAACCGGCACCGCCGCCAGCTCAAGGGCGGGTACGACGTCGCGGAGTCCATCGGGCTCGCGAACGGCACGTCCGGCAACGCCGTGGTCTTCGCGGGGATGACGGTGCTCATCGCCCTGCTCGCGCTCAACATCACGGGCATCCCGTTCCTCGGGCTCATGGGCACGGTCGGCGCGATGTGCGTCGCGATCGCGGTGCTCATCGCGGTGACCTTCACGCCCGCGCTGCTGTCGCTGCTGGGCATGCGGGTG
The DNA here is from genome assembly GCF_024757985.1 of Cellulomonas sp. NS3. Taxonomy (NCBI): domain Bacteria; kingdom Bacillati; phylum Actinomycetota; class Actinomycetes; order Micrococcales; family Cellulomonadaceae; genus Cellulomonas; species Cellulomonas sp. NS3. Next base: position 3,652,464 of record NZ_CP103289.1, on the reverse strand, counting down.
CTGAGCCGTCGGGAGCGCGCGCGCCTCGCCGGCGGCGGCTCGGACGCCGCGACCGGGTCGCCGGTCGCCACGCCCTCCGCGTCGAGCCCGGCGTCCGACCCGACGCCGGCGGTCGCCGCGTCGCCGGCACGGCCGATGTCGACCCCCGGTGCGCTGCTGCGCGCCGTGCTGGCCGTGGCCGCGCTCGTCGTCGTCGCGCTCCCCGGGCTCGAGCTGCGCCTGGGCCTGCCCGACGGGTCGTCCGAGCCGCACGACTCGACCCAGTACCGCGCGTACGCGACCACGGCCGAGAAGTTCGGGGCGGGCCAGGCCGGCACGCTCGTCGTGGTCGCGGACCTGCCCGGCTCACCGACCGAGGAGGAGGTCCTCGCCTACCAGGTGCAGGTCGGCGAGCAGCTCTTCGCGCAGGACGACGTCGTCGCCGTCGCCCCGGTGGGCACGTCGGAGGACCGGACCGTCGCCGCGTTCCAGGTCGTCCCGGCCGAGGGGCCGACGACCGAGTCGACCGAGGAGCTCGTGCACACGCTGCGGACGCTCTCGCCGCTCGACGGGGACATCCCGATCGCCGTCGCGGGCCAGGCCAGCGGCAACATCGACATCTCCGACAAGCTCGCGGGCGCGCTGCCGACGTACCTCGCGGTCGTCGTCGGCCTCTCGATGCTGATCCTCGTGCTCGTGTTCCGGTCGGTGTTCGTCCCCGTCATCGCGACGCTCGGCTTCATCCTGTCGTTCTTCGCGGCCCTCGGCGGCGTCGTGGCGATCTACCAGTGGGGCTGGCTCGGCGCGGTGTTCGGCGTCGAGACGCCCGGCCCGGTGCTGAACTTCCTGCCCACGATCCTCGTCGGCATCCTGTTCGGCCTCGCGATGGACTACATGCTGTTCCTGGGCTCGGGCATGCGGGAGGCGTACGCGCACGGTGCGCCCGCGCGCGTCGCGGTCGTCGAGGGCGTGCGGGCCGGGCGGGCCGTCGTGACCGCCGCGGCGATCATCATGGTCTCCGTCTTCGGCGGGTTCGTCTTCTCGCACAGCGCGATGATCCGGCCCATCGGGTTCTCGCTCGCGTTCGGTGTGCTCGTCGACGCGTTCGTCGTGCGCATGACGCTCGTGCCCGCGCTGATGCACCTCGCGGGCGACAAGGCGTGGTGGCTGCCGCGCTGGCTCGACCGGCTGCTGCCCGACGTCGACGTCGAGGGCTCGGCGCTCGAGCGTCGGCACCCGCACGTCGCGCACGCGCCGGAGCCGGCCCCCGTCGACGCGCGGTAGGCGGCGCGCGCCCCGGTCCGGGACGCGACGCCCCGGGCCGGGGCAGAATGTCGGCTGTGCCCCACTTCGTGCGCCGGACGGCCGTGCCCCTCGCCGCCGCCCTGACGCTGCTCGTGGCGCTCGCCGGCTGCACGGGCGGCGACCCGGACGCCGCGCCGTCGCCCAGCGTCACGGCCACCCCGACGCCGAGCCCCACGCCCACCCCGACGCCCACGCCCACGCCGGCCGTGCCGTTCGAGATCGGGACGCCCGCCGCGCTGACGCCCGAGAGCACGCGGCTCGCGCGCACCGACGAGGCGGTGCTGCAGAAGAACGCCGGGTTCGACCCGGCGGGCGAGCGCTACACCGAGTCGCAGTGGGCGTCGACGGTCGTCGACGTCGCGGCCGCGGACCCCGCGGAGATCGCCACCGTCGCCGGCCCCGAGGCGTTCGACCCCGCGACGTCGCAGGCGTACTACGTCCGCACGAGCCACCGGCTCGTCTGGGCGCGCGGCAACAGCGACGCGTCGTCGCTCGCGCCGCCGCACGTCCTGGGCTGGGGCGCGGACGGCACGGGCGCGGGCGACCTGCTGCCGATGGGCCTGTTCGCGCCGTGCCAGACGGACCCGCTCGACGAGCCCGCGGTCGACGCCGAGGTCGCCGCGTGCACCATCGCGGTGCTGCCCGCGGGTCAGCCGATCGGCTACGTCGGCGTCGAGGGCAACCCGCAGGTCACGCGCGACGCGCACGCCGCGGTGACGTCGGTCCCCGTGGTGTGGGTGCTCGAGGGCTGACCGCGCGGCGCCGACCCGGCCCGCGCAGCACGCCGCCCGGTGCACGACCCTCGGGCCGGGCACCGGGCGGCGTGCGTCGGATCAGCTCGCGCGCGCGGACGCGACCCGGACCAGCAGGTCCGCGGCGAGCCCGTACTCCCCGACGAGCAGCGCGTGCTCGGCGTCCGCGAGGTCGGCGGCCCAGCCCTCGGGCGCGTCCGTCCCCGCGTCGACGACCCGCTGCTGCGCGAGGTCCCGGAGCACCGACGTGAGCGTGTTCATCTGCTGCCACGTCACGGCGTCGCTCCCGTCGAGCCGGTTCGCGGCCCGGGCGAGCGTCCGGAGCACGGCCCGCTCGTTGCCGACCTCGCCGGTCTCGGTCCAGTCGCCGCGCGCGAGGGCCTGGTCGATGTCGCCCACGGCCCGGCGGACCGTCCGGTCGCGCGACGACTCGAGCTCGGCCCGCAGCGCCTCGAGCCGGTCGAGCGCGGAGTCGGTGCGCAGGCCCCAGCCGAACGGCAGCTCGGGGTCGTACTCGGCGTCGCCGACGTTGATCGGCTCCTGGTCCTGCGTGCGGGGCCAGGTCTGCCCCAGGCGGCCGGTGAACGCCGCGTCCCCGAACAGCACGTCCGCGACGCCCGCCCCCTCCGAGCCGGGCAGCCAGGACGCGACGAGCGCGTCGACGTGGCCGTACGGGTCGGCGACGACGTTCGGGCGGCCGGAGACGACGAGCACGACGCACGTCTCGATCGCGGAGCACACCGTGTCGACGACCGCCTGGTCGCCCGGCGTGAGCGTGAGCTGCTTGTTCGGCTCGCGCGGCACGCCGCCGTCCGAGGGGTCCCACGGCCAGCCGGGTCCGCCGACGTCGCCGTAGCCCTCCGAGTACGGGGTCTCGCCGACCACGACGACCCCGACGTCCGCGCCGTCGGTCGGCGCCGAGGCGTCCTCGCTGAACGTGACCTGCGCGTCCGGTGCGACCTCCTCGATGCCCCCCCGGATCGTCGTGCCGGGGATGAGGTCCTTGACCGGCTGCCCCTGCCAGGTGACGGTCCAGCCGCCGGCCTGGATGCCGATGTTGTCCGCCGCGCGGCCCGCGAGGTAGACGTTCGCGTCCTTCGCGAGCGGCAGCACGTCGCCGGTGTTCCGCAGCAGCACCTGCGACTTCGCGACCGCCTCGCGGGCGACCGCCCGGTGCTCCGCCGAGCCGATGTCCGCCTGACCGGCGCGGTCGGTGTACGGGTGCTCGAACAGCCCGAGCTCGAGCTTCTGCTGCAGGATGCGGCGCACCGCGTCGTCGATGCGCGCCATCGGGACCCGGCCCGCGCCGACCTCGCCCATGAGGGTCGCGATGAACGGGTCCGGGGTGTTGGGCTCCATGAACATGTCGACTCCCGCGTTGACGCTCGTGCGGACCTGCGTCGGGTAGTCGCCGGGGATCTGCTCGATCGCGTTGTAGTCGCTGATCACGAACCCGTCGAAGTCCTGCTGCCCCTTGAGCCACCCCGTGATCAGCTCGGTGTGCGCGTGCATCTTGAGCGGGTCACCGACGCCGTTCTCGGTCCAGTCGACGCTCGAGTACGACGGCATGACGGTCCCGGCGCGGTACTCCCGCACCGCGGGGACGTAGGGCGCGAGGTGCAGGCGCTCGAAGTCCCGCCGGCTCGTGACCGCGACCCCCTGGTCGATCGTGTACTCGCCCGTGGTGCTGCTGCCGAACTCGGTGCCGCCGTCGCCCGCGAAGTGCTTGACGGACGCGAGCACGCGGTCGGGCTGGTCGAGCTCGCTGCGCTGCGGCCCCTGGAGCCCGTCGATCGCGGTCTCGTTGAGCACGACGAGCGCCGGGTCCTCGCCGAACGACTCGTACGTGCGGCCCCAGCGGAGGTCCCGCGCGACGCAGATGCACGGCGCGAACGACCACTGCGGCCCGGTCGCGCGGGTCTCGGCCGCGGTGACGTGCGCAGCCTCCTCGACGAGCGCCGGGTCGCGCATCGCGCCGAGCCCGATGTTGTGCGGGAACACCGTCGCGCCCACGAGGTTGCCGTGGCCGTGCACCGAGTCCACGCCGTAGAGCAGCGGGATCGACAGCCGGGTCGACAGCGACTGGGTCTGGAAGCCGTCGACCATGTCGGCCCACGCCTCCGGGGTGTTCGGGGTCGGGGTCGAGCCGCCGCCCGAGAGCAGGGAGCCGAGGGCCAGCGACGCGACGCGGCCCGGCGTCGCGGCGACGTTGGCCCGCTCGGCCTGGGTCATCTGGCCGACCTTCTCGGCGAGCGACATGCGCCCGAGCAGGTCCGCGACGCGCTCCGCGACCGGCAGGTCGGCGTCGAGGTACGGGAAGCCGTTCGCCTGGATCGCGACGGTCGCGCCGCCGCTCACCGTGACGTCGGGCGTCGTCGTGCTGAAGGTCAGCGGGACGGTCTCGGTCGTCTCCGCGTCGTCGTCGGCCGTCAGCGTGACGGTGACCTCCTGCGTCGCGCCGGACGCGGCACCCGCCGCGAACGTCACGGCGCCGCCGGTCTCGGCGTAGTCGGCGCCCCCGGTCGCGGTGCCCGTCCCGGTCGAGAAGAACACGGTCACGTCCGACCCGAGCGCGGTGCCGTCCGCGGTCGTCGCGGTGAGCGTGACGGTCGCGGTGCCGCCCTCGGCGGCCGTGACGAGCGCCGACGGCGTGACGGTCACGGGGCCTGCGGCGTGGGCCGCAGGAGCCCCGACGAGCACGAGCGGCACCGCGAGGGCCCCCGTGCAGAGTGCGGCGACGCGTCGCCGGACGGTTGTGAGCACGAGCATGAGCCCCCCAGCCCTCGACCCTCGCGTGCACGTCGTCGGGCACGCGGTGCGGCGACCGCACCCGCTCATGCTTCGGCGGCGGTCGACGGCGTGTCAACGGGTGCGGACCGCCCGCTCGGGCGGTGGTCGAACGCGACCGTCCCTCGGTGCCCGGACCGGCGTTCAGCCGCGGACGCGGACCGCCTCGATGCCGCACTGGACGGGGTACGACTCCGCGCACGCGGAGGACACCCACACGTCGACCTCGTCGCCGTCCTGCAGGTCCGCCGTGGTGATCGGCTCCCCGTCGGCGTCCACGACCACGGTGTCCTCGTCGCCCACGAGCCCGAGGCGCTCGAAGTACCGGTCGGACGGCTTGGTCAGCTCGAGGTCCTGGACGACTCCCGTCACCTCGGGCTCGCGCCCGGGCAGGCGGTCGCCGCTGCACCCCGAGGCGACGGCCACCAGGGCGAGGACGGCGACGAGAGCGGCGGCGGGACGCGTCCGGGGCATGCGCGGATCGTCCCGCGGCAGGCGCGTGCGGGCTAGTGCCCCGCGCCGAGCTGCCCCGCGAGCCGCTCGTGCCGGCGGGCGCTGTCCGCGTCGAGGTTCACGATCGTGACCGTCGTCCCGCGCGCGGCGTACTTGGTGGTGATCGCGTCGAGCGCGGCGACCGTCGAGGCGTCCCAGATGTGCGCGTCGACGAGGTCGATGACGACGTGGCCCGGGTCGCCCGCGTAGTCGAACTGGTAGACGAGGTCGTTCGAGGATGCGAAGAACAGCTCGCCCGAGACCGCGTAGGTGCGGGTGCCGTCGTCGCCGGTGTCGACGACCGTGACCTCGGTGAGGTGCGCGACCCGCCGGGCGAACGCCACCATGGCGACGAGCACGCCGCAGACGACGCCGTACGCGAGGTTGTGCGTCGCGACGGTCACCGCGACGGTCGAGAGCATGACGACCAGCTCGCTGCCCGGCATCCGGCGCAGGGTCGACGGCCGGATCGAGTGCCAGTCGAACGCCGCCCAGGCCACGAAGATCATCACCGCGACGAGCGCGGCCATCGGGATGACACCCACGAGGTCACCCAGCCCGACCACCAGGACCAGCAGGAACACCCCGGCGAGGAACGTCGAGAGGCGCGTGCGGGCACCCGACGCCTTCACGTTCATCATCGTCTGCCCGATCACCGCGCAGCCGCCCATGCCGCCGAAGAACCCGGTGACGACGTTCGCGACCCCCTGGCCCCACGCCTCCCGCGTCTTGTCCGAGTGGGTGTCGGTGATGTCGTCGACGAGCTTGGCGGTCAGGAGCGACTCCAGCAGCCCGACGATCGCCATCGTCACCGCGTACGGGGCGATGATCCGCAGCGTCTCGAGGGTCAGCGGCACGTCGGGGAGCAGCAGCGTCGGCAGGCTCTCCGGGAGCTCGCCCTCGTCGCCGACCGTCGGCACGGTGATGGCCGCGGCGACCGTGACGACCGTCAGCACGAGGATCGCGACGAGCGGCGCGGGGACCACGGTCGTCAGGCGCGGCAGCCCGAAGACGATCACGAGCCCGGCGGCGACGAGCGCGTAGACGGTCCACGGCACGTCCACGAGGTACGGGAGCTGGGAGAGGAAGACGAGGATCGCGAGCGCGTTGACGAAACCGACCATGACGGAGCGCGGGACGAAGCGCATGAGCCGCGCGACGCCCAGCGCCCCGAGCACGACCTGCACGAGCCCGCCGAGGATCACGGTCGCGATCAGGTAGTCCTGCCCGTGCTCCCGGGCGACGGGTGCGACGACGAGCGCGACGGCGGCCGTGGCGGCGGAGATCATCGCCGGGCGCCCGCCGACGACGGCGATGGTCACGGCCATCGTGAACGACGCGAACAGCCCGAGGCGTGGGTCGACCCCGGCGATGATCGAGAACGAGATCGCCTCGGGGATCAGCGCGAGCGCCACTACGAGCCCGCCCAGGACCTCGGTCCTGAGCCGGCGCGGCGAGCGGAGGGCGCGCAGCACGGAGTCGGACTCGCCGGCCTCCGGGACGTGGGGCCGGGCGGGGGCGGTGGGCGCAGGGGAGGTCACGGGGTCCTTCGTCGTTCGGGGCCCGGAGGTCCGGCCCGGGACGTGGTGAGCCGGGCGGCGCGGCGTGCGCGCGGATCTCGCTGGGGGCGGGGGGAAGCGGCGCGGGCGGCGTGCGACGCTGTGGCCGACGTCGAGTCTACGGGGCGCGGGTCGGCGAGCGGCGCGTGCGGACGTGCGCCGCAGCGGGGCGGAGGCCGACCGTCCGGGCGCCGACGTGCTGCGCGAGGCGGAGCGCGGCGGCGCTCACCGTCACGCACCGGGCGGCCGCGCGGGCCTCGACGTGTTCCGGGTCGAGGGGACCGCGCGTGAGGCCCGGCGGAGCACGGCGGGTCCTGACCGCCGCCGCGCCACGCTGTAGGGCGGTCAGGCGGCGGTCAGGCGGCGGTCAGGCGACGGGCTGAGGCTCGGGCACCCGCGGAGCCGCGTCGCCGTCGAGCACGGGGGAGCGGCGGAAGCCGCGCGTGATCAGGTAGACGGCGAGGCAGATCTCCCACGAGAAGATCGGGACCGCGCCGAGCCCGGTGATCACCGACACCTGGTCGTACAGGCCGAACATCACGCCCGCATTCGTGGCGAAGACGAGCGGGCCGCCGACGAGCCCGAGCACCGCGATGGGTCGCGGCACGAGCCCGGACCGGAGCAGCAGCGCCGCGAGGACCACCGTGTTGGTCCCGCACACGAAGCCAGGCCCGACGAGGAATGTCCAGTCGTGCAGCGCGACGAGGCCCTCGGCGAGCGCGACCGTCTCCGGGCCCGGCGCGCCCGCGAGCGACTGCCGGACCGTGACGAGCGCGAGCAGCGGCACGACGCCGACCGTGATGACCGCGGCCTCGAGCGTCCGCAGCGCCGCGTAGCCGAGCGCCGCTCCCTCGTGCTGCCGCCTGACCACCGGGAAGAGCGTCACCGCGGTGCCGATCACGGCGAGGGCCAGGACGACCTCGAGCAGCGAGCCGAGCAGCACCGGACCGTCGGCCCCGGTGCCCGCGAGGAACCGCTCGGGCTCACCGATGTCGCGGTAGAGCAGCACCGCCGTGATGGAGGTGACGTGGGTGAGCAGGTACAGCGCTCCGGCGATCACGGCGGTTCTTCTGGTCCCGGGCACGGTGTCTCCTCGATTCGGAAGGTGTACGGCGTACACCTTGATGTCGAGGAGGCTAGGCGTACGCTGTACACCCGTCAAGGGCGAGCACTCGTCCGGCCGAGAGGGGGCGTCGTGGCGGAGCGGACGGACGCGGTGCGGCGCGAGCGCCTCGACCGGGACCGGGTCCTGCGGGCGGCCGTCGTGCTCGCGGACGAGGACGGCATCGACGCCGTGAGCATGCGGCGGCTCGCGCAGGTGCTCGGGGTCGTGCCGATGGCCCTGTACAAGCACGTGGCCCACAAGGACGCGCTGCTCGACGGCATGGTCGACGCGGTGCTCGGCGAGATCGACGCACCCGACCCGACCGTCGGCTGGGCCGAGGCCGTCCGCGCGCGCATCCTGTCCGCCCGCGAGGTCGTGCTCCGCCACCCCTGGGCGCGCCGGGTCATGGAGTCGCGGGCCGCACCCACGCCGGTCGTGCTCGCGTACATGGACTCGACCATCGGGACGTTCCTCGCGGGCGGGCTCTCCGTCGACCTCGTGCACCACGCGATGCACGCGCTCGGCAGCCGGATCTTCGGGTTCACCCAGGAGCTCTACGACACCGGCCCCGGACCCACCCCCGAGGACCTCGCCGCGCTCGGCCCCCAGGCGCAGGCCGCGATGCAGCAGCTGGCGGCGATGTTCCCGAACGTCGCCACGGTGGCGACGAGCCGGCCGCACGACCCGAGCAGCGTCGTCGGCTCGGGGTGCGACGACCGGTTCGAGTTCGAGTTCGGCCTGGACCTGCTGCTCGGCGGGATCGAGCGGCTCCACCGGCGGGGCTGGTCGTCGCTCGGCGAGGTACCGGCCTGAGCGACGGGTCGACGCCGCCGCGCGGACCCCGCCCGACGCCGTCGCCGGACGCCCGCCCCCGGTTGCCGCGAGCGCGCAGCCGGGCTACCCAGGGACGGGACGACGCCGTCGCACCGACCCGGGAGGAACCATGACCGAGACCGCCGGAAGCCCGACCCCCAGCCCCGCCGAGGACTCCGCGCCGTTCCCGCAGCGCGCGATCGTGACCGGCGCCGACTCCGGGATCGGGCGCGCCACGGCCGTCGCGCTCGCGGGACCGGGGCGGCACGTCGGGATCACCTGGCACGCCGACGAGGCCGGCGCCGAGGCGACGGCCGAGGAGGTCCGCTCGCGCGGCGCGACGGCGCACGTCCGCCGGCTCGACCTGACCGACGCGCCGTCGGGCGCCCGCGTCGTCGACGAGCTCGCGGACGCGATGGGCGGCGTCGACACGCTCGTCCTCAACGCCGGCACCGGCACGTCGACGCTGCTGCTCGACCTGACGTACGAGGACTGGCGCGAGGTCGTGTCCGTCGACCTCGACGGCGCGTTCTGCTGCCTCCAGGCGGCCGCCCGCCACATGGTCCGGGCCGGCCGCGGAGGCAGGGTCGTCGCCGTCACGAGCGTGCACGAGCACGCGCCGCGCGTCGGCGCCGCGCCCTACTGCGCGGCGAAGGGCGGGCTCGGGCTGCTGGTCAAGGTCGCGGCGCTCGAGCTGGCGGAGCACGGCATCACGGTCAACGCCGTCGCGCCCGGCGAGATCGCGACGCCGATGACCGGCCAGGAGGACGAGGCGGTCGTCGAGGGCAAGCACCGGCCCGGCATCCCCGTCGCGCGGCCCGGCGACGCGCGGGAGATCGCGGCCGTCGTGGCGTTCCTGTGCTCGCCCGACGCGGCCTACGTCAACGGCGCCTCCTGGGCGGTCGACGGCGGCATGCTCACGATGGGGCCCATGGCGGGCTCGCACCTGCAGTCCGACGACTGGCGGCGGCCCTAGGGCCCCACGGATCGGGCCACCCGATGCAACGGTCCGCCCGCGCCACCCGTTGACAGGGTGTACGCACCGCCGGACAGGCGACGATGCGGCGACCGGGAGCAACGGAGACGACGGTGGCCGGAGGAGCTCGTGACCAGGTGCTGGTGAACCTGGTGCGCGCCCGCGGCGAGGCCCTCACGCGCTACGCCTACGTGTACACGGGCGACATGGCCGCGGCCCAGGACCTCGTGCAGGACGCACTGGTCAAGGTGTTCGTCCGCAGCCGGACGCGGTCCGAGCCGGAGGCGCTCGAGGCGTACGTCCGGCGCGTGATCGCGACGACCTACATCGACGGGTACCGGCGCCGGCGCACCTGGGACGGCCTGCGGCACCTGCTCGCCCGCCGGGACGACGACCAGGCCGTCGACCCGACGGTCACGGCGTCCGACCGCCTCGACCTGCGGGCGGCGCTCGCGGCGCTCGGACGGCAGGAGCGGACGGCCGTCGTCCTGCGGTTCTACGACGACCTCACCGTGCTGCAGGTCGCGGAGGTCATGCAGGTCGCCGAGGGCACCGTCAAGCGGTACCTCAGCAACGCGCTGCACCGTCTCGAGGCCCGCCTCGGCACGCTCGACCCGCTCGACGGTGACGAGCGCTCGCTGCTCGTCGCCCGCGAACCGCGACGCACCGCCGCACCCGTCCACGACCCGCGACGCACCTCGAGGAGCTGACATGGGCTACGACCTCCGCCGCGGCCTGCACGACCTCGGCGACCAGCCCCCGCAGGGCGGGACCCCGCTCGACCCCGGGCGCGTGCTCGGACGCGTCCGGCGTGCCCGGGCCGCCCGTGCCGCCGCGGTCGGCGTGACGAGCGCCGCCGCGGTCCTGGGCCTGACGCTCGTGGTGCAGGCCCTCCCGCTCACCGACGACGACCCGAGCCCCGGGCCGGCCGCCACGAGCGAACCGGCACCGAGCCCCACGCCGACCGCCACCGCGCAGCCGTCGCCGACGCCGTCCGTGACGCCGAGCCCGACGGCCGAGGTGCCCGCGCCGGCGGCCGTCCTGCCGCTCGTGGCCGTGACCGCGCAGGGCGAGGTCGTGACGCTGGACCCCGCGACCGGGGAGCGGCTGGCCACGCTGCACACCGGCATCGACGTCGGCGACGCCATGGTCGACGTCACGATGGACCACGCGCGCGGCGTCGTCTACGTCGCCCAGCGACCGGCGGACGGGCAGTCGAAGGGCGAGATCCTGCGCATCCCGGTCGGCGGTGGGGCGGCGGAGCTCCTCCTCGCGCGGGCCTGGTCGCCGTTGCTCAGCCCGGACGGGACCTTCCTCGTCGCGCACGCGGTGGACCCCACGACGAACGCGTCGTCGCTCGCGATCGTGGACGTCGAGAGCGGGGACGTGCGCTACCTGCCGCAGGTCGACGACTACGCCGGACGCTGGTTGAGGCCGTACTCCTGGTCACCCGACGGCGCCACGCTGTACCTGAGCATCGGCGCCGAGGAGTCCTCGGGCCTGCGCACCCTCCCGGTCGACGCGACGTCGCTCGACGAGGCGGGCGGGATCTCGCCGAGCGCGGGGGAGCAGTGGGAGACCACCGTCCCGCTCGGTCCCGACCTGCTCGCGGTCGCCGTGCGCGGCGAGGGGTGGGAGCCCGCGACCGACGAGTTCGGGCTGCGCCTGGTCGACCGCGCCTCGGGCGCACCGGTCGACGAGATCGACGGGGCGCGCGGGCGGTGGGCGCGGGACCTCGTCGCGACGAGCGACGGCGGGCTCGTGGTCCTCGTGGGCACCTGGAGCGCACCGACCCCGGAGCTCACGTACGACGGGCTCTACCGGTGGGACGGCGCCGAGGGGCTGGTCCTGCTCGCCGAGGGCATCGTCGCGGTCGGCGGGTGACCGGAGCCGCTCCGACCCGCACCGCCGGCCGGCGCCGCAGACGCGAACCACGCGGCTGCGGCGCCGGCTCGCCGTCCGATCCCCGCCAGCCGTCCGGCCCGCGACGACCTAGGGTCGCGGCGTGACCGACGCACGCCAGACGACGACCCCCGACGACGATCGGGCCGCCCCGGGCCCCGTCCCGGCCGCGACCTCCGCACCGGCGGCGTCCGGCGGGTGGCTCGGCAGCTACGCGCTGCTCGCGGTCATGTGGGGCTGCTCGTTCGCGTTCATCGCGCTCGCGCTCGACGCGCTGACCCCGATCCAGGTCGCGTTCTGGCGCATCGCCGTCGGGGCCGTGACGCTGCTCGTCATCGCGGCGGTCACCCGGACGCCGCTCCCGCGCGACGCGCGGACGCTCGGGCACCTGACGGTGCTGGCGCTGCTGGTCAACGCCGTGCCGTTCACGCTGTTCGCACTCGGGCAGCAGTCGGTGTCCTCGGTGCTCGCGGGCATCATCAACGCCGCGACGCCGCTCACGACGCTGCTGTGGGTGGCCCTGTTCTTCCGCGCGGAGCGGCCGGGGCCGGCGCGGGCGTCGGGTCTCGTGCTCGGGTTCCTCGGGCTGCTCGTCGTCATGGGCGTGTGGCACGGGCTCGGGACCGGCCAGCTCAGCGGTGTGCTCGCGTGCGTCGGCGCGATCACCTGCTACGGCCTCGGGTTCCCGTACACCCGGAAGTTCCTCTCCGGCACCCCGTACCCGCCGGTCGCGCTCGCGGCGGGGCAGATCGGGATCGCCGCCGTCGTCATGACCCCCGTGGTCCTCGTCAGCGGCGTCGCCCCCGTGGGGGAGGTCACGACGGCCGTCGTCGTGGCGGTGCTCGCGCTCGGCGTGCTCAGCTCGGGCGTGGCGTTCATCCTCAACTTCCGCGTGATCGCCCGGGCCGGGACGACGACCGCGAGCTCGGTGACCTACCTGACGCCGGTCGTGGCGGCGGCGGTCGGCGTGCTCTTCCTGGGCGACCACGTGACGTGGAACCAGCCGGTCGGCGCGGTCGTCGTGCTGCTCGGCGTCGCGATCGCGCAGGGCCGGCTGGGCCGGGGGCGCGCCGGGACCGGTCGTCGGAGGCCGTCGCTACGGTGACGTGATGGGGATCGAGGTCGTTCCTGCGCTGGGCCGCTACGAGGACGCCGCGCTCGTCGTCGGGACGCAGAAGCCCGGCGCCGGCGCATGCTGGTGCCAGAGCTACCGCGACGCGCGGCTCTCCAACACGGAGCGGCCCGAGGCGCTGCGCCGCCAGTGCGCGGACGAGCCCGGGCCCGGCGTGCTGGTCTACGTGGACGACGAGGTCGCGGGCTGGTGCTCGGTCGCTCCCCGCAGCTCCTACCGGCGGCTGATGCGCTCGCGGACCATCCCGCTGCTCGACGACACCCGGGACCCGTGGAGCGTCGTGTGCTTCGTGGTGCGCGCCGGGTTCCGACGCCGGGGGCTCATGCACGTGCTGCTCGCCGGTGCCGTCGAGCACGCGGCCGCGCACGGCGCCGAGGTCGTCGAGGGGTACCCCGTCGAGACCGGCGGCACGCGCGTCGACGTCGTCTCGGGGTACGTGGGGACGGTCGAGCTGTTCGAGGCCGCGGGCTTCCACCGCGCCTCGCGGACGACCGCGCACAGCGGGCACCGCGAGCGCTGGCTCGTGCGTCGGGAGCTCACGGGCGCCGCGCCGGGCTGAGCGTCGTCGCGGCGCGCCGCCCGGCTACCCGCACCCGCCCGGACGGGACGGCGAGGCGCCTCTCGGGGCGACGCCTCGGTGGACCCCGACCCGGCTACCCGCCCGCGCCCGCCACGACGCCGTCCGCGGGAGCGGTGAGCGCGCCGGCGTCCTGCTGGTCGCCGGTCGGGGCGTCGGCCGGCGCGGGCACGTCGGCGGGTGCGTCGGCCGGCGGGTCGGAGGGCTCCGGGGCCGGCGGCGCGGGGTCCGCCGGAGGTCCGGACGTCGGCGTCGGCTCGGGCGTCGTGGGTCCGGGCGCGGGCGCGGCGGGTCCCACGGGCCCCGGCACCGGTCCGGGCGGCGCGACGGGACCCGGGGCCGGCGCCGGTGCCACGGGTGCCGGGGGAGCGACGGGCGGGTCCTGCGGGCGCGCCGGCCGGAGCGCACCGAACACCCCGCCGGGTGCGCCGCCGTACTCCCAGTGCCACGGCTCCGCGGGCCCGACGCCACCCGGGCCGGCCCACCGCGGGTGGTACCAGCCGTGCTCGGCGGCGTGCGCCTTCATCCACAGGTACCCGGGCCGGTCGAACTGCCCGACCCCGCCGAAGCCCGCGAGGTCCACGGCGACGCCGCGTCCGTGGTTCGACCGCCCGGGCGTCGCGGCGAGGCCCGGCTTCGCGGCCTTGACCGCGACCTGCGCGGCGAACGTGCGGTAGCTGTCGGTCACGCGCAGCGGCTCCCCGAGGTCCCGCTCGTACGCGGCGGCGAGGCGGTCGAACGCCGCGGCGGCGTCGCAGCGCAGCAGCGCGCGGGGGTTCGAGGCGAGCGGGCACAGCGTGTGCAGCGGGATCGCGCCGTTGGGGTACGGGTCGCCCGACGGGTCGACACCGCCCGGCAGGTACGTGCCCGACGACGCCGTCGCCGGCCCGGGGGCACGCAGCCCGGCAGGCGGCTGGGCCGTCGCGAGCAGGGCGTCGAGAGCGTCGAGCCGTGCGGCGGCGTCGCGCGCGGCCGCCTCGACGACCGACCGCAGCAGCGCGACCCGCTCGGCGGCCGCCTCGACCCGGCGCGTGAGCGTGGGGTACTGCGCCCGGAGCTCGAGCGTGTCCGGCGTTCCCGCACGGGTCAGGGGTGCACCCCCGCGGCCCGCACCGCCGAGGTCTGCACCGTCGACGTCCGCGCCGCCGAGCCCCGCGCCGCCGATCCCGGCGCCGCCCGGGGCGACCCCGCCGAACGTCCCGCCCGGTGCCGGGGTGGCCGCGTCCGACGAGACCGCGACCGCACCGCCGCCGGGCCCCCGGAGCGCGGCACGTCCGGCACGCGTGCCCAGCAGCGCCGGCTCGGGGGCGTCGGCCGTCGCCTGGAGCGTGCGGGCGAGGTGCGCGACGGCGCCGTGCAGCTGGGCGACGAGCTGCGGGTCGACCCCCGGGTAGGCGTGCACGGACGCGCTCTCGACGGACTCGAGCGTCGCCAGCGCCGTCGCGCGGGCCCGTGCGTGCTCCGCCCGGGCGTACGCGGCGCCCTGCGCGGAGAGCCGGGCAGCCTGCGCGTGCGTGGACCGCACGTCCGCCGGGGCGCCGGCCGGGCGGGAGTCGGCCGCGGTGGTCGAGACCGAGGACCCGGGACCGGCCTCCGCGGGGCTCGTGAGCCACGGCCAGCCACCGCCGCCGAGGACCAGCACGACCAGCACGGCGAGCACCGCCGCGCGGACCCGCGTGCCGGCGTGGGGCAGCCCCGCCCGGTCCGCGAGGACGGCGGAGCCGGGGACCACCCGGGCCGGCGCGGGCGACAGGGGCCGGCCCGGGCGCGGCGCGAGCGGTGGGCGTGCGGGTCGGCGGCGCGGGACGTCGGTCATGGTGTGCCCCCTGGGCGGACGGGTGCGGCGGGTCGGTGCCGCGTGAACTTCCTTGACACCCCGGAGCGCCGACCAGACGATGAAGGATCGGGCGCGGTCGGCCCGCTCCTTCCGGGGGCGTGATGGGGGACGTGGGCACAGGGGGCACGACGCTCCCGCGGGCACGACGGTCGGTGCCGCGGGTGGCCGGGGTGCGGCGCGCCCGCCTGCTCGCCGCGCTCGACCGCGTGCTCGTGACCCGGCTCGGCCTCGTCGTCGCCCCGCCCGGTGCGGGCAAGACGACCCTCATGGCGCACTGGGCGCACACCGTCGCGGCGGACGTCGCGTGGCTGCGCGTCGAGCGCGAGGACGTGGCGCCCGGCCGGCTCGTCGACCGGCTCTCCCAGGCGCTCGGCGAGGTCCTCGACCTGCCGTCGGGCGCGTCCTCGTCCGAGGAGCTCGCCGTCGCGATCGAGCGTCGCACCGCGCCGCTCGTGCTCGTCCTCGACGACCTGCACACGATCGCCGGCTCGCCCGCCGAGGCGGTGGTCGAGCGGCTCCTGCTGCTGGCTCCGGTGCACCTGCACGTCCTCATGGGATCGCGTCGGAGGCCCGGGATCAACCTCGTGCGCTCCGAGCTCCCGACCGCCGTCCACGTGACGGGCGAGGACCTCGCGATGCGGGCGCCCGAGGTCCAGCAGCTCTTCCGCGACGTCTACGCCGTACCGCTCGGGGCGGACGACGCCGCGGCCCTCGCGCGGCGCACCGCGGGCTGGCCGGCGGGGCTGCACCTGTTCCACCTCGCGACCGCCACCCTCGGGGCGACCGAGCGCCGGACGGCCGTCGCCGCGCTCGCCCAGCGGTCCCGGTACGCCGAGGACTACCTCGCGCACGAGGTGCTGCAGACGCTGCCCGGGCAGCTGCGCCGCTTCCTCACGAGGACCTCGGTCCTGGAGACCCTGACGGCGGAGCGCTGCGACGCGCTGCTCGGCACGCCCGGGACCAGCCGGCGCCTGCTCACCGAGCTCGAGCGCCTGACCTCCACCGTGACGCGCGACGGTGACGGGGTCCGATTCCGCTGCCACGAGGCCGTGCGCCGCCACCTCGAGACCCAGCTCCAGGAGCAGCTCGGCTCGACCCAGGCGACCCGCTGGTGGCAGCAGGCCGCGCGGGTGTGCGAGCAGGACGGTGCGCCCGCCGAGGCGCTGCGGCTGCACGCGCTCGCCCGCGACTGGGACGCCGTGCGACGCCTCCTGCACGTCGGGGGCATGCCGCTCGTGCGGTCCGCCGCGCACGGCCTGGGTGACCTGCTGCCGGTGTGGCTCCAGGAGGACGACCCGTGGGCGTCGCTCGTGTTCGCGAGCCGGCTCCTCGAGGACGGGAGCCTCACGACGGCCGCGGCGGTCGCCGACCGGGCGCGGACCCGGCTCGTCGAGGACCCCGTCGGCTCCGCGTGGGCGGTCCGGGTCGCCGCTGCCGCCCGCACGTGGCTCCCGGGCGCCGGCCGCGAGCCCGCCCCGGAGGACTGGGTCGGTCTGCTGCGGGAGGCCACGCGGCGTGCGCCGCAGGAGGCCGCCGGACGCGCCGGGCCGCTCGACGACGAGCACCGCGACCTCGTGCGCGGGCTCGCCCTGGTGCTCGCCGGGAACCTGGTGGAGGCGCGACCGCTGCTCGAGGAGTGCGTGCAGCGGCCCCACGCCGACGTGCGCACGGGGCTCACGGCCCGCCTCGCGCTCGCGACGCTCGACGCGCTCGGCGGCCCGGGCCCGCTGGCGGGCGCCGCGCTCGACCGGGTGGTGTCCCTCGCGGACCGGCACGGGCTGGGCTGGTGGGTGCGCGTCGCGCACGGGGTCGCGGTCGCGCTCGTCCCGACGCCGGGGGTCGAGGCGGAGAAGGCCGTGGACGCGCTCGTCGAGGAGGCCGACCGGCGCGGGGACCCCTGGGGCGCGGCGGTGGTCGCCTCGGCCGCGGTCGCCGCGCAGCTGCGCGCCGCGCGGCTGCCGCCCGCGCAGCTCGACCGGGGGCTCGACGAGCTGTGCACGCGGTGGCGTGCTCTCGACGCGGGCGTGCTCGAGGCCTGGGCGCGGTCGCTGCACGCGGTGGTCGCCGCCACGGGGGACCTCCCGAACGCCGAGCCGGCCGCCGAGTCGGCCGAGGCCTTCGCCCGCGCGGCCGGCGTCCCCGGGGCGCTGTGGGTCGCCTACGGCGCGCTCGCGCTCAGCCGGCCCGCCGAGCGCGACGAGCTCCTGGAGCTCGCGTCCGCGTCCGCGTCGGCGAGCGGGTTCGGGCCGCGGCCCGCGGGCTGGGAGCCGGCGCTGCGGGTCGTCCTGGACCCGCTGCCCGGCACGGTCACGGCGCCCGAGCCCGCGGGGCTCCCGGCCGCCGGGCTCGCGGTCGTGCGGCCCGGGCCCGAGCCCGCCGTGACCGGGCCGTTCGAGGTGCGCTGCTTCGAGGAGTTCCGGCTGCTCGTGTCCGGGGTGCCCGTCGGGCTGTCGCGGATCCGGCCGCGGGCGCGCTCGCTGCTGCGGCTCCTCGCGCTGCACACCGGCCGGCTCACGCACCGCGAGCAGCTCGCGGACACGCTGTGGGGCGAGCTCGACCCGTCCGCCGCGCTGCACGGGCTGCAGGTCGCGCTGTCGAGCCTGCGCACGCTGCTCGGCTCGGCAGGTGTCACGACGGCGATCGTCGTGCGTGACGGCGACGCGTACGGGCTCGTGCTGCCCGAGGGCTCGTCGTGCGACCTGCACGTGTTCGACGGGGCGCTCGCGGCGGCCGCACGAGCCCGGTCCGGACCGGGCGACGGCGACCGGGCGCGGCGTGAGCTGCGCGCGGCGCTCGACGTGTACACCGGCGAGCTGATGCCCGAGGAGGGACCCGCGGAGTGGGTCGTGAGCGCGCGCGAGCAGTACCGGGTCCGCGCCGCGGAGGCCGCGGCGACGCTGGCCGCGCTCGAGCTCGCGCGCGGGGACGCCACCGCCGCTGCTTCGGCGGCGACGCGCGGCGTCGAGATCGACCCGTACCGGGACGACGCGTGGCGCGCGCTCATCGAGGCGAGCCGGCTCGCGGGGGACCACGCGACGGCCGGGCGCGCGCAGCGCCGGTACGACGAGGTGCTCGCGGGGCTCGGGCTGCCGCCGACAGCCGACGTGCCCGTGCCGGCCGTCCCCGGCGGCCCGCGCGAGCCTGCCGCGCCCGACCGCGCGCACGTCAGGTCCTCCCCAGGAACTCGACCTCGCCCAGCGACACCGACGCGCCCTCGGGTACCGGGTACGCCGAGACCACCGTGAGCCGCGCGGCGACCACGTCGTCGACGCCGACCGGGAACTCCTGGCCGCCCGCGGCGTCCGCGAGCTGCAGCTGCTCGGTGGTCTGGGCGCCGTCGGCCGTGAGCAGCGTGAGGGCGACCTCCTGCGGGCGGCCCTCGGCGAGGAACTCGGGCTGCTGCGTCGAGGCCCCGGAGAAGATCCGGACGTACGCGAGGCGGAACGGCTCGTCGAACCGCATCTCGAGGAACTCGCCGGTGCCCTCGCCGGGCTGGGCGGGCGTCCACGACTGGTTCGTCGCCCCGTCCATCGCGGCCTCGGCGCCCCGCCCGTCGGCCGCGCTCGACGCGACGACCTCCGCGGGGTTCACGGGCCCGTTGCCGACGACGCGGTCGACGACGGTGTCGTAGACGTCCGAGATCCGCTCGCGCTGCGACCACAGCCCGCCCACGAGCAGCACGAGGACCGCGGGGACCACGACCCAGCGGGCGCGGAACGGCCGGCGGGGCACCCGGGGCCGGGCGCCGGCGGCGAGCTCGCGCGGGCGGCGCGTCGTCACGCGCGTCCACCAGGACGGGCGCGGCACGACGGGCGCGTCGACGAGGCTCTCGCCGCAGCGTCGGCAGAACTTGCGCGACGCGACGTTGCCCGCGCCGCACTGCCCGCAGACCTGGTCGCCGGGCGCCGGCGGCGGCTCGTCGGCCGGTGCGGGGCGGGCGGCGCGGGGCTTGGGCGCGCGGGCGCCGGGCAGCACGGGTGCGGGGCCGTCGTTGCGGGGGCGCGGGTCCGGCGGCGGGTCGGCCGGGCGCGCGAGGAGCGCCTCGGCGCGTGACCGGGTCGTCGACGCCGGGGGTGCGGCCTCCGGCGGGGTGGTGACCGGCGGGGTGGTGACCGGCGGGGTGGTGACCGGCGGGGTGGTCACGCTCGTGGGCGCGGCGGTCGTGGGCGCCGCGCCGGTCGCGGGCACGGCTGCGGGCGTCCGGGGCGCGGACGACGACGGCACGGCCGTCGCGGAGGTCGCGCCCCGGGCGGGCTCGGGCCGGCCGGTCGACGGCGCCCTGACGGTCGCGGCGGGCGCCGGTGTGACGGGTGCGACGACCGGGTCGGCGGCGGGCGTCTCCTCGACGCGCTCGCCCTCCCACGCCAGGTAGGCGCCGCACTCCGCGCAGAAGTGCTCGTCGTCCTGGTTGCGCGTCCCGCACGTGGTGCAGATCAGCACGGCTCCTCCTCGGTGCAGGCCTCGACGACCACGGTGTGGGGGACGTGCGCGGGCTTGACCGCGCTGACGACCCGGTCGAGGCGACGGATGTCGACGGCGGCGGGGTCCGGGACCCGCACGCGGACGGTCAGCGCGAGCTCGGGCGTGCCCGGCAGCGCGGTCCCGGGGCTCGCGGACCACCGCGTGCCGCCCGAGTCGACGACCTCGACGTCGCCGCGCGCACCCGCGCCGTCCGACAGGCCGAGACCCAGCGCGAGCCGCACGGCGTCCTCGATCCCGGGGCGCGTGCCGCGGCGCCGGTGCAGCGAGGCCGCGCCCGCGACGATCTCGCGGCTCTGCGCGAGGCCCCACGCGTCGTCGAGCTCGATGCCGACCCACTCGCCGACCCACGACAGGAAGTCGGGCGGCGCGAGGCGCGGGTCGACGTAGCACTCGAGGCGGTCGATCGTGAGCAGCACCGGGGCGAGCACCTCGTCGAACGCGCCGACGAAGCGCCGCACGAACTCCTCGTCCTGGTAGACCGCCGGGAGCCGGTCGACCAGCGCGACCGGGTTGGTCAGCCCCGGCACCGTGCCGCGCACGTCACACCCCCGCCGCGACGCGCACGCGGTGCTCGAACGAGAACACGAGCGCGTGCGGGTCGAGCTCGAGGCGCTGCACGGGCGCGCCGCGCTCGCCGGTGAGCGGGTCGGCGGCGAAGAGCTGGACGTCGTCGACGATCTCGGTGCCGGGCAGGCGCTGGAGCACCGCGTAGACCTCGCCGGCCTGGACGGGCCGCCCGAACGGCCAGCCGACGCCGTCGGGCCCGCCGGTCAGCGGGTCGAGGTAGCGGTGCAGCGCCGTGAGCGCAGCGGCGCGCAGGCCGTCGGTCGCGACACGCGGCCGGGCGGTGAGCCGGGCCACGACCGTGACGCCCTGGTAGTACGGGGGCTCGACGAGCACGCGCGCGCCGACCGGCCGCCGCTCGTCGAGGTGCTGGGCGACGACCGCGAGCCCCTCGTCGGACGGCACGAGGTCCTCGAACCGCAGGACCCCGGCCTCGTCGGGCACGGCGGACGGCACCACGAGGACGCGCAGCCCGTGCGCGTCGGGCCCGGCTGTCGCGGGGATGCAGCGCACGCGGGCGATGCCGGGGGCGGCGCGGCGGGCGAGCTGCTCGTAGTCCTCCGCGGTGACCGCGCGGTCGCGGGTGCGCAGGGCCAGCGGACCGCGCTCCTTGGCCTGCTCGACGGTCTCCCCGGCGACCCCGCCGAGCGCGGCCCGGCGGTTCTCGACGCGGTCGACGAACGGCACGGGCGTGCGCAGGACCGCGATGACGCGGGCGGCGACGTTGCCGTCGGGCCCCCCGCCGGTGCGGTACGCGGGCACGCGCAGCGGGGCGCCCTTGGGCGGGACGGCGCCGTACGCGTGCAGGGTGCCGTCGGCCTCGCGGACCGCGGGGGGCAGCTGCACCTCGCCCGTCGCGCGGTCCACGCGCACCACGCGGTCCTCGGGACCGGAGCCGGCGAACGAGTCGACCTCGGTCCACTCGGCCCAGCCGGACCCGTCCGCGACCTCGACGACGAACCGGCGCCCGTCGGGGACGACGGGGTGGTGCTCGAGCGTGAACACCTGCCCGGGCACGCCCTCGGAGAGGCCGAGGACCTCGTCGAGCACGGTCGAGGCGTGCACCGCGGGGACCGTCCCGCCGATCGTGAACGCGCTCGCGGCTCCGATCGTCGGCGAGGCCCCGTAGGCCGGGTAGCCCTCGACGGGCGGCACGACCCGGCAGCGCAGCCAGCCCGCGCGCAGCTGGCGCACGACCGACGCGGTGTGGCTCGCGGGCACGTGCAGCACGACGTCGCCGCGCCGGTTCAGGCCGCCGGTCGCGTCGCTGTCGACCTCGCAGCGCCGCCACGCCGCGCCGTCCCACGCCTCCCAGACGAGCGGCGGGTGCCGCGGGTCGACGCCGACGCCGCGCACGTCGCAGTCGAGCCGCACGACGACCGCGCAGCCGGGCGCCGCGTCGTCGAGCCCGAGCAGCACGACGTCGTCGACCTGCGGCGTCGGGGCGAACGCCGCGAAGTCGACGTGCGAGGCGAGGTCGTCGTCGTGACGCACGGGCTCGGCGCCGGACGCCTGCGTGAGCACGTGCACGAGCCGGCGCGGCGGGACCGTCAGGCGCGTGCGGGTCGAGAACACGACCGCCTCGTCGTCCTCGGTGCGCCGGGTCGAGACGGCCGTCCCCGCCTGGACGACGACCGGCTCGGGCTGCGGTGCGGACAGCCAGAACGTCACGTCCACGGTCGCGGCCGTCGGCGGGTGCAGCTGCACGCCGAGCAGGTCCAGGAACGTCACGTAGAGCCGGTCCGGGACGCGGTTGAGCCGGTACACGAGCTGGTCGACCATGAACGCGAACGCCTCGATGAGCGTCACGCCCGGGTCGGAGACGTTGTGGTCGGTCCACTCGGGGCAGCGCTGCTGGACCAGGCGCTTCGCGTCGTCGACCAGGTCCTGGAAGCGCCGGTCGTCGAGGTCGGGAGCGGGGAGCACTCTCACGCACCACCTTCGTGCTCGGGGATCACATAGAACGGGAAGACGAGGTTGCGCGGGTCGTTGGTGCCGCGCAGCGCGTAGAGGACCTCGATGAACAGCACGCCGTCGTCGACGCCGTCGAAGTGCACGACGACGTCCTTGAGGTCGATGCGCGGCTCCCAGTGCTCGAGCGCGACCCGCACCGCGTACGCGATGTCCCCGGCGGTCGCGGCGTCCGCGGGGGCGAAGACGTACTCGTGCACCGCGCAGCCGAACTCGGGGCGCATCGGCCGCTCGCCCGGCGACGTCGCGAGGATCAGCCGGATGCTCTCCTCGATCTCGCGCTCGCGCGTCACGAGCGCGATGCGCCCGGTCGGGTCGGTGCGCACGGGGAACGCCCAGCCGGCGCCGACGAACTCCTGCCCCACGTCCTCGTCCCCCTCCACGGGCGCGCTGCCGGGTGACCGGCGGCGGCGCCGTCAGTTGATCTTGACCAGCGAGCCCTTGACGGTCGTGACGCCGCTCGACGAGAGCTCCGCGGTCCCGTCCGCCGTGACCTTGACCGTGGCGCCCTTCAGCTCGAGCGCCCCCGTCGCGGTGAGCGAGACCTTGACGCCCTTGACGGTGACGTTCCCCGCCCCGGTGCTCACCTCGACGTCCTTGTCGGCCGCCACCGAGACCGACCCGGTCGAGACGATCGTGATACCGGCCTGCGGCTTCTGGGTGAGCGTGATCTTCTGCGCGCCGCCGTCGGTGCTGAGCGTGAGCTCCTCGCCGTCGGGCGACTCGAGGAGCTCGACGAGCATCCCGGTGCGGCTCACGAGGGCCCGGCGGCGGACGGCGCCGTCGGTCGCGCCGACGTGGTCCGACCACGGCTTGTCGGGCTTGTCCTTGCCGTTGTAGAGCCCGCCGAGCACGTAGGGCTGCTGGAAGCTGCCCTGGCCGAACGCGACGAGCACCTCGTCGCCGACCTCGGGCAGCAGCACCGCGCCGCGGCCGTCGCCGGCGCCGAGCTGGACCGTGCGCGCCCACCAGCTCTCGTAGGCGTCCGAGAGCACCGGGAAGCGGACCTTGACCCGCCCGCGCTCCTCGGGGTCCTTGAGGTCGGTGACCTGCGCGGTGACGACCCCGGGGAACGGCGCACCGCCCGCGCCGCCGCTGCCGAGCCCGCCGGTCGTGACGCCGTACAGCGAGCGCTCCGAGGTGTTCCCGACGGTGAACGACGTCAGGTACCCGGAGTCCTGCGCGAACTCGTGCCGGGTCGCGCTCAGCGTGTACCGCCCCTCGAACGGCGCACCGACGTTGACCAGCCGCACCGCGGTGCCCGCCCGCAGCGCGGGGTTGCCCCGCGCGACGCCGTCGAGCTCGGCGAAGCCGCCCGCGAGGTGGTCGGACAGCGCCGCCGCGGCGAGGTCGCACTGCTTCTGCTCGCCGTACGTCGATGCGGCGACGACGAACCGGGGGCTGTCGAACGTCGAGGCCAGCGCCGCGGGCGTCACGTCCCCGAGCTCGGCGCTCGCGGTCCTCGCCGGGGCGACCGCGACGAGCTCGCGCTTCGCGCCCACGTCCCACCCGCGCACCTCGACGTCGGGCACCTGCCCGGCCGACGTGACGGTCGCGCGCAGGTGCACCAGGTTGACGCCCTGCTCGAGCACGAGCGGGTCCTGGCGTGCGCCGGCCGAGCCCCCGGGGGCCCGCGACGCGGGGGTCGCGCGCGTGAAGCTGAGCTTGCCGTCCACGACCGCGACGACGGCGCCGACCTGGTCGGCGAGCCCGCGCAGGAACGTCCAGTCGTCGATGCCGTCCTGCGCGACGTGCTCGAGCACGCCACCGGGCCCGTCGATCGTGCCGACGGCGATGCCCGCGCGCTGGGCGACGGTCCGGGCGACGTCCGAGGCCGTGACGTTGACGTAGGCCTCGACGCGGCGGCCCCGGAACAGGCGGTGCGACAGGTCGAGCCCGCGCACCACGGTGTGCTGGCCCGACGGCGACACGTCGAGGTCGAGCGCGGTGACCTCGCCGGTCACGAGCGGGACCGGCCCGCCGGGCGTGCTCGCCTGCATCAGGACGCGCACCTTCGCGCCGATCGTGATGCCGGCCTTGGCCAGCACGGCCGAGCCCGGGTCGCTGAACCGCAGCACGAAAAGGTCCGGCACGATCGTCGAGTCGTCGACGAACGCCGACACCAGCAGCGCCGCGACGTCGTCGGGCAGCGGACGGCCCTCGACCTCGACGAGCGGGGTGGTCGCGTGCTCCTCACCGTGCGGCACCGGAGAGCTCCTTCCCTGCGGTCCCGGACATGCCCGTCGCGCTGGCGGCGGCCGCGGGCCGGGTCGCCCCGGCGGTGCGCGCCACCGACGCACCCGGCGGCAGCCCGCCACGCGGGCCGTGCAGCTCGTCGAGCGACGGCAGCAGCAGGTGCCGCCCGGGGCGTAGCCGCATCGGGTCGTCGATCTCGTTGACCTGCGCGACCGCCCGCCACAGCGCCGCGTCCCCGTACTCCCGGTACGCGACGCCCGCGAGCGTGTCCCCGTCGACCACGACGTGCATGCGCCGCGGTACGAGGCCGCCCGAGGTGGGGTTCTGCCCCGGCGGCTCGCCCGCGAGCTCCTCGAGCGTCACGGTGCACACCGCGCGGATCGGCATGCCCTCGGCGGTGAAGAGCGTGTACTTCGCCGCGACGCTCGACAGGTACGCGAGGAAGCTCGTGAGCGGACCCCAGCGGAACAGCACGAACGGCGGGGAGCCCTTCTTCTGCTGGTGCGACGCCTTCGTCGGGACGCAGCACTCGAAGAGCAGCTCGACCCGGCTCACGACGCTGCTCGACTGCGTGTCCGACGCGTCGAAGAACATCTCGAGCGTGAGCTTGCCCGGCTGCGGCCCGTTGTACTGCGGCGGGCCGCTCTTCTTGCTGTTGCGGCTCGTCCCGCGCCCCCACGACGCCGTCTTGGTGAGCGCGAGCTCCTTGGGGTTGAACTGGAAGTCGAGCCGGTGCAGCTCCGGGCCGGCCTTCGTCAGCGAGCCGTCGGTCGAGGGCTCGCAGATCGACAGGTACGCGTGCTCGAGCTTGCCGGGCTTCGGGGCGGTCGGCGCGCCGACGGCGCCGGGTGCGCCGGTGGAGGTCGCGGTGGCCATCGGGTCAGCCCTTCTTCCCGGGTCGGAAGCCGTGGTGCGCGATCTCGACGGTCTCGGTGAGGACCTTCGGCTGGTCGGCGTTGAGCGAGGGGCCGGTCCAGCGCACCGGGACGACGCCCTGCAGCTCCCACTCCGCGACGACCGTCCCCTTCGCGGTCATCGCCTGGATGTGGCCGGTCGCGAGCGTGTAGCCCGACGCCATGCGCGAGAACAGCGCGGAGACCTTCTCGCTCTGCTTGCCGAGCGGGCGGGAGAACTTGATGTTCGGGTACTTCAGCCGGGTCGGGAGCTGCCAGACGAGGCCGTTGTTGCCGCCCTCCTCACGCGTCTCCATGACGACCTCGCAGCCGAGGCCCTCGCAGCTCGTGAACGAGCCGAGCGGCGCACCGTCGATCGTGACGACGAAGTGCACGCTGACCGCCGTCTGCTCCTCCGGCAGGACGAGCTGGACCTGGGGCATCGGGGTGCTCCTCTCTCACCGTGCGTCGGTGCGCCGGCCGCGGCGCTCGCGGTCCAGCAGCAGGTCGGCCTTGAGCTGCCGGGTCAGGGGCCCGACGAGCCGGCGCACGAGGGCGTCGAGCTGCTCGGGGGACGTCGCCTCGGGGTCGGTGGGCGCGGCGGCGGGTTCGCCGGGCGCGGCTGCGGCGGCGGGCGCCGCGGGGCCGGCCTCGGCGCGCTGGACGTCCACGGGGTGCGGGACGTCGGCGAGGAGCGGGGCGTCGGTGGTGTGCGGGACGTCGGAGGCGCGCGGGACGTCGGTGGTGCGCTGGACGTCGAGGGGGAGCGCGGGTGCGCCTGCGGCGGTCCCGTGCGCGGAGCTCGTGTGCGGGGCGGGGTCGGCCGGGCGGCTCGGCAGGGGGAGCGCCGGGGCCGACGACGCGGTCCCGGTCCACGCGGCCCCGGTCCAGGCGGCCCCGGTCCCCGCGGGGCCGGTCGTGGCCGACGACCCCGGCCACGCCGGTGTGCCGGTCGGGGCGGCGGTGCCCAACGGGGTGCTCGTCGGGGTGCTCGACGCGGTGGTGGAGGGCGCGGCCCAGGCGGCGGTGCTCGACGACGCGGAGCGCTGCGCGTCGACGACGGTCGCGCCCGGCGCGTCGGTGCTGCGCTGGAGCGCCGGGGCACGCAGCGTGGCGGTCGCCGCTGAGGCGGACGGCGCACCGACGAGGGGTGCGTCGGCCCGGGCGGGTCCGGGGCGGTCGGGGGTCCGCTGCACGGCGGTCGGGCCGAGCGCCAGGGCGGCGGTCGGGGTCGGGGCGGTGGTCGGGCCGGCCGGGGTGGTGCTCGGCGCGAGAGCGGGCGGCGTGGTGCCGAGCGTCGACGCCGCCGGGCCGTCGGCCGGGCTCGGCGAGGTGGACCGGTGCACGGACGCGTCGTCGTCGAGCGGCAGCGCCGTTCCCGGTGCCGGTGCGGCCGTGATGCCGGTCGCGCGGCTCACGACCGGGCTGGGTCCGTCGTCGCGCTGCCCGCGCAGGACGGGGACCAGCAGGGGCGCGCTGTCCGCGGGTGACGCGGCAGCGCCCGGGTCGGCTGCGTGCGGGGAGGCGGTGCCGGCGACCGCGGAGCGGCTCACGACCGGCAGCGCGTGGGGGAGTGCCGACCCACCGTGCGACGACCCGGCGGCACCACCGGGGACGAGGTCGTCGGCGGAGCCGGTCCGCGCCGGGGAGGTCGCGCCGACGTCCGCCCGTGCCGCGCGCCCGAGCGTCGGGAGCGGGAAGAGCGGCTCAACCGCGGCGCGCGCGACCGGGACCGCTCCGCCCGTACCGGCCCCCAGCGTGCCCGCTCCGACCGCGCCGCCCGTCCCGGACCCCAGCGTGCCCGCTGCGAGCGTGCCCGCTCCGGTCGAGCCTGCTCCGGTCATGCTCGCTCCGAACCCTGGGTCGCCGGCAGTTCCTGTCCCGATCCCCGACTCGCCGGAGGTGCCTGCCGCGACCTCGACCGCGCCGACCGTGCCGGCGCCGCCGAGGTGCTCTGCCGCAGGCGAGGGGGCCGCGCTGAGGCCGGCGGGTGGGACGGCACCCGGGGTCGGGTCGGCGCCGCCTCCGCCGGTCGCGGGTGCGGGCGGCGCGTCGCCCGCCCCGGCGTCGTGCGAGGGGCCCGGCGCGAGGGGCAGGTCCACGGCACGGGCGACCACGGGCACCTCGGCGACGACCGTGTCGCCGTCGGCGGTGTCCTCCCGCGGGCCGACGCCGTGCAGTGCTTCCGGCGCCGGAGGGCTGAGGGCCGGACCGGCGTCGAGGCGCCCACCGTCGGGAGGACCGCCGTCGGGCCGCCCGCCGTCGGAAGAACCGCCGTCGGGGCGCGCGTCGTCGGCTGCGAGGTGTCCCACGCCGGGCTCCGCGCTGACCAGCGGGAGTGCTGCGCCGGGCGACCCCGCCCGTACCCCGGACGTCCCCGTCGCTGCCGGCGCCGTCGAGGTGACGCCGGGACCCGCGGTGGCGGACGCCCCGTCGTGCACGTGCGCGCGCTGGAGCGGCGTCGTCCCCTCCGGGTGCACGCTCGGCGCGCCGAGGCTCGGGACGGGGCCGGTCAGCGGGGCGCCGAGCCCGAGCCGGCGGGGCACGGACGTGCGGGGCGGGACTGTCGGCGCCTCGGCGAGGGGTACGGGCGAGCCGCCGTCCCGCGGTACGGGGCCAGGGCCCGGCGCGTCCGGGCCTACGTCGCGCTGCACGGGGGCTCCCGCGCCCGGTGAGGCGAGACCGCCGACGGAGCCCACGAGCGTGAGCGGGACGGACGTGGACCCGGCGGCGGCCGCGGCGCGCGCGACGTCCGCCGCGCTCGGGCCGCCGGGGTCGTCAGCGCCGCGGTCCACCCCCGGCCCGGGCGCGCCGAGCACGGGCACGCCCAGCACGGGCGCGCCGAGCACGGGCGCGCCGAGGACGAGCGCGGCGCCGTCGGCGACCTCGGCCGGTCCGACCGGCACGCCGGTGCCCGCGTGTCCGCTCGCCTCCGCGGGCGCCGGACCGGAGTCGAGGTCGCGAGACGCCTGCACGTCGACGTCCGACCGGCCCACGGGTCCGGGCCCGGGGACCTCGGCGCGAGCCCCAGGAGGCGCGGCGGGTGCGTCGGGCAGGGCCGCGAGCTGCAGCACCGGCAGGTCGAGCGAGCGTGCGCTCACGAGCGCCGGTGCGGGCGCACGTCCCGGTCCGGGCGCCGACGGGACCGCGGAGCGTTGCACGGGGGGTGCCGCGGTCCCGCCGGACGACGGGGGGTCGGTCACGTCGGGCCGGTGGAGCACGAGCTCGTCGGTGCCCGCGCGGGTGGACGGGGCGCCCGACGGTGCCGCCGGCGCGCCGAGCCCGCCGCCGTCACCGTCGACCACCCCGGCGGCGACGCCGGCGCTCACGAGGTGCGACATCGGGCGCAGCGACGTGGGGTCCCCCCACGCGGCCAGCCCGTGCCGCGCGGTGTCGAGACCCGACACGAGCGGCATCGGGGCGGTGCTGCGCTGGAGCGGCGGCACGAACGCCCAGCCCGCGACGGACGGCACCGGCTCCGCAGCGCGCTGCACACCGGCGTGCGCGCCGGCCGCCCCGCGCGCCCCGGCGCCCGCCCGCCCGCCGAGGCCGGCGTCGGCCCCGCGCCCGCGGACGTCGTCGTCCCCCCGGGGTGCGTCCCGCTGCCACGGCCACCGCACGGCTCAGCGCTCCGCGTGGGGACGCGTGCTGAGCCGCGTGTTGATGCTCGCGATCTCGGCGACGTACCGCAGCCGCTGACCGTGCTCGAGGTCGAGGATCGCGTCGAGCGGCCAGTGGAAGTGGTAGGCGACGTACGCGACCTCCTCGTGGATCCGGTCGGGCGCGTACGTCACGATTCCCCCAGGCGGCCACCCGCGAGGTCGACGGTCATCCGGTGCTGGCACGCGGAGCACGTGACCGCGATCCGGGTGTGCCCCTCCGCGTTGACGCGGCGGTAGAGGTCCTGCAGGAACGCGACGTCCGAGGCGAACATGTTCTCGACGACGTTCGCGGTGATCGCCGGGACGGTCCCGAGCGACGTGATGACCCGTGCAAGCAGCACGACCGTCGTGTACGCGGCGTTCTCCTGGACCCGCGCGTCGTACAGCGGCAGGAGCTCGTCGCGGGCGGTCGCGAGCCGCATGACGCCCGAGCGGTGCACCACGCCGTCGCCGTCCACGTACCCGCGCGGGAGCTCGAACGCGAACTCGGTGCGCAGGACGCCGTGGGCGGCGGCGTCCGGGGCGTGCCCCTCGTGGACGTCGAGCCGCTGCTCCTGCTCGTCCAGGACACCGTTGCGCATGCGCTGCATCACGTCGCTCGGCCCCGTCTCAGGAGATCGTGGACTCGTCGTAGCAGACCGTGAACTTCTCGGTGGCCTGCTCGGCGGCACCGGCCTTGAGCGAGTTGATCTCGACCGACCGCACCCAGCAGTTCACGAAGTTGTAGGTCTTGATGGTCGCGCCCTGGTAGTCGAGCAGCGCGACCGACGCCGTCTTGCGGGACCCCGCGACGTCGCCCTCCATGACCTTCTTGAGCCAGTCCGTCACCGTCTTGGACTCGGTGAGCCCGCGCGTCACGGTGAACTCCCCGGGCTTGGGGCGGCCGATGAGCTGGCGGACGACGTACTTGCCGTCGGACGTCTGCTGCTTGAGCTCGATCTTGTCGACCTCGTTCTTCAGGCCGCTGACCTCGGTGACCTTGGGGATCTGGATCCCGTCGATGGTCACGATGAAGCCGTTCGCCGCCGACGAGTCGAATGTGTCGAGGGGCATCGCTGGTCACTCTCCTTCTGCTGTCGAGCGGGTCGGGTCCGGCGTCACTCGTTGACGAGGCTCGTGCCGCCCGAGAACTGGGCGAGCTGGAAGATGACGAACTCGGCGGGCTTCACGGGGGCGACGCCGATCTGGCACACGACCTGGCCGGCGTCGATGCCCTCGGCGGGGTTGGTCTCGCCGTCGCACTTGACGAAGAACGCCTCGTCGGGCGTCGTCCCGAACAGCGCGCCCTTGCGCCACTCGTTGACCAGGAAGGCGCTGATGGTGCGGCGGATGCGTGCCCACAGCGCCGGGTCGTTCGGCTCGAACACGCACCACTGCGTGCCGATGAGGATCGACTCCTCGAGGTAGTTGAACAGCCGGCGCACGTTGAGGTAGCGCCACGACGGGTCGCTCGACAGCGTCCGCGCACCCCAGACCCGCACCCCGCGCCCGGGGAACGTCCGGATGCAGTTGATGCCGTTCGGGTTGAGCAGGTCCTGCTCGGCCTTGGTGATCTGCGTCTGCAGGCTCACCACGCCGCGCACGACCTCGTTCGCGGGCGCCTTGTGCACGCCCCGCTCGTCGTCGTTGCGCGCCCACACCCCGGCCATGTGTCCCGACGGCGGCACGAACCGGTTGCTGCCCGACGCGGGGTCGAACGTCTTGACCCACGGCCAGTAGAGCGTCGCGAAGCGCGAGTCGAAGTTCGTGTCCTCCATGCGCCACTTCTTGATCTGCTGCGGGCTGAGGTTGGCGGGGGAGTCGAGGATCGCCATGCGGTCGCCCATGAGCTCGCAGTGGTCGATCACCGCGCGCTGGACCGCCACGACCGTCTCGAGGTCGATGGCCTCCTGCTCGTACGCGGCCATGAGGTCCGGGACGGCGACCATCGTGACCTCGTCGATCGCCTCGAGGCCGCTGAACCCGGTGCGCGCGGCGGCGTCGCCCACGTAGTCGTCGGCGCCGAGCGCGGTCACCGTGGGCGCCTCCGGCTCGGGCTCGGGGGCGAGCAGGCCGAACGTGCCCTTGTCGGGCTTCATGAGCGCGCTGCCCGAGAAGACCTCCTCGAGCGTCACGACCTTCGACTCGGCGTTGACCTTGGTGGCGACGTTCTCGGGACCGCGCTTCGTCGTCACGTGGTCGAACGTCTCGGTCACCTTGCCGTCGGCGTGGACCACGAGCTTGAAGTGGTCCTCGGGCGGTTCGGCGCCGCCGGCGTCCTGGATCTCGACGCTCACGGACTTGTTCGCCGCGGACGGCTGCGCGGTCACGCGGTAGCCGCCGACCATCGCCACGGCCGGCCCGGTCACGGCCTTGCGCGCCTTCGCGGAACCCCCGGCCCCGACCGCCGCCGCGCCGTTCCCGGCGTGGCCGTTCGACGACGCGCCGCCGCCGATCCGCACGACGTAGCAGTTGCCGCCGCCGTTGAGGAAGTACCCGTACACGGAGTGCGCGAGGTAGGAGCCGGGCAGGAAGTCGCCGAACTTCTCGGTGAACTGGGTCCAGTTCGACACGAGGGTCGGCTCGTTGAGCGGACCCTGCGCGGCGAGGCCGACGAACGCGGCGACGGCGGTGCCCACTCCTTCGATCGGGCGGGATCCCGCCTCGACCTCCTGGACGTAGACACCTGGGGAAAGGTAGGTCGGCATGCTGGTCCCTCCAGAGCCCGGTGAGCGCCACTGCGACGTCGAGACCAGCGTCACCGCGCGGCGGGGGCAGCGGCACGTGCGTCGGGCCGTCGTGGAGGGAAGACGTCGCTGCCCGATCGAGCACCGGGTCCGGCCTGGTCAGGGCGGTCACGGCCTGGCGGTGCCGCCGTGCGTGAGGTCAGCCGGCGCGGCGTCCCGCGACCGACAGCACCGCGAAGGCGGCGACAGCGAGCGCGAGCCACGAGCACGGCCGCCCGGCCGCCCCCGGTGGGTGCACCGAGGTCCTCGACGAGCGGCGCCAGCACGTCCGACGTGGACCGTGCGGCCCACCTGCCGGCGCCGACGACGGCCGCGAGGAGCGAGCCCGCGCTGAGGCCGACCGTGTCCCCAGGCACCCCGTGAACGGCTCGAGCCCTGGGCGCGCGCCCCGGGCAGGACCGGTGCCCGCCCCGACGCGTCAGCCGGCGGCGGCCTCGTCCTCCTCGGCCTCCTCGCGCTGCACCGAGGCGCCGGGCTCGAACGCGCCCTGCACCGGCGCCTCCTCGGGGGCCTCCTCCTCGGCCTCCTGCCGCTGCACGGCCGCCCCGCCCGACGCACCGCCGCCCCCGGCGACCGGCGCGGTCTGCACGGGCGGCGCGGACATGACGCGCTCCGCGTTCGCCGCGGCCTCGCGCTCGAACCGGTCGGACGGGTCGCTGACGCGCACGCCGTCGCCGGTCGCGGTCCCGTCCACCGGGCCGCTGCGCTGCTGCACGACGTGCGTGAGCTCGTGCGCGAGCATCGTGCGCCCCGCCGTGGAGCCGGGGTCGTACTGCCCGCGCTGGAACACGACGTCGGAGCCGACCGTGTACGCGTGCGCCTGGACCGAGGCGGCCGAGCGGTGCGCCGCGTCGTCGGTGTGCACGCGCACGTCCCCGAAGTCGTGCCCGAGGCGGGACTCCATGTCGGTGCGCACGTGCGCGTCGAGCGGGCTGCCGCCCGAGCCGACCACGTCCAGCACCGGCGAGCGCTCCTCCTGCGCGAGCCCGCTCACCCCCTGGTTGCCGACGGCGCGCTGCAGCCGGGCGAGCCCCTGCGGCCCGACGACGTCGGTGCGCCCCGCCGCGGCGGCCCGCCACAGCACGCTGTCGGGCCGCTCCTCGGTGCGCTCCGTGCGCGGGCGCTGCGCGTCGTCGTCCAGGTGCTCGTGCTCGTGCTCGCGCATGGTCGCTCCCTCACCGGGCTCGCCGCCGGGCCGGACCCCGGTGCGGCGTCTCCTCCGAGGCTTCCCCCGGCGTCGCGCCGCGCCAAGGATCGGCCAGCCGTCGTCCGGGGCAGGGCCGCTGCCCGATCGCGCACGCGCCGGGCTCAGGCTCCGGTCGGCTGGAGCATCGACCAGTACCGCCCGAACTCGCCGGGCAGGCACAGCCGGCCGAGCTTGCGGTACTCGTGCTCGACGGCGCTGATCACGTGCGTCATGCGCACCGTGCCGCCGTCGTCGGCCGCGAGGTACGCCGCGGTGACCGCCGACGAGCGGATCGCGCCGCCCGCGAGCTCGAACGCGCCCGCCACGAACTCGAGGTCGACGTCCGGGTCGCGCGGGACGAGCGCCCCGAGGCTGCGGTCCCACAGCGCGCGGCGGTGCTCGGGGTCGGGCAGCGGGAAGTCGACGAGCACGTCGAGCCGGCGCGTGAACGCCTCGTCGATGTTGGCGCGCAGGTTCGTCGCGAGGATCGCGAGCCCGTCGAACGACTCCATGCGCTGCAGCAGGTAGGCGCTCTCGATGTTGGCGTAGCGGTCGTGCGAGTCGCGGACCTCCGAGCGCCGGCCGAAGATCGCGTCGGCCTCGTCGAACAGGAGGACCCCGTTGACCTCGGCGGCGGCGGTGAAGATGCGCTCGAGGTTCTTCTCGGTCTCCCCGATGTACTTGTCGACGACCGTCGCGAGGTCGACGACGTACAGGTCGAGCCCGAGCTCGTGCGCGACGACCTCGGCGGACATCGTCTTGCCGGTCCCCGAGTCGCCCGCGAACAGCGCCGCGACACCGTGCCCGCGCCCGCCGCCGGGCCGCATCGACCAGTCGCCGAGCACGCGCTCGCGGTGCCGGGCGCGCAGGGCCACCTCGCGCAGCGCGACCATCGGCGCGCGCGGGAGCACGAGGTTCGACCAGCCGACCGCGGGCTCGATGCGCCGGGCCAGCCCGTCGAGCGCGGAGCCGTTCTCGGCGCGGGCCCCGGCCCGCAGGTGCTCGGCGGTGACCTGCCCGTCGGGCTCGACGCGCGCCTGTGCGAGCGCCGACGCCGCGGCCCGCGCCACCTGCTCGGGCCGCAGCCGGAACTGCAGCGTCGCCGCCTCGACGGTCGCGTCGTCCATGCCGGCGGCGGCCTCGTGGCGCCCGTCGTCCGCGCCGGAGCCCAGCGCGCGCAGCCACATCGTCGAGCGCTCGCCCGTGGTGCTGGCCGGCACCGTCAGCAGGAGCGGCGGCTGCGGGGTCCACGCGGGGTCCCACGCGCCGCGGCCCACGAGCAGCAGCGGCTCGGGGTCGCACGCCAACGCCGGCAGCAGGCGCGGGCGGGCCGCCACCGCCTCGACCGGCCCGGCGACGAGCCCGGCACCGCGCAGCCGGGCCTCGCGCGCGGCGGACCGGGCGAGCGCGTGCGCGTCCGGCTCGGCGGCGAGGGCGTGCAGGTCGACGACGACGGCGTCCCGGCCGGTCGAGCGCAGCGCCTGGACGGCGAGGACGCGCGCCGAGCCGGTCGAGCCCTCGCGCAGGTAGGTCAGGGTCGTCCCGCGGCCGAGGGCGCGCGCGAGGGGGCCGGCGTCCCCCCACCGGACGTCCGGGGCGGTGACGAGCACCGGCGCGAGCGCCGCGTCGGGTGCGTCGTCGCCGAGCAGGTGCTCGACGACGCGGTCGGGGACCCGCAGCGCCCGGCCCGGGAACGGCCGGTCGGGGTCCTCGACCACGAGCAGGCCCCCGGTGACGAGCGGTCCGTGCGTGAGCCGGGCCCGGCCGTGCGCGGAGGCGAGGTCGACGCCGCACAGCTCGAGCGCGACCGCCGTCGCGGGCCGGCGCCGCGTGACGTCGTCGTTGAGGTACCCGAAGAGCTGCTCGAACCGCGAGTCGAGGTCGCACACGAGCGCCACGAGCAGGAGGTCGACGTCGAGCGGCGTCAGCGCGCAGCGGCGCACGAGCTCGCGCAGCCGCAGCCGGTGCCCGGCGCGCTCGGCGTCGTCGGCGGCGCGCTCGACCGCGTCGGTCCGCTCGTCGACCGCCGGGTCGGGCGCGTGCGCGGGCCGGGGACCCGCGAGCAGGCGGTCGACGGCCTCGTCGCTCAGGTACAGCCCGCGGAACGGGTCGTCGGGCTGCGGGTCGACCGCGCGGCGGCGGGCGACGAGGGCGCGGACCCGTTCCTCGACCGTCGCGGCGCGTCCGAGCAGGTGCGCGAGGCTCGCCTGCCCGGGCCCGACCCCGTCCCTGGTCCCGTCCGCGCGGACGCGCACGTCCGGCTCCGGGACCTCGCCCGGGGTCCTGCCCCCGCCCGTGCCCTCGTCCGTCCCCGTGCCCTCGTCCACGCCCGGGTCCCCGCTCACGGCTGCGCGCCGCGCTTGCGGGACCGGGTGGCCGGGCGGGCCGTCGCGGGGACGGCGGCGGTCGTGACCGCGGGTGCCGGGGCCGCCGCGACCCGGGGCGGCGGTGCGTGCCGCCGCCGCGGGCCGGTGTTCGAGCCGCCGCCGAGGTCCTGCAGCCCGACGTACGGGCCGTCGAGCACCGGCGGGCCGGCCGGGTACACGATGCCGGTGTCGACGGGCGCGCTCACGACGACGTCGAGGGACGGCTTGAGCTCGCCGCCCAGCGCGGACCACACGTCGGCGAACGCGCGGTCCTCGGGCGGTGGCAGCCCGACCGTCACCGGGACGTCGAGCCCGGTCTCGGCGAGGTGGCCGACGACGAGACCGCGCGGCAGCGCCTCGTAGCGCAGGAAGCACGCGAGCAGCGAGTCGAGCAGCATGTGCTCGTCCTCGGGGCGCTGCGTCCACGCGGTCACGAGGTACGAGAGCTTGAAGAACCGCGGCGCCGGGCTGCGCGAGACGACCACGCCGTCGGACCCGCGCCGCTCGGTCCAGCCGCGCTCGCGGCGCTTGAGGTCCTCGCGCAGGTCGTAGAGGTACAGGTTGACCGTGGGCGTGTTGCGGCGCGACGCCCAGTCCTTGGTCGGCGCGTCGAACACGACCTCGAGGTCCGTCCCCGCGACGGCATCGGTCCGCACGATGCTGCGCAGGGCCGCGTCGACCTGGGCGATCACCCGTCCACCCCCCTCGTGCGCTCGTGCCGCTGACAGCTCCACGGTGCCGACCGCCCGCGCCGCGCGGCACCCGGCACCGGGCAGCCGATCGGGCAACGCGTGCGGCCGTCCGGGCACCGGGTGCCCGCCCCGTGCGGGCGCCGTCGCCCGCACGGGGAGCCCCGACTAGATGAGCCCCTCGCGCACCGCGTACGCGACCGCGTGCGAGCGGTTGCGCAGCTGGAGGCGGGTCGTGACGTCGTGCAGCACGTTCTTGACGGTCCGCTCCGAGTACGACAGCTGCCGGGCGATCTCGCTCGTGTCCAGCCCGTCGGCGACGAGCCGCAGCACCTCGACCTCGCGCGTCGCGAGCCCCGTGAACGTCAGCCCGCGCGGGCCGAGCACGTGCCGCTGCAGGCGGCCCACCTGGTCGAGCAGCCGCCCGAGCAGGTCCGGCGGGACGCTGCCCTCGCCCGCGGCCGCCGCGAGGATGACCTTGACGAGCCGCTCGGGCGTCGCCTCGCTGCGCCGCACGAGCCCGAGCACGCCGGCCTCGACCGCCGAGACGAGGTCCTCGTCGTCGAGGCGCCCGGCGACGAGCACGGTCCGGGCGATGCCCGCCCGCTGGCTGACGCGCAGGATCGTGGTGGTCTCGTCGTCCACCTGGTCCACCACGATCACGGCGACCTTCGCCTCGTGCAGCTCCGACCGGCCGACGACCCGCACCTCCGGGCGCGGCCGCAGCTGGCTCGCCACACCGGCCTCCGAGATCGGGTCCCTCGCCAGGACGTGCACCCCGATGCGCTCCATGTCCGTTCCTCCCCGTGCCCTACGTGCCGGCCCACCCCCTCGGGGACCGCATGCCCGGGAGTCTGCCGTCGGCCGATCTTCGTGCAGTCAACAGGGACACAACGGGCATCCCGGGCTGCCCCGAAGTCCGGCCCGGCCGCACCAGGGGCGGCTCCGGGCGCCGCCCTACCGTCGGTCCATGACCACGACAGCCACCCTCGACCCGACCCCGGTCATGCTCGACCCGGGCGGGGCTGCGGCCGTCCCGCTGCAGATCTACAACAACGGCGAGCTCGTCGAGGGCTACCACCTCGAGGTGGTCGGTCCCGCGAAGGGCTGGGCCTCGATCGAGCCCGAGGACGTCTCGCTCTACCCGGGCGCGTCGACGACCGCCACGGTGATGTTCTTCCCGCCCCGCTCGGCCGCCGTGCCCGCGGGCGAGCTCCGCTTCGGGGTGCGCGTCGTCCCGACGGAGCACCCCGAGGAGACCGTCGTCCCCGAGGGGTCGGTCGAGGTGCTCCCGTTCATGGAGACGACGGCCGAGCTCGTGCCGCGGACGTCGCACGGCCGGCGCGGGGCCAAGGTGCGGGTCGCGGTCGACAACCGGGGCAACCAGCCGGTGACGGTGGCGCTGCGCGGGGCCGACCAGGCCGACGCCCTGCAGTTCGGGGTGAGGCCCGCGGTCTCGACGGTCGGCGCGGGCAACGCGGCGTTCACCGACCTGCGCGTCGAGCCGGTGCGGTCCATGTGGCGCGGTCAGCCGCGGACCCTCCCGTACACGGCGACCGTCGAGCCGCGCGACGGGACGCCGGTGACGCTCGACGGCACGTTCGTCCAGGAGCCGCTCATCCCGTCGTGGCTGCCCAAGCTGCTGCTCGCGCTGCTGGCGCTCGTCGCGGCCCTCGTCGCGCTGTGGTTCCTCGTGCTGCGCGGCGCGGTGCAGTCGGCGGCGCAGGAGGCGGTGCGGGACGAGGTCGCCGCGGCGGAGGAACAGGCCGCGGTCGCCGAGCAGGCCGCCGAGGAGGCCGGGGAGGCCGCCGGGGGAGCCGAGCAGTCCGCGCAGGTCGCGGGCGACGCCGCGGTCAAGGCCGACGAGATCGTCGGCGGGACGCTCCTGCCGCCCACCGAGATCCCGACGTCGGGGCGGCTCGAGGTCGAGACCGTCGCCAACTCGACGCGCGCGGACAGCTTCGTGGTCCCCGAGGGGCAGACCGTCGAGCTCACCGACCTGGTGCTGAGCAACCCGCAGGGCGACTTCGGCCGCGTCCGCCTCGAGATGGGCGAGCAGGTGATCCTCGACTCCGCGCTCGAGAACTTCCGCGACCTCGACTACCACTTCATCTCGCCGATCGTCGGCGCCGCCGGGGACGAGCTCGTCATGACGCTCGAGTGCAACGAGGTCGGCAAGCCGCCCGGGGAGACCACGCTGCCCGACGAGTGCGCCGCAGCCATCTACTTCGGCGGCTCCGTGATCACCCCGGCCGCCCCGGCGCCCTGACCCGGCGACCCGCGCGATGCCCACCGGACCCGCCCTGCGCGCGGGCGACAGCGCGCTGTGCCCGATGATGGACGGGCCGAAGCCGCACGTCGGCGGCCCGATCACCCCCGCGGCGGCCGTGACGACCGTCCTCATCGGCTCGATGCCGGCGGCGGTCGCGAACGCGGTGCCCGGCGGGATCGTGTGCGTCTCCCCGGCGCCGAACGGGATCGCGATGGGCAGCACGACCGTGCTGATCGGCGGGTTCCCGGCGGCCCGGCTCGGCGACCAGTCGCTGCACGGCACCCCGATCGCCCCGGGACCGGGCTGCCCGACGGTGATCGTCGGCGGATGATCCCCGCGCACGGTCGACCGCGCGCGCGGACGTCCGCACCGGCCCGCAGGACGACGCGCACAATCACCCGGGCGGCCCAGCCTGGACAGTTGACCAACACCTCGCGAAGCCGCAAACTTGAACCTGACAGTGCGCATCGCCTGCCCCCTGCGCGGTGCGCACTGTTCACACGTCACGATCGGGCGGGCCCTCCGAGGGCCCGCCCGATCGTCGTTCCGGGCGCGTCCCGCGAGCGCAGCCCCGGCGGATGACTTCCGCGGGATCACGCGGCTCCCGGCGTGCCATGCGGCGCCGCCGGAGGGTGACGGTTAGCGTTCCGAGGGTGATCGTCCCTGCGCGCAACCTCGGCCCCGGTGCAGGCTCGGGCTCGCGACCCGACCCGAGCGCGCCCTCCACGACCCCCTCGGCCACGGGCGGTGCCCCGGTCGACGGCGCGGACGTCACGCCGGACACCGCCGGGGCCGCCGCCCCGGTGCTCGTCGAGCCGCCGTCCGCCGAGGAGCTCGTCGCCGGTGCGCTCGCGGGCTGGCGCGCACGCCTCGTCGAGACCGCGGGCGGCTCGACGCTCGCGGACGTCGACCTGCTGGGCGACGCCGCCCTCGACCTCTCGGCCGCGCACCCGTCGGGCATCGCGCAGCTCTTCGCGGGACGCGAGACTCGCCTGTCGAACCTCGTGCGCGAGGGCGGGTCCCTCGCGAACGCCAAGCGCCGCGCCCGGGCCGTCGGCGCGCGCGCCGAGCAGTACGCGCAGCGCTACGGCATCGCCCCGACGTACCTGGCGATCGGCGTCGCGACGTGGACGGAGCGCACGACGCCGGACGTGGCCGAGGACGACGTCGCGGCGCTGGCCGCTGTCACGCGCCGCGCGCACGGCACGGACCCCGACGACGCCCTCGCGCCCCTGGGCGGCGTCACCGCGCCGGTCGGTGCGACGACGGCGAGCGAGCCCCGCACCGTCCGGGCTCCCGTGCTGCTGCGCCCCGTGTCGCTGCGGGCGCGGGGGAGCGGCGAGAGCGACTACGAGCTCGTGCTCGAGCAGACGCTCGAGGTGAACCCGGTCGTGGCCCGTGCGCTGCGCAGCCGCGGGGCCCTGCTCGACCCCGGCGCCGTCGCACGCGGGACGTTCACGGGCACGGGCTTCGACCCGCGTCCGGCCCTCGCCCGGCTCGCGTCGCTCGGCGGCGCGGTGCTCGAGGGCTTCCGGCTCACCGAGAGCCTCGTCGTCGGGACGTTCGTGCACCCCGGGCAGGTGCTCGTCGACGACCTCGACCAGCTCTCCGGGACCCTGGACCGGCACGAGGTGGTCGCGGCGCTCGCCGGGGTCGACGAGGCGCGCGAGCGCGTCCTGCGGCCGCTGCCCGAGATGCGCCGCGGCGACCGCGACCCCGACGTCGAGCGCGGCGTGGGCGACCTCGACGCCGCGCAGCAGCACGTCCTCGACCTGCTCGCGACCGGCGAGCACCTCTTCGTCGACGCCCCGACCGGCTCGGACGTGACCGGGACGCTCGCGGCGGTCGTCGCCGACGCGGCCGCCTCCGGCAAGACCGTCCTCTACGTGCCCGGCCACCGCCGCGCCGCGGGAGCCCTCGCGGCCCGCCTCGCGGAGCTCGGCCTCGACGACCTGCTCCTCGACGTCGCACCCGAGGCCGGCTGGCGCACCGCCGCCGCGCGCCGCCTGCTCGACGCGATGACCCTCGAGAGCACGCCCGTCGACGCCGCCCGCACGACGCTGCTGCGCCGGGACCTCGTCGCGCACCGCGAGCGCCTGCGGGCCTACGTCGACGCTCTGCACGCCGGTCGCACCCCGTGGGAGGCGTCCGCCTACGACGCGCTCCAGGCGCTCGCGAGCCTGACCGCGACGCGCCCGGCACCCCGCACTACCGTCCGCCTCGCGCCCGACGTCGCGCGGGTGCTCGACGCCGAGAGCCGTGCGGTGCTCGCGGCGGACCTCGAGCGCGCGGTCACCCTGGGCGCCTCGACGCTCCGCCCGACGGACACCCCGTGGTTCGGCGCGGACCTGACGACGGACCACGCCGCGCGGGAGACGCTCGACCGGATCGGGCGGCTGCTCGACCACGCGCTGCCGATCCTGGCCTCGCGCGTCAAGGAGGTCGCCGCGGCGACGGGCCTCAACGAGGCCACGACGGTCGACGCGTGGGGCGAGCAGCTCGTGATGCTCGGCGGGATCCGCGGCGCCCTGGACGTGTTCCAGCCGCTCATCTTCGAGCGCACCGCCGCGGACCTCGTCGCCGCGACCGCGACCAAGCAGTGGCGCGAGGAGCACGGGATGCCCATGGGCTTCTGGCTCCGCCGGCGGCTGCGCAAGCAGGCGAAGGACATGGTGCGCCCCGGGCGCCCGGTCGCCGACCTGCACACGGCGCTCATCGGCGTGCAGGAGCAGCGGCAGATCTGGCAGGCGCACTGCCCGGCCGGCGGCTGGCCCCGCCTGCCCGAGGGCCTCGCGACCATCGAGGACGAGTACCGCTCGGTGCGCGCGGACCTCGACGCGCTCGACGCGGTGCTCCGGACCACGCCCGGCGGGGGAGGGCTCGCCGCCCTGGCGCTGCCCACGCTCGTCGAGCGCCTGCGCCGGCTGTGGGGCGACGCGCGCGCCCTCGACGCCCTGCCCGAGCGCACCCGCCTCGTCCGGTCGCTGACCGCCGCGGGCCTCGGCTCGCTGCTCGACGACTTCGCCGCGCGCCGGGTCGAGGCCGAGCTGGCCGGCCCCGAGCTCGAGCTCGCGTGGTGGAGCACCGTGTTCGAGCAGATCATCGGGGACGACCCCGCGCTCGCCGACTACGACGGCGCCGCCCTCGGCCGGCTCGCCGCGCAGTACGCCGCGCTCGACCGCGCGCACGTCGCGAGCCTGTCCGGGCCGGTGCGCCGCGCCGTCGTCGGGCACGTCGCGTCCGCGCTGCGGGCGAACCCCGGCCAGACGCAGGCGCTCTTCGCCGAGCTCGTCGAGGACCGCATCACGAACCTCCGCGAGACCGTGACCCGGTACCCCGACCTCGTGCGCCGCCTGCGCCCGGTGCTCGCCGCGTCGCCGATGCTCGTCCCGCAGGTCCTGCCCGCGACGCGCACCGTCGACCTCGTCGTGCTCGACGCCGCCGCGCACCTGCCGCTCGAGGTCGCGCTCGCCGCGATCGCGCGCGGACGCCAGGTCGTCGTGCTCGGCGACGCCCGCTGCGCGTCCGGCAGCGCGGTCCGCGAGCTCGCCGAGATGCTGCCCGGCGTCGCGC
Organism: Cellulomonas sp. NS3; assembly: GCF_024757985.1. Lineage (NCBI taxonomy): Bacteria > Bacillati > Actinomycetota > Actinomycetes > Micrococcales > Cellulomonadaceae > Cellulomonas > Cellulomonas sp. NS3. The sequence continues at coordinate 3,610,668 of NZ_CP103289.1, read as the reverse complement.
TGCGGGCCGACGCCTCGCGCCGCGACCCGCACCTGACCGCTTTCCTCGCCGCGCACGGCTACGGCGACGTGCTGAGCCCGACGCCCCTGCCGCAGAACGCCCCGCTCGTGCGCCTCGACGTCGTCGACGGCACCGGGATGCCCGACTCGACGAGCGGCGCGGTCGACAGCACGCGCGCCGAGGTCGAGCACGTCGTCGAGCTCGTCCTCACGCACGCGCTGACCCGGCCCGACGAGTCGCTCGCCGTGATCACGCCGTCGTCCGTGCACGCCGAGCACGTGCGCGAGGCCGTGCTGACCGAGGTGCGCGACAACCCCGGGCTCTCGGCGTTCTTCGACGCCGGTGTCGCCGAGCCGTTCGTCGTCGCCGACCTCGCGGGCGTCGCGGGGCTCAGCCGCGACGCGGTCGTGCTGTCCGTCGGCTTCGGCCGGACCCCGCACGGGCGGGTGCTGCACCGCTTCGGTCCCATCGGCGGCCCGGGCGGGGACGCGCTGCTGCTCGCCGCGCTCGGCGCGACCCGGCACCGGCTCGACGTCGTCTCGTGCTTCCGCGCCGGCGACCTCGACCCCGAGCGCCTGCGCGGACCCGGCCCGCGGCTCCTCGCGGACCTGCTCGCGTTCGCCGAGCGCCGCAGCGCCGACTCGGGCGAGGTGTCGTTCACGCCGTCGACGACCGCACCGTCGGTCTCCGCCGCCGCTGCGTCGGCCGCGCCGTTCGTGTCCATCCCGGCGTCGGCGGCGCCCGCCGTGGGCTCGACCACGCCCGTCGACTCCACGGAGCAGGTCGCGCCGGCGGCCGGCGCCTCCGGTGCGGCACCGGCGAGCCGGTCGGCGGCGGACCCCGACACCATGACGCTCCCGCAGCAGGCCGACGAGGGCGCCGCGCGCGAGCCCGACCGCCTCGTCGTCGACCTCGCGGAGCGGCTGTGGCGCCACGGCCTGACCGTCGAGCTCGACCACGGGCTCCCCGGCGGCACCCACATCCCCCTCGCGGTCGGCCACCCGGACCTCCCCGGCCGCCTGCTCGTCGCGGTCCTCACCGACGACGAGGCCTACGTCGCCGAGCCGAGCATCCGCGTGCGCGACCGCCAGGTCGCCGAGCGCCTCGAGCGCCTCGGCTGGTCGGTCGTGCAGGTGTGGTCCGCCGCGGCGTTCCTCGACCCCCAGGCCGAGGTCGACCGGGTCCGGAGCGCTGTCGAGGCCGCGATCCCGGCGGCGCCCGCGGCGGTGCGTCCCGCGGCCGGCACGCGGGCTCCCGCGCGCGTCGACGAGCCCGAGGACGACGCCGACGTGGAGACCCCGGCGCACGGCGTCGCGGTCGCACCGGGCGGGACGGCCGCGCCCGGTGGGCAGGGCGCGACGGAGGCGACCCCGGCAGGTCCGGACGCGGGACGCGCCACGGGCGGGACACCGACGTGGGCGGCTGCCGCGACGCCGGGTGCGACGGGAACCACCTCCACCACTCCGGCGGGTGCGACGGCCGCCGTCCTGCCCGGTACCGCGGGTGCCGTGGCCGCCTCGGCCGGTCCCGCGGGTGCGGCGGCAGCCACCTCGGCCGAGCCGGCGGGTGCGGGCTCCGACGCCCGTGCGGACGCCGTCCCCGGTTCCCCGGGGTCCGAGAAGCGGTCCGACGGATCCACGACCGCCGACGCCGCCTGGGCCGAGCCCGTGACCCGTGCGCGCCGCCGCACGCCTCCGCCCGCGGCGCCGCAGAGCCCGCTCACGCCGCCGCGAGGAACGCTCGCCGCGCGGACGAGCCCGTGGCACGCCATCACACCCCCGACGCCACCGGCCGGCCCGCCCACGACGGCGACCCCGTCCGGCGGTGGGGTCGCCGGTGCTCCGCGCACCGGCCCGGTCCCCGTGCGCACGGGTGCGTGGCCCACGATCCCGGCAGCGCGCCGCGGCGGCAGCGCACGCCCGGACGGCACGCCGCGCCCCGGTAGCGACGACACGAACGGCACCCCTCACCCCGGCGGGGTGGACGAGGACGGGGGCTCGGTCCGTCACGACGGGACCGCCGCGGACGGCGGCTCCCGACGCTCGGACGCCACGCGCTCCGAGGTGGCACCGGCCCGAACCGGTCGGCGGGTGCAGACCCCCGCGACAGGCGCGCTCCCGCAGGTCGAGCGCCGGTCGACGGGGATGATCCCGCGCGTGGGCGAGACACCCGGGGGCTCACGGCACGTCGAGCGCGTCAGCACGGGGAGCCTGCGCCGCGTCGCACCCGCGGCCACGAGCGCCGGCACGGGCCCGGGGACGGGCAGGGGCACGGGCACGGGCACGGGCACGGGCACGGGCAGCGTGCCGCAGGTGCCGACGACCGGTGACGCACCCGCCGGCGCCGCTGCCGGAGCTTCCGCGGCGCACCGGCCGGACACCGCACCCGCGCCGGACGCCGGCCGCACGACGCTCAGCGACCGGCCGAGCACGGGGCCGACGCCCCGGGTCGAGCAGCCGACGCTCGCCGTCCCCTCGCGACCGCGACCGCCGATCCGGCCCGGCCTGCCGATCAACGCCTACAGCGACGACCAGCTCGACGAGGTCGTCACGTGGCTGGTCTCGGACGGCGTCGAGCGCGGCCGTGAGGAGCTCGCGGCCGCGGTGCGCGAGGCGCTCGGCATCACGCGCCGCAGCTCGCGGGTCGACGCGGTCGTCGCCGGCGCGGTCCGCCGCGCGACGTCCTGAGCCCGGCGGGATCCGTCGGGACGAGAGCCGGCAGACCGGTGGTCGGCGCGGCGGTGGGACGATGGAGCGGTGAACGCCGACAAGCCCCGTGACGTCCCGAGCGACGATGCGTCCCGCCCGCCGGCGCGCCCCGTCCCGGACGCGCCGCTGATCCCCACCCGGAGCGCCGACGACTCCGACTCCGGCTGGGGCGAGCGCACCGACGACGCCAACGACGACCGCCTGCTCCGGGACGTCCCACCGCACTGGTGACCCGGCGGCCGGCCCTGACGCTCGCTGCGCCCTGACGCAGGACGCGGCTGGCGCGGGACGCCTGACGCAGGACGCGCCGGACGCAGGACGCGCCCGACGCGCGACGGCCGCGGCGACCCGGAGGTCGGCCGCGGCCGCGGTGCGCCGGCGTGCGTGGTGTCAGCTGCGCTGCGCCGTCGGAGGCAGCGAGGGGCCGGTGTCGTTCCGCAGCGCGGCGGACTGCTGCCCGGCGAGCAGGTCGCGGATCTGCTGGAGCAGGAGGATGTCCTCCGCGGGGGCGGTGGGCTCCGCCTCGAGGCCCTTCTTGCGGCGCTCGGCGAGCTTGTTGAGCGGCAGGACGATGAAGAAGTAGATCGCCGCCGCGGTGATGAGGAACTGCAGGATCGCGTCGAGCACGAGGCCGACGTCGATGGTGCCGCGGGGCGTCGTGATGCGCCACAGCTCGGCCAGGCTCGGCTTGCCGAAGATGATGCCGATGAGCGGGCTGATGATGCCGTTCTGGAGCGCGCTGACGACGCCGGTGAAGGCAGCACCGATGACGACACCGACCGCGAGGTCGATCGCGTTGCCGCGTGAGATGAAGTCCTTGAAGCCGTTGATCAGGCTCTTCACGGTCGCTCCTGTTCGTGGTGCACGCGCACGGTCGGGTGCGCGCGGTCGAACGGGATCATTCCACGAAGACCGCGCTGAGTCCGGACGAACCGGTCAGCGCCACCGACTCCTCGGGGGTCACCGCCAGCAGCACCAGGGGCGAGTGTTCGGCATCCCCGCCACCGCCCCCGAGCAGTCCTCCGCCGAGGGGCTCCGTGCCCGACGAGCCGCCCGCGTCCGCGTCGGCCGGCCCGGCGAGCACCAGCGCACCGCGGGCGAGGACGCGTCCGGCGCCCGGCGTACCGTCGAGGTCGTCGGCGCCGCCGAGCACGTCCACGACGACGCCGGGCGTGAGCATCGCGGCGACGCCGGGGTCGGCGAACCGGACCGGCGCGACGACGGTGCCGGGTGGGCCGTGCACCGACGCCTGGGTGAAGAGGCTCGGCACGACCGGCAGCCCCGGGATCCCGGGCACGGCGAGCGTCGCGTCGGGGAGCTCGTCGGCGACGTGCAGGCTCCCGTCCGGCACGAGGTCGACCGGCAGGCGCACGGTGCGGACGTCGTCGGGCGCCACGTGCTCACCGGCGGCGAGCGCACGGTCGAGCACGAGGACGGGTGCCGTCGGGGGCGGGGCCGGCCGGACGGCGCTCACGACCACCGCGCACGCGCACCCCAGGAGGAGGGCGGCGACGGGGAACCGCGCGCGCCACAGGAGGAGCCGCACGCGCACGAGCGGCCGGGGCGCCGTGCGTGCGGGCGTGCGTGCACCTCGCTCCGGCACCCGGCCGGGGGAGCGGTCGCGGGACGGTGCGGCGGCGCGGAGGAGGGGCATGCCGCGACGCTAGGTCGACGGCGACCCCACGGTCGGCGTCGGACCTGCGGGCGTCGGTCCGTCGCTCCCGCCTCGGGCTGGGGGTGTGCGACCCGCCCGGGCGGGTTGCCGGTCAGCTCGCGGCAGCAGCCGGGGTCGAGGACGACCCGCTCGACGTCGCAGGCTTCGCGGGCGTCGACGCGGACGAGGACCCCTCGCCGGACGAGCCGGAGGACCCCGACGAGGACCCGCCGTTCGACGACGTCGACGACGTGCTCGACGACGAGCCCGACGAGGACGTGCTCGTGCCCGACGAGCGCGAGTCGTTGCGGTAGAACCCCGAGCCCTTGAACACGACGCCCACGGCCGAGAACACCTTGCGCAGGCGTCCCTCGCACTCGGGGCACACCGTCAGGGACTCGTCGCTGAACGACTGCTGGATGTCGAAGGCGTGCCCGCAGGCGGTGCACGCGTACGAGTAGGTGGGCACTGGTGTCTCCTGGTTCGGGCAGGACGTCGGCCGACGACCCCACGCGCTCACGAGCGGGCGCGCGACGTCGGCCGAGCCGTCCAACTTCCTGGCACTCTCCAACTTCGAGTGCCAAGTCTACCGGGGCGCGCAAGCCCGCTCCGGCCGCCCCGCCCTCGCCGTGCACGCAGGTCGTCGCGCACCCGGTGCCGCCCCGTCGCACGCACTAGTCTCGCTGCGTGCCTCGTCGTCGTGCCGTCCGACTGTCCCTCGCCGCCGCGGCGGCGATCCTCGTGCTCGTGCTCGCGGCGACCGCCGTCGGGACCGTCCTCGTCGTGCGCGAGCCGCTCCCGCAGGTCGCCGGCCGCGTCGAGGTCCCGGGCCTCGGCGCCGGTGTGACGGTGAGCCGGGACGAGCGCGGCGTGCCGTTCATCGAGGCGGACACCTCGGGCGACCTGTTCCGCGCGCAGGGGTACGTGCACGCGCAGGACCGCTTCTTCGAGATGGACTACCGCCGCCACGTGACGGCGGGGCGTCTCTCGGAGCTGGTCGGCGAGAACGAGGCCGCGCTGCAGGCCGACGCCGTGATCCGCACCCTCGGGTGGCGCCGGGTCGCCGAGCAGGAGTGGGAGCTGCTCCAGCCGGAGACCCGCGAGAACCTGCAGGCCTACGCCGACGGGGTGAACGCGTACCTGGACCAGCGCGACCGGTCGGCGCTCGCCGTGGAGTACAGCATCCTCGACGTGCGCCTCGACCTGGCGGACCCGGAGCCGTGGACGCCCGTCGACTCCCTCGCGTGGCTCAAGGCGATGGCGTGGGACCTCAAGGCGAACTACTCCGACGAGCTCGCGCGCGGCATGGCGTTCGAGACGATCGGCGACGTCGCGCGCGTCGACGAGCTGTTCCCGGCCTACCCGCAGGACGTGAACCTGCCGATCGTGCAGGCGTCGGGCGCGCACCCGGCCGCCGCCGCGCAGCAGGGCGGGGCCGTCGACCTCTCGTCGTCGCACCTCCAGGAGGCCCTCGCGTCGGCCGAGCGGGCCCTGTCGTCGGTCCCTCACCTGCTCGGCGAGGGGGACGGCATCGGCTCCAACTCCTGGGTGGTCTCGGGGACGCACACCGTCTCGGGGCTGCCCGTCCTCGCGAACGACCCGCACCTCGGCATCTCCGCGCCGGGCATCTGGACCCAGGTGGGCCTGCACTGCCGCGAGCGGTCCCCGGAGTGCCCGTACGACGTCTCGGGATTCTCGTTCGCCGGGCTGCCGGGCGTCGTGATCGGGCACAACGACGCGCTCGCGTGGGGGCTGACGAACCTCGGCGCGGACGTCACGGACTTCTTCCTCGAGCGCGTGTCGGACGGGACGGCGCTGCTCGACGGCGAGCGCGTCCCGCTGAGCACCCGGCGCGAGGTGATCGAGGTCAACGGCGGCGAGGACGTCGAGCTCGAGGTGCGGTCGACGACGCACGGGCCGATCGTCTCGGACGTCCTCGAGATCGCGGCGCTCGACGACGTCCCGGTCCCCGAGGGGTCGCCGTACGGGCGGTACGAGGTCGCGCTCGGCTGGGCCGCCCTGACCCCGGGCCGCACGGCGGACGCGATCTTCGCGCTCGCGCAGGCCGCGGACGCGGACGACGTCGCGGCGGCCGCCGCGCTGTTCGAGGTGCCGTCGCAGAGCATCGTCTACGCGACGACGGACGGGCACATCGGCTACCAGGCGCCCGGCCGCATCCCGGTCCGCGCGGACGTCGTCGGCTCCGTGGTGCCGTCCGACGGCTCGTGGCCGCGGCCCGGCTGGGACAGCGCGTACGACTGGCAGGGCTGGGTCCCGGCCGAGCAGATGCCCGCGGTGCAGGACCCGGCCGAGGGCTTCGTCGTGGCGGCGAACCAGGCGGTCACCCCCGCCGGCGTCGGCCCCTACCTCACGTCCGACTGGGACTACGGCTTCCGTGCGCAGCGCATCCGCTCGGTCCTGGAGGAGCAGATCCGCTCGGGCGAGCAGATCGACGTCGCGACGACCCGCTCGCTGCAGGCCGACGTCGACAACCCGTACGCGCACGTGCTGCTCCCGGCGCTCCTCGCGGTCGACGTCCCGGACTCGTTCGACGACGACGGCCAGGACCTGCTGCGCGAGTGGGACCTGCGCTCCGACCCCGACTCCGCGGCGGCGGCGTACTTCGCGTCGGTGTGGTCCAACCTGCTCGAGCTCACGTTCTGGGACGACCTGCCCGAGGGCTACGAGCCGACGGGCGGCGCGCGCTGGCTCGAGGTGGTCCGCCGGCTGCTCGAGACGCCCGACGGGTCCTGGTGGGACGACCGCAGCACCGTGGGCGTCGTCGAGGGGCGCGACGAGATCCTGACCCGCGCGCTCGTGGCCGCGCGCCGCGAGCTCACGGCCGACCTCGGCAAGGACCCGTCCGACTGGCGCTGGGGCAAGGTCCACACCGCGGCCCCCGAGCACGACGTCCTCGGGTCGCCCGCGCTGCCCGCGCCGGTGCGCCGGCTCGTCAACCCGACGCCGCGCGAGGTCGGTGGCGGGGCGTCGCTCGTCAACGCGACTGCGTGGGACGCCGGGAGCGGGTCCTTCCGGGTGACGGCCGCGCCCGCGATGCGCATGGTCGTCGACCTCGCCGACCTGGACTCGTCCGCGTGGATCACGATGACCGGCGCGTCCGGGCACCCCGGGTCCGTGCACTACGCCGACCAGCTCACCCCGTGGGCCGAGGGCCGGCTGTTCCCGTGGCCGTTCACCGCGGACGCGATCGACGACGCCGCGACCGACGTGCTGGAGCTCGAGCCCCCGGCCTGAGCTGGCGTCAGTCGACGGGGCGCAGGGGCGCGTGCCGCCCCGCGTCCTCGGTGCGCAGGCACTGCCAGCGCTCGGGGGTCGCGACGGCGTCGACCGTGCGGTCGTGCGCCTCGCGGGGCAGCGGGCGGACGTCGGCGTCGTAGAGCTCCTCGGGGAACACGAGCGCGACGACGCGGACCCCGGGGCGTGCGTGCAGCAGCGCGCGGTCGTACCAGCCGCCGCCCTGGCCGAGCCGCGTCCCGTGCGTGTCCACGGCGAGCGCCGGGGCGACGACGACCTCGGCGTCGGCGATCGCCTCGGCCCCGAGCGGCGGGGTCCCGGGCTCGGGCGGTCGACCGGGGGCGCGCTGACGCAGGTCGTCGGCCCCGGCGTACTCGGCCCAGTCGCGCTGCAGGCCCGTGCCGAGCACCGGCAGCAGCACACGGACGCCGCGCGCGGCGAGGCGATCGAGCAGCGGGCCCGTGTCCGGCTCGCCGGGGCGGGACGCGTAGACCGACACGCAGGAGGCCTCGGCGATCTCCGGGATGGTCTCGACGACGTCGGCGAGAGCGAGGCCCGCCTCGGTGCGTCGTCGGGGGGAGCGGGTGGTGCGCGCCTGGCGGATCGAACGGCGCAGGGCGTCCTTCAGGTCCTCGATCTCCGTGCCGTCAGAGGCGTGCGGATAAGGCTGAGCAGCGCTGCGCATGGGGACCAGTGTGGCAAACGTTTGCACTTCCTGGGGGGATCGCGAGGGTGGAGATCCTGTGACGTGCCCCTGAACTCGCGTCCGACACGGCGTGGACACGGCACCGCCGCGACCCGGGCGACCGTGGGGCACGGCACAATGCGGGCATGAGATCCGTCCAGGACCACCTGGCGGCGGTGCTCGCCGCCGTGGGCCCGGTCGCCCCGCTCGACGTCGTGCTCGCCGACGCGGTCGGGTGCATCCTCGCCGCCGACGTCGTGGCGTCCGTCGACGTCCCCGCGCTGCGGCTCGCGGAGCGCGACGGGTACGCCGTCGCCGCCCAGGACACCGTGCTCGCGCTGGACGCGGGGGGCGCGGTGCAGAGCATGCCCGTCGCGCACGACGTCCTCGCGGGTGCCACCGCGCCGCTGCGCCTCGCGCCCGGCCAGGCCGTCCGGGTCGCCTCGGGTGCGCCGCTGCCGACCGGCGCGGACGCGGTCGTCCCCGTCGAGGAGACGGACCACGGCACGGCGCGCGTGTCGTTCCAGCGCATCGCGCGCGCGGGTCAGCACATCCGCGAGGTCGGCTCCGACGTGCGGTCGGGCGACGTCCTCATCGCCGCCGGCACCCGGCTCGGCGCCCGCCAGCTCGCGGTCGCCGCGGCGCTCGGCCGGGGACGGCTGCGCGTGCACCCCACGCCGCGCGTCGTCCTCGTCTCGATCGGGGACGAGCTCGTCGAGCCCGGCTCGCCGCAGCGCGACGGGTCGGTCTACGAGGCGAACGGGCACTGGCTCGAGGCCGCGGTGCGCGACACGGGGGCTGCGGCGCGTCGCGTCGGGATCATCGGCGACGAGCGCGTCGCGCTGCGCGAGGCCCTCGAGGACCAGCTCGTGCGGGCCGACCTCATGCTCACGACCGGCGGGCTCAGCGAGTACGCGCGCGACACCGTCAAGGACGTGCTCGCGCCCCTCGGCACGGTCCGCTTCGACAACGTCGCGATGACGCCCGGGCACCGGCACGGCTTCGGGACGGTCGGCGGCGGGCTCGGGGGCGACGGCGCCGTGCCGCTCTTCGCGCTCCAGGGTCACCCCGTCGCGGCCCAGGTGTCGTTCGAGGTGTTCGTGCGCCCGGCGCTGCGCGCGATGGCCGGGCACCCCGAGCTGTTCCGCCCGTCGGTCACCGCGACCGCCACGACGGGCTGGACGTCGCCCGCCGGGATGCGCCAGTTCGTGCCCGCGGTCGTCGTCGGCTCGCCCGACGAGGGCTACCAGGTGAGCCCCGTCGGCGACCCGTCCGTGGTGTCCGTCGCGGCGCTCGCCCGGGCGAACGCGCTCGCGGTCGTCGGCGAGCAGGACCTCGCGGTCCGCCCTGGCCAGCGCGTGCACTGCCTGGTGCTGGAGGGCTGATGGCAGCAGGCTGGCCCGTCGTCCTGGCCGACGGCGACGTGCGGTTGCGCCCGCTGCGGAGGCGCGACCAGGGGGCGTGGATGGCGCTGCGCGCGGCGAACGCGACGTGGCTCGAGCCGTGGGACGCGACGTCGCCCGTCCCGGTGCTGGGTCCCCGGCCGACGTTCGGGGAGTTCGTGCGCGCGCTCAACCGGCAGGCGCGCACGGGCGCGGCGCTGCCGTTCGCGATCGACTACCAGGACCGGCTCGTCGGCCAGCTCACCGTCTCGAGCATCACCTACGGCTCGCTGTGCTCGGCGGCCGTCGGGTACTGGGTGTCCCGCGACGTCGCCGGTCGCGGCATCATGCCGACCGCGGTCGCGCTCGCGACGGACCACTGCTTCGGGCCCGTCGGGCTGCACCGCGTCGAGGTCAACATCCGCCCGGAGAACGCGCCGTCGCTGCGCGTCGTCGAGAAGCTCGGGTTCCGCGACGAGGGGCTGCGCGAGAAGTACCTGCACATCGGCAGCGCCTGGTGCGACCACCGGACGTTCGCGCTCACGGTCGAGGACGTGCCCGAGGGTCTGCTCGCCCGGTGGCGCGCGCGCCGCTGACCGGCGGGTATGCGCCTCGCCGGCACGCGGGCCGCGAGGCGGCACCTCGACGACGCACTACGGGACAGAAGGGACATCTGCGTGGAGGTCAAGGCCGACACGCCGCAGGCGCGTCCCGAGGGCGGGGCGCCGGTGCGCCTACCGTCGTGACGTGAACTTGGAACCCACCGGCGTGGTCGCCCTCGCGATGACCACCCTGTGGATCGCGTACCTGGTGCCGCACAAGCTGCGGTACCGGCAACAGCTGCTCGAGTCGCGGGCGGACGATCGTTTCTCCGGGGCGCTGCGCGTGCTCGCCGTCACCGGCCCACGAGGCCGGGAGGCGCGGCGGGACGCGGAGGCGGCGGCCCGGGCGGGAGCGGGCGCCGACTGCGGCCCGACGACGGAG